>NZ_CP133091.1:0-712500 GCF_030908385.1 Mangrovimonas sp. YM274
GTTTTAGGTCCACCGCTTACGATGATGAACTCCGATCTACGGTTCAGCTGGTGCTGCTCCTCGCTACAGTTGCCTCCGCAGTCCACCTTAGGCTCGGTCTCGCCACGTCCCTCTCCGGTGATGCGGCTCTTGTCGATCCCCTTCGAGATCACGTACTGTGCCGTTGACTTTGCACGTCTGTCAGACAGCGACATGTTGTAGGCGTCAGAGCCACGGCTGTCCGTATGCGAAGTGGCCAAGATCACCATCTCTGGGTATTTGGTCATCACCTGCACCAGTTTGTCAAGCTCAAAGGCCGCCTGTGCCGTGATGTTCGATTTGTCAAAGTCGAAGTAGATAGGGTTGAGCACTACCTGGTCCGCCACGATAAGCTCCTCGATAGGTGCCAATTCTACAGACTCTTTCACTTCCTTCTCCAAGCTGCCCTCGATCGATACGCGCTTCCCGATGTGGTCCGCAGAGGTCACACCAAGTTCCGTATCCGTCTCGC
Organism: Mangrovimonas sp. YM274; assembly: GCF_030908385.1. Classification (NCBI taxonomy): domain Bacteria; kingdom Pseudomonadati; phylum Bacteroidota; class Flavobacteriia; order Flavobacteriales; family Flavobacteriaceae; genus Mangrovimonas; species Mangrovimonas sp. YM274. The sequence goes on from NZ_CP133091.1 coordinate 491, forward strand.
ACAATATGCTGAAGCTTACCATACCCTGCGCATCCGAAGTCGCACTGCCTAGTTCCTCGCCATTGGCTGCGTAAAGCGTTGCCATGGCTCCTGCGATGGCCTCCTTGCTCTTCTCGTCGATGATCTTCACCAACAGCTGCGTATCGCATGGCTCCTCTACCTTTCTCACGCGGTAGATATCGTCGTTGCCCCTACCGCCTGAACGGTTCGAGGACACATAGCCCATACCTGTGGCATCGTCATAGCTAAGCGCAAAGTCGTCCCCGCTGCTGTTAACAGGTACCCCCATGTTGTCCACACCGGACATGTCCGACTTCACCTGGAACATATCCAGTCCACCTAGGCCCAAGTGCCCGTTCGAGGCAAAGTAAAGCTCGCCGTTGCTCCCCGCAAAAGGGAACACCTCATGGCCCTCCGTGTTGATCTTGGATCCAAGGTTCTCCGCTTCGCCAAGGCTGCCATCGGCATTGATGCCCGCCCTGTAAAGGTCAAAGCCGCCCATACCTCCCGGCATGTTCGAGGCAAAATACAATGTCTTCCCGTCGGCGCTCACCGCTGGGTCCTTTACCGAGTAGCTATCGCTGTTCATCGCAAAGCCCTCTGCAGGTCCCCATTTGCCGTCCACTTTCTTCGAGCGGAACAGGTGGATCACACTGATCTTCGTGCGGTCCTCCTTCTCGTAGACCTTCTCAAAGAAGCTCTCCCTTGAAAAGTACATCGTGCTGCCATCCGGTGAGAAGGACACCGTACCCTCGTGGTACTTCGTGTTGATCTCCTTCCCTAGCAGGTCTCCCTCGCTGTAGCTGCCGTCCTCGCCCTTGCTGAACTTGTAGATGTCAAGGAAAGGCTCACCGTTCCAGCCATAGGTCTTGCGGCTCGTGTTGCGCGCCGATACAAAGTAAAGGTCACCGTCCTTCTCAACGGCACCGAACTCCGAGTACTCCGTGTTCAGAGACATGTCCTCTACCTCAAAGCGCTTGCGCGTGGACTTGATCTCATCGATATAGTCCGGTGCAGAGCGGTACGCCTTCGCGCGCTCGTCACCCGGTGCCATAGAGGCAAACTTAGCCATCTGCGCGTTGGACTCGCTGTACTTCCCGTTCGCCTTCAGCATCTGGGCATATCTGTAGATGGTCTCCGAGTCCTGGTTGCCGGACTCGATTGCCTTGGCATACCAGCGCTCGGCCTCCTCCGTATTGTAGATGTTGTAGTTGGCCTCTGCCAGCTGCGTGTAGACATAGGCATCGCCCTTGCCCTTCTCCACAAGCTTTCCATAGGCCTCAGCGGCCTCTACGTACTCAAAGCGCCCGTAGAGCTCGTCCGCCTTCTTTGTGTCCTTGTTCTGGGCGGTCATGCTCATGCCCCCCATCATCGCTATTGCTATATATGTATGTATGTTCTTCATATCTGTTTCGTTGTCCGGTTAGAAATATCTTGGTGATCGTGATACCTTCTTGCTAAAGTTCAGGTCCCAAAGCAACATGATCTCGTGCGACGAGGAAGCATACTTGCTGATGTCTGAGGTAACTCCGTCATAGGCATAACCGATACGAAGGTTCGGCGTGATGCCGAAGTTCACAAGGCCGGAGAACGAATCGTCAAGACGGTACGAAGCCCCTATCTCGAAGCGGTCGTAGAACAGCGCGTTCAAGTTCACGTCAAACGACGTCGGTGCAGAAAACGCCGACTTTACCAAGAACGAGGGCTTGAGCTTCGTGTTGGCAGATACGTCGAACACATAGCCCCCTGTCAAAAAGTAGTGGCTCACCTCAGAGCCCAGCTCGTAACCGTCAGCATCAAGGTGCACCGAGTTCAGCATGTTCGGTACCGAGAACCCTACATAGTAGTGCTCCGTGTAGTAGAAGAACCCTGCTCCGATGTTCGGCGTCGTGCTGTTGATGTTCTCCGAAAAGAACGGGTCGTTATCGTCGAAAAGCTCCAGGTCCTGGAGCCCGATGTCGTGGAACGTGGCCCCTGCCTTGACACCGAAGGCCAGGCGGTGTTCGCCGCCAAGCCTTAGGGTATAGCTGAAATCTGCGTAGACGTTGTTCTCCACAACAGGACCGATCTGGTCGTTGATGAACGACAGGCCTAGCCCCATGTTGCTCCCGATTGGCGAGTGCGCAAAGAACGTCCCCGTCTGCGGGGCACCGTCGATACCGCTCCACTGCCAGCGGTAGAGAACACCCAGGCTGAGCGCCTCCTTAGAGCCCGCATACGCCGGGTTCACAACGTTCATGTTGTACATATACTGCGTGTACTGTGGGTCCTGTTGGCCGTACAGCTGTACGCACATCAATAGGACCATTGCCATATATATTCTTTTCATTTCTCTCTTTTAGTTTTATAGGTTGCTCTTATTTGTTGATGTAAACCCAAGCGCTACGTGTTTCACCATCGTTATATTCCAAGGTATAGAAGTACGTTCCAACAGGAAGCTCGTCACCATCATTGGTCTGTCCGTACCACTCATTGGTATAGTTACGCTTAGAGTATACCAAAGTTCCTAAACGGTTGAAAATTTCAATTTTGCTTACTCTAAACACACTCAAATCAAAATTGTCGTTTAAGCCATCTCCGTTAGGCGAAATACCTTGTGGGAACTCACACACCACAGTTTCCATAACTTGTTCGGTAATGGCACTACAACCAGTATCGTTAAAGATTACTTCAACCTCATAAATACCACCCGTTAACACAGGCAATGTCAAGCCATGCTCGCCCTCAATTAATACTTCATCTTGGTACCAATTAATGCTAACTTCATCTTCTGTATAGTTACCTGGTGTTGCTTCGATAATCACAGGCACATCTGTACCCTCACAAACTATATAATCGAAATCTTCAGTAAACGATGTCATTGGAGCAGTTCCAATAGTCAACATAAAGCTGTTGGTTACATAACAATCTGGAAGCCCAACAGTTTCTACGCGCACCCAAACCGTTTCGTTACCGGCACTTGTGTAAGGGTTCGCCAATGGATTGGCTGCATCCATGGCATCCTGCTCAGAAGCATAATACGTCACGTTGTAAGCTGCAGCATCCTGACCATCCAAAATATATGTACTATGTGCATCCAAATCGTATTCTGCAACACCATCTCCATCATTGTCACACTCCAATAGGTCTACGCTAGTAGCCGTATGCGTTGGAGCCGTAATGATTAAATCGAAACTTGATACGGTCTTACAACCTAACACTGTATCAAATACTCTCACCCAAATAGTTTGAGGAGCTGTCACGTTAGCGTAAGGAGATGCTAATGGGTTTACATCATCAATAGCATCCTGCTCTGTCAAGTGATAAGACACTGTAAACAATGCTGGGTCCAAATCTCCAAGTACCACAGGCGTATTTTCAGTAAGGTCGTAAACTCCAAATGGCGTTGTAGAACATACCTCAAGATCCATAGGTTCTGCAATCGCTGGATTAGGCAAATACTCAACCAAAATAGTATCATCGACATTACATGTTGGAGAGAAGATTACTTGAGCAGTATATTCTCCCTCTTCAGAAATTTCTAAAGTAGATTCGGTTGCTCCTTCAACAATAAAGCCATCCTTGTACCATACGTGCTCCACTGATGGTGCTCCGGTATCTAGAATAATTGGCTCTCCATCACAAATAGCATTTCCTGATTCAATAGTAATATCAATTCCTAAATCGAAATCTCCAATATCAAAACTACCAGCTTTAAGGAAAACCGCAGAATCCAATGCTGAATCCCCTTCATCGGCCATTACCAATTTGATATGGTAAGTTTCACCAATGTTTACGTTAGAAAACGCTGTAAATTGTACAGTTCTACCATCATAGATCATAGGAGGCAAGTTATCCGGCGTATAACCACCAAAATACTCCTCATTGATTGCTCCACAAGAGGTGTTTTCTGGGTGAATATTGGTTACCAAGATTGGTGTAGTTGTACCTGGTAATACCGCCAAGTTGGTAGTTACTCCAAGTTCATCGGTCAATAGGAAGGCAAAGGCGTCCGAATAGTTACACTCAAAAGAACCTCCGTTATATTCTTCAGAAGCCATGATAAAGTCAAAACTGATCTCATCGGCAAAAGGCACGAAATCGAACTCAATGATAGAGGCATTGTTTGTGTTTCCTCCTACAATACCATCTAAATCGGTATCTCCAGGCCAGCTAAACCCTCCAGAAGAAGCAGTTCCATCATTAGGTCCATCGGCCAAAGCAGCATCTCCTGAGGCCAACATAATTCCATCGTCAAATGGGAATCCTGGACTTTCAGTATAGAAATAGGCAATACCATTTACAGAATCAAAATCCGTTCCTGTAGAATAGGTAATGTTAGAGATTTGCGCACACTCATTGGCAATCAATACATCGGTTACCAATTGCTCTACGGTATAGGTTACCTGATCGGTAACAATATTCCCTGGAGATGGCTTGATACAAATATCAAAGGTTGTTCCGACAGCCTCATCATCAAAAGAGTACACTCTTACATAATAGGTTTCGCCAACTGTTAGGCCTTCAACAGCCCCAACACTAGCATCTGAACAGTACAATTCAGTAAGGGTACCATCACAAGTTCCTTCATACACACTAAAATCAAGATTTAAGTTTCCGTTAGCAATGTTGTTCAAGGATACTACTTGAGCCTCAGTATTAGCTTCAAACGTAAACCATACATCATCATTAGGCTGTCCGTTACAAGTTGGTGCTGCCACCGTAGATGGCGTTCCACCAGCAACCGTCCCTGACGTAAACAAGGTACACTCGTCCACTTCATTTACTTCAACAGCAATAGCATCACATGGGTTGTCATTTTCGGGAGGACAAGCCAATACCAAAAATTCAGGACTGTAAATATCACAGGTTACATCATCATCATTAACCACCGCTATTTCTACCGCAGTATTGAAGGCGAATGGTCCCATTTGGTAGGTTCCAACCTCTGTTGCTGTTACAGTAACATCGTCATAATCACTTGAAATGGTCAATGATGATCCAGAGCCCATATTGGTAATTTCAACATCTACCAAGAATTGCTCACCGTTTTCACAGTCATCTACAATAGTATAAGACGCTTGTGGATTGATACAAGTAGCACAAGCAACAGTTACATCTAAAGAGGCATAACTTGTCCATGTATCTTGACAGCTTGTAAAAGCGTTAGATTCAATCCAGAAAGAAATGGTATCTCCTGTAGATTGGAAACTTACACCGGTAAGGTCTCCATCTTCATCAAATCCCATAAATTCATTTGGCGTTAATTCCGTTCCATCGGTATCATACACGTGGAAATAATCGCCACCAAATGGACTTAAATCTCCAGCATTAACATCAAAATTAAGTGGTGTTCCATCACTACTTGTAAAGGTAAATATGTTAGTATCATCATTTCCATAACAATACACAAAGTTGATTGGCTCACCATCTGGACAATCAATGTAGTTATCCAAACAGAATGGCTGTGTTACCGGTTGTCCTGACAAAGTACAGTTAGCATCGTCATCATTGGCAATGGTAAAAGACACCTCTGTTCCGTTGGCATAAGGTCCAAAAGTATAAATACCAGTTTCAGTTGCTGTTTGCGCAACTCCGCCTTGGTTATCAGTAATAGTGTAAGACGTTGCCGATCCCATATCAGAAAGGTCTACTTCAACATTAAATTGAGGACCATTGATACAGTCTGAAACTGGTGCATAAGACCACGTTGGCAAATCACAAGTAGCACAAATAACGGTTACATCAATAGAATCATACGTTGTCCAAGTATCGGTACAACTTCCTCCTCCATCTGCATCCACAAAATAAGAAATGGTATCTCCTGAAGACTGGTATACGTTTCCTGCTAAATCACCTGTTAAACCATCAACTGGTGTCAGTTCTGTCCCGTCAGTATCATAAACATGGAAATAATCCCAGCCATTTTCTACAAATCCGGCATTAACAATAAAGATCAAACTTGTACCATCATTACTTGTAAACGTCATAGTAGTGTCGTTGTTTGGTCCATAACAGAATACAGAATTCAACGGTCCTTCATCACAATTCACATAATTTTCTGTACAGAACTCCTGAGTTACAGCTGGTCCTGTTAGTTCACAGTTTACATCATCATCATTAGCAATAGTCAAAGCAACTTGTGTAGTATTGTCATATGGTCCAAAGGTATAAATACCTAATTCGGTAACAGTTTGAGAATCGCCGCCTTGATCATCAGAAATCGTATAAGACGTTCCAGTTCCCATATCCGACAAATCTACTTCAATGTTAAATTGAGGCCCATTGATACAGTCTCCAACTACTTCGTAAGACCATTCTGGATTGGTACAGGTTGCACAGGATACCGTTACATCAATTGGAGTATAGGAAGATGACGCACAACTACCTACACCATCAGCATCTACTGTAAAGGAAATAGTATCTCCCGTAGATTGGAACACCCCAGATAAAGCTCCTGTAGTATTAGGATCTGTAAGCTCCGTTGTTCCGTCAGAATCATATACAATGAAGTAATCCCAGCCACTTTCTACAGATCCTCCATTCACAATTAAGTTTAATGCAGATCCATCTGTACTGGTATAGGTAAAAGTAACATCATTATTATTATCGTAACAGAAGGTTGTATTTACTGGTCCCACAGCACAGTCTACAACATTATCTGAACAGAATGGTTGCGTTAACACTTCACTTTCTAAAATACAATTGGCATCATCAACATTCTCAGAAGTAATAATAACATCTGTAGCGTTATCATAAGGTCCAAAAGTATAAATACCTATATCGGTAACTGTTTGCTCTGCACTTCCTTGATCGTCTGAAAGCGTTAAGGTAGTTGCAGACCCTAAACTGGTTACATCGGCTTCAATAAAGAACTGAGGTCCATTAACACAGTCGCTCACAACTGAATAAGTTATTTCCTGATCAATACAAGTATTCTCGGTAATATCCAAAGTATAACCAACACTTTGGGCAAACCACGTAGAAATCACAATGTAATAAGTTGTTCCTGCAGTAACCGTGAAATTATCAATAACCAAATCATCGGTAGAAAATCCATTGCTTGCACCTCCTACACAGCCAGTTCCAATATCGTCACAATCAGTGTAAACGAACATCCCTGCATAATTTTCTGTAATATCAGATAGCTCTAAGTCAATAGAAGTATCCTCAGTAGGTGTATACGCATATACCACGTCATCCCCATTTAAATAGGAAGAAGTTGTACTACAATCGGCTCCTGGACTACCGGCATAATCATCTAAGTATTCAGACGTATTATCAGCTGTCGTATAAGGAAGTGTCGTTACGTTAATGGGATTGCTACAAGCCTCTCCTTCATCACTTATATGGTAAGTTAATGGCCCTACCCATCCACTATAACCATCAGCACCACAATCGGCTCTAACATAAAATTCATAATCTGCTCCTAAAGTCAAATCTGTTGCTTGGTATGTACTTGCATCTACAGAAGTACCAGAATCAGTATCAGTTGGGGCCGTACCACCTACTTCTTGGTTGATCACTTCCCAAGCAGTCGCCGAACCACCTTCCCAGGTAAAATCAGCTGTTGTTAAATTAACATCTACTTCTGCACTATAAGGATTTGGACATAATTGCTCAATTCCACCCAAAATAATGTTCGGGATGGTAGTATCAATATTGTTCGCTGTTGGCGGAGAAGCAGGATCTGCATTTACCGAATCACTAAAATGGTAGATCGTTCTATTCGTCCCTACTTCTGAATTGTAAAAATCATCTCCAGAACTATCATAAGCTGGCATGTTTTCCTCTACAGCAATAATTAAATTATCCGTATTAGCATAATCAAAAGGCGTATCCAAAGTAATTTGGACCCAACCTGGTGAGCCCGCAGTTACGGTAATCCCTCCTGAATATACTTCAGTAAAAGAATCTATCGGCTCCCAATCAGTATTCGAGTCAAACTCTGACTTCGGAGATTCAGCCATATAAATGACCAATTCCTGACTGTTTGGCATTGCAGAAGTACCGCTATAATACCATTGTATATCGGTAATGGTTCCAGAGGCATTGATCTCTGAAGCCAAATACACGGTCTGCGAATACGAATACCCGTAAAAGGGTTCAAAGGGTGCATTTTCAGATTCCAAAGTACCCGACCCAATGGCCACTTGGGCATTGAGTTGATTAAAAACTGAAAACAACACAAGAAATAATAATAGTAGTTTTCTCATTGCATTTTGTGTTAGTTAAAAAAATATTAGGGTTAAATTATTTCGTTTTAGGTCCACCGCTTACGATGATGAACTCCGATCTACGGTTCAGCTGGTGCTGCTCCTCGCTGCAGTTGGCTCCGCAGTCCACCTTAGGCTCGCTCTCTCCACGTCCCTCTCCGGTAATGCGGCTCTTGTCGATTCCCTTCGAGATCACGTACTGTGCCGTTGACTTTGCTCGTCTGTCAGACAGCGACATGTTGTAGGCGTCAGAGCCACGGCTGTCCGTATGCGAAGTGGCCAAGATCACCATCTCTGGGTATTTGGTCATCACCTGCACCAGTTTGTCAAGCTCAAAGGCCGCCTGTGCCGTGATGTTCGATTTGTCAAAGTCGAAGTAGATAGGGTTGAGCACTACCTGGTCCGCCACGATAAGCTCCTCGATAGGTGCCAATTCTACAGACTCTTTCACTTCCTTCTCCAAGCTGCCCTCGATCGATACGCGCTTCCCGATGTGGTTCGCAGAGGTCACACCAAGTTCCGTATCCGTCTCGCACAATATGCTGAAGCTTACCATACCCTGCGCATCCGAAGTCGCACTGCCTAGTTCCTCGCCATTGGCTGCGTAAAGCGTTGCCATGGCTCCTGCGATGGCCTCCTTGCTCTTCTCGTCGATGATCTTCACCAACAGCTGCGTATCGCATGGCTCCTCTACCTTTCTCACGCGGTAGATATCGTCGTTGCCCCTACCGCCTGAACGGTTCGAGGACACATAGCCCATACCTGTGGCATCGTCATAGCTAAGCGCAAAGTCGTCCCCGCTGCTGTTAACAGGTACCCCCATGTTGTCCACACCGGACATGTCCGACTTCACCTGGAACATATCCAGTCCACCTAGGCCCAAGTGCCCGTTCGAGGCAAAGTAAAGCTCGCCGTTGCTCCCCGCAAAAGGGAACACCTCATGGCCCTCCGTGTTGATCTTGGATCCAAGGTTCTCCGCTTCGCCAAGGCTGCCATCGGCATTGATGCCCGCCCTGTAAAGGTCAAAGCCGCCCATACCTCCCGGCATGTTCGAGGCAAAATACAATGTCTTCCCGTCGGCGCTCACCGCTGGGTCCTTTACCGAGTAGCTATCGCTGTTCATCGCAAAGCCCTCTGCAGGCCCCCATTTGCCGTCCACTTTCTTCGAGCGGAACAGGTGGATCACACTGATCTTCGTGCGGTCCTCCTTCTCATAGACCTTCTCAAAGAAGCTCTCCCTTGAAAAGTACATCGTGCTGCCATCCGGAGAAAAGGACACCGTACCCTCGTGGTACTTCGTGTTGATCTCCTTACCTAGCAGGTCTCCCTCGCTGTAGCTGCCGTCCTCTCCCTTGCTGAACTTGTAGATGTCAAGGAAAGGCTCCCCGTTCCAGCCATAGGTCTTGCGGCTCGTGTTGCGCGCCGATACAAAGTAAAGGTCACCGTCCTTCTCAACGGCACCGAACTCCGAGTACTCCGTGTTCAGAGACATGTCCTCTACCTCAAAGCGCTTGCGCGTGGACTTGATCTCATCGATATAGTCCGGTGCAGAGCGGTACGCCTTCGCACGCTCGTCACCCGGTGCCATAGAGGCAAACTTAGCCATCTGCGCGTTGGACTCGCTGTACTTCCCGTTAGCCTTCAGCATCTGGGCATATCTGTAGATGGTCTCCGAATCCTGGTTGCCGGACTCGATCGCCTTGGCATACCAGCGCTCGGCCTCCTCTGTATTGTAGATGTTGTAGTTGGCCTCTGCCAGCTGCGTGTAGACATAGGCATCGCCCTTGCCCTTCTCCACAAGCTTTCCATAGGCCTCAGCGGCCTCTACGTACTCAAAGCGCCCGTAGAGCTCGTCTGCCTTCTTTGTGTCCTTGTTCTGGGCGGTCATGCTCATGCCCCCCATCATCGCTATTGCTATATATGTATGTATGTTCTTCATATCTGTTTCGTTGTCCGGTTAGAAATATCTTGGTGATCGTGATACCTTCTTGCTAAAGTTCAGGTCCCAAAGCAACATGATCTCGTGCGACGAGGAAGCATACTTGCTGATGTCTGAGGTAACTCCGTCATAGGCATAACCGATACGAAGGTTCGGCGTGATGCCGAAGTTCACAAGGCCGGAGAACGAATCGTCAAGACGGTACGAAGCCCCGATCTCGAAGCGGTCGTAGAACAGCGCGTTCAAGTTCACGTCAAACGACGTCGGTGCAGAAAACGCCGACTTTACCAAAAACGAGGGCTTGAGCTTCGTGTTGGCAGATACGTCGAACACATAGCCCCCTGTCAAAAAGTAGTGGCTCACCTCAGAGCCCAGCTCGTAACCGTCAGCATCAAGGTGCACCGAGTTCAGCATGTTCGGTACCGAGAACCCTACATAGTAGTGCTCCGTGTAATAGAAGAACCCTGCTCCGATGTTCGGCGTCGTGCTGTTGATGTTCTCCGAAAAGAACGGGTCGTTATCGTCGAAAAGCTCCAGGTCCTGGAGCCCGATGTCGTGGAACGTGGCCCCTGCCTTGACACCGAAGGCCAGGCGGTGTTCGCCGCCAAGCCTTAGGGTATAGCTGAAATCTGCGTAGACGTTGTTCTCTACTACAGGTCCGATCTGGTCGTTGATGAACGACAGGCCTAGCCCCATGTTGCTCCCGATTGGCGAGTGCGCAAAGAACGTCCCCGTCTGTGGGGCACCGTCGATACCGCTCCACTGCCAACGGTAGAGAACACCCAGACTGAGTGCCTCCTTAGAGCCCGCATACGCCGGGTTCACAACGTTCATGTTGTACATATACTGCGTGTACTGTGGGTCCTGTTGGCCCTGCATAAAGGCCGTAATGAACAGGACTGCCATTAAGCATAGTTTTTTCATCTGCTGTTAATTATCGCGTTAGTTCTTAGTTTGTTATTATTTGTTGATGTATACCCAAGCACTGTGTCTTCCATCTCTGTACTCTATCGTATAGAAATAGGTTCCCACAGGAAGCTCTTCGCCGTCATGGGACTGTCCGTACCACTGATCGGTATAGTCATTCTTGGAGTACACTAAGGTTCCCAAACGGTTGAAAATTTCGATTTTGCTCACTCCAAAACTGCTCAAATTGAAGTTATCATTTAAACCATCTCCGTTTGGTGAAATCCCTTGAGGGAATTCACATGATTCCAATTCAATTACATCTGCCGATACTTCATAGGAACATCCTGAAGCATCACTTGTAATGATAGCCGTATAAGTGCCTTCTGTCAATACCGGTAATGTTAATCCTGACTCACCTTCAATTGGGCCACCGTCTTGAGACCATTCTACAGTTACCTCATCTTCATTAAAGCCTTCAGTTATTAACGAAATTTCGATAGGCACCGTCGCATCTGGACATACCTCATAGGCTACCACATCGGAATTGAAGCTTGCAAAAGGAACTGCATCCACAGCAAGTACTACTTCTCCAACAGAGTAGCAATCATACGCTACGTTGCTTTCGATTCTGACATAAATTGTTTGAGGATTACTTGTATTCTCATATGGAGACACCAATGGGTCAACACCTGCATCGGCATCTGCTTCAGAGGCATAGTAAGAAACTAAATAAATAGAAGGATCTTGGCCATTCAACACCTCTGCATCCAAAGATGTTAAATCAAAACTCTCTACCCCATCACCAGATTCATCATCACATACATTAAAATTAACATTGGTAACAGTAGGCGTTGGACCAGAAATCACCAAATCAAACGTAGTGGTAGCAAAACAGAAGGTAGCATTGGCATCTTCAATTCTCACGTAGATTGTTTGCGGGTTTGTAACATTTGTATATGGCGATGTCAAGGCATTAGTTCCTGCTTGCGCATCTTCCAAACTAGTATGGTAAGTTACATTGAACAATGCTGGATCTTGACCAGCCAAGATGCCTGAAGTTTGCATTTCCAAATCGAAATCTTCAATTTCATCCGCGGATGCATCATCACAGGTAACAATGTCCTCAACAGCATTGGCAATTGGCTCCAATCCAAAAATTATAGTTACTTCATCCTGAGCTTGCGTATCACAGTTTTCATCGTATGCAATTACTGTATAAGTAGCCGTTTCGGTAACCGTTAAGTTCGCTGAGTTTTCTCCTTCAATAATAAATCCGTCAGCATACCATTCATAATTATCTGCAAATGGCGACTCTGCATTCAATTCGTAAGATGGGAATCCACAGAAACTTTGATCTTCTCCCAATTCCACTTCTATTTCAGAAGTAATAGACCCGGAACCGTCATCAGAAGCATTGGTTTGCTCAATTTGAATGGTTCCTGCTCCTCCATTAAAATTCGTTACCAATAACACATATATTTCACCAGCTATCGCATTTTCTATGGTTACATTTTCAACAGCTGCCGCAGAATAGCTACAATCTACAATGTTTTCAAATGGATAGAAATCTGGATTCCAAGTATTATTAGGACATGTTGGACAGTCTACCAACAAATCCAAATCACAATAATCAATTTCATTATCAAAAGGCCCCCATAAAACGAAATCCACATCTAGACCTGTTCCCGTTGGGTTACCATTTTCATCAAACTGGGTGTTTTGAACGATTTGAATATTGATTGGTCCAGACTCCCCAATTTGGAGCACATTCCATGTTGGGTTAGGAATACTTCCCAAACAAGCTACAGGTCCTGTAGATGGAATACCAATTACATTGGAAGCATAAAGGGCTCCACCTTCTCCACAGAAAGGCGTGGCATTTTCACATACCGTGTTTTCTGGTGCTTGTTTGATACATAAATCGAAGGTAGTTGTTTCATCCGCAGAACCAAAAGAGAATACACGTACAAAATAAGTATTTCCTATCACCAATTCTGGAGTAATACTTGCTGTATTAGTACTACAGTATAGTTCTACTAAGCCATCACAAGTTCCTTCATATACAGCGTGATCCAAGTTAAAAGTCCCTCCTGAAATATTAAGCAAAGTAATTAATTGCACCTCATTCAGTGCTGTAAACTCAAACCATACATCGTCGTTAACATTACCTCCACAAGTTGGTGCTGGAACGCCAGAATCTGTAGCAGCCAAAATGGTTCCTGAAGTCGTTAAATCACAGGAATCATTATCATTAACATCAACTACAATGGCGTCACAAGGGTTGTCATTATCCGGTGGACAACCAAGTTGATAAAACGGAGAACTTACAATCACACAGTTGGAATCTTGATCATTGCTCACTGTTATCACAATATTTTCCATGAATGGGAATGGCCCCACTTGATAAACACCAGTCTCAGTTACTGCTGCTGTATTAGCATCATAATTATTAGAAACTGTCAAGGAAGTAGCATCTCCTAAACTTAAAATATCAACATCAATCAAAAATTGATCACCATTCTCACAATCGTCCACCAAGGTATAGTTTGCTTCCGCATTGATACAGGTTGGCTCTACAATATTTACAGTAAAGTCTAAGGTTACCCCCCAAGACCCATTATAACAAGGGTTTGGTGTAGATTGGCCAGAATCTGCTGTTCCAATACGCATTCTATGCTCTCCAAGAGGCGCATCCGCTGGCATCATAAATGAGGCATCCAAAGTAGTTGGATTGGCATTTGTTGATTCTCCTTGGTACACCAATTCATCGGCATCAAAAACTAAATTATCATCAAAATCAATCCAAACATTAGTATCATAAGTAAACCCTGTTTCAAAGGTAATTTGAAGGTTTGTATTAAAACCTTGGAAGGCATTGACCACCGTTGCGGTGTGGTTTTCATACGTAACATCTCCAAAACTTGGGAACATTACTATACCCAATTGTACACTCCCTACACCATTTCCATCGTTACTTGACGGCTCTGACTCACAGTATCCCGTATAGAATGTGAATGGCCCCGTCCATGAACTCACCCCGTCAGGATCTCCACAGTCAGCTTGAACATAATAGTCATATTGTGTATCTGGAGTTAAATCCATCAACGTATAAGGATTTGTTACACCAGTAACCAAAGACTCCGTACCCAATTCAAATCCAGCAGGTCCATATTCTATATTCCAAAGAGAAGCATCACCGTTTTCGGTCCAAGCAACCTCTGTAGAGGTTAATCCTAAATTGGTTGCAGTCAATCCACTTGGCTCAGGGCATGTTGGGACTGCACGTACTTCAAAATTGTCCACAGACACATCGTTATCTGTAGTATCATCTACACTTCCCTCGCTCGCCCAAATACCGAACTGCACAATCATTCCACTATAATCGGAAAGGTTATAAATAAAATGATCACCTCCTACAGGATTTACCGTAGTATTATCCCAAGTTAATATAGGAGTCCATGTAGCTCCACTATCAGTTGTAATCAATAATTGCACTTCATCATCAGACCCCAAAGTACCTGCCGTTGTTGAACTACCAAACTGCATGATAGCCAAATCAAGTTCCACTTGGAATGGTCCTCCTGTTAAGTCGAACATTGGGCTAACCAACCAATCACTCTTATTGGCTTGCCATAAATTTATTTTGTAAGCGCCCGTAAAACCATTGTTGGCAAAGCCATCTGTTGTCCAAGATCCTGCACCTAAGTTTCCAGGACCAGTTGTAGGGTCACCACTATCAGCTTCTTCCCAACAATCTTGCAACCAAGAATCAAAAGGCGCTAAATAATCTGGAATAAATACATCACATAGGGTAGTAAACGAAAATGGCCCAGTCCAAGAACTCAAATCTCCGTCACCACAATCTGATTGCACATAAAATTCATATTCTGTAATCGCAGATAAATCTGAAACAGTAGTTGGATTGGTCACTCCTGACGCTGTCGGTGTTCCCGTTGGAGCAGTCCCTGCAGGCACCACTTCTATATTCCATAGAGAAGCATCCCCGTTTTCGGTCCACCCTAAATTTGCGCCATTTGAGGTAAATTCTGAAGCCGTCAATCCAGAAGGCTCCATACAAGTAGGAATAGCTCGTACTTGGAAATTATCCACAGAAACATCATTGTCTGCCGTATCATCCACACTTCCTTCACTAGCCCAAATTCCAAATTGAACAGTCATACCACTATATGCCGTTAAATCATAAATAAAATGATCACCTCCTACCGGAAGCGCAGAAGTATTATCAAAAGAGATCAAAGCTTCCCAAGTTGCACCATTATCTGTTGTCATTAATAATTGCACTTCATCATCAGACCCCAAAGTACCTGCCGTTGTTGAACTACCAAACTGCATGATAGCCAAATCAAGTTCCACTTGAAACGGTCCTCCTGTTAAGTCAAACATTGGGCTAACCAACCAATCACTCTTATTGGCTTGCCATAAATTTATTTTGTAAGCACCCGTAAAACCATTGTTGGCAAAGCCATCTGTTGTCCAAGATCCTGCACCTAAGTTTCCAGGACCAGTTGTAGGGTCACCACTATCAGCTTCTTCCCAACAATCTTGCAACCAAGAATCAAAAGGCGCTAAATAATCTGGAATAAATACATCACATAAGGTTGTAAACGAAAATGGTCCTGCCCACGCACTTTCCTCGGTGTCACAATCAGCTTGCACATAAAAATCATAGCCAGTAATAGCCATCAAATCAGATACTGTATATGGGTTGCCCACTCCTGTCTGGGTCGCAGTACCAGTAGGTACGGAACCAGCTGGCACTACTTCAATATTCCAAGAAGCAGCACTCCCATTTTCGGTCCAACCCAAACTTGCTCCAGTTGAAGTAATTTCACTTACTGTGAGCCCTGATGGCGTAGGACAAGATTGTGTAATACCTCCCAAAATAATATTAGGAATCGTATTATCTATATTATTTGCTGTTGGCGGGGATGCAGGATCCGGATTATTGTTATCATTATAATAAGAAATCGTTCGATTTGTAGCTACTTCTGAATTATAAAAGTCATCCCCAGAAGAATCATATGAAGGCATATTTTCTTCAACCGCGATTAATAAATTATCTGTACCAGAATAGTCGAAAGGGGTATCAAGGGTAATTTGTACCCAACCAGAAACACCGGCGGTTACCGTAATCCCCCCTGAATATACTTCTGTAAAAGAGTCAATGGGCTCCCAATCTGAAGTTGAAGCAAAAGAAGCTTTTGTAGACTCCGCCATATAAACAACCAACTCTTGGCTATCTGGCAATTCTGAAGTCCCACTATAATACCACTGAATATCCGTAATAGTTCCGGAAGCATTAATTTCTGAGGCCAAATACACTGTTTGTGTGTACGAATAGCCATAAAAAGGCTCAAACGGTGCATTTTCTGTTTCTAAAGTACCAGTACCAATAGCAACTTGTGCGGATAACTGTCCAATAAAAGTAAAAACACAAAAAATTAGTAATGTAATTTTTCTCATACAATCCAATTGTTAACATTAAACAAATTCAAAACGCACCTTGAACACACTGATTGAAAGCACGTTAAAAACAAATCGTTATAAATGATTAATAGCTAATTTAATTCCTGAGGCTTTGCATAGTCAGAAATAAGATTCCGAATATAAAAAAAATGCCTATTAACATACCATTAACATTGGCATAATAGATTAAATGCATTAATCTTCGACGAAGTGAATTAGGAGTGTTTGTAAGAAAAATTATTACATTTTTTTAATAAGAATATACACCGGAAAATGATCACTAAATCCTCCTTTGTATTTGTTCCCAACATAGGTCCTGTAGGGCTGCCCACTATACTTCCCCTTATACTGAGCTAAAAATTTGTCATTGAATATTTTAGCATAACCAAACTTATACACCCCTTGCTTGGATTCAAAGAAATTTATTGAGCATAAAATCTGATCGAAAAGGTTCCAATGGAACTGGAAATTAATGCTGCCATGATCCAAATCCAACAACGTTTCCATAGGATTAAAAAGCATGTCATTTTTCACAAGACTTCTAATACTCTCATCATCTGGATTATCATTGAAATCTCCTAATATAACAACCTTTGGATCCTCATAATTTAATCGTAATTGAACCAGTATTTCCGATACCATTTCGGCGGCTGCCATCCGTTTATATGCGGATTCACCTTCTCCTTCCCTTCGGGACGGCCAATGGTTTACAATAAAGTGCATTTGTTCACCGTCTAAAGTACCACTTACCAATAAAATATCACGCGTATAATCTCTAATACCATTTTCATCTTCTATAAAAACGGTAAACCGTTCAGAAGCGCTCACCTGAAAAACCTCTTTATCATACAAAAGCGCAACATCTATACCCCGCGTATCTGGAGAGTCATAATGGACATAACCATAATCATGATGTTTTAAATCGGGGCTACGCACTAAATCTTCTAAAACAGTATCATTTTCAATTTCAGCCAATCCTACAATTGCAGGCGGTCCCTTAGTTTCATGCTTACCTATTTTAGCAATTGCCGACCCTATTTTATAGATTTTTCGTTCATAGCGCTTTTGGGTCCAATGCCTATCTGCAGCTGGCAAAAAGTCATCATCGTTGGTGTAAGGATCATCTTCAACATCAAACATATTCTCAATATTATAAAACGCTATTATCTGCTGCATTGTAAAAAAGAATTAATTTTTGAAATATTAAGAATCCCTCTCAAAGATAACCTATAAATAATAAAAATTAAAATGCTCACAATTGCGTAAATTTGTACCATAATTATATTTATGTTAGAAAAAAAAGACATCTCGCTTGAAAAGGCAGTTTTAATTGGCATCATTACCAAAGACCAAGATGAAACCAGATCCAAAGAATATTTGGACGAGCTGGAATTTTTAACCTATACAGCTGGGGGTGAAGTAGTGGCACGGTTTACACAAAAAATGGACATGCCCAACCCACGTACCTTTATTGGGACTGGAAAAATGAACGACGTTCAGGAATATATAAATGAACACAATGTTGGCACCGCTATATTTGATGATGAGCTCTCTCCTGCGCAGGAACGCAATATCAGCAAAATACTGAACTGCAAAGTTTTAGATAGAACCAATTTAATTCTAGATATTTTTGCCCAAAGAGCCCAAACCAGTTATGCCAGAACCCAAGTAGAATTGGCGCAATGCGAATATTTACTACCCAGACTTAAAGGAATGTGGACGCACTTGGAACGCCAAAAAGGGGGAATTGGAATGCGTGGTCCCGGTGAAACCGAAATTGAGACCGACCGTAGGATTGTTAGGGATAAAATAGCGCTATTAAAGGCCAAGATCAAAACCATCGACAAACAAATGGCAGTACAACGTGGTAACCGCGGCCAAATGGTCCGTGTTGCCCTTGTAGGATACACCAACGTAGGCAAATCTACCCTGATGAATGTCATTAGCAAAAGTGAAGTGTTTGCCGAAAACAAACTCTTTGCCACGCTTGACACTACCGTTAGAAAGGTGGTCATTAAAAACCTACCTTTCTTAATGAGTGACACCGTGGGATTCATCAGAAAATTACCAACCCAACTTGTAGAAAGTTTTAAAAGCACCTTGGATGAAGTGCGCGAAGCTGACTTATTATTACATGTGGTAGATATCTCCCATCCTAACTTTGAAGAACATATTGATTCTGTGAATAAAATTTTGGATGAAATAGATAGTGCCGACAAACCTACCATTATGGTATTCAACAAAATTGACGCCTACGAAGCTGAACCTTTTGATGACAATGATTTAGTTGCTGAACGCACCAAAGTGAACTATACTCTTGATGAATGGAAAACCACTTGGATGAGTAAAATTGGAGATAATGCGCTGTTCATTTCCGCTACCAATAAGGAAAACTTAGAAGACTTTAGAAAACGCGTCTATAATGAAGTAAGGAAAATTCATATTACCAGATTTCCCTACAATCATTTTCTGTATCCAGATTATGACGAAAATTACGACGATGCACAATAAAAAAGGAACGCTTGCATAACAAGCGCTCCTTTTTTATTCTATAAAGCTTTTTAGAACTTGTACGACAGCCCTAAAGTGTAATAAGTTTGTAATTCGTTATCCACATTGTCAAAATCCGGTTCTTCCACTCCTGTTGGATCCGTTAATTGCTCATATTGCTGAAGCGCATAATTCAAAGCTTCTTGTTTATTGCCTCTCAATCCAAAGTCAAACCCAACTCCAATATTCTTCCATAAGGTATAAGTGAAGGAATTGGTCCATGTCCAATTGGAAAGATTCGAGCTCTTATAACTTAAAAAAGCCGAAAGATTGGTTTTAAAATCAACAGGCCCCAACTTTCTTGTATAATCGGCAACGATTTTAGAACCAAAAGAGGATTCAAATACGGTATCCTCATCACTAAATACTATGTTGTAGTTTAAAGGGTGCACTACTACAATTAAATCTGTAATAGGCGTCCAAGTAGCCCCAACCCCAAAATCTAAATATCCAGGATCGTTGAAATTGTCTAAAATGGTAGTTCTATATTCCACTAAAGCCGAAGCCGCCAATTTACTGGTGATTTTATAACCATATAGTGAGGTTATATTAAAAACATCGGTCGTTGGCTGAAAGCTATCATCATCATTAGGATCATCTTTATCGTCTAGCTTAACCCATTTCAGATTTAGGTTCAAAGCATTTTTCCAAAAATACTTTTCTCTGTCCAAATTGGCATAAGCATTTACTGTACCCCCAAAATTACCCGAAGAGTTATTAGGAGTTCCTTGTGCATACCAATTATCAAAATTGGAAAGGCTTCCTCCCACAACACCAAAAGCGCCAATTTTCCATCCTGGAAACGCATCAATTTGAGATTGCAGATCATCTACTCGTTTTTGAATATCACTTATAGAATCCTTTTTGGCCTTTTGTTCTGCTTTTAATTCCTCTAAGGTTTGTGCATTCGCAGCCACAGCACAAGCCACCAACGCCAAAGAACACAGTAATTTCTTCATTTTGATTGTTTTATATAAGGGTTTATACCCTACAAAAATAGGTTTTTTCTGAAATCCTCCTAAAATAAAAGCATGGGATGTCTATTTTTTATACAGTGGCACCGTGGAACAAGCCTCACCAAACATAATGGATTTTGCTACCCCGTTCAATCTGGAAACCAATAAGGTGTAGGCTGTTTCTGGAATGGGCTTATTAGAACACCCTTTAATAATGACAGGCTTGTCACGAAATTGTTCGACATCCAATTGGGAAACAATATCTTGAAATATTGACGACTCCAAATCCTGAAGAGTTCCAACAACCACTTTTTTAGCATATGAAGACGCTTGCGTGGCAATCAATAAATAGGCCCAAGAGGGGATAATCGCCTCAGCCGAACACTGCAAGGCCAAATAACCATCTTGATATTGGCTCCAATCGTGTTGCTTTACGTATTCCCGAAAGTCCTTCTCCTTTAAAATCAACTCTTGGAACAACCAGTCCTTGATATCAAAAAGCACACGGGCGCCTTTAGGATAAAAGTCTTCCAAATCTATAGTTACCAATTTACTATTGGCTACGCGGTTAATTATTTCATCTGCCATAACGCAAAATTACATTTTTATTGATAGCCCTCTGCCTGAAGTGTAAACAATTCGGCATACAATTTTGGATGTGCCATGAGCTCTTCATGCGTGCCTATTTCCAACACACGGCCTTCTTCCAACACCAAAATTCTATCGGCTTGTCGTACTGTACTAAATCTATGGGAAATCAAAATGCTTGTCTTTCCTTTGGTTAACCCAATAAAGCGCTCAAACACTTCACTTTCGGCCTTGGCATCAAGTGCTGACGTAGGCTCATCCAAAATCATCACTTCAGCATTTTTCATATAAGCCCTTGCCAAAGCTACTTTTTGCCATTGCCCCCCTGAAAGCTCTTGACCGCTCACAAAACGTTTCCCCAACTGTTGGTCGTAACCTTTGCTCAAAGCTTCCACCACTTCGTTTGCCAAACTTAATCGAGCTGCATTTTCAATCTTTTTCTGGTTGCCAAGTTCCTTAATATCTCCTATGGCGATATTCTCTTTAACCGTGAATTCGTATCTAAAGAAATCCTGAAAAATTACCCCAAAGAATTGTTGGTACTCCGCCTTCTTAAACCTGTTAATATTCACACCGTCCAAAAGAATCTCTCCAGAAGTTGGCTCATAAAAGCGTAATAGCAACTTGGTGAGCGTCGTTTTTCCTGCCCCGTTTTGCCCTACAAAAGCTAGTTTTTCTCCTGCCTTTAAAGTGAAACATACACCTTTTAAAATCTCATGATCGGAATCTGGATAGGAAAAATAGACATCTTTAAATTCAAAACCTTGTTGAATATGTTTGGGGAGCGGCACATCTTCTTGAGTATTGGCATCTACTGAAATATCAATAAAATCGAAATAGTCTTTTAAATACAAGGCACTCTCCGAAATCCGGGTAAATCTTGAAAAGAACTCCTGAAGGTTCTTCATCAACCTATTGAAAGAACCCGATAAAAAGGTCAATTCACCCAACGTAATCACACCCGACAACACGCGATATATAATGAATACATAAGCTGCGTAATAACTTATGGAACCCAAAACATTGAACAAAAACCCTAAAGCCGAACGTTTCACGGCTAAGATTTTATTGAGCTGATAATATTCTTCGGAAAGATTCCTAAATCGATCTACTATAAAATCGGTAAGGCCGAACAATTTAATTTCTTTGGCTGTTTTATCATTGGCACCTATAAACCGCAAATAATCCAATTCCCGTCGTTCTGAGGTCCAACTTCTCGCCAAAGAATACTGCTGTTGGCTAAACCTTATTTCATTAATAAAGGATGGAATAATACTCAGTACCAATAAAATGATAAGGTAAGGTTCAAAATACACAAGACCAGCTACCAAAGTAGCAATGGAAATAGCACTTTGGGCTTGCCCCAAGACGTTAGACATCAAACCTACTCTACCCGTAGTTTGGGTACGTGCACGTTCTAGCTTATCATAAAACTCTGAATCCTCAAGCAAACTTATGGTTACCTGATTGGTCTTTTTGATAATGGTAACAGAAGTCGCAATATTATATTCATCCCCTAACAGACCATCGGTAAGGGAAATGGCCCTACTGATAAAATCTGATAAAATCACTAAAGCAAATTCAATAGCCACATATGTCCACAATTGGGTATAATCGGTGGTTTCAATAGTCGTTTGAGTGACAATCTCATCAATAATCAATTTACCCACCCATAAAATGACCACGGGAAGCAAGGCTCCTATCAAACGGCACAAAGCCGACAAGACGAAAAGCTTTTTATTGACATTCCAGATTTCCCTAAAAAACCGAGGAATGTACACCAAAGCATTAAAGGAAGTCCTTATGCTGGTTTTGTCCTCATCCTTTATTGATTTGGGTGTACGTCTTGCCATTTGTGTAAATCTTGTTATAAAAGAGAAAAGGACTTAATTAAGTCCTTTTTGTTTATATGAATATTGAAATGCTACAGCATTCCCAATTCCAATTTTGCTTCTTCGCTCATTAACTCTTGAGACCATGGAGGATCAAAAGTAATCTCTACCTCTGCAGACTTTACGTCATTAAGAGATTTCACCTTTTCCTCAACTTCCAGAGGCAAGGTTTCTGCCACAGGACAATTAGGCGTGGTTAGTGTCATTAAGATTTTCACATCGTAATCCTCATTGACAAAAACATCGTAAATCAACCCCAATTCATAGATATCTACAGGAATTTCAGGGTCGAAAATAGTTTTTAAAACCCTTACAATTTTTTCTCCAAGGGCATTGGTATCTATAGTGGTATCGCTCATCTTAGTTTAACTGTGTTTGGTATGCTATAGCATACATTTTTAGTTGTTTGATCATACTCACCAAGCCATTGGCACGGGTTGGCGATAGGTGCTCCTTTAATCCAATATCATCAATAAAATTAGTATTGGCCGCAATAATGTCCGCAGGACTTTGGTTTGAAAACACTCTGATAAGGATGGCGATAATCCCTTTAGTGATAATAGCATCACTATCGGCTGTAAATACCACCTTTTCATATTCCAATTGAGCATGCACCCAAACCTTACTTTGGCAACCTTTGATGATATACTCATCGGTTTTATATTGCTCATCGATTAATGGCAAGGTCTTACCTAAATCGATCATATATTGATAACGCTCTTCCCAATCGTCAAACATTGAGAACTCGTCGATAATGTCATTTTGAATATCCTGTATACTCACGTCGTTTATTTTCATACAAAAATACAAAAGTTAGCCGTTATTCAACTTTTTCCGCCAAGGATAGTAATTGAAGAACAAGCGGTTCGATTTCTTTTGGAGGATTGCCATGATCGAAAGAAGGACTATGGAACAAGGTTCCTTGATCGGTTATTTTCAGCACAGCAATCAACGCTCCGTCATACTGATGCGCCTTAGAGGGCACCTCTAAATTTTGCAGTTCTTTTAAGTCTATTTTATCTACCAAGGCATAAATTGAAGCCAACTCTTGTACAGTACAATGCACAACTTTGGGCTCTTGGGCTCTATCCAATTGCACAGTCAAAGAATCACCTTCCAATACAATTCGTTTGTAGGCGCCTCGGGTCAACGCCGAATATTCTACAATGTACTGGTGCTTCTCCTGCTCTTGCAATTTGACATCTTCATTTGCCTGCGCTTTGGTACCACAGCAACTGTACAACACAAAAAGATTTAAAACAAACAATAGCTTATTCACAGATAACTGATTTTAAATTACGATAGCATGATTACAAAAAAGAAGCCATACTTTGGTTATGATAACATCATTTTAGCCTTTTTAACCCCCGCTACCAAGGCATCGATTTCTTCCTTGGTATTATAAAAAGCGAAGGAAGCCCTCACCGTTCCAGGAATTTTAAAGTAATCCATAATCGGTTGTGCGCAATGGTGTCCTGTACGGACTGCCATGCCCATTTTATCCAAAATAGTTCCCACATCATATGGATGGATGCCTTCCAAATTAAAGGAAATCACTGAAGTTTTCTCTTCGGAAGTCCCGTAGATTTTTAAGCCTTCAATGTCCGACAATTTTTCAGTAGCATACTCCAACAACTCATGTTCATAGGTAGCAATGTCATCAAAACCTATCGCATTTAAATAGTCGATAGCAGCTCCAAAGGCAACCCCTCCACAAATATTTGGCGTCCCTGCTTCAAACTTATGAGGCAAATCGGCATAGGTTGTTTTTTCAAAGGTCACCTCGGCAATCATCTCACCTCCTCCTTGATAAGGCGGTAATTTTTTCAGCCATTCTTCTTTTCCATACAGCATTCCCACTCCCGTTGGTCCACACATTTTATGTCCCGATGCCACATAAAAATCCACATCCAATTTTTGAACATCCGGTTTTATATGTGGACATGCCTGAGCGCCATCAATCAAAACTGCTGCACCCACCGCATGGGCCTTTTCAATAATGCTTTCAATAGGATTGATAGTCCCCAAAGCATTGGAAATATGATTGACAAACACCAACTTGGTATTCTCACTTAAAAGTTCTTCAAAAGCACTCATTACCAAAGCACCTTCATCATTCATAGGAATCACCTTTAAAGTAGCTCCCGTGCGCTCACACAACATCTGCCAAGGCACAATATTACTGTGGTGCTCAAGGGCAGAGACAATAATTTCGTCTCCTTTCTTTAACAAAGCAGAAAACCCATTGGCCACCAAATTAATACCATGCGTGGTCCCTGAAGTAAAAATGATTTCATAGGGATGTTTGGCATTAAAATGTGTTTGAATGATATGCCTTGCCTGCTCATATTTGTCGGTTGCCTCTTGGCTCAAACTATGCACCCCTCTATGAATATTGGCATTGTAATGACTGTAATAATCAACAATAACATCAATCACCTGTTGCGGTGTTTGGGATGTGGCGGCATTATCAAAATACACCAAAGGTTTTCCGTTAACCTCACGGTTAAGAATTGGAAAATCTTGTCTGATGGTTTCTACTTTAAACATGGTAATGATCTCTCTTTTTATTATAGCCCATAAGCTTACATTGACCCAGTAAAACAAAAAAGGGAAGGGTTTTACATATTGGCCCTTCCCTTAATTTTTGATTTATAAGTCAAATCCAATATTGACACCCAGTTTTTTGGCAATCAATTTTGTAATACGTTTTTTAATTTCAGGGATTTTAACCGAATCCAAGACATTGTTACTGAAAGCGTACATCAACAGTGCACGAGCTTCCTTTTCTGGAATTCCTCTTGAACGCAAATAGAACATCGCGCTCTCGTCCAATGCTCCAATGGTACATCCATGCGAACACTTCACGTCATCCGCAAAAATCTCCAACTGTGGCTTGGTGTTAATAGTGGCCTTATCGCTCACCAAAATATTGTTGTTAGCCTGAAAAGCATTGGTTTTTTGCGCTTCTTTTTCAACAATCACCTTACCGTTGAACACCCCTGTAGCATTGTCGCCATAGATACCTTTATAATCTTGGTGGCTTTCACAGTTTGGTTCAATATGGTGTACCAAAGTACTATGGTCTACATGTTGCTTGTCACCAATAATAGTCACTCCTTTTAGGGTAGAATCAATGCGCTCACCATGTTGGAAGAAATTAAGGTTGTTTCTCGTCAATTTCCCTCCAAATGAAAAGGTATGTACCGAGGCATGACTCTCCTGCTTTTGCTTAATAAACGTATTGTCAATCAAAGACGCATTTTCATTGTCATTTTGTAGTTTGTAATAATCTACAATTGCTCTTTTATTGGCAAAAATTTCAGTAACACTGTTGGTCAACACAGGGTTGTCTGTCAAACTTTGGTGACGCTCAATAATTTGAACATGTGAGTTCTCATCCACCACGATCAAGTTACGAGGTTGCAACATTAAAGCCGCTTCGTTACCTGTTGAAAAATGCACAATTTGAATTGGCTTTTCAACAATTTTATTCTTTGGAATATGAATATAAGCTCCTTCATTTGAAAAGGCCGTATTCAAAGACGTCATGCTATCATCCTTTGCTGCCTTGTTGAAATAATTTTCAATTACCAAGCGGTATTTTGGCTTAGCTATGGCAGACGACATCAAGCAAACATCCACACCTTCATGGGTAGTTTGCGACAAATGCGAAGAATACTTTCCATCGATAAAAATGATTTTATACGAATCGATATCATGAATCAAATAGGGTTTGATATCCTTGTATTCTATCGCTTTCTCCCCTTTGGAAAACAGGCTGTAATCATGCTTTAAAACCGTGTTTAAAGACGTGTATTTCCAAGCCTCATCCTTTTTGGAAGGAAAGCCATTTTCCTCAAATATTTTTATAGCATTGTTTCTTATGGCATGCAAAGGCGAGTGATCCTCTAGGTTATCCTCGAATGCAAAGTAAGAAGCAACTAATTTTTCTTTTAAATCCATAGGTTCAATCTTCAATAATCAGTAAGAAAACAACGGTTTTCCAAGTTTAAGCGTTTACTTCTTCCTTGATCCAGTCGTACCCTTTTTCCTCCAATTCATGGGCCAATTCCTTGCCTCCTGATTTTACAATTCTACCTTTATACAATACATGCACATAATCTGGCACGATATAGTCCAACAAACGTTGGTAGTGGGTAATGACTACCACAGCGTTGTCCTTACTTTTTAATTTGTTCACCCCATTGGCAACAATACGAAGGGCGTCAATATCCAACCCTGAATCTGTTTCGTCAAGGATGGCCAATTTTGGCTCCAACATGGCCATTTGGAAAATTTCATTACGCTTCTTCTCTCCTCCAGAAAACCCTTCGTTTAAGGAACGTGACAAGAATTTTCTATCGATTTCCAATAATTCGGATTTCTCACGAATCATTTTAAGCATTTCGTTGGCTGGCATCTCTTCCAAGCCCTTAGCCTTGCGGGTTTCGTTGATGGCCGTTTTCATAAAGTTGGTCACTGAAACACCAGGAATTTCAACAGGATACTGAAAAGACAAAAAGATTCCCTTGTGGGCACGCTCCTCAGCCGAAAGCTCGTCGATAGCCTCGTCTTCCAAAAGGATTTCGCCTTCTTCTACTTCATATTCTTCCTTCCCTGCAATAACCGAAGCCAAGGTACTTTTTCCAGAACCGTTAGGCCCCATGATGGCATGAACTTCACCAGGTTTTACTTCTAGGTTAATTCCTCTAAGAATTCCTTTATCCTCAACACTTGCGTGTAAATTGGTAATCTTTAACATACTTATTCTGCTCCTAATTTAATAACATCCTTTTCCTTGTTAGATGCCATAACTTTAATAATCTCTTTTATATCAAAACGGTTGTCCCAACCTTCTTCCCCTTCTGGTTTTGGAGTAATTACCCCTCTCACCTGAACGGTTACATAATCGGTTGGTTCTTCCTTATAGGCCTTTGCCTTATCATCCAATTCATGCATCTTCTCATTAATCACAACCGCATAAACCTCAGACGGCGTGTGTAGCACAGCAGCATCGGCATAGTATACAAACTCGCCGGTCATTTCAACATACCCATCATTTTTTGGGGTAGTTTCAGTAATGGCGTCTCCTGTTACTTCTGCTGGTTTTGATTCATTTTTACAGCTTAAAGCCAATCCGGCTATACATAATAATGTGAAGATGTTTTTCATATATGAATTCACTTTTTGGATGTTACACTTTTAATTTCTAGTCTTCTCTAATGCTTATCCTACGGAACCTTCCAAACTAATTTCCAATAGTTTTTGGGCTTCTACCGCAAACTCCATTGGCAATTTGTTCAACACCTCCTTACTGAACCCGTTTACGATAAGTGCAATCGCTTTTTCAGTATCGATACCACGTTGATTGCAGTAAAAAATTTGGTCTTCACCAATTTTACTGGTCGTGGCCTCGTGCTCTATTTGAGCCGTTTTATTTTTAGCTTCAATATATGGGAAGGTATGGGCACCACACTCATTACCCATCAACAAGCTATCACATTGCGAAAAGTTTCTCGCGTTTTCTGCTCTTGAATGTACCTGAACCAAACCTCTATAGGAGTTTTGCGATTTCCCTGCAGAAATACCTTTGGAAATAATGGTCGATTTGGTATTCTTTCCTAAGTGAATCATTTTCGTTCCAGTATCTGCCTGTTGGAAGTTATTGGTAACAGCGATAGAATAAAATTCTCCTACCGAATTATCACCTTTCAACACACAACTTGGGTATTTCCAAGTCACGGCACTACCGGTTTCTACCTGCGTCCAAGAAATCTTGGCATTGGTTTCGCACAATCCACGTTTGGTCACAAAATTGAAAACCCCTCCTTTTCCTTCGGAGTTTCCTGGATACCAGTTTTGCACTGTAGAATACTTGATTTCGGCATCGTCCATGGCAATCAATTCCACCACCGCAGCATGCAATTGATTTTCATCTCTACTTGGTGCAGTACACCCTTCCAAATAACTTACATAACTACCTTCATCGGCAATGACCAAGGTACGTTCAAACTGCCCTGTTCCTGCTTGGTTAATTCTAAAATAGGTAGACAATTCCATTGGGCATTTTACCCCTTTTGGAATATAACAGAAACTACCATCACTAAACACTGCACTATTCAATGCCGCATAAAAGTTATCCTTTTGTGGCACTACAGTCCCGATATATTTTTTCACCAATTCCGGATGCTCTTGAATGGCTTCGGAAATGGAACAGAAAATAATCCCCTTTTCAGCCAAGGTCTTTTTGAAAGTAGTCGCCACCGAAACGGAATCCACAACCACATCCATAGCCACACCAGCTAATTTCTTCTGTTCATCCAAAGAAATCCCTAACTTTTCAAATGTAGCCAACAACTCAGGATCTACTTCATCCAAGCTGTTGTACTTTGGCTTTTTGTTAGGGGCAGAATAATAGGAAATCGCTTGAAAATCGGGCTTTTCATAATGCACATTGGCCCACTCTGGCTCAATCATTTGCTCCCAAGCCCTAAAGGCTTCCAACCTCCAGTTGGTCATCCACTCTGGCTCTTCTTTCTTTTTGGAAATTGCCCTAACAATCTCCTCGTTCAATCCTACAGGAAAGGTATCAGACTCTATGTCTGTATAAAAACCGTACTCGTATTCCTTGGTTTTTAACTCTTCTCTTAAATCGTCTTCAGTATACTTACTCATTCTCTTTACGCTTCAATTTACAGTGAAAACGATTCACCACAACCACAAGTCCTATTGGCATTTGGGTTGTTGAATACAAAACCGCTTCCATTTAATCCTCCGGAATACTCCAAAGTGGTACCAATTAGATATAAAAAGCTCTTCTTGTCCACAATAATTTTTACACCATTGTCTTCAAACACCTTATCTTCATCCAGCTGCTCTTTGTCAAACTTCAAATCGTATGACAAACCAGAACAACCACCACTTTTCACACCAACCCGAACAAAATCAGTGACAGAGTTATAGCCATCCTCGGCCATTAACTCCACAACTTTCTTTTTAGCCGCTTCTGATACTTTAATCATAATAATATAGATTACATCTAAATAGACTGCAAATATACAATATAAGTAGGCTTAATCAAGCGAACCTAACATTATATTAGCAAATAGGCCTATAGAAACTATTGATGCCCACAGGCAGCCCTGGATATCTTAAAAAGGATTCCTAAAATCATTCAAATATCCTTAAATTTGCAACATGATAGAAGACAAGAATCAAGCCCGTACCCCGCTTAGTGAACTTGGAGAATTTGGCCTTATTGACCATTTAACCAAGAACTTTAAAATCACCCACGAATCTACCATAAAAGGTATTGGTGATGACGCTGCCGTTTGCGATTTCGGCAACCAGCAAGTAGTAATTACTACCGATTTACTGGTTGAAAATGTACATTTCGACTTGAGCTATATGCCGTTAAAACACCTAGGATATAAATCTGTAATGGTGAATCTTTCCGATGTATATGCCATGAATGCCATGGCCAGCCAAATAACAGTCTCCATAGCTGTTTCCAACAGATTTCCTTTAGAGGCATTGGAAGAACTGTACGCCGGTATTGAAACGGCTGCTAAAATTTACGGAGTTGATGTTGTGGGAGGCGATACGACATCGTCCACAAAAGGCTTACTAATTTCCGTAACCGCTTTTGGAACCGCCAACAAAGAAGATATTGCCTATAGAAACGGCGCAAAACCAAATGACCTTTTAGTAGTCACAGGAGATTTGGGCGGTGCCTACATGGGCCTACAGGTTTTGGAGCGCGAAAAGAAAGTATTTGAAGTGAACCCAAACAACCAACCAGATTTGGACGCCTACACCTACATCATAGAAAGACAGCTAAAACCAGAAGCTAGGAAGGATATTATAAAGCTATTAAAAGATCTGGAGGTCAAACCAACGGCTATGATTGACATTAGCGACGGCCTATCTTCTGAAATCATTCACCTTTGCAAACAAAGCAAGGTAGGCGCAGAACTTTACGAAAACAAAATACCATTGGATCCTCAGGTTATTGCCACTTGTGAGGAATTTGAAATTGACAGCACAACCATTGCTTTAAACGGTGGCGAAGATTATGAATTATTGATGACGATTTCGCAAGAGGACTTCCCTAAAATAAAGGCCAATCCTAACCTGTCGGTGATTGGTTATATAACCGAAGAAAGCAGGGGCATGCATTTAATTACACGTGCGGAAGAAGCAATCCCCATTATTGCTAAGGGATGGAATGCACTAGATAACTAAGAACAGTGGTGCTCTAATTTTCGCTTGGTCCTCTTTTCATAAAGTTGACCAAGTATTTCATTGATTTCCTTTCGTGTATCTGTCAAAGGAGTCAATCTACCCGTATCACTGGTAGTTACTTGCTTCTTGCAGAATTTACATTCGTACTCTTTTACATAGAGCGTAATCTCTTTTTTCATCACAAAATGATGATCGAACAGTTTACAAATTAAAGTTTTCAAGGCGCTATTCAATTAAATATTAGGGAACCCTAACTTAGCAAAAAAATTGAATTGAGCAAATAAATTAACGTTATAAAATTAACAGGCTTTTTCTTTCAGGAAACGACAACTAAAAATCCAATAAAACTAACTGAATTTCAGCACAATACATCATCCACTTACTTTTCAGAAGAAAATTGAAAAGCAATTAAATGTTAAAAATAAGGAGAGAACAATTATTTAATAAGCAGCCGTTCCAAGCGATTTAGCCTGCAAACGACTCATACGTCTTGTGTAGACCTGCTCCAACAAACTATTTATTTCCTGATACTTAGGCGTCAATTCTCTTAAATGGCCATCGCTATCGGTAGTTAGTTGTCTTTTGCAGCATTTGCAAGTATACTCCTTTACATGCAAGGTCACCTTTTTAGTGACTTCATATTTGTGACCAAAAACGCCACAATAAAGTTTAGCTGCAGAGTTGGGGTTAGTAGTTGTTTTCATAATCACTATATTTTGAGACAGTTAAACTTAATGAAAAAAACAAATTAAATTCGTCAAAAAGACCTAATTTTCGATAAAATGCAATATTTTGTAATCTAATTCTTTCCTATCTTCAATATAGCTCATATGACCGTCAGGAAATTCAACCAATTCTATATCCGATCCAGACACATACCCCATCACGCTATCATAGTCCAAAACCGGATCCTTAAGTCCTATGACCAATAACTTTTTAAACTTACCATTCACGAATTGACTCCGTCTATCCTTTCTAATCTTCATTCCTTCCAAAGCTGCAACAATTCCTTGTAATGGCGTTTTAAGAGCCTCATTTTTTACGTCATTAATTTCAGTTGCGAACCGCTCCCTATTTTCCTCAGCAAATAAATTTGCCACTGCCATACTTACAAAAGCCTTATGGTTTTGTTTTACCGCCTTAATCGCCCGATCCCTATTAAGCCTGCGCTCCTCGTTGTCAGATTCCGCCGTTGAATTCAATAAACAAATTGCACCAACCCGGAGCGGAAACAACTCCTGCAAAGCAAGAGCCACATAGCCTCCCATAGAATGCCCAATAACAACAGCATTCATAACCCCCAGATTTTCGAGCACAGCATTAACCGCCTTAGCCATATCTTCCATACTATGTATGTAACCAAGACAACCTGTTTCACCGTGCCCCAACAAATCAATCATAACAACCTGATGACTGCTTTTTAAAGTGCCAGCAAGATGATTCCACATTTCAATATTCTCCAAAAAACCATGAAGCAAAACAACGGGCTTCCCCTGCCCCTCAACTTTATAATGTACAGCAACTTCTTTATAAACAATTGTCATATCCAAATCAATTTATTTGCAAAATTAATCCAATTTTACACATACAAAGTCAACAAACTTCAATTAGACTTTCAACCTTTTAATCACCGAAAAGGCCTTATCAATTAACGGATCTTCTATAAGCACTGTAAACTCATTGGTGGTAGACACCACTTCATACAACGCAATACCCTCCCAAGCCAAACGCTTAAAAATTTGATAATACAAACCTGTAACTCTAGAATTATTTAATGGCAAACTTATACTTATTGCAGACAGTTGCCCAACCATACCTATTAATTGCTCTCCTTTAAAACAATCCAAAACATGCCGCTCTTCAGAACTTGAGATGATAAGATTACTTTCATGTATCCCCCTTGTAAAAGCATAAAAGATACTAGTGTTTACCCCAACATGTTCTAAAATCCTAGAATGACTGTCAATAAGCGTTTTTGAATTTTGAAAAGTAAAGTCCGTTAAATTAGACCGCACTGTAATATCACCCAAACCTTCCAACATCTTCTTCAATTTAACAGAACTTGCAATATTTTGCGGCGCACTATATCGCCGCAAGGCCATCATAATGGCTCCAGACTTCACGGGTTTCTTAAGCATTTCACTTACGGCCGGCACTAGTTCTTCCGCCAAAGCACTGTAGTTAATAATATTCCTGGATAAGGCTTCCTCCAAAAAGGGCTGGGAAACCAGCAATTCAGTCACACAAGACGCAATAGTTTTCATTTCGTTAATTATTTAACATTATGTGCAAATTTAGCGTAATATTTTTATTTTCATTCTAAAACAAGCACTTATAAATACCTTTGCAGTATAAATAAAGATTAAGACTATGTTAGTATTAAAGTTTGGAGGTACTTCAGTTGGTTCAGTAACCAACATGACCAATGTAAAAAACATCATTAATGATGGCAACAAAAAGATAGTAGTCCTATCAGCCATGTCTGGAACCACTAATGCACTTGTGGAAATCTCAGAAACCATTAAAGCTAAAAACATTACTGAAGCCAAACAATTAATCGCAGCCCTTAACGACAAATATCAGGACGTTATTGAAGAGTTGCTCCAGGATCAAACCTTGGCGAACGAAGCCACCGCCTACATCCTTGAAGTAATTAATACATTATTAACATGCGCCGAAAAACCACACAACGAACTACTATACAACACAATAGTTTCGCAAGGCGAATTGCTGTCAACCTTCCTATTCACCCAATTTCTAAAACAACAAGGTATTAACGCCCAACTAATTTCAGCATTGGATTTTATGCGTGTTGACAAAGCGCATGAACCTGATAATTTCTATATCAAACAAAACCTAAACCGCATCATAAACAACCTACCGGAGGCCGACATCTATATCACTCAAGGATTTATTTGTTTAGACGCCGAAGGCGCTGTAGCCAATCTTCAACGTGGCGGTAGCGATTACACGGCCACTATTATTGGTGCAGCCATCAATGCAGAAGAAGTCCAAATTTGGACTGATATCGACGGGTTCCACAACAACGATCCACGATTTGTACAGGACACCCATGCCATTTCAAACTTATCGTTCGATGAAGCTGCAGAATTGGCTTATTTTGGAGCTAAAATATTACATCCTCAAACCGTAATGCCCGTTCGTGACCTAGATATCCCGGTAAGACTTAAAAACACCATGGCTCCTGCTGCCTACGGCACGTTAATTACCAACAAAATCCACGGAGAGGGCATAAAAGCAATTGCTGCTAAAGATAACATTACCGCCATCAAAATTAAATCTGGCAGAATGTTATTGGCTCACGGTTTCTTGAAAAAAGTATTCGAAATTTTCGAGAAATACGAGACCTCCATCGACATGATTACCACTTCGGAAATTGCCGTATCCCTTACCATCGATGACACTACAAATTTATCGCATATTGTAGAGGAGTTGGAAAAATTCTCATCGGTAGAAGTAGATGAATACAGAACCATTGTTTGTGCCGTTGGAAACAATATTGTCTATCACCCAGACACCCCTAAGTTATTCCAAATCCTTCAGGACGTCAATATAAGAATGATTGCTTACGGAGGAAGCAACAACAATATTTCGCTATTAATCAATACAAGCGACAAAGTGGAAACACTTAGAAAACTAAACCGCTATATTTTTGAAACAGAACTAGCGGAATAACCCAAGTAT
Organism: Mangrovimonas sp. YM274; assembly: GCF_030908385.1. Taxonomy (NCBI): domain Bacteria; kingdom Pseudomonadati; phylum Bacteroidota; class Flavobacteriia; order Flavobacteriales; family Flavobacteriaceae; genus Mangrovimonas; species Mangrovimonas sp. YM274. Next base: position 34,959 of record NZ_CP133091.1, read on the forward strand.
CTAACTAACAAAAAAAGGACGTTGAAAAACGTCCTTTTTTTGTTAGTTAGATATATTCCTATTGATTCATTAAATCCTCAATCTCCTCTGCTTTAATTGGGATATTTGCCATTAAATTGAAGGGTTCCCCGTTAGGCTGAACAACAACATCGTCTTCCAAGCGAATTCCAAAACCTTCTTCTGGAATATAAATCCCCGGCTCTACAGTAAACACCATGTTTGGCTGCATTGGCTCTGTTAAAATACCATAATCATGCGTATCCAAACCAATATGGTGACTAGTACCATGCATAAAGTACTTTTTGTAAGCTGGCCAATCTGGATTTTCATTCTGCACATCGGCCTTATCCAACAAGCCTAGCCCCAAAAGCTCTGAAGTCATCATTTTTCCGACCTCCACATGATACTCTGCCCATAGCGTTCCTGGCACCAACAATTTGGTAGCATCATCCTTCACTTTCAATACAGCATTGTATACCTCCTTCTGTCTTTTGGTAAATTTACCGGAAACAGGAACTGTTCTACTCAAGTCACTAGAGTAATTGGCATATTCAGCTGCTGTATCAAACAAAATCAAATCCCCATCCTTACATTGCTGGTTGTTTTCTACATAGTGCAACACATTGGCATTATTTCCGGATGCAATGATAGGGGTATAGGCAAATCCTTTAGAACGGTTTCTCAAGAATTCATGCATCAATTCAGCTTCAATTTCATATTCCCATACGCCTGGCTTTACAAAATCCAACACGCGACGAAATCCTTTTTCAGTAATATCACAAGCCTTTTGCATCAAGCCAATTTCTATTGGATCCTTTACTGAACGTAAACGTTGCAAAATTGGATTGCTTTTGGCCACACGGTGCGCCGGATAGCGATCTTTTAACCACTTTACAAATCGAGCCTCACGAGTTTCCGTTTCCACATTGGCTCTATAGTGTTCGTTGGTATTAATATATACTGTATCACACTGGGTCATCAATTCAAACAACACCTTTTCCATATCTTTCAACCAATACACGGTCTTGATTCCAGAAGTTTCAAAAGCCTTTTCCTTGGTAAGCTTCTCCCCTTCCCAAACAGCAATATGCTCATTGGTTTCTTTCAAAAACAACAATTCCCTGTGCTGCTCCTTAGGACAATCGGGAAAAATCACCAAAATACTCTCCTCCTGATCCACACCACTGAGATAAAAAATATCCCGACTTTGTTGAAATGGCATGGTGCTATCGGCACTGATTGGATAAATATCATTGGAGTTAAAAATCGCTAAACTATTCGGCTCCATTTGGGCGGCAAAGTTTTTACGATTTTTAATAAACAATTCACGATCTATAGGTAAGTATTTCATAAAATTATATTTAGGTAACAAAAGTAAAGAGATTCTATCAGGATATCAACTTAATAAGCATTTGTTGCAAACACCACCCCAAAAGGCAACTTTCAAAATTTATACTATTTTTAATACTTTCAAGTTATATATAGAAACCCCAATCTGATGAAATTTTTAAAACTTAGCGTACTAGCCGTAATCACAATGATGCTGTCTTGCAGCGAAGACCAAGACGACAACATCCAAAGCACAGAACCCAACCTTATTATTAAGTTGAAATTCGATCCTACCCAGGAACGTCTCAACAATTTAGGACAACCGTCCAGCATTCCAGAAGGCAATGCAGCCCAATCTCCCACCATCACCCGCATGAGTGCCAATTACATTGAATTTGCTCCAGACCCATATACGCCATTGGGAGAAGGAGAAGTCATTTTTATGGGCCAGGAAACCACAGCAGGAGGCGCCAACGCTATCGACTTTCAAAATGCCACCTTTGGCGCAGATGGCGATGTGTTTTTAACCGTCCCCCTAAGCCAAGTCACTTCCGGAACTTATGAATGGGTCCGCGTATCCCTAGCCTACCAAGAAGGAGCGATTGATTTACTTGTAAATGCCATTGATTACACAGGAACTTTGGCAAGTTTTGTAGGCTACAACACCTACATCACTTCCTTCAATTTGAACGGCAGTACTTTTGATGTAAACGATAACCGTCCCCAAGGATTTTGGGCTTTTGAAGCAGAAGGTTACACTTCTGAAGGGCAAGCTCCAGAAGGCGCCACAACAGTCCCAAATCCATTGTTCGATTCCTCTCCTATTCCACAGGGATCTTGTGTGGTAACCGGTGAGTTTGAAGAAGGCTTCTCCATAACCGGAAACGAAACACAAGATATGGAAGTTACCCTATCATTTTCCATCAACAACAGTTTTGAGTGGAACGAAGTAAATTTTGACGGAAAATATGAACCCGCAGCTGGCGAACAAGTGGTCGATATGGGCCTAAGAGGCTTAATCCCAACGGTATCAAATTAAGCGACTTTTCAACCTGTTTAAAATCATTCTAAATACTTAATTTAAACTACAGCCCTTTGCCTAAATCTCTTTTGAAGTGTATCTTTGTTCGATAAAAATTAACTTCAAAAAAATGAGCGGATTTCTTAAATCTTCGATAGGAAGAAAAGTGGCCATGGCACTTTCGGCCTTCTTCCTAATGTTTTTCTTAATAATTCATTTAGCGGTAAACATCACATCACTTTTTAGTCCTGATTTATTCAATGAATTATCACATTTCATGGGAACAAATCCTTTGGTGCAATTGGCCTTACAACCTGTATTGATATTTGGTGTTGTATTCCATTTTGTGATGGGATTTGTATTGGAATTAAAAAACAGAAAAGCCATTGGCGTAAAATATGCACAAAACAATGGTGCGGCCAATTCTACTTGGATGAGCCGAAACATGATCATCAGTGGTGTTGTTGTATTGGCATTTATTTTGCTTCACTTCATCGACTTCTGGATTCCTGAACTTAACGTAAAATACATCCACGGCGACATGTCTGGATTATTGCCAGATGGCGAAAGCTACCGTTATTTTGAAGAACTGCAACACAAATTTGTATCTCCTATCCGTGTAGGAGCCTATGTAATTGCGTTTGTGCTTTTAGGCTTACACTTGGCACATGGATTTACATCGGCCTTCCAATCTATGGGAGCGACTGCAGGACGTAAAAAAACGATGCAACAAATAGGGAAAGCGTACTCTGTAATTATCCCACTAGGATTTATCATTATCGCTTTATTCCACCACTTTAACCATTAATCTTAAATACACAAATGGCTTTAGATTCAAAAGTACCAAAGGGTCCAATTAAAGATAAATGGACAGACTATAAAAATAAAATCAACTTGGTTAATCCTGCCAACAAACGTCACATTGATGTTATCGTGGTAGGAACAGGTTTAGCAGGAGGTTCTGCTGCAGCAACCTTAGCCGAATTAGGATATAACGTAAAGGCTTTTGCCTACCAAGATTCACCACGTCGTGCGCACTCCATTGCTGCACAAGGGGGTATTAATGCCGCCAAAAACTATCAAGGCGATGGTGACTCTACTTATAGATTATTTTACGACACCGTAAAAGGTGGGGATTACCGTTCTCGTGAAGCGAACGTATACCGCTTGGCTGAAGTATCTGCCAACATCATCGACCAATGTGTGGCGCAAGGGGTTCCTTTCGCTAGAGATTATGGAGGATTGTTGGACAACCGTTCGTTTGGTGGGGTTTTGGTATCCAGAACGTTTTACGCCAAAGGACAAACAGGACAACAGTTATTGCTTGGGGCTTACTCTGCCATGAACAGACAGATTGCTCGTGGTAAGATTGAAATGTTCAACAGACACGAAATGTTGGACGTTGTAGTGGTAGACGGTAAGGCTAGAGGTATCATTGCCAGAAACCTTATTACCGGTGAAATAGAGCGCCACTCTGCACACGCGGTTGTAATTGCTTCTGGAGGTTACGGAAACGTATATTTCCTATCAACCAACGCAATGGGATCCAACGCTACGGCTGCTTGGAAAATCCACAAAAAAGGAGCGTATTTCGCAAACCCTTGTTTTACGCAAATCCACCCAACATGTATTCCGCGTTCAGGTGATTACCAATCTAAGTTAACCTTGATGTCGGAATCCCTGCGTAACGACGGACGTATCTGGGTACCTAAAAACATGGAGGATGTCATGGCCATTCGTGAAGGCCGTAAGAAGCCTACCGATTTATCGGAAGACGAAAGAGATTACTACTTAGAGCGTCGTTATCCTGCTTTCGGAAACTTGGTGCCACGTGACGTAGCATCTCGTGCTGCAAAAGAGCGTTGTGATGCTGGTTACGGTGTAAATGCTACTGGAGAAGCCGTGTACTTGGATTTTGCTTCGGCTATAGAACGCTACGGTAAGGAGCAGGCTAAAATTCACAATATTGACAACCCAACAGAGGCTAAAATATACGAGTTAGGAAAAGGAATCGTAGAAGCTAAATACGGGAACTTATTCCAGATGTACGAAAAGATCGTTGACGAAGATCCGTACAAAACTCCAATGATGATTTACCCTGCAACCCACTATACCATGGGTGGTGTTTGGGTAGACTACAACTTGATGACGACCATTCCTGGATGTTACTGTATCGGGGAAGCCAACTTCTCAGATCACGGAGCAAACAGACTTGGAGCTTCAGCCTTAATGCAAGGTTTGGCCGATGGTTACTTCGTATTACCATACACGATTGGAGATTATTTAGCTGACGATATTCGTACAGGAAAAATCCCAACAGACTCTAAAGAGTTTGAAGAAGCTGAAAAAGCTGTTACAGACAGAATCAACTTCTTTATCAATAATAACGGAACGAAATCTGTAGACCACTTCCACAAACGTCTTGGAAAAGTAATGTGGGACAAAGTAGGCATGGCTCGTAACGAACAAGGTTTAAAAGAAGCCATGGCCGAAATTAAACAAATTCGTGAGGAATTCTGGAAAGACGTAAAAGTACCAGGAAACGCCAACGAAATGAACCCTGAATTGGAAAAAGCAGGTCGTGTGGCCGATTTCTTGGAATTGGGTGAGTTGTTCGCTAAAGATGCCTTAATGAGAGAAGAGTCTTGTGGAGGTCACTTTAGAGAAGAATCTGTTGAAGAAAGCGGTGAGCAAAAAGGAGAAGCAAAACGTAACGATAAAGACTTCGCCTTTGTTGCTGCATGGGAATACAAAGGAGAACCAGCAGATGCAGTGCTACATAAAGAAGAACTAGAATTTAAAGATATCGAACTAAAACAACGTTCATACAAATAAGATTGACATTATGAATTTAACACTTAAAATTTGGAGACAGAAAGACTCAAATGCAAAGGGTCAAATGGTCGATTATAAAGTTACTGATATTTCAGAGCATATGTCTTTTCTTGAAATGATGGATGTTTTGAACGAACAATTGGTAAACACCGGAGAAGAGCCAGTAGCCTTCGATCACGATTGTCGTGAGGGTATTTGCGGAATGTGTTCGCTATACATTAATGGTGAAGCGCACGGTCCAGACCGTGGGGTTACTACCTGTCAGTTACACATGCGTATGTTCAAAGACGGTGACACCATTACCATCGAACCTTGGAGAGCTGCGGCATTCCCTGTAATTAAGGATTTAGTTGTAGACAGAACCTCTTTTGAGCGCATTCAGCAAGCTGGAGGGTATATCTCGGTAAACACGTCTGGAAACACGCAAGATGCCAACGCTATTCCTATTTCCAAACATGCTGCCGACGAGGCTATGGACGCCGCCACCTGTATTGGCTGTGGTGCCTGTGTAGCCACTTGTAAAAACTCTTCTGCTATGTTATTCGTAGGAGCTAAGGTATCTCAATATGCCTTATTGCCACAAGGACAGGTAGAAGCGACAGACCGTGTAATGAACATGGTAAAACAAATGGATTTAGAAGGATTCGGTAACTGTACCAACACAGGAGCTTGTGAGATTGAATGTCCTAAAGGCATTTCATTAGAAAACATTGCAAGAATGAATAGAGAATTCTTAAAAGCTAATTTAAAAGGATAAACCTTTAATAGTGATTGATATTAAAAAACCTAAGCAGCAATGCTTAGGTTTTTTTTTGTTTCTTTAGCATTCATTTACAACCCATGGAACAACCTACAACCTTCTATAGTACCCAATTAGAAAATCATCAAAATCACTTAAAGCAATTCAATAAAAAATTGGTAGTCCTAAGTAGTCTACGGCTTACAGTTTTTTTGGTTGCTGCCATCGGCATTTACTTTACCTTCAGCACATGGCACATAGCCTTGGCAATAGGAGTTATAGGAACCATTCTCTTTGTATTCCTGCTCTCAAAATACACCGATTTAAAACGTCAGCGTGGCTTAACCAAAGCCTTGATCAACATCAATGAAGCAGAATTACAAATGCTCTCAGGCAACTATGACAACCAGCCTACCGGAGAAAAATTCCTAGACCCTCACCACGCCTATAGCCTAGATATAGACCTTTTCGGAAAAGGCTCTTTCTTCCAAACTATAAACCGAACTAAAACTAAAGAAGGTAAACAATATTTAGCAAAAACCTTAACCGCCAATAACATTGAAAACATCACCAAACGCCAAGAAGCCATTAAGGAACTCACCAAACTTCCAGAATGGCGTCAAAACTTTTCGGCTTTAGCCTCCTTGATTCATGTGGAAACACCAAACAAGGACATCATTAATTGGCTTCAGCAATACAAACCCTTTGCAAACCAACTATTAAAATACCTTCCCTTAGGGTTTAGCATGGCATCTTTAGCACTATTGGCCTTAACCATATTCCAGCTCATCCCCATGTCCATCAGTGGCTATTGGTTGTTATTAGGACTCATGATCACGGGGCGTCATTTAAAGAACATAAACATCCTTGCCGCTCATACCGATAAAGTAAAAGATACGTTTCGTCAGTATGCACAATTATTGCAACAGATTGAAGCGCAAACGTTCCAATCGAAACTCCTAACCGAGAAACAAGAACAGATTCAATCGCATCATAAAAAGGCGTCGGACATATTTGGACAATTGTCTGGCTACCTCGATGCTTTGGATAATCGTAACAACCTTATCTCCGCCATTTTTGGAAATGGCCTCTTCCTAACCGACCTCAAGCACAGTTACCATATCGAGCAATGGATTGCAACTTATAAAGACGTTACCAAGGAATGGTTTGACGTCGTATCCTTTTTTGAAGCCTACAACTCCTTGGCCAATTACGCCTTTAACCAACCAGATTTTGTGTACCCTAAAATTGTGCAGGACCAATCCTTGATCCATGCCACAGGTTTGGGCCACCCATTATTGGATGCCAACAAACGTATTACCAGCGACCTCATCATCGACAACCAACAGTTTTTTATTGTCACTGGCGCCAACATGGCGGGGAAAAGCACCTTTTTACGTACAGTGTCCCTGCACATCATGATGGCCAATGTTGGGCTTCCGGTATGCGCCCAAGAAAGCAGCTATCACCCTATCAAGTTGATTACAAGCATGCGCACCACTGATTCCTTGACCGATGACAGCAGTTATTTCTTTTCAGAATTGACCAGATTAAAATATATCGTCGACGCTATCCAAGACCAGCCTTATTTCATCATCTTAGACGAAATACTAAAAGGCACCAATAGCACCGATAAAGCCATTGGCTCCCGTAAGTTTGTGGAAAAACTAGTGGCCACCCATGCTACGGGCATCATTGCCACCCACGATTTGAGTTTATGTGAAATTGAAAAAGAATTACCGCCTGTTGCCAACTATTACTTTGATGCCCAAATAGTGAATGACGAACTGTTTTTTGACTACAAGCTCAAAAAAGGCATCTGTCAAAACATGAATGCCAGCTTCCTATTACAGAAAATGGGGATTGTGTAGTATACGTTCAATACAGCAATAATGAACTTTACTAAAAAATACATCCACCTATTTCTATAATACTTTAAGACCTACTTCCGGCAAAGCCGGAATAACCTGTCGTAAGTCTAGGAAGAGGGCTCCGTTAAAAATGTTCGAAGCCTTGGAGAACATTTAGGAGTCCTCTTCCGGTTGTGTTGGTACAACACAAAGGCCTACCGACAGGGCGTCTTTTCTTTTGGTTCGTTTTCTTTGGACGAGCAAAGAAAATGAACAGACATCCACCAAAAACTAACAAAGCAAAAACCCCTTTCAACCTACCCCAAGATTTCGTACTTTTAAAGGATGACCCATGAATTCAAAAACATCCTAGAACAGACCCATAGCAACCAAAAAAGGCACCTAAAACACGTCTTGGCAACCGTCGTGGCTCTAGACGGCTCCTCCTACAGGAAACCAGGGGTACAGATGCTAATTGATGAAAACGGCCATATCACAGGTGCCGTCAGTGGCGGCTGTGTAGAAAAAGAAGTAGTACTGCAATCAATATCCGTGTTTAAGAAGGGAATGCCCAAAGTGATGACCTACGACGGACGCTACCGATTGGGTTGTGAAGGCACTCTTTTCATTCTATTGGAACCCTTTAGTATCACAGAAGCAGCTTTTAACACTATACAAAAAGAGTTATCTGCACGTAGGCCCATGCAATGGACTTCCTATTTTCAAAAGGAAGACAAAACAGATGCCTCGTTTGGTTCGGTGTTAAAGCTTGAAGATGGTTCGCACATAAGCTTTAGGACAGACGTGGATGAAATGAATTTTCAAACTGATCACCTAAGTTTTCAACAGGAGTTTACCCCACTCTCACGATTGATTATTATTGGGGCCGAACACGATGCCGTACAGCTTTGCAAATCGGCTGCCCAATTAGGTTGGGAAGTCCTTTTAATAGCCTCCCCAAACGACCCTAAGAACGACATAGATTTTCCAGGTGTTTCCTCCATATACCACCTCAACCCAGAGCAGCAATGGCCCCTGCCTATCGATGCGCATACGGCCATTGTGCTTATGACCCACAACTATGCCCGCGACCTGCACTTTGCGTTACAGCTGTCCCAAACCCAGCCTTTTTACATGGGCATTTTGGGCTCCTACCACCGCAGGGAAAAGCTTCTTAACGAACTCATAGAACGCCAACCCGATATTGCTTCGGAGTTTTTGGACACTATCTTTAGTCCTGCAGGTATAGCCATTGGGGCCATCACCCCGCAGGAAATTGCCCTTTCCATCCTTAGTGAAATCATTGCGGTAAAGCGCCATCGGGAAGTGCCCTCCCTTCGGTCCTACCTCCGGAATATCCATCCCTAACACTACAAGATCTATGTCACACAGTGCCATCATCGTTTTAGCCGCAGGGGAAGGAAGCCGCATGCAGCAAATCAAACAATTGTTACCCTACAAAAGCACGACGCTTTTAGAACATGCCCTTACAACCGCGCTTAGCACACAAGCTAATCATACCCTTTGTGTATTGGGCGCCCATAGCCCAAAGATCTTAGAGCATGGACTTCCGAATATCGTCATACCTATAGAAAACATACATTGGAAAGAAGGTATGGGAAGCAGCATTGCAGCAGCTTTACAGTATCTAAATGACGAGCTTCCAACGGTCAACACAGTACTCTTCACTTTGGCAGACCAACCCTTGGTCACCACCGCCTATTTGAATCTAATACTGAAAACTTCAAAAGAGCGTCCTACTTCCATTATAGCTACCAACTACGAAACTTCACTAGGCGTTCCTGCCCTATTTCCGAAGCGCTATTTTGAAATTCTAAAGTCATTACAGGGAGAAACAGGTGCCAAAAGCATTCTTATGGCACACCAATCGCAAGTGATTGCATTGACACCCAACTTCGAGAACTTGGATGTTGACACCCCCGAAGCCTATCAAAAGATATTAAAACTGTAAATTATCCCACAAATTTAGGTTGTTGTGGCACTACCATATACGGTTGTCTATAGTAACGTGTACCCGTAGCTTTATAGAGCGCATTGGCCAAAGCTCCTGCCACAGGAGGCAACGAAGGCTCGCCAAGGCCTGTAGGTGCAATACCATTGTCCACAAAAAACACGGCAATTTCCAAAGGCGCCTCATTGTTTCTAATAAGATGGTACCCATCAAAATTTTGCTGTTGAGTGGCCCCTTTTTCAAAAGTCAACTGGCTATACATACAATGGCCTATACCGTCAATGATACCTCCCTCAATCTGGTTAATGGCCCCTTCCTTGTTCACCACAATCCCACAATCTACCGCGCACCACACTTTTTTAATGCGAATATTGGCATCGTCCACCTTTTCCAAATCGAACACCTGAGCCACATAGGAATTATGCGAATAATAGGCCGCTACCCCACGGTATACATTAGGCATTTTGCTTCCCCAATTGCTTTTGTCACGTACCAATTTCAGGACGCCTGCATAGCGTTCAGGATCGTAATCATTACGTTCACCCACGGGATTTTTGATGGCTCTATCAAATAGCTGCAACCTAAACTCGATAGGATCTTTCCCCGCAGCTTCCGCCACTTCATCCAAAAAGGACTGTTCGGCGCCGGCTACAAAATTGGACCTTGGTGCTCGCCAAGCCCCGGTAGAAATATTGGTATCAATACCATAATGCGTCGCCTTATAATTCGCTACCGTACCTGCCGGAAACCGATCAGGAAACAAGGGACTCGACGGAATCCCAGCCCCCTTCACTGCAAAAGCTGCAAGATGCCCCTTCTTGTCCAAAGCAGCTCGGTATTGTATGTGGTACGACGGACGGTACGTCCCCTGCGTCATGTCATCTTCTCGGGTATAAATTAATTTTATAGGCCCACCATAAGCTTTCGAAATAGCTGCTGCCTCCAAACCAAAATTCCCATAAAGGCGTCTTCCAAAGCCACCACCCATTCTAGTCATATCTACAAAAATCTTGGATTCCGGCATGTTTAGCAAGCCTGCAGCCGATTGCCGCAACTGTTCTGGGGTTTGTATCGGGCCAATAAGCCGTGCCTTATCTGCGGTCACATCCGCAAAAAAGTTCATGGGTTCCATAGTATTATGGGCCAAAAAGGCACCGGTATACCCACGTTCCACCACCTTATCTGACGAGGCAAATACCCCATCGGGGTCGCCATCCTTTCGGCCTACCTCTCCTTCACTCTTATCAAATACACTGCTAAAACTGTCCAAATGTGCCGTAGTGGCTTCCAAAGTCCCCACGGTTTTCCAACGTACCTCCAGGGCTTCTTTGGCTTTCATCACCTGCCAAGTGCTGTCGCCTACCACTACCAAGAGCTCATTAAAGGCATTCACATCAGACCACTGTGGCTTGTCCAAAGCCGTATTCACGGTAAATATCTTTTTAATTCCCGGCATGCTCTTGGCCTTATCGGCGTTATACCCATCCAATTGCATTCCAAAAGCGGGCGGATGCACAATCATGGCTATGGCCGTGCCCTTTTCCATATAATCCAAACCAAACAACGGCTTCCCAGTAACAATGCCCTTGCCGTCCACGTTCTTCACAAAAGTCCCAATCAACTTAAAATCTTTAGGGTCTTTTAGTGGCACCTCTTCCGGTACCGCAATGGTAGCTGCTTCCTGCAAGAGGTCTTTATAGGCTATACTTTTTCCGCTAGGCAAATGTTTCACCATGCCCTTATCGGTCACCAATTCATCGGGAGACATGCTCCATAATTTGGCTGCCGAAGCCAACATTAAATAGCGCGCTGTGGCCCCCGCCATACGCAAGCTGTCCCAACCTTGACGGATGGATTGACTCCCTCCCGCCAATTGGCGTGTATATTTTTCGGTGTCCAAAGGCGCCTGTTCTACCTGAACTTGGTCCCAATCCACATCCAGCTCCTCGGCCACAATAAGCGGCATGGAGGTTTTAACGTTCTGTCCAATTTCGGGGTTGGGCGACATGATGGTCACCGTCCCGTCTTCATTCATCCTGATAAACGCATTGATGTTGAAGAGGCCCTCAACCGCCTCGGCATTGCTGCTACTGTGCGCCAAGCCCGAAAGCCAACTGAACTGCAGCATCAAACCGGCCCCGCCCACTGCGGAAACCTTTAAAAACGAACGTCTATTGAAATGGGTTTTAATATGTGTCATGGCTGCTTACAGGTCTTTGGCGGCCATGGCTACGGCCTTATTGATTCTGGTATAGGTGCCGCAACGACACAGATTGCCCGTCATGGCATTGCGAATATCGTCTTCGGAAGGGTTGGGATTGCGCTCCAATAGGGCGGCCGCACTCATAATCTGTCCTGCTTGGCAGTAGCCACATTGGGCCACATCTACTTCCAACCAAGCCTTTTGTACCGGGTGCGTACCATCCTTAGAAAGTCCTTCGATAGTGGTGAGCTTCATGCCCTCATTGGCCACAGCACTAACCGGCAAAGAACACGAGCGTATCGCGTTACCGTTTAAGTGAATGGTGCAGGCCCCGCACTGCCCAATGCCGCAGCCGTACTTGGTACCCACCAATTGTAAATGATCTCTCAAGACCCAAAGTACGGGGGTGTCGGCGTCCACATCAACCTGATGTATGGCCCCATTTATGTGCAAGCTGTATTGTGGCATAGTGTGCAGTTTAGTGATTGCTAAAGAATTAAAGTTATGAAAACTTTAACGGATTTTTAAAAGCCTTAGCAGAATTTTAACGAATGGTAACAGATGTATCACATCTCTTTATTTATTGTGGAAAGGAGTTTTTAGCACCCGAGTTTTAAAACGTATGAAACCTTATGAAGTCGTAATTCATGCCTAAACCTTCATAATGCGATGCCGATTCTTTTGGGAATAATCCTTTTCTGGTACAATTTCAAATTTTACTGAATTTCATCCTTTACAAAAACTGGTAATTCCCTACTATACTCTTCCATTTCTGGCTTGAGTATCCTATTGTAAAAATACGGCGTAGGCTGCCCGCCTGTACTGCTAAGCGAATCTATTTCTTGAAGCAATTCAGAATAACTTTCCAAATGCACTCTCATTTTGAAGTAATCTAAAAGAATTATAGAATCATTTGGAGACAACTGCATTCTATGCTCAAGTAAATTTACATTAGCTCTAATATTTTTTTGCGCATCCATTATTGCTCCCTTTTTATAATTTAAATAGGCGTTCGACAAATTCAAACTATATTCCTTAAAAGACGTATCTAACCCCTCGGATTTTTCCAACAAATCATTTAATTCTGAATATCTTTCTGAAAAAAATAGAACTGGAAAAATCACACTCAAGTTTTTATCCTTCAATCCAACCTTTTTAAGGTAACCAGATTCATTCAATAACACATAAGCACTATCTAATGAACTTACCCGTTCAGTCATCATATAGTTAAAATTCAATTTCTTAACCTTACGCTCAATGAGCTCAAAATCATTCTTGTTAGAATCCTCAACTTGATATTTCTGGTTCTTACAAGCAACTAAAACAGAAAGAACCAACAGTTTGGCAGTCAATATTTTTTTCATTGGTCTATATCTAAATCAGAGTTTTATGAAATCACTATTTATTTTCTCCTATATGCTAATGCATTAAAAGGGTGAAATTTTAGTCATAAAATTAGTGTTTCAGTTTACAATCCTCAGCGCACAAGAAGTAATTTTTGTGCAACATTGTTTTTATCGTAAGCCAGTCGCCAATACGTAATAACAGTAACCTATTGAACATCATTTAATCAAAACATCCTACTCCAAACCTAATGTTCATACAAATATTTTCCAAACACCTAAATCCATGACTCCATGCCCTCTCAAAAACGCCCTCCATCCCCCATCATAAACAAGGGCTATGTTAATGCTTGGTTCGTCTTTGGTTCGTGTTTTCTTCAAGGATTCTTCGTAAAAAGCCTTGTTTTACGAGGAAAACAGGAAGAATCCTCGAAGAAAAACCCTAAAAAAGTATGTTAAAGGGAGGTTTATTGTATGATTTAAGAGGGTGTTTCTATGGAATGGTTTGGTTGGAAATATGGTTTGAATAGGAATGGTAAACCCACTTCCTCCATGGGCGGAAAAACCTGTCATAAGCATAGAGAGCAAATTCCGTTAAGAACTTGGGAAGCCTTGGACCAAGTTTAGGAATTTGTGAACGGTTTTGGGATTCTGGAAGAAGCACAAAAATACCTACTGACAGGGCGTCTTTTCTTTTGGTTCGTTTTCTTTGGACGAGCAAAGAAATCGAAGATTCAGCATAGCTAAAATGAACAGAAGCAATATGAAAGCTTCTACAGTCTACAAATAACAAAAAAGCCAAACATAAGTTCGGCTTTTTATTGGTCGGGATGACTGGATTCGAACTATATTTTCCTTATTACATTAAACACTCTCTATCTATTGTTTTTTCAGAGGTTTACTAAAAAACCTTTTTAATATTTTCTCTAAACGTTTTCCTTATTTTCTTAATTTTCTTTAATTTGTGTTCCAATTGTGTTCCCATGGGTTATTCAACAGTTAAATTATATAAGGAAAATAAAAATAAAGAAAAATTTGTAGTCATATACTATAAACATGATGGTTCCGCTATAAGACACAGAACTGGGATTACAATTTCTGAAAAAGATTTCGATAAAAAAGCTGAGAAAATTAAACCTTCCCACCCTTCAAATGAAGACTACAATAAAATCATTGGTAAAATTCAAAGGTCAATAGAAAATATAATTATCGATTATATAAATGAACACGGAATTAAACCAAACAGCGACTATGTAAAGACACAAATTGCATCAGGGCTTAAAGAAAGAAAGGACTCTTTGGAAGCTGACATCATTGACTGCTATGAAGATTTTTTGAGTGAAAAAAAAATCATGTTTAGTAGCCCTGAAAGAAGCACCACCTCCTTGAAAGATTATATTTCAACTAAAAATGCATTACAGGATTATTCCAAGGTTATAGGGCACATCCGCCCTTCGGATATAAATAACACCATTTGGTTGACCAAGTTTAATAAGTTTCTTGCTGAGACACGACCAAATATTACTGGTTATAAATTTGTTACCTCAGCTCAGAATGATAAAACTAGGGCTAAACGATTTGGTGTTCTGAAGAACTTTGGAGATTGGTTATTAAAAGAAAAATACCTGAAAGATATTGATGCACTCAAAAACTTCAAGGTGAAGGTTGATAAAAAAACCTATTACACTTTAAGTCTAGAAGAATTAAGCTTAATCCAAAATCATCATTTTAAATCTTTATCTCACCAAAAAGCTATTGACATGTTCATAGTAGCGTGCCATACTGGCTTGAGATTTAGTGATGTTATTAGAATTTCAAAAACCAAGATTACCAAGAAGAATGACGCAAAAATTCTTTCCATTATAAACCAGAAAACCAAAATCAAGGTCGAGGTACCTTTAACTGACAAAGTGTTAAGCATTCTTAAGAAATATGACTACCACCTGAACTTATTATCATCCCAAAAAACTAATGAATACATTCATGAAGGTCTAAAAAACATCAAAGAATTCCATGAATTACAAGAAAATAGTTATGATGGTGATGAATTGCACATTTATGATTTAATCACATTTCATACAGGTCGCAGAACTTTCATCACTAACTTGGTAAACAATAATGTTAGTTTAAATGCCATAATGAAAATGACTGGACACAGAAAAATATCTACTTTACAACAGTATATTAACCCTGATTACAATTTAATTATGGATAACGTTAGAATCTTTAATAGTTTATAGAAATGAAAAAAGCAGATGCACAATTAGTAATAGATTTAATTCATGCTACGGAGGCTTACCCAGAATTCATTAGTGTTGAAAATGTAGTTCAAAGCACTATTGATAAATACATTGATAATCTTATTAAGAACAAGCCTGAAATTAAATATAAAACCATAAAAACTGACACTGAGAGAAAGATGAATAACTTCATCAGACAATTCGAGGTTGCATTTCAAAAAAAATTAAAGAAGCTCGGTGAGGAACACCATATAAATCCTGAGCCTAAACCAATTAAAGAAGAAAAACAATATCTAATTAAAGAAGCTTCTGCTATACTTAATATGACCCCACAAAACCTTAATCATCTCTTAAGAAAGCATCCAGAAATAAATATTATTGAAATATCAAGCAGAAAAAGATATTTAACCGAAAATGAACTAAACAAACTAAAAAAAATTAATAAGTGATAATTATATAAAATAACCTAAACTCATCCCTACCGATACGAAAATGGAAGAATAACATTCTATTTATTGAGAGCGTAACCATTTTATAAGCTGTACCACCAATAATACTATTAAAGTAATCAATGATACCACCAAGGAAATTAAGAGTCCTAGTGTGTTTAAATCCCCTTTATAGTCAGTTGGTCTATTTTTTCTTTCCGCATTCCTAAAAGCTCTAAACCAATGTTCAGCTTCTTGGTCATACCTTGCCAAAGTAGTCGAACCATAGTCGTTAGGTCTCCATTTAAAGTCTTGTCTTTCTCCTTGAGTAGCCATATCTAAATATTTTGTTCTTGCATTGCTTTTTTTACCCTTTGTGCCACGCCAAGACTAACACCTCCCAAAGCAGCAGCACGTCTTAATGATTCACCATTGTTAAGCTCGTTGGCTACCTTCTTATACTTGTTTAAAAACACCTCAGTGGTCATTTTGGAGCCATGTAAACGACCCTTGTATATTCCTTTGGCTTTTGCTATCTCTATACCTTGGCGTTGACGCTCTAACATATTATTGCGCTCCATCTCACTCACATTTCCCAATACTGACACAATCATCTTGAAGATTGGATTCTGTTTACCATCTACCATGGAATACATTCCAATATTCTCTACATAAAGATTCACATTACTATTGGTGAAAAATTCACATACGGTTAGGATGTCTAGTATTGACCTTCCAATCCTATCAATGGACAAAACATGCACCTCATCAATTTTGTTATATTTGATTGCTTCAACCAGTTTCTTTCCTTGTGGTCTGTCAAAGAATGGTATTGCTCCACTAATCTTATCCATATAGACCCTATCGAATTCAGATTCGTTTTTTTCTTGTCTTGCCGTGTTTTGCTCCTGAGTTGAAACTCTAATGTATTTGACTTTCATAGTTCCTTTATTGTTATTCAAATATAGTGTATTAATTTAGGGTGACCTAATAATACACCTAAAAACCAGGCGTTTAGCTCGAATTAGTGTATTCAATAAAGGCATGCTTGGAATGATACACTTGATGTATATACAAGCACTTTTTATTTTTAAAAAAATGGTCGCCAATTCACGCTCATATGGGACCCGTATATACAGGGGGGGGGCTTTCTTTTTTGGTCAGGAGGTGGGATACGGGGGGATAAGTCCATGTCATCCAATTTTCTACCGACACTTCACAGACCAGTCGGACCAATATGCCTAGAAACATCCAAAAACCGCAAGCATCATAAAGTATAGACTTTAATTTAGGTGACATGCTAATGAAAGGCGGTACAGATAAAAATAGTTAGTGTTTTGGTTTTTAAATACATATTTATATACAAAGAGAAGTATCATGGCAAAACTACCAACAAGTGAAAATACCGAAACCTTTATAATGAGGATATCACCAGAATTGAAAGAGAAATTAAATCAATTGGCCAAAAAGAGTAAATATGGTGGAACCGCATCATCTGCGATAAGGTACTTAATAGAGAATGCAAGTAGATATTAAATTTACCACCCAATTGTTGTCTACGATTCAGCCAAACTTTCGTTGCGTGAAAATCCGCTAGGATATTCGTGTTAAGAAACTAAGATAGCAAATTTGCGAGGATTTTCCGCTAGGAAAATCAGAAGCAATGAATTATACACGGTGTTGTAATGCGTTTTTATTTATAATATTCAATTTGTCTTATCCACTTATATAATTCTATTCCATCTACTTTTTTAACTATTTCATTCCAATTCCCGTTGCTATCATATTTATAGTCAAATTTAATCTTATAGGTTTTTAACTCTTTAGAAGGCCAATGTTCTTCTGTGTATTCTAAAAATCTAATTTTATCATCTCGATAATCGTATTTTTCAATACGTATGGTGTTCGATTCTTTTTCGGTATAGTAATACTTTTTCTTTAGCCTATTTTCTTTATCATATTCATAATTGGTGTAATAAGGTCTATCGCTCGAGAAACCTCTAATTTCTTGAATCAAGTTATTATTCTTGTACTTATAAATTGTGTGTTCTCCCAATTTGGTTCCCTTATGGTCGCCATCTGAATTTAATCCATATGTTTTTCTATCAATTAATCTATTCGATTCGTCATATTTATTGACTAAATCTTTATAAATATTACCTATTGTATCTTGTACGCCCCAAGACCAACTTCTTTCTCCAACTTTTCTATAGCTATTCGGGTTTTTATAAATTCGGTAAAGTAATTTTCCACTATCATTATACTTGAAAATATATTCGTCTATCGTTCCGTATTCGTCAATACTTTTTTGCCTAATTAATTTTCCATTTTCGTCATATCTCTTATAACGATAATTATAAAAGTCTAAATCCGAATTTTGGCTTATAATGGTTTCGTGTCTATCTCTTTCGTAGTAATGAGTATCAATGTAAACTAAATCGTATATGGAATCAATTTTTCTGATAAGTCTATCTTGCTTGTCGTACTCATATCTGTAGTAGTTTTCAAGCGAGTCTTTTTTATCATACCAAATATCTTCAATCAAAAGACCATTTTCATTGTAATGTCTTTCGTAATTTATGTAGTAACAAAAGTTGGTTGAATACCAAATGCTTTTAAATCGAGAAATCGTTGATTCAGGTCCCATAAATCCAGAATGACCATAGTCTCCGTCAATGTCAAATAGTTTAGGATTCTCTCTTTCAGTTAGAAATATTACCTTTTCTCTAATAGATTTAACCTTTCCATAAATCGTATCTTTTTGTTGACCAAAGGAAAATGAAAACCAGAATAATGTTAAAGCTAAAATTAGGTTGGTTTTGTTCATTGTTTTTGAGGTAAATCTATTTGGTTTTATTTCAGTAAAATAGTCTAAATGAGTTAAGGAATTAATTCAGTGAGTAATTCAGTTTGTTGGTTTAGGCAAATGCATTACAACGGTTTGTGTATAGTTTCGTTGCGTGAAAATCCGTAGGATTTTCGTGTTAAGAAACTAAGATAGTAAAGTTGCGAGGATTTTCCGTGAGGAAAATCAGTAGCAATGAATTATACACGGTGTTGTGCAACGTAATTTTATTCCAAATAATCTTCTATTTTTTTTATTTCAATTACAATTCTATGATTTTCTGGCAAGCATTCAATTAATTCAGAAGGTCTTGCTAAGTCATTTTTAGGCATTTTTTGGTACCATTTTAATACTTTCTCAAAGAAAACAATTCCAGCCGTTTTATTTCCTGATTTATAAGTGCAAAATCCAATTTGTTCAATCAGTTTTACATACCTCCAAAGTTGAAATTTTTTCAAAGCTTTAGTGTCAACTTTTAAATAATTTTTAAGCGCAAGCTCTAAATTTCCAACATCGTGATAAATATGTGCTAAATATAATTGGGCGAGAAAATTCGTTTTGTCTTTTTCAGTTGCTTTTTTAAAATTTTCAATTATTTTTTCTGAACTATTTCTCCAATCGTCACTTTCATAATCAATCAATCCAAGTAATTGATAGTCTGTAGAGTTCAGTTTGGTTTGAGCAATAATTTTCCCACGAATACTCTTTCGAAATGATTCTTTTTCAATTGGATTTTCCGAAATAGAAAACTTGTCATATAGCTCCAAAATTTCTATTTCAAATTGAGATTTCATTCAGTTTCCGTGATTTTGAGTTATGTTGCACAACGGTTTGTGTATAGTTTCGTTGCGTGAAAATCCGCTAGGATTTTCAGGTTAAGAAACTAAGGTAGCAAAATTGCGAGGATTTTCCATGAGGAAAATCAGAAGCAATGAATTATACACTGTGTTGCCCACAGTTATTTTTTCGCAATACTGTCAATTACAATAAATTTATGTTCAAAAAATGTTTTTGGTCCTATAATACTATCGATTTTCATTCCATTTTCATCTAATTCAGTAGGTCCCATAAAATATTGCTGATAATATCCACGTAATGTTTTTTCTCCGGTAGTTTCATACCATTGACCAAACGTTGCTAAATCTCTAAATACAGCACCTTTATACCATTTTTGGTTTATAGTATCTTTTGTAAGGTCATAAAAGGTGTCTAATTTGACTTCCTTTTCATTTGAGAAATCATAATTATAATTCTTTTCTTCTCTTGCTAAAAGCACTCTTACATTTGCGGGATGGTCAGTAATTAAATGAGAAAATATTTCGACGTATCCAATTATTGGTTCATTTAGTTTTAATGTATCTCTATTGAAATAAATAACATCATATGAAGTAGCTCGTCGACTGACAGTATCGTTTATAAATTCTTTTTGTTTATAAATTGAATCCTCATATCTCCAAGCTAAAGTGTCTCCGTTTTTATTTAAATGCCAAATTTGATTTAGTCTAGAATTTCCTTTGAAAGGAAACCATTCCCTTATTTCTCTTATGTTTCCGTCTTTATCAGACAAAATCCATTTTCCAAATTTTTGCTTTTCATTGAGTTGTTTTCCTTTTTTGAAAATATTTCCGTTTCGATAAAAATAATGAACGCTATCAAAATTTTCGTAATGTGTAATCCTTTTAAATTCAGTCTTATTTTTATAATATTCAACCGTTTTATTTTCAGAATTTCGCTTTGAAATGTCATTACAACTTGACAAAAGAATTGTGATTATAAATGTCAGCAGGATTTTTTTCATAATTGTGGGCAACGGTTTGTGTATAGTTTCGTTGCGTGAAAATCCGCTAGGATTTTCGTGTTAAGAAACTAAGATAATAAAGTTGCTAGGATTTTCCGTGAGGAAAATCGGAAGCAATGAATTATACATAGTGTTGGGCTACGTTTTATTCAAAATCTATTTCGAGTCTGTTTTGTCTTGCAGGAATTAGTTTGTCTCCATCTATAATAAATTCCCAAAAGGCAGGTTGGTAATTATCTAGTGAATCATTTTCATTTTTGTAATTTTTTAGATTTTCTATAATCGGAGCCTTGTAAATTGTAACCCAACCTTCATTGCATTTTGATGAAGTGT
Organism: Mangrovimonas sp. YM274; assembly: GCF_030908385.1. Taxonomy (NCBI): domain Bacteria; kingdom Pseudomonadati; phylum Bacteroidota; class Flavobacteriia; order Flavobacteriales; family Flavobacteriaceae; genus Mangrovimonas; species Mangrovimonas sp. YM274. The sequence goes on from NZ_CP133091.1 coordinate 55,895, forward strand.
AGTTAAATGTAACTAGTTTTCCATGGATGAAGGTGAATCCATTTAGTTTACTTTGATAGTTAATGTTAGTGTTGATGGAAATGCGACATTTGCCCTCATATTCGAAAAATTGTACTTCATAAACTTCGGGGTCATGTCGGTTAAATTTGGAGGTGTCCAACACAAATTCTTGATATTTTTCAATAATTGTCTCGATTTTACTGAGCAGCTCTGACTTTATATAGACATTTTTTTTAGATGTACAGCATACCAATAGAGGGCATAAGAGTAATAATTTTAAAAGTCGTTTGACATTCATATTTTCCATATTTAATACTTCTAACTTTTAGTAGTAATGTAGCCCAACGGTTTGTGTATAGTTTCGTTGCGTGAAAATCCGCAGGATTTTCGAGTTAAGAAACTAAGATAGCAAAGTTGCGAGGATTTTCCGTGAGGAAAATCAGAAGCAATGAATTATACACTGTGTTGTACACTGGCTTTTTTAATCGTTTTGTTTTTTTAGATAAATTCTCCGTTTTGTCATATATCTTTCTCCCCAAAATAAATATTTTTTATGTCGGCTTATTGCCTTTCCTCGTTTTACAACATGACCGTCTGAATGAAAGGAAAACAATTTTCCGTTTTTGTATTTATACTTTTTGTTTTCAATTTGGGGATTTCCAGAAGATAGTAATTCCTCAACATTTTTTTCGTCCTCTTGCTCAATGTCAAATGTGAGTAATATTACATTTTTATCAATTATTTTAAATTTTCCTTTTCCAGATTCATGAACTAAATCTCCGCTAAATTCATATTCAAAAGTATAGTTTTCATTCAGTTGAATCTTAGTAACGAAGAAACCTAAACTAGCAACATTGCTTGAGTAATATCCAAATATTTTTTCTTGCCCGAATAGATTACTTGAGATGATAACAATGAAAAGAAGTAATAGGTTTTTTTTCAATTTCAGGTGTTTTTATAGCTTGTGTACAACGGTTAGGCTATAATTCCGTTGCGAGGAAAAATCGGAGATTTTTCAGAGTAGGAATTGTAGCTGGATAAAGTTAATGTTTTTTGGGTAGGGTAGGATGTTAGCAATGGATTATAGCCAGTGTTGGCAACCGTTTTTTATTCACAATCAATTTCAGGCGCATCATAATATCCAACGGCCTTACTTGTCGTAACCTTTTCATATTTTGTAAAATCAGAACGACATATATAATAATCCACAGCTTTTTGAGACTCATGAACTACAAAGATAGGATTGAGATAGTTTTCCCTTACAACGTTATATTTTTTCAATACTTCTACAGTTTTTTCATTCACCTTAAATTGATTGTCTTTCCAAAAGAAAAGTTTTCCATCTTGCTCAATGTGTCTTGATGGAAGGTTATCTTTCTTAAATCCTAAACTATCAGAGAGCAAATAGGTGAATTCATTAGTCATAGCAGAAATATTAATGGCAATGATTCCTTGGTATGGTTCACCATTGACCCAACGAGAATTACGCTCATCAATTTTTTCCAATACTTTCCTGTAAAGAGTATCAATATATTCAACCTCAAATACTTTATGTTTTTTATACAATTTGCTGGTATGACTGAAATCAATTATTGCATTTTTTATTGCTTGGTTTTCATTTCCACTTGCAATCAGATTATTCCTAAATGAGGAACAGCTCAAAATCAAATTTGAAATCAGTATGATGAAATATAGAGATTTAAAATTGAGCATATTTCTTAATGGTTGCCAACGGTGTGTGTATAGTTTCGTTGCGTGAAAATCCGCAGGATTTTCGTGTTAAGAAACTAAGATAGCAAAGTTGCGAGGATTTTCCGCGAGGAAAATCGGAAGCAATGAATTATACACGATGTTGTAAAACGTTTTTTATTCATTTAATTTATCAGGTCGACCCCAGATGGCTTTGTTTTCCGAACCAATTACCCATTTGGTTTTATTTCCATTTATCAAAGTGTCCTTCACAAAATATATTGGATTCAATGAAGTACTATCAGTGGGATTTTTAGTTGGTTTAATTTTAAGTTTATCTCCAACATTAAAAGTTCTATTATCGCAATATGAAAGAACAGTAATTTTTTCGGGTATCGATTCCGATTTAGTTTTTCCAATGAGAAGAGCATAGGGAAGTCCATCAGTTCCGCAAAAGGCAGTATTGCGTTGAAATTTTATTAGCTCTATTTCAAAATCATCAACGACTTGAATATATTCAAATCCGAATCTAAATTTTAGTTGTTCTGTATATCCATTTTGCTTTTTTGATTTACAGCCCATTATTAGAATCAGAACTACTAATGATATGATTTTTGGTCTATTCAAAATGTTTTACAACGGTTTGTGTATAGTTTCGTTGCGTGAAAATCCGCAGGATTTTCGGGTTAAGAAACTAAGATAATAAAGTTGCGAGGATTTTCCGCGAGGAAAATCGGAAGCAATGAATTATACACGGTGTTGTGAACAGTTTTTATTTTATAATTTTTGTTTCTCGTAATAGTTTTTCAATTAATGATTTTGAGTATTTCTCATCAGGGGCAATATTTAAATCGTCAGATGGTCTTAGATATTCTCCAGCATCAAAGGCCTCATAACAGTCCGTAGCAATTTTACCAAATTCAAAATTTTTAAAGAAATACTCATTTGTAACCCAAAATGATTGCAAATTAGTCATGATGTAATCTCCTTGAACAAAGTCAATTTCACTATTCCAATATTGTTTTGCAGTTTCAATTGAAATTTTTTTAATTAAATCGGAAGGAAACTCTTTAGGACTTTCAAGTATTTCGCTGACCTCTTGTCCGCTTAAAATTTTTTTTGATATTTTTTTTAAGATTTCGTTCATCATTTAATTGTACACAACGGTGGGTATATGTTTAGCTTTAGCGTTGTTTTGCCGTCATAAATGTATGGATAATATTCCTACATCCCTATATTTATGAAAGGCAAAATGGAACATATACCGTGTTGTGAGCTTTAGTTTTAAACCACGTGCTGCTGAGCAATTTTTTTAAGTTTAAAAATCTCATTTCATTAATTTTTTTCGGACCAATGAAATGAGCTAAATGTCCGTAGGCCAGTTTCACACCCCTTGCTGAATTCCGATGTTTTTACAGGTCCAATGAATTATGTAACTGGCATGGATCGTTTGACCTGGGCGCTTTTTAATCTTTTAATTCTTTTAGTTCTGTAGGGCGTTGCGCTGGTCCGGCCAGGTACGGGATTTCACCCCTTTGGGGGATTGTTTCTGTGGTCGGAATCCAGTACCTTGGCATTCAAGTTTTGTACGACACCGCTCGTTTGAAAATACATTTTCACGGCGCTTCCCGCCGAAAACTTGGAAGCGGATGGGCCCCTGGCCATCCCCTTGGACCAACCCAACGCCAAGCTGTCCACTTCAATTAAAATCAAGCGCAAAAACATCGAATTGAAAATCAAAAGGTGAAGCTGGTCTATTGCTTACAACAGAGGAATAAACACCATGGTGTTTATCCCCATTATATTTATTCCATCAAATCTACATATTATTCGTACATATCCAGAGGATTTGTAATAGAATTAAACGTATTACTAGCTAAATGGGTGTAAATCTCGGTGGTTTTTGTGGAATTGTGTCGCAAAAGAAGTTGAATGTATCCTAGGTCGGTTCCTGCTTTAATAAAAATGAGTTATTAGTGCTATAGCTGACCATTTCTAAACCATTCTGGTAGGTTCATTATTAAGAAAAATTCTTAATATCTCTTGTCACGAGAGATTTTTTTTGGTTGTTTTGATTTAATAATTTTTCATTCGTCATGTTTTAAGATGACTTTTTGATTGGTTTAGACTATTTATTATTGAAGGCACCACTAAAGGTCCGAACCAATAGATATGAATACAAAACCAAAAGACAACGAATGGAAGCTCAACATCCCAATGGAAAAGCTTCCTATTAACCAAAGGAAAGACTCCCTAATACTCTTATTCTTCCTCAATCTACATGGAGAGGAAATAAGAGCTTTTACCGAGCTTAAATCCAAATGGATTGATAAGGTATATAAGTTGCCAGAAACCTCATCTGAGAGCTATAATTCGACTAAAAATGGTAGGTATATGACCATGAAGAGAATGAGGGAGATTTATAATAAGTACATGGTGAGACCTTAACCATAATGAAGGTCACAAAACTTGGATATGGTGCCATATTAAAATTAGAACAGTACCATACCCATGGTCCCAGAGTTATTGGGGCAAATAATAAGTCCTATTGATAACACAAGTTGTTGGAGCAACTTCAATAGGACATTAGGAATGCTTCTCTCCTATATAAATAGTTGAAAAAAAAAGCAAACACTATTGTTGGAGGCATTCGATTAAAACTATTTAACAATGTTAAATTATTTTAAAAGCGTTACTAGCTCAAGTAACGTACTTGGGGCAATCAGTCCTCAAGACTATCTGAGCAAAATCCAAAAAGGAGACAATAACTTAAATTCCATTCTAGAAGCTAGAGAAATCTACATTGAAGATGCGTTGAGATACACCACCATCAAAAGGAATCTTTTACCATGTTTTACATTGAATTTCAAATTCGATAGGATTCGCAGGGATAATCATATTATTGCTCCCACTGGATTCATGTATTTGGATATTGATGGAAACACCAATATTAACTTTAATCATCCTTTACTGTATGCATCATGGCTTTCGTTATCGGGTAAAGGAAGAGGAGCTTTGGTTAGGGTAAAAGGTCTAACTCAAGATAATTTTCAGTACAACTATAACCTCATCTCCAAAGAATTGGATATCAATAGTGATATTGGAGCTAGGAAGAAGGGCCAAGTTAATGTATTGTCATTCGACCCAAACATCTTTATAAATAATGATTCCGAATATTGGACTTGTGAAACTATAAGTACAAAATACCCCCATTACAGTAGTAATATTATACACAACCCTATTATACATACTGAAATGGGGAAAATACACTACAGGAAATAAGATACGATAATCTAGATGAGGTTCTACCTAAATTAAACTTTGATGGAGAGGCCATATATGACCTGCAAGGAAAGATTCACTATTGTAAAGTCATGATTCCTTTCACTCAGATAGCTAATGGTAATCGTAATAACAAGCTATCCAGTATAGCCTATCAAATTAGGGCATTAAATCCACACATTGAATACAATGTACTGCTGAGAATCATTCAAACCCTAAATATTAAAAGATGCCATGAACCATTACCCTATAGAGAAATTGAATCTATAATTAGTTCTGTCATGAAGGTGCCCTTGGAAGGGTTGAAGCCTATCATAAATGCTTCTAGACGATTTATCTATAATGATATATATGAATTGTCCACTCAAGAGAAAAGAAGCCTTACAATGGCTAAAATCACCTCTGATAAAGTCAAAAACAGTAAGCTGAAAATTGAGAATGCAATTGAGGATTGGGATTTCGATTCTGATAGTAAGATTACTCAGAAATCATTGGTTAGGAAAACCAAGATGAATAAAAAAACAATTGAGAAGTACTATCCCGAATACAAATCTGAAATTCAATTGTTGAATAAGAAATATTTAAAAAGCAAATAACATGAATATACCATATAATTTATTGAAAAGCCAAGACCTGACACCAACACAGAAGTTGATACTAGGTCTAATCTTAAATGAACCTCAAGTGATAATGACTGTTGGTGGAGGATATCTAAAGACCTGTGGTGATATTGGAGCTGAAATAGGTCTATCCAGAGTCAAGGTCAGGAAGGAACTGGATGAACTGGTTAATAAGGGATATGTTGTCACCGAGTATGACACTGCTTGGAGGAAAACCAATTTAACCGATAAGAGCAAAGAGTTTATCTAGAATTGGCAAATAAAAATAAACTCCTGATTGACCCAATATTTTCATATTACAAATAATCTGAGTCGCTTTACGATAAGTATATTTTCTCTATTTTCTTTAATCTAAATTGAGCATGTCATAAAAAGAAAAAATTCAAGGAAATCACAAAAAGATGTTCCTTTTGTGTTCCTTGAATTTCACAACATGCTTATTAATAGATACATATAAGCCTTATTGGTCGGGATGACTGGATTCGAACCAGCGACCCCTAGCACCCCATGCTAGTACGCTACCAGGCTGCGCTACATCCCGTTGTGACCTGTTGATTTTGAAATCAGCGACCAAAAATAAGCAACTGCCCCCTCTCTTCAAAACATAAAATCATCAAAATTTTGAGGTATTTTAAAGTCCCCCCATCTTAACATCATTGTGCGATTGCCTTTTAAAACACATTGCCTAGAAAAGGAATAAAGCTATCACAATACCCTCAAGCCACCCCTGCCCAAGTATCCATAGCCCTAATTTGTGCCTTATAGGCTTTAGGGAGTAATAGGCTTTTGATAAGTCCATCTAAATATAGATGTCTACTGAGTTGGTATATAGGCACTGCAGGCCCTAACCAAGCAATTCCCTTGAATCCCAATAACTGTTTCACGTGAGTAGGCACTACCAACTTTTGGGCTTCCAACAAAACTTGGTATCTGAAATTGCCCAAGTGTTTGCGATACTGCACAAACAGATCCTTGGTGTAGCTGCTTTGTTGAAGGTCATTCTTTAAATGGGACTCCCGTACGGGCAACCAAACCTTATAATTGGACGGCAGTTCCTTAAGTCCCATACACAGGCCTACCCTATAAAATACGTTATACACCTCTTCTTGCTCCTCGGGTGATAAGGGCCGCTCCAACAGTTCATAGGCCGCAATAGAATAATAGATGAGCATAAACAACACATCTCGATACGCCCAATCCGGAATAGTATCGCCACGGCTTTGCTCCACAGCTGTATGGATCTTCCGCATGGTATCAATAGCACGTTGCGCCTCAGGCGCTGAAGAAAACACAATGTTTCGGGCATAGGCCACCGTAGAAAACAACCGCCCCAAAGGATCCTGTGGCAACTTCCCCGTAAAGTACAGCCAATCCACTGCCTTGTTAAGGGCAAACTCAGCAGAGGCCCCAGCAAAAATAAACAGGATGGTATCGCTCTTGCCCCAGATACGGCGCACTACTGATGTTTTTGAAACGAAATACTCCATGGTCTTGTGTTGAAACTCTAAGATACAGAATATTGGATAGAGAATTGGAGAAGAAGAAAGTCAAAAGTGTTTTAAAACCTAAGTAGATAGCTCACTTAAATTATATAAGAGGTAAAAAATCAAGAACTAACGACACAGGATGCCCATGATTTCAAACACCTGAAAAGCACTTTCAATCTTAAACCCTGCAACGCTATGATACTTCAGGAATCTCTTCAACCACCAATAGGGAACCTTTGGTATCAAAATAGCGAACGTTCATGTCTATCATATGGGTAGTCCACTTATACACACCTGCAGCGGCCGCCTGCTCGCAAAAGGTAGAATAATCTGTTTGCCCCTGCTGATGGATCTTCAGTGCTTGTTTCAATACACCTGAAGAACTTTCTCCACTCACCGGTAACTCAGGATATTTGGAACCTGCATCAAGCATAAAATCCTGTAACCCGTAATATATGGTACGCCCATCGGCCACAAAATTATCATAGTGCGTCACCCCAATGGCCTTGAGGTCCTGCACAAACTGCGGGAAGTCGGCCCCACTTTTCACCTTCGCAAAGGCCTTATGAATTTGTTCTATTGTAAACATTACAGTATTTCATTAAATAGTATCAAGGAAACTCAATCTACCCCATACAATCATCCGCGGTTAAATACTCCTATAAGATGCTTAGGAAACGAAACAGTGAGTGAATTTTATACTAATTTAAGAAAATCGACTAGAAGAAAAGTTAAAAACAGACAAGTCTTTCAAAAGCATATAAAACAAAAAAGCCATCATTTCTGATGGCTTTCTCTAAGCTTGCTCCCCCTCTTGGGCTCGAACCAAGGACCCTTTGATTAACAGTCAAATGCTCTAACCAACTGAGCTAAGGAGGAGTGTTATTCGCTTTTGCGAGTGCAAATATAAGAGCTTTTTTTTGATTCGCACAAACTTTTTTTAAAAAAAATTTTATTTAAATATCGCTTTAAAAATATCGTTTCCGTTTGCGAATAAAACCAGCGCTATAAGTATAAAGAAACCAACCATTTGCGCACGCTCCAAGAATTTTTCGCTTGGCGCTCTTCCTGAAACCATTTCGTACAACAAAAACATAACATGCCCTCCATCCAAGGCTGGAATCGGTAATAAATTCAAAACTCCAAGCATGATGGATAGAAACGCCGTCAAGGCCCAAAAGTCCTGCCAGCTCCACGTACCTGGGAATACATCATAAATAGCTTTAAAGCCTCCCACTCCTTTATAGGCACCTGTTTTAGGATTAAAAATCTTCTTCAATTGCTCTCCATAACCATATATCTGGTCCTTAAACTTCACAAATCCTACAGCAAAGCTTTCTCCAAAACCATATTCTTTTTTGATGACATCGTAATATCCGGCCGCTTCAATATCGCTCAAATCTCCACCAGCCAAAATTTCCATCTTACCTTCAGGACTAATTTGTAATTGTTTGTTTATAGTTTTCCCATCGCGAAAAATCCCCACATTAACGGTTTGACCTTTAAACTGGGACGTAACCCCCTCTATTTGGTCATAATATTTTAAGGAGACACCATTAATTTGAGTAATGATATCCTTTGGCAACAATCCAGCTGATTTATTGATGGACGTATCTGGCACCTTGCCTACCACAAATGGAAAACGCAACCCGAAAAAGCTCTTGCTTTCACCATCACTTAACTTTCCTAAAAAGTCCTCTGGCAAAGCAATATCTTTCGTTTCATTTCCTCTTTCAATGGTTAAGGTTTCTGCCGAAATTACTTTACGTCGTATTTCAGACACGTAATTTATAGGCTCACCATTAATGGCCACCACTTTATCCCCCGTCTCAATACCCAAATCGGTCAAAATAGGATTGGTCACCACATAGCCATCTTGTACACTATGGGCATCGATATCCACATCGCCAAAAGCAAAGGACAAAAACACGTAAATAACATAGGCCAAAATAAAGTTAACCGTTACCCCTCCCAACATGATAATCAAACGTTGCCATGCTGGTTTACTTCGGAATTCCCAAGGTTGCGGTTCCTGGGCCATTTGATCGGTATCCATGCTTTCGTCAATCATACCGGCAATCTTCACATAACCACCTAAAGGCAACCAACCAATACCGTAGACGGTTTCACCTATTTTCTTTTTAAACAATGAAAATTTTATATCGAAGAAAAGGTAGAATTTCTCTACTCGGGTCTTGAATAATTTTGCGGGGATAAAATGCCCTAACTCATGCAGTACGATAAGAAGGGATAAACTCAATAAGAATTGAGAGATTTTGATGATAAATTCCATGTATCTCTATAAAAATTTAAGGAACAAAAATAGTCTTTTAGTGCTATTTAGAAAATTCAGTAGGGGTTTCACTAGTTTTTTAACACCGATTTATTAACGATGCCTTTATTAGTCGTTAGTTTCACAAAAAACATACCAACACTGAAAGGTGTCAGGTCTATGCTTGATGTGTCAGCACTTCTTAGAATCAATTGTCCTAACGGATCGTATACATCTACCGAGGTAACCGTAACATTATCAGGTTTTTCAATATATAAAATTAAATTAGTTGGGTTGGGATATAAACGCAATTCATTGGCCAATGCCAAATCGGCAACACCTAAGGTGACATTATTATTTTTACTAATAAGGTCAGACTCCGGATCAAACAATACTTCACTTACTACAAAGCTAACCGGTTGGGAAAATAATTGCCCATTACTTGTATTATCGAGCACCACGTCCAACACCTCCCCTTCCGTTCCAATCAAACGAACCGGTACCGGCGCTTCAAAAAAGCTCACGCTGGGATCACTTTGCTCTTGATATATTTCTATTTCGAATGTGGTCTCCGACGGCTGCGAACAATTTAAAGTATACGTTGGATAACCTTCATGATACACCCAATCATCAAAAAATTCAGTCAAATCATCGCCACTGGCGCTTTCCATAATCTGAACAAAATCCTCCGTTTTGGCATAGGCATAAGCATGGTTCTCATCGGCCAAATAATTATTTAACCCTTGATAAAAATCCGTATCACCCACTTTTTTTCGCAACATATGCAATACCATAGCCCCTTTATTATAGGAGAGACGGCTACTGAAAATTCGGCTCACATTTAAGGTATCTGCATCGGCGAGGTACACCGCTCCATTTGGCAAAGAGGTAATGGAATTTACACGTTGCGCCTTCCAGGTCACAAAATCTGAAGGTTCATCGAAATCCTCTATAACCAATCCCGACAAATAGGTCGCAAAGCCTTCATTTAACCAAATATCTTTCCAACTACCACAGGTAATCTTATTTCCAAACCATTGGTGGGCCAATTCATGGGCAATCAAATTCCTCCCGAAACTCCCCATAAAGGATACCGTGGTATGCTCCATACCGCCTCCCCATCCAAATTGGGCATGTCCATATTTTTCAAGAGCAAAAGGATATTCCTCAAATAACTCCGTAAACAGCTCCATAATATCTACAGTGATTTCTGTATTGACCTGTGCTGAGGCCAAATTTTCAGGATACACATAATTAACGATATCAAAAGGAGCGCCATTATTGTCTACCGTATGGCTATACACCTCATAATTGGTCACTGCCATTGCCACCAAATAAGCAGGAATAGGGTACCGGTGCTTAAAGTGGGTTGTTTTGGTGTCCGTATCTAAAACCTGACTTTGTTCCACCCCATTGGCAACAGCAATATAGGCTTCATTATCTGGATTGAATTTTGGCGTGGTTATAAATACATCCAAAGAATCGGCCTTATCATTTAGATCCTGCTTACAGGGCCACCAGCCCTTGGCTCCATAAGGTTCCGACAAGGTCCAAATGATAGGATCTCCACTATGGCTAGACTGTTCAAACGACCCAAAACCAGTACTGACTGGATTACCAGAATACGTAATCGTTAAGGAATCCAACACCCCTGCGTTGATGGTTTCCGACAAAGTGATCACCAATTCATCATTGGCCTCCTGGATAAAAGTTTGAGACACCCCATTCTTCAACACCTCAGTCACGACCATATCCTCCACTAAATCGAAATAAACTTGCGTCAGGGTTTCTTTCGCCTCAAAATAAGTAGTCACCTCCCCTTCTATAAAGGCCTCCTCGGGATCTACCGTAAATTCCAAACGGTGGTATTTCAAATCGTAGTTACCGGTATTAACACTGGAAACTGACATCATTTGAGTAAGGGCTGCCTTGGCTTCCGTGATACTAATCTCTTCCAAAGTAGTCTCAAAATCCTGAGCAAAGCCCATCAAGGAAGTCAGAAAACAGAACAGGGGTAAAACTTGTTTCATCCGCAATCGAATTTATGGTGTTATAACGCGCTGGTCATGAAGTGAAACTCACAACCTTAACTGGTTAATATTGCTGTTAAAAATAGTATTTTCTTATGATTGTGTCGTATTTTTGCACTCAAATCTTACGGTAACGCCCAAATACAACTTATTGATGTTATCCTTTTTGAAAGCCTATAAAAACTTTGGAATTGCACTTCTAGTGCTTTCCTTGATTATCATTTCCATATTTTATTCTATCCTAAAACCGAAACGGGTTTTACCCGTTTTTCAACCCGCCATGGTCAATTATGAAATGGTTGACAGCTCGATCCAACACCAAAAGAAATACCATACCATTGCCGATTTCAGCTTGACAAACCAAAACGGCCAGACGGTAACTCAGGAAGATTATAAGGACAAAATCTACGTGGCCGATTTCTTCTTTACCACCTGTCAAACCATATGTCCCATCATGACAGACCATATGGCGCAAATACAGGAAGCCACTAAGAATGATGAGGACATCATGCTCCTATCACATTCAGTAACCCCGCAAATAGACAGTGTGGACCAGTTGAAACGCTATGCCCTAAAAAAAGGTGTGAACGATGCCAAGTGGAATTTGGTTACAGGAGATAAAAAACAAATCTATGAACTGGCACGCAAAAGTTACCTTGCCGTAAAAACCGATGGCAATGGGGATGCCTACGACATGATCCATACAGAAAATTTTATGCTCATCGACAAAAAGCGGCAAATTCGTGGTTTTTACGACGGTACCAAACAGGAAGACATCCAGCGTTTGCTGGAAGACATCCAAACCCTTAAACAAGAATACCATTAGTTTTATAGGGCACAATTTTTCTACCCTGAATATTTGCCCTATTTTTGCTTCTTTAAAATAAATCTAAATAAGCTTGCAGGTTACTTTAGCACATTTAAAACGAGGACAAACAGGCATCATCAAAGATGTCTCTTCCATACATATTCCCTTAAAACTTCTCGAAATGGGTTGTTTACCAGGAAATATGGTTGAATTGGTACAAGTGGCCCCATTTTCAGACCCTTTGTATTTGAACATCAATGGGTCGCATTTGGCCATTAGAAAAGAAACTGCAGCACACATATTAATTGAAATCACCAATGGGTAAGCAGATCAATGTCGCTTTAATAGGAAACCCCAACACCGGTAAAACCTCCGTATTCAATGCCCTTACCGGACTAAACCAAAAGGTTGGAAACTACCCAGGTATTACTGTTGAAAAGAAAGAAGGCGTTTGCAAATTACCTCGAGGTGTCAAAGCTCATATCATTGATTTACCGGGAACCTACAGTTTGAACGCCTCCTCTCTGGATGAAAATGTGGTGATTGAGCTTCTCCTTAATAAAAACGACAAGGACTTTCCGGATGTCGCCGTAGTGGTGAGCGATGTGGAAAATCTAAAGCGCAACCTGCTATTGTTCACCCAAATCAAAGACCTCGAAATCCCTACCATATTGGTTATCAATATGGCCGACAGGATGGCATACAAGGGCATTTCTTTGGATATCGATGTTTTGGAAAAAGAACTGAATACCAAAATTGCCCTGGTTAGTACCCGTAAAAATATGGGTATTGACAAGCTCAAGGAACTTATCACCAATTTTAGGGAATTGTCTACCCAACCATGCCTCGATGCCAGTGATATTGACCACGATTATTTTTCGAGATTGAAATCGGCCTTTCCCAACCAGTTGCTATATAAACTTTGGTTGGTAATCACCCAGGATGTAAACTTTGGAAACGTTAGCAGAAAGGAAGTAGATGCTTTGGACGATTTTAAAACCAAAAGCAAAAACGACTTAAAACGCCTTCAACAAAAGGAAACCATAAAGCGTTACCAATTTATCAATAACGCTCTTAAAAAAGGACAAACCATAGATTTGGCTACTGCCAAGGATTTAAGAATAAAACTAGACCGCATTCTTACGCATAAAGTATGGGGCTATCTCATTTTCTTCCTGATCCTACTCACCATGTTTCAGGCAATTTATGATTGGTCAAGTATCCCTATGGATTTTATCGATGGCCTATTCGCCTCAATGAGCGAATGGACCAAAGACCATTTACCACAGGGACAATTCACTAATTTAATTGCCGAGGGAATCATTCCTGGACTGGGCGGCATCGTCATCTTTATTCCACAAATTGCCTTTTTATTCCTTTTTATTTCCATTTTAGAAGAAACAGGTTATATGAGTCGCGTGGTATTCCTTATGGACCGCATCATGCGTCGTTTTGGCCTTAGCGGCAAAAGCGTAGTCCCTCTTATTTCAGGAACCGCCTGTGCGATACCTGCTGTAATGGCCACCCGTAATATTGAAAGCTGGAAGGAACGCCTTATCACTATCCTGGTAACCCCTTTTACCACCTGTTCCGCAAGGCTTCCCGTATACCTCATCATCATCTCTTTGGTGATTCCAAAAGGACGGTTTTTAGGACTAGGATATCAAGCCATGACCCTAATGCTCCTATACCTTATCGGTTTTGGTGCGGCCATTGGTTCTGCCTATCTATTAAATAGAGTCTTAAAAATTAAGAGTCGTTCGTTTTTTGTGGTAGAAATGCCCAATTACAAATTACCTCTATTTAAGAATGTAGCCTTAACGGTGATTGAAAAAACCAAGAGCTTTGTATTTGGTGCCGGTAAAATTATTTTAGCCATTTCCATCATTTTATGGTTTTTGGCGTCCTACGGCCCTGGCGACGATTTTAATAATGCCGAGGCTATTGTAACCTCCCAATTCTCACAGGAACATTTGGAAGAAGAAGCCCTTCAACAACATATTGCCTCCTATAAACTAGAACACAGCTTTATTGGATTGGCGGGAAGAGCTATTGAACCTGTTATACAACCTTTGGGCTATGATTGGAAAATAGGCATCGCCATTTTGAGCTCCTTTGCTGCCAGAGAAGTATTTGTTGGCACCTTAGCGACTATTTACAGTGTGGGAAGTGATGAAGAAGAAACCATTAAAAATAGAATGGCTGGTGAAGTCAATCCTATTTTAGGGACACCATTGTTCAATTTTGCATCAGGGATTTCCTTATTGCTGTTCTACGCCTTTGCCATGCAATGTATGAGCACCTTAGCCGTGGTAAAACGCGAAACCAATAGTTGGAAGTGGCCATCCCTACAATTGGTGGTAATGAGTAGCTTTGCTTATGCAATAGCGCTTATTGCCTTTCAAGTGCTTAAGTAAGGAAGCTCCCAAAATAAAGACTAAAAATTTATGAATACCTTCATTCAAAACATCTTAGTAATTACCGCCTTAGTCTTGGCGGTTGCCTTCTTGGCCAAGAAGTTCTTTTGGACCAAAAAAGCACCTACTAAAGGTTGTGGTAAAGATGATTGCGGCTGTCATTAAAAAAACTTCTTTTACAATTCTATACAGACTCAAGACCGTTTCACTTTTAGACTAAAGACAAAAAACTTTTAGGAAGACAAAAGCACTTTCTTTATTCTAAAAAACTTCAAACTAGTACACAAAAACCAACTACGGTTTTTCCGTACTTCGTAACAATAGTGAGCTCTCTGAAAGCGTAACAAATTAACACCATAGCGCTTACAAATATTTTGTAGGATTTTTTTGCTGTTTTAGTTTTTTTTTTTTTTATGTTTGCCATGTCGACAGTAAAAACCTACAGTTTAGAAGTCTGGATGTTTTTACCAAGACAACAAGATCCATCGTAACTGGTACCAGTTTTTTTTAAGTTCTTTTCTGAACTAATAATTACCCACAAAACTTCTACACTTCTAAAAATTAAAACTTCTGGGCCTGCGGGCCACAAAAATGTTTTACTAACCAACCCATTATAAAAAACATATGGGTTTTAAATTTTAGAAATTATGAAAAGAGTAATTAAAGTAATGCTTATAACACTATTCTGCTTTACTAGTTCAGTTAGTAACAGTGCTCAAGCGGTAAACGATGACACTCCATGTGCGGATCTTGCATTAGAGACGGCTCAATATGTGTCAGTAGTTTATGGAATCAACTTCTATGAAGCATTTTTTTATGCAATGGATAAGTGTATAGAAGATAGATACCTTAATTAAAGAGAATTAAGTATTAATAAGGGAAGTGAATGGGTTTTACATTTCACTTGCCTTGTTTTTTTAAAAACATGAAAAAAATAATTTATCTATTAATTACTTTATTTGTAAACGTAAGCATTGCTCAGTCTAAATCTGGAGTGGTCACATATAAAGTAAAGAAAAACGAAGTTGAAAAATCAACTGAGTATACTAATGACAATAACAGTAAGATGATTGTTTTAATTGAACAAGAGCTTTCACAACTAGAATTTCAGCTAAGTTTTAATAAAAATGAGTCTGTTTTTGAAGGCATAGACGAATTAAGAGAGGACAATAAAAATTATTTTAAAGATATAGCTCTTTTAGCTGCACGAGGAAACAAATTATTCTATTCAAATAACTTAAAAGAAGAGATTATCGAATCATTTAACTTTATAGGTGAAACCATAAATATTAAGAAAAACTATCAAGATTTTGTTTGGACATTTTTAAACGAGACAAAAAAAATTGAAAATTACAATTGCTTTAAAGCGGTATGCGAAGTTGAGGTACTAACAGGATCAAATAACCAAAAATCAAAATATAAAATGACTGCATGGTATTGCCCTGAATTATCTTTTAATTTTGGACCTTTTGAAAGCGTTGGCTTACCAGGTTTGGTTTTGGAATTTTCTACAGATAGAATTATATATTATGCGCAGAAGATTAAATTCAGTGATAAAGACATAGTAATTAATCCACCGCAAAAAGGAAAATCAATGACTCAAGAAGAGTATAATACTTCTGCCAAAAAAGCTTTTGAAAACTCAGGACATTAAAATGGTAAAATTCAATTAAGGTTTTTCCGTACATCATAACAATAGTGTGCTCCCTGAAAGCACAACAAATTAACATCATGGCGTTTACAAATAATTTGTAGGATTTTTTTGCTGTTTTAGTTTTTTTTTTTTTTATGTTTGACATGTCAACAGTAAAAGCCTACAGTTTAGAAGTCTGTATGTTTTCACCAAGACAACAAGATCGATCGTAACTGGTACCAGTTTTTTTTAAGTTCTTTTCTGAACTAATAATTACCCACAAAACTTCTACACTTCTAAAAATTAAAACTTCTGGGCCTGCGGGCCACACAATTTGTTTTACTAACCAACCCATTATAAAAAACATATGGGTTTTAAATTTTAGAAATTATGAAAAAAATACTTTATTCAACAATGATAGGCTTCACTTTTATTAGCTCTGTAAACGCATCAGGTTATAATTATGAAGGCTGTGTAACTGTAGCTTTGGCAAATGAACATCTTGCTCTTAAATTGGGCTTCTCCGCATCTGAAGCATATGAAATGGGAAGTAATGCTTTTGACTACTGTGTTGACCAAAAAAATATTGCAGCCGCGAATGAGTTTAATCAATAATTATTTCAGCCTTGTACTACTATTTTTTAACTTATGCTGTTATTCCCAAAGTATTCAAGTTGAATATAATATTAAAGCCAAATTACCTAACATCTCTTCTTCTGCAAGAAAAGACGAAAGTATGAATCAGGCATTCAAATCAATTGAAGAAGCTTTTAAATACTTAAATTCAATGAAAATGAATTTAAAGGCCAACTCAAAACTTTCACACTTCTACGGGAACAACCAACTCGATAGTGACTATTCTCCAGAAGTTCATCAAATGGCCAAAATCATCTTAGGGAGTGAAAATCAATATTTCTGTAATTTAGATAAAGGCGTAGTTATAAAATGGTTTAATGCCTATGGCCAAAAGTTTATAATTCAAGATTCCATTAAAACTATTAAGTGGAAATTATCTAAAGAAACCAAAATAATTGGCAAATACACCTGTTATAAAGCGACTTCCTTTTATTTTACTAAAAACTCTAGCGGAGATTTTAAAAAAGAGGTTACAGCTTGGTATGCTCCTGAAATTCCTTTTCCTTTTGGTCCAAAAGGATTTTGTAATTTACCTGGATTAATATTGGAATTAACAGATGACAGAATTACTTATTATTCCAACAGCATAAAAATGGAAACTTCAAGTGTACAAATTCCTGAACTACCAAAAGGCAAATTGACAACTCAAGACGAATTGGATCAATTTGGCCAAAACGTTAGAGAAAATAGTCCTTGGCAAAAAAATTAAAAATTAAATACGTTTTTCTTAATTTAAAAATCCTGCTTTTACTGGCAGGATTTTCATTGCATGCCCAAACCGTAGTTGTTTCTGGAAAAGTAACCGATAGCCTACTACAACCTTTGGGCTATGCCAATATTTTGGCCATACCTGATGCCGACAATCAAGAGGTACGCTTTGCCATAAGCGAAGAGAATGGGCAGTACAAATTGGGGCTATCAAAAAATCAGGCCTATACCCTAACCGTGAGTTATTTGGGCTATACGCCAAATAAAATAGCACTTAATACCACTGAGCAAGATCTGCATAAGGATTTTATCCTCAAAGAAAGCCCCAACCAACTGGACGAAATCACCCTTAACTACACGCCTCCGGTTTCGGTAAAAAAAGACACCATCACCTACAAAGTTGATGCCTTTACAACAGGTGAAGAACGTAAACTGCGTGAAGTCCTCAAAAAATTACCCGGTGTAGAAGTAGATAAAGCTGGCAATGTGACCGTACAGGGTAAAAAAGTGACCAAAGTACTGGTAGAAAACAAAACCTTTTTTACAGGCAACAGCAAATTGGCCGTAAATAATATCCCTGCCGATGCCGTAGACAAAGTAGAAGTACTGGATAACTACAATGAGGTGGCCATGCTAAAAAACTTGGAAGACAGCGAGGACATGGCCATGAACATCAAACTCAAGGAGGATAAAAAAGAATTTGCCTTTGGCGATGTAGAAGTAGGAACCGGCATCAAAGAGCGCTACCTCTTGCACCCCAACCTATTTTATTATAGCCCCAATACCAATGTGAACCTGATAGGCGACCTGAACAACCAAGGCGTTAAAAGTTTTACCTTTAAGGATTTTCTCGACTTCGAGGGCGGATTTGGAAAACTACTAACGGATGCCACAGGGTATTTCAGTTTGTACAATAGCGACTTTGCACAGTACCTCAACAACCAAGATTACACGGCCAACACCAACCAATTTGGTGCCCTAAACATCCAACAAGCCCTAAGCCCAAAAACAAACCTCCACAGCTATGTTATAGGCTCCAAAAGCAAAACCGACACCAGAAGTGAAACGCTCAACGAATACCTCAATAATACAGACCCTTTTGTGGAACAGAGAACGGTTTCCAATAAACTGAACAATTTCTTTACCATTGGAAAACTTACGTTGGACTACGACCCCAGTTTTGAGGAAGATTTGGCCTATAATAGTTTTATAAAACTAACCAATAACGATAGTTATGGATTTATAAACACCAATAACCCTAGCCTAAACAATACCATTGCAACCACCACGGATATTAAAGGTTTGCAACTCAAACAGAATTTAAGCTACAGCAGAAAACTGTCAAAAGCCCATACAGCCACTTTAGAGGCCAATTACACTTTTCAAAACGACCAACCCTTCACCGAGTGGCTTACGAACCAACAAATATTACAAGAGCTCATTCCTTTGGAAACTGACACGGTTTATAACATCCTTCAAACCAAAAAATCCAACTCGCACAATGCCTCTGCCATTGCCAAAGATTATTGGGTGCTTAACAACTTCAATC
This sequence comes from Mangrovimonas sp. YM274, assembly GCF_030908385.1. Classification (NCBI taxonomy): domain Bacteria; kingdom Pseudomonadati; phylum Bacteroidota; class Flavobacteriia; order Flavobacteriales; family Flavobacteriaceae; genus Mangrovimonas; species Mangrovimonas sp. YM274. The sequence continues at coordinate 75,026 of NZ_CP133091.1, forward strand.
ACCTGTACACCAGTGTAGGAGTGAATTCTGCCTTTTCCAACTTTTACACCCAAGACGCACAACACCTTAGCAATGGCACGGTTAACAACTTTAATAACGCAGGATTTGGCAATGATTTTGACTATCATTTTATTGACACCTTTATAGGCCTAGAATACAAATTCCAAATAGGTAAGGCCATTTTCAAACCCATGCTCTACACGCATTTTTACTATTGGACAACCGCACAATACCATATGCGAGCAACGCATCAAAAAACATTGACGCTGCCACAGTTCACCAGTAAAGTTGAATTCAGTAACAGCGAAAAGCTCAATTTCCGTTACCGTTTGAACAGTCGTTTTCCAACCGTCAATCGATTGGCCAGCAATTATGTTTTGGGCAACTTCAACAGTGTTTATAAAGGAAATCCAACCTTAGAGAACCAACTCTATCACACGCTAAGCCTTAGCTATTATAAGTTCAGCCTCTTTAAACAGCTCAACTTAAACTTCAACAGTAGTTTCAACAAAAAATTAGAACACTTCAAAACCACTACTATTTTAGATGGTATAGACCAGTACAGCACCTATATCATGTTTGACCAACCGGAACACAATTGGAATGTGAGTGGTAAAATATCAAAGAAAATAAAACGCATACGCTATAGTTTCAGCAGCAGGTATAGTTATAACGATTTTTATCAAATATTAAATAGCAACACCAATCTGAACATTTCAAAAAACACTTCTGCAACTCTTAGCGCAGAGACTTTTTACAAAGCTTTTCCAAATATTGAAATTGGCTACACCAAAGATTTCAACACGTATCGCTCTTCTGGAATTCAAAACAATTTTGAAAATAACCGCTTCTTTTTCAATGTTGAATACGACTTTTTAAAGGACTTTATTTTTAAGGCAGACTACGCCTACGAGAATTATAAAAACAAAACTTCTAATAGCCACAATACCTTTGACATAGCCAACGCCTCACTCTTTTATCAAAAAGAAGATAGCCCTTGGGGATTTGAAATTGAAGCAACCAATATTTTTGATATTGGCTTTAAACAACAAAACAGTTTTAGCAATTTTTTAATCAGCGATAGCAAAACCTTTATCATGCCAAGAATTGTTATGTTTAAATTGATTTACAAACTGTAAGACACATTAGATAAAAACTTCTCTATCACATAAACAAACGCCAAACCTGAGCCACCAAAAAGGTTACCACAAAGCCCATAATTAAAGGCATCAAGGTGGCTACTGCCGTCCATTTTACACTATTGGTTTCCTTGTAAATGGTATAGATGGTCGTACTACAAGGGTTATGCAGCAAACTGAACAACATTAAATTAATGGCTGTCAACAAGGTCCAACCGCCTGCCTTTAATATATCCCCAGTAGCATTAGCTGAATCCAATTCAAACATGACCCCTGCACCTTCACCGGCCGCAAGGCCCGTTACCAATACTGTTAACATTAAAATAGTGGGGATCACGATTTCATTGGCTGGTATTGCAACGATATAAGCAACCAAAATCACACCATTTAAACCCAATAGCCAACCAAAGCCATCCAAGGAATCAATCATCCAAAACGCGATACTATGGTCACCAATATCAACATTGGAAATCAACCAAATGACTGCACCTGCGGGAGCAGCAAAGACTATAGCGCGCCATAACACAATCAAAGTTCTATCAATCAGAGACGTATAAAGGGTTTTCCAAAACCTGGGAGGCCTGTAAGGCGGCAATTCCAGATTAAACGTAGACACCTGTCCTTTCAAAACGGTTGTTGACAATAGCCAAGAACTCAAAAACATAAAGGCCATCCCCAAAACAGCAACCCCTATTACCGTAGCAACGGATGCAAATCCAGACAGTGACTTTGGAACTACAGCACCAACAAAAATGGTCGCAATTAAAATCTGTGTGGGCCACCTTCCATTACATAAGGAGAAGTTATTGGTAAGAATGGCAATTAAACGCTCCCTAGGACTATCGATAATCCTGGTAGCCACAACGCCTGCGGCATTACAGCCAAAGCCCATACTCATGGTTAAGGCCTGCTTGCCATGCGCTCCCGATTTTTTAAACAGATAATCCAAATTGAAAGCCACCCTTGGCAAATACCCAAAATCTTCCAAAAGGGTAAACAACGGAAAGAAAATAGCCATTGGAGGCAGCATTACGGCAATTACCCAAGCCAAGGCCAAATATACGCCATCTATTAAAAACCCACTCAACCACCATGGAAACTGCAAGCTTTCGGCTCCGCTTTTTAAGGCGGGATGGATTGTTTCCAGCAACAATTCGGCCAATAATGCCGAAGGATAATTAGCCCCCACTATGGTCAACCAAAGCACCACTGCCAAAATCAAAAACATGATTGGGAAACCCCATCGCTTACTAGTCACAATCTGATCGATTTTGACATCTAAAGGATGCCCTCCCTTTTTATCATTTTTACTAACAGTTTCGCTTACAATTTCCGAGGCATCGGCATAGATGCTTTCGGTGATATGATCGTGAAAATCACCTCCCAATTTCCAGCGAAGGTCATTGGATAACTCTATAATATTTTCAACAGACTTATTACTCATAACATCAATCTAATTCAAATTCCCGTTCTCTTAACGCTTCAATAACACGCTCATCACCTTCTAATAATCTAAAGGCAATCCAACGGCTATTGGGCAAAGACGGAAATTGCTTTTCAAGCTCAGCACTCAATGTTTCAACCGCTTCCTCAATCTTCTTTGGAACATTTTTAATACGGTGAGGACGACAATCTACCTTTCCGGTAGCCACTTGACTGACAACATCAATCAATTCAGGAATTCCCTCATTAAAACGCGCACTAGTGGCAACTACAGGAATCCCCAAACGTCTGGCCAGAGCTCTTGTATTTACTTCCACATGATTTCGTTTAGCCTCGTCCATAAGGTTTAAACACAATACGGCCTTGCCTGTAATTTCCAAAATTTGAAGAACCAAATTCAAATTTCGCTCCAAACGTCCAGCATCTACCACTATTACGGTAACATCTGGTTTTCCAAATAGGATAAAATTTCTCGCGACCTCTTCATCTTCTGAAGTAGACAACAAGGAGTAAGTTCCTGGCAAATCCACCAGTTTGTATTTTTTATCATTGTACTGATAACCACCTTCCGCTCTCGTTACCGTTTTTCCCGGCCAATTCCCTGTATGCTGTCGCAAGCCCGTTAAAGCATTAAAAACGGTACTCTTTCCTGTATTTGGATTACCAGCTAGAGCCACCACAAAATCCGTATTCTCAGCATTGACCCCCAACTTCTTAAGTCCTTTAGGATTATACTGAGGACACACCTCGCATGCACTGCTCACTATCGGTTTCTTTTCCTCCATCTCATTTCCTTTTAATCAATACCTTAGCTGCCTGGTCATCTCGCAACGCAATGGCAGACCCTTTAACAATATAGGCTTTAGGATTTCTCAATGGACTCTCCAAACCTATGTGAATGGATGCTCCTTTTACAAATCCTAAATCCAACAAACGACGGCGACTCTCACCTCTGCATTCTTTGGAAATCCCTAATATTTCAGCCGATTCTCCACTTTTTAATGCAGACAAACGTACCGCATCTTCCTCGATATATACATCTTCAGTAAAGACTTCAATAGTCAAATTTCTAGCCACTTCTGGAGCCAGAATAAACTCTTCTCCTTCGGAATAAAACACCACCCGCTTTTCATTGTTTTCAACAACACGAATATGTGACCCTATATGAATATTTTCAGCAAGAATTTGATGATATATAACAGCAGGCTCGTCTTCAATATGAACGATTTTTCCAACCGTATCTGCTTCTAGATCCACCAAATGCTTTCCATCGATATCGGTAACCTCCCCTAAATGCGACGGGATGGGATCACCATGCGGATCATAAATGGGATTACCAAGTTTGGTAGCTAAAACATTGGTCTCCTCATAGCTTAACTGATGCTCCATTTTTTCGGCTCTAGGATGCCATTCGGTTTTATCAAAACCTGTTTTCTCGGCAAGGTATTTTTCCCAAAGCCGATGCACCCTAACTATTTTTATGGCATATTCACGCCCCATGGGCAACAATGACATTTCTTTCCCCTCAAGTGCAATCAACCCAGAAACAGCCATGGCATCCATCACGTCTTCCAGGACACCATTACGGTACTTCAAGCCATTCATTAATTCCTCCTTAAAAATTGACTCACCCATGGTTTCCAGGGTATACATTTGTTTTAAAATGTCTTCTGTAATTATTTTTTGGTTGGTTTTGATACTATTTCGAATAATCCAAACCCAACCCTTCACTGGCCTAAACAAAAAGAAGAGCAAAGCGACCAGCAATACAAAGACTACAAGATTGACTATAGGGTTGCTAATACTCATTCGCTTAGTTTTACATACAAGTTATTAGACACCGTTTTGGAAATACTCAATGGCTTATCATTAACTTCTATTATCATAGATTCATCAAAAGATTCCTTTGACAACACCTTGAACGAGGTGCCCAATGCAATACGATGCTTATCCAAATACTTTAAAAAATCTTTAGAGGTATCCTTTACACCAATACACATACAAACTTCAGATTCCTGAATCTGAGCGAGCAATACTTTTTCAGTTTTTTTAATCTGTCCGTCCTTATCTGGAATAGGATCTCCATGGGGGTCATGGGTAGGAAATTCCAAAAAGGCATCCAATTGATTGATGAGTTTTTCGGATTTGATATGTTCCAACTGCTCAGCCACATCATGAACCTCATCCCAAGAGAAATTTAAATGTTCTACCAAAAACACCTCCCATAACCTATGCTTTCTCACTACCGAAGCGGCTATTTTACGCCCCTCATTAGTCAATTTGGCTCCTTGATACTTACGATAACTCACCAAATCCTTCTCAGATAGTTTTTTAATCATATCGGTAACCGATGATGCCTTGGTTTCCATTTGCTGAGCCACAGCACTCGTGCTCACCGAAACTGCACCAAATTTCCCCAAGTGGTAAATAGCTTTTAAGTAGTTTTCTTCTGAAAGCGATAACATGAACAAATTTTTATGCAAATATACAAACTTTACACAAACTTAAATTAATTTTTAGTCTTGCCTAAATATTTATTTACCTTTGCGCAAAATATTATTTACATGAGGCTACTCTTACCTGCTCTGATATTGTGTTTTAACACTGTTCTTGCTCAACAACACTTTCAAATAAAAGGAAATGTCTACAGCAATGGAGAAGTCTTGCCCTTTGCCAACGTCTATTTAAAACACACTTCTTTGGGCACCACTAGCGATGAACATGGAAGCTATGAGATAAACAATATTGCGCCAGGCAGGTATACAATAGTTGTCTCTTTCACCGGTTACACATCCCAACAAAAAACCATTCAATTAAAAAATGACAACCTCCATCTTTCGTTTGACCTTCAAGAATCGGAATCACTAGATGAAATAGTCATTACCGGTACCCTAAAACCTGTTAACCGATTGGAGAGCCCCGTACCTGTAGAAGTTTATTCCACCACTTTTCTCAAAAAAAACCCAACTCCAAACATCTTTGAAGCTTTACAAAATGTGAACGGTGTGCGACCTCAACTCAATTGCAATGTTTGTAACACCGGAGACATCCACATTAATGGCTTGGAAGGCCCTTACACTTTGGTGCTTATCGACGGGATGCCTATTGTAAGTGGTTTATCTACCGTGTATGGCCTATCCGGAATTCCAAATTCCTTGATTGAACAGGTTGAAATCATCAAAGGCCCCGCTTCATCCCTTTACGGAAGTGAAGCGGTTGGCGGACTTATCAATATTATCACCAAGCATCCAAGTACAGCCTCAACCATTGCCACCGATGGTTTTGTAACCAGTTGGGGAGAGTCTAATTTGGATTTGGGATTGAAATTAAATCTCGGCAAAAAGATATCGCTGCTCACTGGAGCGAACTATTACAATTACAGCAACCCCATTGATAACAACCGCGATAATTTTACCGATGTCACCCTGCAAGATCGGATTTCTGTTTTTCAAAAATGGCACTTTAAACGCAACAGCAACAAACAACTGTCTGTTGCAGGACGCTTTTTTTATGAAGACCGTTGGGGTGGTGAAATGCAATGGAATAAAAGTTACCGAGGAGGTAATGAAGTTTACGGAGAAAGCATCTACACCACGCGTTTTGAACTTTTAGGCAATTATCAATTGCCAACCACCGAATTGCTCAACCTACAGTTTTCTTATGCCGATCACGACCAAAATTCAGTGTATGGGAACTCTCCCTACCTTGCACAGCAACGCATTGGTTTCTCCCAATTGGTTTGGGACAAACCGCTTAACAAGCATAACTTATTATTTGGTGTTGCGGCTCGTTATAATTTCTACAACGACAACACGCCCGCCACCACTACAGCAGACGAAGTGCTGATTCCTTCTGTATTTGCACAAGATGAAATTCAAATTACCACAAAACAAAAACTATTGTTGGGCCTACGCTACGATTACGACCATCGACACGGTTCCATCCTTACGCCTAGATTAGCCTACAAATTCAACCCTACAAACACTGATATCCTTCGCTTAAATGCAGGCACAGGCTTTAGGGTCGTCAACTTATTTACTGAGGAACACGCTGCCCTTACGGGATCTCGAGAGGTCATTATTGAAGAAACCCTCAAACCCGAACGTTCCTTCAATATCAATTTGAATTATCTCAAAAAACTCTACACCAATAACGGTATGATGTTCAACTTCGATACCTCCATTTGGTACACTTATTTTACCAATGCCATTATACCAGATTACGACAGTAATCCCAATCAGATTATTTATAAAAACTTGGACGGCTATGCCACTTCAAAAGGAATTAGCCTAAATATAGACGCCACTTTTGCCAGTGGCTTAAAAGCCCTCTTAGGAGCCACCTTTCAAGATGTTTCCCAGCAGCGCGACGGTCAAAAAATCGAACAAATCCTAACCGAAAAATTCTCAGGCACCTGGGCGCTTACCTACAAAAATTACCCCACCAATCTCAGTTTGGATTATACCGGAAACCTCTATGGCCCCATGCGGCTCCCATTATTGGGCGACCTGGACCCGAGAAGTGCATACTCTCCCGTATGGAGCATTCAAAATATTCAACTTACCTATGACGGGTTGACTAATTTTGAATTTTATACCGGTATCAAAAACCTTCTCAATTGGACACCAAACAAAGGCAATCCGTTTATTATCGCTAGAGCCCATGATCCGTTTGATGAAAACGTAGAATTTGATAACAATGGGAATGTTGTCCCAACTGCAGACAACCCATACGCCCTAACTTTTGATCCTTCCTATGTCTTTGCACCTAATCAAGGCAGACGTTTCTTTTTAGGCATTAGGTTTCATGTGAATTAAAGAAATACGTTTAAAATGCCAAAGAAATATCCTCAAAATAGGCTTTAAGCTCTGCAATACTCACCTCTTTAAAGTCCAATATAATGTTGTTCGTTTCAGAGGTATTGGTTTCTATCGCATCAAAATAGAGTTTCCCTCCGTCTCGTTTAATCGCCACAATAGTAATATCCTCGTTTTTGGATACGGTACCAAAGTCAATTTCATCATTAGCTTTCCAACCTGGCAACACCGAATTATAATCATTAAAAACCATATTTACATTGGCTTCTTCAGAATTTTTGATCTTAAGTTTAAATTTGACTTTTGCACCTCGACTCTTTACAAACCTATCGCAATTGATCCAACCCAAATTAGCAGTCCTCAACACATAATAACTCACATCTTTAGAAGTCACTTTATCATCTGTACTATCGTCAACTCTCTTTTCAAACACTTCGGCACTTACCTTATCCCCGCCAATATACCCAATGGCTTTGGGCACTAATTCCATTTCTACCGTTTGTGATGGCACCTCCGCACTATCCAAAGGAATCCTAATAACATGCCCTCCACGCGTAATGGAATCATTCTCAAGAATCTTAAATCGGCTTCCCCGCATTTCAAACAATGGTTTTCTCAACATAACTTTTCTGGTACTTGCCCAACCAAACTCACGAATCAATTTCTCCTCTTCATATCGTCGCCATTCTTTCACAAAAGCAGAATCCACCACAAAATCCTTGTCCTTCATGATCTCCCTAATCTTCTCGGTAACCCCTCTTACTTTTGTATAAATGGTATCCGCAGGAAACAAACCTCTACGTAACATCTCGGTAGTCACCAATGCTGTGTCCCTAACCCCAAATCCTTCAACCTTTTCATTATCCACACTAAATAATATTGGAAACGAATAGGGTACTGCAACCGCTCTTCCTCTCTGCTTGCCCGGGATCATTTTAGGCAAAAGCCCAATTACCCTATTGGCTTCTTCCTCCAATAATGGATGGGCCCCACTAGATTGAACAAACTGCACCTCCCCATGCTTGCTAATTTTAAATATGCTCATGATTCGTTGTCTCCCGGTAATACCAAGACCAGCAGCAATATCAGTGTTAAAATACCTTTGAACATGTTTCTTTATTGCCGCATGAAAACATTCCCGACGCAATTGATCATCACCCTTAGTTTCACAACCAGGAAATATGGGCGCCTGTTCTATTACCGAAAATGGCACTTCAATATCAACTTCCTCCACTTCTTCAACAGATACTATTTCCTCTATTACAGGCTGAACTTCCCAATTGACATAATCACCTTGCACTTTCCCGGAAAACAATTGCATGCCATCCTTTTGACCCTTTTTAGGAAACCCTATTTCAATGGCAACTCCATTTTTTAACTCTAGAGCTTTGCCATTTTGAAAAGCTTCCAGATGTAACATACCTCCTGTTTCCAACTGCTCATCATGACTTCGAGTGGTTAAATTTGCCAACAACATATCTGCAAGCTCATAATATTCAGATACTTTTAAATTGACATTTCCATTGACGATACGTCCTGAATTTTTATAAACAAATGAATTGGCTTTGATCCGCAACCTTGTGCCTTCCCTGCAAACTATAACCGTATCTTTGGCCGTATTCACGACTATGATTTCAGCCTCTTTCAAAATTAGCTTATACGTCTGCTTTGAGGTTTTAGTGACTATCTCAACCTGCACAGAATCTTTCACCAAACCTACATTGGAAGCTTTTTCCACTTGGATGGAATCCAAAGCAATTACAACTTTCTCTTTAGGATATTCTTCCTCAGTAATTGGATCAATGATGGACTTTGTTGTATCCGACTTGGGAGTTTCTTCTCTCTCACCAGACTTTGATAATACTACAAACAAGACTGTAGAAACAATTGCTACAAATACCGAAACCGCAACAACCTTAAGCCATTTACCTAGCTTATAGGCTTGGTATCCCTTAGCCATTTCGGCCCTTAAAGCCACACGATCCATACCACCCAGCATCACCAAATGCTCTTGGTACAAACTATTAAAATCTCCATCGTATTGCAATCGCTCTTCAAAGCTAGCCAACGCTTCACTAGACAACAATCCGTTTACATATTGGTCGATTAATTCTATGTTATTTATATAGTTTTCCATGAGGTTTTGAATTAGGATTGAACAGATTGAAAGGTGTTTTGAAAAATGTCTTTGGCCTTAGCCAAGCATTTATACTTCTGGTTTTTCGCAATTTTTTCAGACTTAAACTGCATCACTTTGGCAATGTCTCTAAAGGACATTTTTTTGTGATAAAACATAAGCAACAATTGCTGACATCGTTCTCCTAATTCAGAAAAAGCACGCTCTGCAAAGCGGTACTTTTTTTCCTCCTGAACTTGGCTGGAAATATCTTCTAAATTCTCATTAAGATCACTTTTAGAAAGTTTGTTGAGATTATTTTGGGTATCACTCCAAATATACCGTGACACGGCATATAGATAGGTGTAAATTGAAGAAGTAAGTTGAAAATTGGGCTTTTGGAGATTGCGGTACAGCACAATCAAAGCCTCTTGGAATACGTCCTTGGCGTCTTGCTTTTTCCCACCTTTAGAAAGTATCATTCTTTCAATTTTTGGGTACAGCTTATACAGTTGCCTGAACGCCTTTTCTCGATGACCAGATTTGAAAAGTGCCACTATTTTTTGATCGCTCATAAATTGTCTTTATTACTTTATGGTCATTTTCAAAAAAGGTCTCCTATAGTTTTAAAATTATTTTTTTTATTGAACAATATCTATCGCACCGACTTACATTAAAACCCCTTCTCCTTTTGAAGTTGTTCATAGGCTTCCTGCACCTGTCGGAACTTTTCTTCTGCTCCCTTTCGGTGTTCTTCACCCAGGTGAATCACTCTATCTGGGTGGTACTTTTTGGCCATTTTACGATACGCAGCCTTAATCTCTTCTACTGAAGCCGACTGCTCAATTTCCAAGATTTTATAGGCATTATCGATACTATTATAGAACATGGCCTTGATACTTTCAAAGTCGCGGGCACTAATACCCAAATACCCCGAAATGGTATAGATTTGCGTGACTTCCGCTTCGGTAACATGCCCATCAGCCTTGGCGATTCCGAAGAGAAAATGCAACAACTGCAAACGTGATGGATGATCCATCATTCTGTAAATCTGTCCGCAGACCTGTCGTGTAGAAATATTCTGTTTGCTGATGCCCTTAAAAAGTTTGAAAGCATGATTGGCACGCTCTTTTCCATACATATTGGCAAACTGCTGGCGCACAAAATCCAATTCTCGTTGGTCCTGTTTGCCATCAGCCTTAATGACCACTGAGGCCAACACCAGCAAACTCACTTCAAAATCTCCCGATTGCGTTTGTGGCCTTGTATGTGTTTCTGTTGAATATTGAGGTCTTTTGCGCCCCTTGCCCTCTCCCAATAAGGTATCTCTATTTTCATTAACCGCAGCGTCCACCATACTGCCAAGTGCCAAACCAATAATAGCTCCTATTGGGCCACCAATAGACCACCCCAAGGAAGCCCCAATCCATTTTGAAAAACTCATCTGTATATTTTTGAATTCCAAAGATACTATTTTGCAATTTTTCATTGAGGCTTTTTACTTTGGAATACGCAACCTTTAGACATTTTCATCATCTATAAATCACAACACACAACCACACTTTATGAAAACTCAACTTTTAATTGCTCTCCTATTCTTCAGCAGTTTATACTCCTGTTGCAATTCGGACGATGACAATGCCAACACCAATAATTTAGAAGGCTCTTGGAACTTAGTAAGGGTTACCGGTGGCTTTGCTGGTGTAGATGACGAATTTGAACCGGGTCTCATTATTTGGGATTTCAATACATCCAACACCACCATAACTGTTACCAACAACCATACAGAGAACACTATTTATGACGGACTACCCACTGGCACGTACAATTATAACCTAAGCACCACTGAAGAAGGAGAATATATCACTGTTGAAAACATGCTGAATGGACAGCTCAACATCTCTGGCAACCAAATGACTCTAGATGACAATGTTACCGCCGATGGGTTTCTCCTTAGCTTTAACAAAGATTAACACGAACATATATTTGCCAAGCCTTTTTTGCCCTATTTTTGATTAACTTTGCATCAAATGAATTTTTAACAAAAAAAACTTAAACATATGTATCCAGCAGAATTAGTAAAACCAATGCGCGAAGATTTAACCAAAGTTGGTTTTGAAGAACTACACACCGTAGAAGCTGTAGACGCTGCAATTGCAAAAGAAGGAACCACCCTTGTGGTAGTAAATTCTGTATGCGGATGTGCCGCAGCCAATGCAAGACCTGGAGCAAGACAAAGTTTGCAAAATGCAAAACGCCCAGACCACTTGGTAACTGTTTTTGCAGGTGTAGATAAAGAAGCAACGGACAAAGCCCGTTCATATATGATTCCATTTCCTCCAAGCTCCCCTTCTATGGCGCTATTTAAAAATGGAGAATTGGTACACATGCTAGAGCGTCACCACATTGAAGGACGTCCGGCCGAAATGATTGCCGAAAACCTTGTGGACGCCTACAACGAGTTTTGCTAAACAACTTTTTCCAAATATTGCAAACCACGCTTTTTGCGTGGTTTTTTTATGTGTAATTTTGGACCTTAATTTAAAACCTATTAGCTACTAAATGAAAATCCTAGCATATCCTCTTACGGTTCTTTACTTTATTGCCTTTGGATTGACACTCTTGATATTCCACCCCATCCTATGGATCAGCCACCGTGTTTTTGGTTACCACACCCTTGAAAAAACTGTCAACATCCTTCAATTTTGCTTGTTGCGCTGTTTAAACATACTTGGCACCCGCTTTACCTATAACAACCCTTACAATATCGATACCGATGCGCCCGTTATCATTGTGGCCAACCATCAGAGCATGTATGATATTTCGCCAATAATGTGGTATATGAGAAAACACCACCCTAAGTTTATTAGTAAGATTGAATTAGGGAAAGGTATCCCAAGCGTATCCTACAATTTGCGCCATGGAGGTTCAGCATTGATTGATCGCAAAAACCCTAGACAGTCCATTAAAGCCATTAGTGACTTTTCGAAATTCATCAACGAAACCAACTATGCAGCAGTCATTTTCCCAGAAGGAACACGCAGTAAGGACGGACACCCAAAACCATTTCAAAAAAGAGGGCTACAAACTTTAATAAAAAATATTCCAACGGCTACCGTGGTTCCACTAACCATAAACAACTCTTGGAAAACTTTGCGTTACGGCAAATTCCCCATGGGATTGGGGGCAAATATTACCTTGACTGTGCATAAGCCTCTTAAAATCGCTACCTTTGCAAATACCGATGAGCTTATTGACAGTGTAGAACACACAATTACCTCACACATTCAACAATAACATCAAACAATTAATACATATTATTATGTCTTTAAAAAATGTACGATTGGAAGTCATGAAGTTTTTGGAAAAAGACGTTGATTCCTTAATAGATAAGTACCTTCTCCCAATAGAAACCATTTGGCAACCCACAGACTTTTTGCCAGATTCAGAATCTGATACTTTTTTCTCGGAAGTGGAGGAAATCCGTGAATTATCCAAAGAACTTCCTTATGATTTTTGGGTAGTTTTAGTGGGCGATATGATAACCGAAGAAGCCTTGCCAACCTACGAATCCTGGTTAATGGACGTAGAAGGTGTAGACCAAGTAGGTCGTAATGGCTGGGGCAAATGGGTGCGCCATTGGACCGCCGAAGAAAACCGCCACGGAGATGTGCTTAACAAATATCTTTACCTTTCTGGTCGTGTAAACATGAAAGAAATTGAAAAAACCACACAATACTTAATTGCCGATGGTTTTGATATTGGTACCGATAGAGATCCTTACAAAAACTTTTTGTACACCAGTTTCCAGGAATTGGCCACTTACATTTCGCATAACCGCGTAGCGAAGATCGCCAAAGACAAAGGCAACAAGCAACTATCCAAAATGTGTAAAATCATTTCTGGAGACGAAATGCGCCACCACCACGCTTACTGTGATTTTGTGGATCGTATTTTCAAGGTAGATCCTAGCCAAATGATGATGGCTTTTCAATACATGATGAAGAAAAAAATCACCATGCCAGCACATTTCCTAAGAGAATCTGGCGATAAAATTTCTACGGCTTTTGAAGAGTTTTCAAACACAGCACAACGTATCGGGGTTTACACCTCTACGGATTATGTGGAAATTTTGGAAAAGCTCATAAAACGTTGGGAAATCGACAAGATTACCAATCTTAATGATGAAGCAGAAAAAGCAAGAGATTACTTGATGAAGCTACCAGCAAGATTAACCCGTTTATCTGAACGTATGAGAGTTCCAGAAAACTCATACCAATTTAAATGGGTAGAGCCAGCAGCATTGAAATAATAAATTGAGTCAACTCCATATAAATTCCTTTTAGTTTTCTAGAAGGAATTTTTAGTTTTACAGCATATGAACACAGAACAGATTATTGCCAATACCAAAACCTTTGTCCAAGCCCAACTTTCCAAAGCCGAAGGCGGACACGATTGGTTTCATATTTTAAGAGTTTACAACAATGCCGCGCATATTGGCAAAACCGAACCTGTCGATTTATTTGTAGTACAATTAGGAGCACTATTACACGATATTGCAGATAGTAAGTTTCATGACGGCGATGAAACCGTTGGCCCTAAAATTGCCAGAGAATTTCTGTTCAATCAAAATGTAGATTCTGCCGTTATTGAACATGTCGTAAATATCATTTCCCACATTTCATTTAAAGGGGGGAATGAAATACAAACCTTTAAATCACCAGAACTGGGTGTCGTGCAAGATGCCGACAGACTGGATGCCATTGGCGCCATAGGAATTGCCCGATGCTTTAATTATGGAGGTTTCAAAAACCGTAAGCTGTTCGATCCTGAAATTAAACCCAACCTCAACATGAGCAAGGAGGAGTACAAAGCTTCCACAGCGCCTTCCATCAATCATTTTTACGAAAAGCTATTACTGCTAAAAGATCGCATGAACACTCAAACAGGCAGACAAATTGCAGAGCAACGTCATGCCTTTATGGAGCAATACCTTCAGCAATTCTATGCAGAATGGGATGGCGAAAAATAACTACTAATACTGAATAACGTGCTTGATTTCGGCACGGTATTTTGAGGCACTTTTACCAGTTATCTCCTTAAAAGTTTTATTGAAATGTGAGAAGTTGTTGAAACCGCTTTCAAAACAAATATCGGCAATACTCAATTGACTTTCGTTCAATAATTTTGTGGCGTGTACCACACGGTATTCATTGACCAACCTAGTGAACGTCTTTCCGGTAGCTTTTTTTAAATACCTACAAAAAGCAGGCACCGTCATACTTACCCTATCGGCTATATCTTCCAAAGGAATAGGTGCCATAAAGTGGTTGTTGATATATTTAAAAATAACGTTGAGCTTATCGCTGTCTTTTGGCTCAGTTTCAAAAGCAAAACCATCTACATTTAATAAAGTATAATCTTTAGACAACCCCAAATCGTTTAAAATTTCCAAGAGCTTCATAATTCTATTGAAGCCTTCATATTCAATCAAACTTTCAATTTTAGGCCCCACTATTCTTTTTGTTTCAGGTTTAAAAAGGATACCACTTTTAGCACGCTCCAAGAGTTGACCAATAGCAGCCATTTCCGGCTTCTGAAAAAATAAATCCCCCAAAAAATCAGGCATAAAATGAATAATCGTTTCGGAGCCCTTACTGGTTAAACGATCGGTAAAACCATAATGAGGCAAATTGGACCCCAACAAAATCAATTGGCTGTTGTTAAAATAAGACAAGTGATTGCCTATATGACGTTTCCCTTGACCTTTATTTACATATACCAATTCAATTTCAGGATGGAAGTGCCATTTACCATTATTGTTGGTCACGGCTTCAGTGTGTTGGCTTACGAGAATGGAGTTACCAAAACTAGGGCTTACCTTTTCGTATGTAGGCTTAATTTTCATTGGAACAGCAATTTAAATTCAAAATTAATATTAATAGAAATCTAACGTATATGCCATTTTAACTATTATCTATGCTAAATTAACTTAATAATTTCTTAACACAAGCATTAATGTTAATTAAACATATAAATTGGAAAAAATTGTTGTTTTTATCGCCCGAAATTGCCCCTAATTTTGGAATATCAAATAACTTAAAAAATATGTGTCATGAAAAGAGCAATTAAAAACAGTATCCTTATGGTAGCATTAATTGCAGCCATGAGCAGTTATGCAAACACGAACATTTCTTCCATAGAAATGAAGGCGGCAAAAAGAACAATGTTGACTTTGGAAGACGTTAAACAGGGACAAAAATTAATGATTAGAGACCTAAATGGTATGGTATTGTACAAAGAGACCATTTCAAACTCAGGAACCTATTCCAATCTATTTGATCTTACAGAACTTCCAAACGGCAACTATTTCTTTGAAATCGACAAAGACGTTGCTATTGAAATCATTCCATTTAAAGTACAAGCACACGAAGTGGAATTTAGCAAGCAAAAAGAAACCAAGTTCTACAAGCCTATTTTTAGGGTAGAAAACAACAAAATTATGTTCTCTAAGCTTGATTTGGAATTAGCCCCTATTGAAGTAGACATCTACTACGACGATTCCTACGATCACGATGACAAATTTGAAACTATCCACTCCGAAACCATTAAAAATGAAAAAGTGGTAGAGCGTATTTACAAATTGGACAACAGCAGAAAAGGAGATTATAAAATTGTGGTTTCCACCCAAGGAAGAGAATTTACCCATTCCATGAAAATATAACCTATTTTATATTAGTTTGATTATTAGATAATGTTAGAATGTTAGTTAGTAAGGGAGCAGCTGTAGGGCTGCTCTTTTCGTTTGTTCTAAAATAATTTTAATTGCCCGTCCTTATATTGCTCGTGAAGATCATGGTTCAATCTTGGCATTACTTTGTCCTTGAAGTACTTTTGTTTAGCCAACTTTATGAGCATATTAATTTGTTCGGCTATTTTACCTTCTCCCCTCATGCGGGTACCATATCTACTGTCGTTTAACGACCCTCCATGACAATCCTCTATTTGATGCAACACTTTATCAGCTCTGTCTGGCAAGGCTTTCTTAATCCAATCGGTGAAAATCGCTCCAATAGCACCATTCAACCTTACAATGGTATGCCCAATAGACAAAGCTCCTGCGTCTGCCGCAGCCTTGGCCAAAGGCAATATTTCATGACTATTGATAGCAGGAATGATTGGAGCAATCATAACATTAACGGGGATACCATGCTCGCTCAAAATTTTTACCGTTTCCAAACGCTTTTTTATGGTTGTAGTCCTTGGTTCCAAAATACGCCTGGTCTGTTCAGAAAGTGATGTAATGGAAATATTGACAGCAACTAAGTTATCTTTAGCCAATTCCTTCAACAAGTCCAAATCTCGTAACACCAAAGCATTTTTAGTAATAATACCAACTGGATGCCTATACTTTAGGAATACCTCCAAGCACTTTCTTGTAATTTGAAATTCTTGTTCGGCGGGTTGGTAACAATCTGTATTGCCGGACATCACAATGGTATGGGCCTTCCAACTTTTCTTTTTTATGACGGCTTCCAATAATTTTGCAGCCTCTTTCTTTACTAAAATCTGTCGCTCAAAATCCAATCCGGCACTATAGCCCCAGTATTCATGACTATTTCTGGCATAACAATAAATACAGCCATGCTCACAACCTTGATACATGTTCATAGAATAGCCCATACCAACATCTGGACTGTCTACTTTGTTGACAATGCTTTTGGGAAACACCTCCAAATACTTGGTTTTATTAGTATCGAGGACATCACCCTCCTTAGTACAGTACTCCAAAAAATCATCTCGAAGCTCATGACTAAGGTCAAAAAAGCGATTAGATACATTCATTTGTGCCCCTCTTCCTTTAAAAAAAGCCTTAGAATCCATGAGTTTAATTTAACGGGTAAAAATTCGAGATTTTTAAAATTACGAAGATTGCTCAGTTAAAACTGTTAAATAAAAAATGGGTTTTCAACAAACCCATTTTTTATAACCTATTTCGGCACTTATTTTAGTGTTCAAAAGGAAGCTTCATTAGCCAACCAAACGTTGCCTACTTAGTTTCCGGGAAAATCAGCCTTGCGTTTTTCCAAAAATGCAGTAGTCCCTTCTTTAAAATCCTCGGTTCCAAAAGACTCTCCAAATTTCAAGATCTCTTGATCAAAACCATTTACACCATCTTCGTAGTTGGCATTTACAGCTGCAATAGCCGCACTAATTGCTACTGAAGAGTTTTTCATAATCTTTGCAGCCAGACTTCCCGCCAAATCCAATAATTCTTCCTGAGCTGTTACGTGATTTACCAATCCAAATGACAATGCCGTTTGGGCATCAATCATTCCTGCGGTCATGATCATTTCCATAGCACGTCCTTTACCCACCAATTGTGGCAGTCTTTGAGTGCCACCGTAACCGGGAATTACCCCTAAAGACACTTCTGGCAATCCCATTTTAGCATTATTACTGGCAATTCTAAAGTGTGCTGCCATGGCCAATTCCAATCCGCCACCAAGCGCAAAACCATTTACAGCAGCAATTACCGGAGTTGATAAATTTGCCACAAAATCAAATAGCAATTCTTGACCTTTAGCCGCCAACTCCTGTCCTTGAGCCACGCTAAAATCTGCAAACTCACTAATATCAGCACCCGCTACAAAGGCCTTTTCTCCTGAGCCCGTAACAATAATTACCTTCACTCCTTTGTCTTCATCGGCTTCCTTAAAAGCGGTATGCAATTCTTGTATCGTAGCTTTATTTAAAGCATTTAACTTACTTGGTCGGTTTATAGTAATAGTGGCAACACCATTATTTACTTCAGAAATAATATTATCGTAATTCATTGTAAAGAAGATTAAAAAAGGCCCAAATATTCAACAACTCTTATAGGCCTAGAGGGATTATACTTTTGGGAAAGTTACCTTAAATACGGTCCCTTTTCCCTTTTCCGATGTAAAGGTAATACTTCCATCATAAGTTTCCACAATATTTTTTACCATGGCCAGCCCTAAGCCCATACCACTAGACTTTGTAGTAAATTTAGGTTCGAATATTTTTTGTTTGTTAGCCTCTGCGATTCCTTGCCCATTATCGGCAACGGTTATGATTACCTTACAATCATCATCCAAAACTGCCACTACAATTTTCTTCTCTTCCTGATCATCTGGAATAGCCTGGATACCATTTTTCACCAAATTGGTAATCACCCTTATAAGTTGGGTTCTGTCAAATTTAGCCATGATTTCATCCTTCTCAGAAGTAAAAATGATATAGTCCTCGCTGAAAATATCCAAGCCAAGTTTTACAATTTTAACCACATTGAGCGTTTCCTTTTCCTGAGCGGGCATTTTAGCAAAATTTGAGAACGCCGATGCAATGGAGCTCATGGTATCGATTTGTTGAATCAAAGTTTTTGAATATTCGTTAACTTTTTTAAAGATATCGGGATCCTGTGGATCAAATTTTCTTTGGAAACTCTGCACACTCAAACGCATTGGCGTTAAAGGGTTTTTAATCTCGTGCGCCACCTGTTTTGCCATTTCCCTCCAGGCTTGTTCCCGTTCACTGGTAGCCAACTTTACAGCACTTTCCTCTAACTGATCAATCATAGTATTATAGGAATTGACCAAGGTCAATATTTCCTCACTAGAGGATTCTATCTCAATTTTCTTATTTCGCTTTTCTAGTCGTGTTTCATGAATTTTGTCACTAATGGTCTTTAAAGACTTGGTTATGTACTTTGATAGTAAATAGGCCAAGGCCACAGCAATCAACATCATAAACAGATAAGCATAAGCCAAACGCTCCAAGAAATCATTTAGCTCCTTATCCATGAATTTATCATCTTCCATATATGGCAAATTCAGGATGCCCAAAGGTTTGAACTTTTGATCGGTAATATAGGTATAGGAAGATTGAATGATCTTACCGTTCTTAGTGTACTTTGTTACAAACCTATGTTCCGCTGTATTGGCCAAGATATTTAACACTTCAGCATCGATACATTTTACAATGGTATCGCTAGAAATACTTTGACGGGAACTTTTAAGCAACCCACCCTCCAAATCATACAGGTTTACCTGAAGTTTATGAATGGCGGCAATTTCATAAATCTTGTCCTTAAAAATTTTGGGGATATTTTCGGTTGTAACAGGATAGGTAGTTTCCTTGATGGTAAAATCGATACTACTCTTGATATTCTCTTCCTTTCTATCAAGCCTGTCCCTGTGATAGTCTAAAGCCTCTTCGTTGTATTGATACACAGTAACCGCCACAATAAGAATGGAAGCAATCAACACCAACAAAATCATGGCCAAGAATATGCGAACGCGAAGGGAAAGCTTTTTTAATTTCATTTGAAATTTTCTATTGCACTAAATATAACAATAATCGCACCAAACAGACTTTGTTTAAGCGTTTGGATTTTTCGCCCTGATATTCTTATATATTTTATAACCCAACATGATCAATATTCCCAAAACAACAATCCCTACAACCCCAAAAATCCAATTCATGGCATTTTTCAGGATGACCAAAAACACAACGGCGAACAAAATGAAGGTTGCACCCTCATTCCATAAACGCATATAACTGGATGTTTTTTTAACCTCATCACGCTGCAACTGTTTATAATATTGATGTGTTTTAAGATGATAAATAATTAGCAACACTACAAAAGCCAATTTTACATGCATCCAACTTTGCTGCAACCAACTTGGCATTAAAACAATTAACCAAACAGCAAATACCGTAGCCAAAATAGCCGAAGGCCAAGTAATAATGTTCCAAAGTCGTTTGGCCATAAGTTTTAATTGAAACCCAAGAATTTCCTTTTCAGGGGACGGCTTATGAAAGGCCTCTATTTGATACACAAACAATCTTGGGATATAGAACAATCCCGCAAACCAGGTAATCACAAAAATAAGATGCAGTGCCTTGATGTAATTGTAGAATTCCATAACAGCTATTTAAGTTTCGCTAATAAGCGTTTTTTTGACTTCCATATGTAAAAAATAGGCGGTCACTATGGTTGATAAGACATCCGAAATAGGAAAGGACATCCAAACCCCAAGTTCGCCAAAAAAATTAGGCAATATCAAGATAAGAGGAATAAAAAAGAACCCCTGTCTTGTCAAGGTCAACAACAATGCCGGCGTAGCTTTGCCTATAGCCTGAAAATACGCAGCTCCAATTAATTGGATAGCAATAATTGGCGTGGCAGCAAACACCCAGCGCATATCGCTTGGGGTTTCCTTTAAAACCTCGGCATCATCAGTAAACAATCTAGTAATTGCCTCTGGGAAAATCATTAAAGCAATGAATATGATGGTTGCCAATAGAATGGCGTATTTAATAGCTGTATTGATAGTTTCTCTAACCCTATCAAACTGGGAAGCCCCATAATTAAATCCTGCAATGGGCAAAAACCCTTGGGTAATTCCAAAAACAGGAAACAAGGCGAACATAAGCATTCTGCCCACAATAGCGTAAGCTGTTACCGAAACTTCCCCTCCAAGATTATACAGAATATTATTCATAAACAGGTAGGTAATACTAACAACTGCTTGTCTAGCCAATGTAACAAACCCCAAAGATCCTATTTCCGATACAATTTTAGAATTGAGCCCAAACTGCGAAAGCCCTATTTTAAGCTCTGAGTTTTTGGACATGAAGAACCAAATAATAAACACAAAACAAAGCATGTAGGATCCCGTAGTAGCCCAAGCCGCTCCTTCCATTCCTAAATCCATAAGATGGATAAATACATAGTCCAGAATTAAATTTCCAACGGAAGGAATCATCATGGCATACATGGCAAATTTAGGCTTCCCCTCTGCCCTTATTACCGTATTCCCCATCATACACAGTGCCAAAAAAGGGACTCCATACAACACAATAACATAGTACACTTTGGCGGGATCAAAAATGGCTCCCTTTCCCCCAAAGGCCGGAATAATACCATCCACAAATGTTAACCCAAGGACAACAAGCGTAATGGTAAACAATAACGTAAGGGTTATTTGATTGCCAAATGTTTTAAGCGCCTTTTCATGGTCATTAGCCCCAAGAGCCCTCGATATAATGGAAGACCCTCCAACACCAATACTCATTCCCAATGCAGCAATAAAAAAGGACACCGGTAAGACAACATTGATAGCAGCAATAGCCGTTGGACCAATCCAATTTCCAACAAAAATGGTATCCACAAGAATGTTCAAGGACATCACCAAAATACCAATAGAAGCAGGAACTGCCTGTTTTATTAATAGTTTCCCTATAGGCTGCGACCCCAATTCTTTGGCAGAAATTCTTGCCATTATGCCTTAACTGTTTCTAAAGTTAACCAATCATTCATCCATTTAGACAACAAATCAACCCATTCCTTATCATCATTTAAACAAGGAACTGTAGTAAAGTGCTCTCCTCCCATTTCTTCAAAAATTTCCTTTCCTTCCATGGCTATTTCCTCCAAAGTTTCCAAGCAATCGCTAACAAATGCAGGTGTCACAATGGCCATCCTCTTTAGACCCTTTTTACCTAAAGCCTCTATGGTTCTATCGGTATAAGGCTGCAACCATGGGTCAAACCCTAGCCTTGATTGGAAGGACGTAGAATAGGTACCTTCTTCAAGACACAATTTTTCAGCAACCAACCGCGTCACTTCCAAACACTGGTGTCTGTAGCAAAACTCATGAGCCTTGGAAGGCGTAGCACAACAACTACCGTCTATTTTACAGTGAGACTTGGTCACATCTCTTTTTCTAATATGTCTTTCTGGTACCCCGTGGTATGAAAACAACAAATGATCAAATGGTTTTCCTTCCAAATGTTTGGCAATACTATTGGAAAGCACTTCAATATAATCGGGACGGTTGTAGAACGCTTTTAAATCGGAAAACTTCAAATTTGGAAAATGCTCTTTTCGAATCTCTTCTGCCAGCACCAAAATGGTTTCTGTAGTAGCCATAGCAAATTGCGGATATAAAGGCACTATAAACACCTCTTCCACTCCTTGATCCACCAATTCTTGAAGCCCCTTTTTTATGCTCATACTTCCATAGCGCATGGCCAAAGCCACTGGCGCCTCTACTTGTTTTTGTATTCCCGCCTTTAAACGTTCAGAAATTACAATTAATGGAGAGCCTTCTTCCCACCAAATTTTCGAGTAGGCTTCAGCAGAAGCTTTTGGGCGAGTATTTAAAATAATTCCCTTCACCAAAAGGTTTCTTGCCCACAGCGGAACGTCGATGACACGTTCGTCCATTAAAAATTCACCAAGATATTTTTTGACATCCTTAGGATCTGGACTGTCTGGCGACCCTAAATTAACAAGTAATATTCCCTTTTTCATAACATCTCATAAAGACCGTAATGGCCAAATTTAGTTTTGATTTGCTAGTTCATTTCTCACCTCGGCAGGTATAATATCATTTACCACCGATACCATATTAGGGTCGTTGGCTAAGAACTTCCACCCTTTAAAAGACGTATTGTATACCGCATAAATGGCGCTTTCCACATGTATTATTAAGGAGGCGGTTTCTGGATCGGCCTTTACATTTCCTTTTCCAAACTGCTGCTCCATAGTTGGGACCATGAAATCCACAAAGGTTTGCTTTTCT
Source organism: Mangrovimonas sp. YM274 (assembly GCF_030908385.1). Taxonomy (NCBI): domain Bacteria; kingdom Pseudomonadati; phylum Bacteroidota; class Flavobacteriia; order Flavobacteriales; family Flavobacteriaceae; genus Mangrovimonas; species Mangrovimonas sp. YM274. The sequence continues at coordinate 98,157 of NZ_CP133091.1, forward strand.
TCCTTAGACTTCCCTACCTCCGACAAAAATGTCATTCTCATTTCGTTGGAATAATCAATAAGGCTATACTGACTATCATCAAAAGGAACCACATTGGAAATATGACTTATTTCCGTACTCAGGAATTCAATTTTCATCTGTTCATTTTGAAGCATTTGCTCCATTCCCGCCTTCATTTGATCTTTGGAAATAGTCTCAAAAACCTTTGGGTGAATGTAACCAATGACCCCATCAGCATTGTTAGATTCTACAAAATCGAAATATTTTAGTAACTCAACCTTAATGGCCTCCTTACCCGATTGTGATTGCACATTAAAGCTTATAAATACTATGAGTAATGCAAAAAGATGTTTCATGTTTATGATATTGATTGTATATATTTTTTTGGGGTTGTTCCGTATTTCTTTTTGAAGGCCGAAATAAAATGGCTCGCCGTACTATACCCCACACGAAGCCCAACCTCGTTGACATTATGGTTTCCAGATTCCAACAATTTCCTAGCCACCTCCATTTTGTAGTCAAATAGAAAACTATAAACAGAATCTCCATAAATTTCCTTAAACCCTTCCTTTAATTTTTTTAAACTCAATTGGATTTCCTCCGCTAGTTCCTGTAAAGTTGGAGGTTCTGTCATTCGCGAAATAATGATATCCTTTGCCTTTCTAATCTTAATGACATTGGATTCGTCTACCAAAAACGGACATTGCTCCACATTGGCATCTTCACTCCTGTTAAAGTACAAACTCAATAGCTCATAAGCCTTTCCCTTGAAGTAAAGATTCTTTATAGAGTTATTAAGATTGAAATTGACGAGCTGCGTTAACACAATAGCCATTGATGGCGTAATCTTACCATCATCATAGTATTTCTTATCCTTATTGTCTTCACTTAAAAAGGTGATATAATCAGCTTCTTGGGAAAACAATCCATGAAATTTTTTAATGGAAATGATTACCGACACCAACCAAGATTGCGGCTGGCAATCCATATGTAGTGGCAGATCGCGCTGCGGATTGTAAAGCAAAAGCGAATTTTCATCTTCAATGTCTAGAGCATAACGCCCATTATTGAAAATAAATTTACTTGCCCCCTTCAAACAAAAATGAAACTGTATAAAACTACTGTCAATCTCTCTTTCAAGGGTCACTACTTTATCGCTTTCATTTTGATAAGTCAACACGTAGAAATCCTTTTCTATCTCTACTTCATTAAAAGAATCTATCGTTGAATTCTCAGAACCTATGGCGATATTTTTTTCAGCATCAAAACTCGAATCCATCACAAAGCTATTTAGACCTGTTCTAAACAAACAACACGAAACACGTTGTTTATTCCGCAAAAGTATGATATTATTTACATTAATTGGAAAAACAACCCAAAAAAACCACAAGCGATACTTATTGTTCCTTTAGCGTTATTTTTTTAATTTGCATACATATATTTTTGTTGCCGAATTTCCAACGTTATTTAATGGAATACAACACTAAGTCGAAAACAACATATTTTTACGCCATTGGCTTAAGTTACAAAAAAGCCGATGCAGATATTAGAGGCCACTTTAGCTTGGATAATGATGGCAAGCAATTGCTATATACCCAAGCCAAGGCAAATGGCATTGACAGCCTTATTGTAACCTCTACCTGTAACCGTACTGAACTTTACGGTTTTGCCGAGCATCCTTACCAGCTTATCAAGTTACTTTGCGAGAATACCAAAGGAACTGTTGAGGAGTTTCAGGAAGTTGCCTACATCTACAAAAACAAAGAGGCTATTGCTCACATGTTTAAAGTAGGTTCTGGTTTGGACAGTCAAATTCTTGGTGACTTTGAAATTATCAGTCAATTAAAGTCTAGCGCCAAGGATTCTAAAAAAGCAGGTTTACTGAATTCCTACTTGGAACGCTTGATCAATGCTGTGATCCAAGCTAGTAAACGCATCAAAACAGAAACCGACATTTCCTCGGGAGCGGCTTCGGTGTCTTTTGCTTCGGTACATTACATCTTGAACAATATTGAAGATATTTCCAACCGAAATATTCTACTCTTCGGAACTGGAAAAATAGGGCGCAACACTTGTGAAAATTTAGTGAAGCACACTAAAAATGAGCACATCACCCTTATCAACAGAACCAAAACCAAGGCACAGGAAATTGCAGGAAAGTTTAACTTGTTGGTAAAGGACTATGCCAATTTACAGGAAGAAATCAACGCGTCCGACGTTATGATTGTAGCCACTGGAGCTCAAAATCCGACCGTCGACAAATTTTTGATTCAAACCAAAAAGCCGTTGTTGATTTTGGATTTGTCTATTCCTAGAAACGTGAACCATAACGTTACCGAATTGGACAATGTCACTTTAATTCACTTGGACGACCTTTCTCAAATCACCGATGAAACTTTAGAAAAGAGAAAAGCACACATCCCAATAGCAGAGGCCATTCTTGAAGAAGTAAAAGCAGAATTCAACACTTGGTTGGAAACCCGAAAATTTGCTCCTACCATTAAGGCCTTAAAACTAAAACTGACCGATTTTAAAAATGCAGAATTGGACACGCAACGTAAAAAGCTGTCTGATTTCAATGAAGAACAGGCCGAATTGATCAGTAACAATATCATTCAAAAGATTACCAATCACTTTGCGCATCATTTAAGAGAGGATGGCATTTCTACTGATGAAAGCCTGGAATTAATTAAGAAGGTGTTTCAATTAGAAGAATCCACAAAACATGTCTAAAATTATACGCATTGGCACACGCGATAGCCAATTGGCGCTATGGCAAGCCAAAACTGTACAACATCAATTGGAACATTTGGGCCATAAAACCGTCCTTGTTCCCGTAAAATCAACTGGTGACTTGGTGTTGGACAAACCTCTCTATGAGTTGGGAATTACTGGAGTTTTCACCAAAACATTGGACATCGCCATGTTAAATGGCGATATCGATATTGCGGTACATTCCCTAAAAGATGTCCCTACAGCTTTACCAAATGGGATTGTTCAAGCCGCGGTTTTAAAGCGTGGCAACAACAAGGACATGTTGGTGTTTAAACATAATGAAGAATTCCTATCGCAGAGAGAAGGTATTATTGCCACTGGAAGTTTACGCCGAAGAGCACAATGGCTCAACCGCTACCCCACACACACTGTAGTTGGATTAAGAGGTAATGTGAATTTACGCCTTCAAAAACTGGAAGACAACGAAGATTGGAACGGTGCCATTTTTGCGGCAGCAGGCTTAGGCCGTTTACAAATTCGTCCTGAAAACGCCATCAATTTAGATTGGATGATTCCTGCCCCTGCTCAGGGAGCCGTGATGGTAACTGCTTTGGAAAAAGATGAAGATATTCTGGAAATCTGTCGTGAAATCAACCACGAAGAAACAGAAATCTGCACCTCTATAGAGCGTAATTTCTTAAGAGTTTTGGAAGGCGGTTGCTCTGCCCCTATTGGCGCCTTAGCAACTATCAAAAATGAAGAAATCAGTTTTACTGGAGTTTTATTAAGTCCTGACGGAACCAAAAAGATTGAAGTTTCTCGTTCCGTAAAATTAGGACGACATCAAGATTTAGCGCAGCAATGTGCCGAAAATGTTATTGAACGTGGCGGCAAACGCTTAATGGATGGCATTAAACATTCAGGGAAGCAAACCAATATTTATTCTACAAAATCCTTAACCGAAGATCAGCAATTTCTGTTAAACGACCGTTTGGTTGTAAAGAGCAATGATGCCATCAAAACCAACCCTAACAGAATTCCGGTAAGCAAACTCAAAACACCTATTAAAAATGTGGTGATTACGAGTCAAAATGCGGTAGATGCCATTCTTACCAATTGCCCTTCCGAAGACTTAAATTTTAAAAATATTTATTGTGTTGGCCGTCGTACCAAACGCCTTATTGAACAAAAAATAGGCCCTGTAGCACATGCTGCCAAAAATGCAAAAACCTTGGCCGAATATTTAGTTGATTATATTGACGGTACAGAGGTTACTTATTTCTGTAGCAATTTGAGATTGGACGATTTGCCTACCATTTTAAAGGACAACCACATCAAAGTAGAGGAAATTGAAGCCTACCAAACCCGTTACGATGCGGAAAAAGTGGAGGACAATATTGAAGGTATTATGTTTTACAGCCCTTCAACCGTCGAAAGTTTTATCCAACAAAATAAACCCAACGGTATTGCTTTCTGTATAGGAGAAACCACTGCCAAGGAAGCCCAAAAATATTTCAAGGATGTTCGTATTGCCAAAGTTCCTACTGTAGAAAGTGTCATCGAACTGGTAAATGAACATTATGCCTAATCTTTAGGTTTAAACTAACAAAGTTGAATTAAACAGAGTCGCTTTTCAGCGGAATAAACATGATAAAAAACGATTTATTTTTAAGAGCCCTAAAAGGAGAAACTGTTGAACGCCCACCAGTGTGGATGATGCGTCAAGCAGGTCGCTATTTACCAGAATTTATGGCAATTCGTGAAAAATACGATTTCTTTACACGTTGCCGTACTCCTGAATTGGCCAGTGAAATTACCGTTCAACCTATTCGTCGCTACGGTATGGATGCCGCCATCTTGTTTTCTGACATCTTGGTGATTCCACAAGCTATGAACATCGAGGTACAAATGAAGCCAAATTTCGGTCCCTACTTACCTAACCCTGTTCGCACCCAAAAAGATGTGGACAATGTAATTGTGCCAAATGTAACGGAAGCATTGGATTATGTTTACCAAGCTATAAAAGCCACCAAAGAATTGTTGAATGACGAAATTCCTCTTATTGGATTTGCAGGATCCCCTTGGACCATTTTGTGCTACTGTGTACAAGGCCAAGGCAGCAAAAACTTTGACAAAGCCAAGGAATTTTGTTTTACCAATCCTATTGCAGCCCACCAATTATTGCAAAAAATCACCGATACCACTATTGCTTACTTAAAGGAAAAAGTAAAAGCTGGTGTTAACGCAGTTCAAGTGTTTGATTCTTGGGGAGGTATGTTATCTCCAACCGATTACCATGAATTTTCATGGCAGTATATCAATCAAATTATTGAAGCCTTGAAAGATGATGCTCCAGTAATCGCCTTCGGAAAAGGTTGTTGGTTCGCCCTTCATGAAATGGCACAATCCAATGCCTCTGCCCTTGGAGTGGATTGGACCTGTTCTCCTAAAAATGCCCGTTATTTAACTGGTGGACAAATTACCCTTCAAGGGAACTTCGACCCAGCAAGACTATTATCGCCTCCAGACGTCATCAAAAAGATGGTTCACCAAATGATTGATGAATTTGGAAAGGACAAATACATTGTCAATCTAGGGCACGGTATTTTGCCAAATATCCCATTAGACAATGCCAAGGCATTTATTGATGCTGTAAAGGAATACAAAGCATAGATCTTTAAAAACCTTGCCAATTCAATTGGCACAGGAACCAACTTATAAATGCTAAAAAATATTTTCAAAGCCATACAAGCCTATTTTGGAGCCTTTGGTTTGATTTCAAAACTTGGGCTTTGGAAATATTTTGTCATACCAATAGTAATTAGCTTTTTCACTGCAACAAGTATTGGCTTGATGGCTTATGGCTTTTCAGATAATATTTTCGACTACATCCTGAGCATTTTCCCTAGTTGGAATTCCTCTTCATGGTTACGAAATTTGTCCGAAATCTTCATTGGGTTGGCCATAATTGCCATTGGACTCCTGCTCTACAAACATATTGTCATGGCCCTTTCGGCACCCTTCATGAGTCCGGTTTCCGAACGGATTGAAGCCCATTTAGCCAATAACCTCTTACCAAGGAATACCAAAAGCACCTTCAGTTCGCAATTATCGCGAGGAATTAAAATCAACTTGCGTAACCTTTTTAAAGAACTCACCTTAACTATTCCTGTGCTATTGTTAGGTTTTATTCCTGTTATTGGTATTGCATCCTCTGTGTTACTCTTTTTAATTCAAGCGTATTATGCCGGTTTTGGGAATATGGACTACACCTTGGAACGCCACCTCAATTACCACGACAGCATTCAATTTGTAAAAAAGAATAAAGGCACCGCAATTGGTAACGGAATTGTGTTTTTAGTTTGCCTTTTAATTCCTATTTTAGGCTTAATGATTGTGCTACCACTTTCAGTAACAGCAGCTTCCAAAGAAACTGTTAGATTATTACAACTAAAACACACCAAAGCAATTAAACACTAATGGTATTGTCAAAAGACACATTCGAGCTGGCTACGCTACAACACGAAGATGCTCCTAGTCTTAGCCAATTGATGATTACCAACGGGAGGCGTTTTCAGTTGTACCTACCAAAAACCTTAGCGCAGAATATTTCGGAAGAAGCTTCCGTAAACTACATTGCTCAACAGCGAGAAGCCATTATTGAGCAAACAGAATACACCTTTGCCATAAAGGATTTAGAAACGTCCAAAGTGGCAGGTCTCGTCATTTTAAAAAACCTTAACTGGAACCAAAATCAAGGAGAATTTGCTTATTGCCTGGGAAACAATTATACAGGCAATGGCTGGATGGTAAAGGCCCTAAAAACCAGCATTCAATTTGCATTTAACGACCTAGCCCTCCAAACTCTGAATATATTAGTACACAAAACCAACACCCCTAGTGTTAATGTCGCCAAAAGATGCGGATTTTCATGGGTTAAAACATTAGAAAACGATTACATATCCTCTGCCAAAGGCCCTTTGGATATGGAATTATACCAATTACATAATGAAAGATAAGTTTTATTCATACATACAAAATTTACAAGATACCATTACCTCAACTTTGGAAAGCATTGATGGCAAAGCCACGTTTCGTCAAGATCTTTGGGAACGTCCCGAAGGCGGCGGCGGCAGAACCCGAGTGATCGAAAACGGTAAGGTATTTGAAAAAGGCGGCGTTAATATTTCTGCGGTTCACGGCAAACTTCCGGAGAGCATGCAAACCTATTTTGGCGTGAAGGATGCCAACTTTTTTGCCTGTGGCCTTAGTTTGGTATTGCATCCTAAAAGCCCCATGGTGCCAACCGTACATGCCAATTGGCGCTATTTTGAAATGTACAATGAACAAGGTGAGATTGTTGACCAATGGTTTGGAGGCGGACAAGATTTAACGCCATATTATTTATTTGAAGAAGATGCGATCCACTTCCATAACACCTGTAAAACAGCCTGCGACAAACACCATCCAGACTTCTACCAAGAATATAAAACAAAATGCGACAAGTATTTCTGGAACAGCCATCGCAATGAAGCCAGAGGTCTTGGCGGTTTATTCTTTGACTACTGCAAAGCCACTGATGAGATGAGCATGGAAGATTGGTACAATTTTGTCACCGAAGTAGGCAACAGCTTTTTGGAAGCCTATGTACCAATTGTTGAAAAACGCAAAAACCTTCCGTATACGGAAGCCAATAGAACATGGCAAGAAATACGCCGTGGGCGTTACGTAGAATTTAATTTGGTACATGACAAAGGCACTTTGTTTGGCTTGCGAACCAACGGCCGTATAGAAAGTATTTTGATGAGTTTACCTCCTCATGTACAATGGGTATATGACCACCATCCAGAAGAGGGCAGCCCGGAAGCAGCATTGCTCTCCGTTTTAAAACAACCAAAAACATGGGTTTAAAATTAGGTATACTTAACCTTTTAACAGTCCTTTCAGGCACCTCTGTTTGGGCCCAAATTACTCCTGAAGAAATTGTTCAGGACACCACGACCACAAACATTATTTACAAAGAGGCCTCGGAATACAAGGCGTCCTACCCCAATAGGATTACAGCCCGTGCGTTTTATGTAAACACTTCCAACGACTTAAAAATCAAAGATCGTAACTCGGATGATTTCTTCAATCTCCAACCCAACAAACAAAACAGGATTGGAGCTTCTGTTTCCTTTCGAGGTATTTCAGGCTCCTACTCTTTTGCGCCCGATTTTATGGGAACCAATAAGGACAATGAAGACTCCAAACTGTTCACCTTAAGTTTTAGAACCTTTTTTGGAGATCATTTCATGCAAACCTTCGAATTGTTTAAAGAGAAAGGGTTCTACCTGAAGTTTAATAATAGTGACGATATATCCGTCTATTTACCACATTCCAAAAACTTTAAAATTGGAGGGGCCACATCCTATATATGGAATGAGAATTTTTCGTTTAGAGCCATCACCTCACAGGACGAAAAACAATTGAAAAGTACCGGAAGCTTTATTCCTAGAATTATCTATTATTATTCAAAATTCAATTTGGAAGGCAATAGCACTGAAACTGGGGATTACATTGATTTCAGTTACTATTCCTTTGATATTGCTTTTGCCCCTTCCTATTATTACAATTATGTTCCCACAAATAACCTTCTTCTGTCTGGTGGTGTGTCTGCCGGGATTGGATTGAACCACTCAAAATCGGAAGGAGAAGATGCCTTAAACTCTTTATTGACCGAATTGAACTTCAGGGCCGCCGCCACCTACGATATTGACAACTTATATTTAGGCGCTCATTATAGTTACTTAATTCTGAACCATTCTGCCGATAGGTCATCCCGCGCAGCAGACAATATTCCTTATTTTCAAATATTTGTAGGTTATCGCTTTAAAGCACCCAAATCTCTAGTAGGATTTGCAGATGATATGCAGAATAAGATGAACAATAAAATTGACAATTTAAAACACAAATCATAATGTACCCATTAAGACGAAATAGAAGACTACGCACCAATGAAGCCATACGCTCTTTGGTTCGTGAAACCATAATCACCCCCAACGATTTTCTAGTGCCATTGTTTGTCGTGGAAGGCAAAAACGTAAAAGAAGAAATCCCATCAATGCCCAACTATTTTAGATACAGCTTGGACCTTTTGGAAAAAGAAGTGAAAGAGTTATGGAAGCTCGGGTTAAAATCGGTGTTGTTGTTTGTAAAAGTGCCTGACAATCTAAAAGACAATAAAGGTACGGAAGCTATCAACCCTAACGGACTGATGCAACGTGCCGTAAAAACTGTAAAAAATGCCTGTCCGGACATGTTGGTGATGACCGATGTAGCTTTGGATCCCTATTCTTCTTTTGGGCATGACGGTATTGTTGAAAACGGATTGATTCTGAATGATGACACGGTAGAGATCCTAACAGAAATGAGCCTTTCGCATGCTGAAGCTGGCGCCAACTTTGTGGCACCAAGTGATATGATGGACGGTAGGATCCTTTCCATCAGGGAAGCTTTGGAAGACGAAGGCTATTTCAATACTGGTATCATGAGCTATTCAGCGAAATATGCCTCGGCCTTTTATGGACCTTTTAGAGATGCCCTAGATTCTGCTCCAGTGGACATGATCGATATTCCAAAGGACAAAAAATCTTACCAAATGGATTACGCCAACCGCTTTGAAGCCATTCGAGAAACCGAAATGGACATCGATGAAGGTGCCGATATCGTGATGGTAAAACCAGGCTTATGCTATTTGGACATTGTTCGCGAGATTAAAAATGAAGTGGATGTGCCTGTGGCTGTATACCAAGTTTCTGGAGAATATGCCATGGTAAAGGCCGCTGCCGAAAAAGGATGGCTAGACCACGATGCCGTTATGATGGAACAGGTAACAGCCATTAAACGGGCCGGGGCCGACATAATCGCCTCCTATTTTGCAAAGGATGTGGTAAAACTTTTAAATAGTTAACCCATTTAAATCAAATAGAAGCATCTCGAAAGCATTGCATCACCTTTAGCAAAGCTGGTTTTATAGAAATACACAAAAGCCTTATTCCATTGTTTAACAAAGAATAAGGCTTCTTTAAATATATTAGTTTTCAATCAACAAAAACTTTCAACAACATTCAAATTGATAAATTATGCGGTTAACTCGTTGGATTTCGTAAATTAGTAAACTACCTCGAAACATGTATCGAGGAATTGATAAACAAAATTTGTATTCCGGACTTGTCTCGGAGTATTTTTATCTCGATAATCGAGGAAAACGAAAACCACTATATGAGCGCATTAATTTTTTGGGCTACCATTTCAATATTCTTCTCTTTTTTATGTTCCATCTTGGAAGCCGTCCTGTTGAGCGTTACCCCAACCTTTATCAACATTAAAAAACAGGAAGGGAAACACTATGCAGAAACACTGGAGAATTTAAAAAAGGACGTCGACAAACCCCTTATTGCCATCTTGACACTCAACACCATTGCCCATACTTTAGGAGCGATGATGGTAGGGATTCAAGCTGAAAAATTGCCTTATAAAATTGAACTTTTTGGCGTAAATACGGTAGGAGTCGTTTCCGCTATCATGACGTTTCTGATTCTAGTCGTTTCGGAGATTATCCCGAAAACTATAGGTGCTACCTATTGGAAACAATTGGCCAATTTTACAGCAAAGGCCCTTACCGCTTTAATTTTTCCATTGAAATGGACTGGCCTTTTATGGCTACTGCAACTTACTACCAAACTTATTGGAGGGAAAGGGCATCATGGAAGCGTTCTTAGCCGCGAAGATTTTCATGCCATGACCAATTTAGCAGAGGAGGAAGGAGTGTTTTTGGAATCTGAAAGTAAGGTTATCAAAAACCTGTTAACCTTTAAGGATGTTCAGGCCAAAGATATCATGACCCCGCGGACTGTGATGAAAATTGAAAATGAAAGCGAAACCATTGCCGAATTCTTTGAGAGAAACTCCAATATTCGGTTTTCCAGAATCCCAGTCTATTCAGGCGAATCAGATAATATTACAGGCTTGGTATTGAAGGACGAAGCGTTTAGGGAAATGGCATTTGGTCACGGAAAAAAAATTCTATCAGAAATCAAACGAGATATCATCATTATCAACAGGAACATGCCTATTCCTAAACTTTTTGAACTCTTGGTGGAAAGCAAAAACCATATGGCTTTAGTTGTAGATGAGTATGGCTCCATCAGTGGCTTGGTTACTATGGAAGATGTAATTGAAACCCTTTTGGGCCTTGAAATTATGGACGAAAGCGACAACATTGCAGATTTACAAATGCTCGCTAGAAAAAGTTGGGAAGATAGAGCCAAACGCCTTGGTCTTATCGAAGATTAACCCCTATGGACACCTGCATTATCAATACACCTTTAGGGTATACTAAAATTTCTGGCAATCAAGATGGCATTACATCAGTTACCGTTTTAGATACCAAAGAAACACCTACGGATGTTATTCCTGAAGTTTTAGAAGATTGCGCGTATCAACTCCATGAGTATTTCGAGGGCAAACGCCAACAATTCAACCTCCAATTAAACCCTGAAGGCACCGAATTTCAAAAAACAGTCTGGAAGCAGCTAGCAACCATTCCCTACGGAACAACCACCTCGTATTTAGAACTCTCGAAACAATTGGGAGACATCAAGGCCATAAGAGCGGTGGCGAATGCCAATGGCAAAAACCCCATTTGGATCATTGTTCCATGCCACAGAGTTATAGGAAGCGATGGCAGTCTCACTGGTTATGCAGGAGGATTACACCGCAAACAATGGCTTTTGGAACACGAAAGCCCGTACAAACAACAACGCCTCTTTTAAAAATTTCTGCTATATTTAGTTATTAAATCAACTTAGATGAAGCTCGTCAAAAAACTCCTTACATGGACAATACTCCTATGCGGCATCATTGTCATTGCATTGTACGCCACAGACACCGATTATTTAATTAAAGCGGTGCGCACCATTTATCTAAATGGGCATACTACCGCCTACCTCAACGATTACAAAAAATTTGATAATAGGCCTATTGCCCCTGGTTTGCCACAGCCTTGGCCAAATCACAAAGACTACAATACGGTAAAAGCCACAGCACTTTTAAGTAACATCCATAAAGAAAACGGCAGTGTAGCCTATGTCATCATAAAAAACGACAGTATTTGGTTTGAAGATTATTTTGATGGATTTAATAGCACCTCCCAAAGTAATTCCTTTTCCATGGCCAAAAGTTACGTGTCGGCTATGTTAGGAAAGGCCATAATGGAAGGCCATATCAAAAGTTTAGAGCAACCGGTCTGCGACTTTATCCCGGAATTTTGTGATGGTTTGGCAGCAAAAACAACCGTAGGAGATTTATCCAGTATGGCTTCAGGAACTAATTGGGATGAAGCCTACTATTCCCCATTCTCCATTACCACTCGCGCCTATTTTGATGATGACCTTGAGAAAGTAATCACCAGCCTTAAAGTGGTAGACCAGCCTGGAAAGGCCTTTAAATATGCTAGTGGAGACACCCAATTATTGGCACTGGTTATAGAAAGAGCTACTAACAAAAAGCTATACGACTATCTTACCGAAAGCTTTTGGAAACCTTTGGGTTGTGAAAACGAAGCCCTTTGGCAAGTAGATAGCGATGAAGAAAATTTGGTTAAAGCTTACTGTTGTATAGCTTCCAATGCCAAAGATTTTGCAAGAATGGGGAAACTCTATAAAGACCATGGCAAATGGAACGGCCAGCAAATATTGGATTCAGCCTTTATCGCAAAATCTATTACTCCTCGATTTCCCGCTAGTCCAGAATACGGCTATGGTTGGTGGCTAAAAGATGTTGGAGACAAGCACTTTTTTATGATGCGTGGGCATCTTGGGCAATATGTGATTGTAGAACCCGAAGACAATATCATCATTGTGCGCTTAGGACACTCAAAAGGTAATGGATCGGCTGTGGCCACTTTTACCGATGACATTTCAATCTATATAGAAGAAGCCTATAATATGTTAGGATATGATCTCTAAACTGCCACTGGAAAACATATTATTTTTAGACATTGAAACCGTTCCGGAAACAGAACATTTTTCTGATTTGGATACCACCAAACAATATTTATGGGATGCCAAATCGCAATACCAAAGACGGGACGAATATACCGCAGAAGAATTCTATGAACGTGCCGGTATTTGGGCCGAATTCGGGAAAATTGTCTGTATTTCCGTTGGCTACTTTAGTTTTCAGGGAGACATGAGACAGTTTCGGGTCACCTCCTTTTTTGGAGATGAAATTAAAATTCTTCAGGACTTCAAAAACCTATTGACCACTCATTTTGGACAGCCCAAACATGTATTGTGCGCTCATAACGGGAAGGAATTTGATTTTCCATACATAGCGCGACGCATGATCATCCACAACATCGAATTGCCTTACAAACTCAATCTTTTTGGCAAAAAGCCTTGGGAAGTACCCCATTTAGACACTTTGGAACTATGGAAATTTGGAGACTACAAACATTTTACCTCGCTTAAGCTGCTTACCAATGTTCTCGGCATTCCATCGCCAAAAGACGATATTGATGGCAGCGAAGTAAGAAGAGTATATTACGAAGAAAATGATATTGACAGAATTGTCACCTATTGCGAAAAAGATACAGTGGCCGTAGCCCAAATATTTTTAAGACTGCGAGGCGACGAACTGTTACATGACAATGAAATTATTAGTGTTTAGCACATGGCCACACCACCCCTTTTATCTGTAAAAGAGCTTAGCATTTCCTTTATATCCAATAAATCCGAAAAGGAAATCATACATCATATCAGTTATGATTTATTTGAGAATGAAATTTTAGGAATCGTAGGAGAATCAGGATCTGGAAAGTCTGTTTCCTCATTGGCCCTTATGGGATTATTGCCTCCGAAGATTTCAAAAATCACCAAGGGACACATCTTATTTCAAGGTCAAGATCTAACAACCCTACCGGTAAAACAATTTCAGAATATAAGAGGGAATGACATTGCCATGATTTTCCAGGAACCTATGAGTTCCTTAAATCCATCCATGAAATGTGGCAAACAGGTTCAGGAAATTTTATTGCAGCACACCTCTCTTTCAAAAGCCGAAGCCAAAACTGAAACCTTATCACTGTTTGAGAAAGTGAAATTACCGCTTCCAGAACGGATTTATGATGCCTATCCTCATGAAATCTCAGGTGGACAAAAGCAACGTGTAATGATTGCCATGGCCATTGCCTGCAAACCCAAAATTTTAATTGCAGATGAGCCTACGACCGCCTTGGACGTGACAGTCCAAAAGGAGATCATTCTCTTGTTGAAACAACTTCAGCAGGAAGAACAAATGAGTATTATTTTCATTTCTCATGACCTATCCTTAGTTTCCGAAATTGCCGATAGACTTTTGGTGATGTACCAAGGAAATATTGTAGAACAAGGTAATGCAAGTAAAGTATTTAAAGCTCCGAAGGACACTTATACCAAGGCTCTGTTGCAATCCAAGCCATCTTTGGATGTTCGGCTTAAAAGGTTGCCAACTATTAAGGATGTCATCAATGATTCAATAGACAACACTATCATTTCTTCGGAAGACCGTAAAGCATTTCATAAAGAACTTTACTCCAAAACGCCCTTATTGGAAGTGAAGAACCTTAATAAAACCTATGTTTCGAAATCGGGTTGGTTTTCAAAACCAGAAGCCTTTAAAGCGGTCAACAATGTAAGCTTTCAACTTTACGAAGGAGAAACCCTTGGCCTAGTTGGCGAATCCGGCTGCGGAAAATCGACTTTGAGCAAGGCCATTTTATTATTGGACAAAGCCTCTTCGGGAGAAATATTCTACAGAGGAACGGACATCAACAAACTATCTAAAACACAGGTTAGAGTCCTTAGAAAAGACATACAGATTATTTTCCAGGATCCATTTGCTTCACTCAATCCCAGAATGCCTATTGGAAAGGCCATCATGGAGCCTATGACAGTACATAACATTGGAAATTCCGACAAGGAAAGAAAGCAACTTGTTTTGGAAATTTTGGAAAAAGTAGGTCTCACCGAAGAATCTTTTTATAAATACCCTCATGAATTTTCTGGGGGCCAACGTCAACGTGTGGGGATTGCCAGAGCCATTGCTTTACAACCCAAATTGATTGTTTGTGACGAATCGGTTTCTGCCTTGGATATTTCGGTGCAAGCGCAAGTACTAAATTTACTTAACGAACTGAAGTCCAATTATAACTTTACCTATATATTCATTTCTCATGATCTTGCTGTGGTAAAATATATGTCTGATCAGTTATTGGTGATGAACAAAGGACAAATTGAAGAATTGGATGACGCCGATATAATTTACAACAATCCAAAAAGGGAATACACCAAAAAATTAATTCATGCCATCCCGAAGGGGTTATAGCATGAATAATTTTTTAATTAGGGCAAAAATATTCTTAAGTAGGTTTACAGTATTTTGAATTACAGGAAGGATCCTGTTTTCAAAATAAGTAGGTTTTGGCAGATTTGGGGCAACATTTTCCATAAGCATAAATTCATGATAAATTTGGGGCAAATCATAAATTAAGTTTATGATAGACTTGGTAAATTACCTTGTCTCGATTTGGTTTAGCTAATATGAAACATTTTTTTTAAAAATCAGTTTAAATACATTATAAATCGATAAAATGCATTAATTTTTAACATTTACATCTAAAACAAAATACTTTTCTTACAAATTTTATGTATCTACCAAAAAAAAGCTACTTAATAAAGTAGCTCTCCTAAATAGCTATAAGTGTTATAATTGCATCTCCGGAATCTCTCCTTCTACAATTAAATGCCCTTCGGTTGCTTTTTGAATTTCTTCCACCGAAATTCCCGGTGCACGTTCCAATAACTTAAAACCTTTATCCGTAACTTCTATAACAGCGAGGTTGGTTACAATTTTCTTAACACACCCAACACCGGTAAGCGGTAAACTACACTCCTTAAGCAATTTGGATTCCCCCGCTTTATTGGTATGCATCATGGCGACAATAATATTTTCGGCACTGGCTACCAAATCCATAGCACCTCCCATACCTTTTACCATTTTACCCGGAATTTTCCAATTGGCGATATCTCCATTTTCAGCAACCTCCATGGCTCCCAAAATAGTTAAGTCTACGTGTTGGCCACGGATCATTGAAAAACTCATAGAGGAGTCAAAAAAACTAGCGCCTGGCAATGTTGTGATTGTTTGCTTACCCGCATTGATTATATCGGCATCTTCTTCACCTTCGTAGGGAAAAGGCCCCATGCCCAACACTCCGTTTTCACTTTGAAATTCTACTTGAATGTCATTACGCACATAATTAGCCACCAACGTTGGAATCCCTATTCCAAGATTCACGTAATAACCATCTTTAACTTCTTTGGCAATTCGTTTTGCTATTCCTGTTTTATCTAACATAATTAATCTCTTTGTCTAACGGTTCGTTGTTCAATTCTCTTTTCGTAAATATCCCCTTGGAAAATGCGTTGTACAAAAATTCCTGGAATATGTATTTCATTGGGGTCTAAAGTTCCGACAGGGACTAACTCTTCAACCTCAGCTACCGTAATATTTGCAGCACCACACATAGCAGGATTAAAATTACGCGCTGTGCCCTTAAAGATTAAGTTTCCAGCCTCGTCCCCCTTCCATGCCTTAACAAACGAGAAATCTGCTTTAAAAGCATTCTCCAATACATGCATCTTCCCATTGAAATCACGGGTTTCTTTTCCTTCGGCTACTTCTGTCCCGTAGCCCGCAGGTGTAAAAAAAGCAGGAATACCAGCCTGTGCCGCTCTACAACGTTCTGCAAGCGTTCCTTGAGGGATTAACTCTACCTCTAGTTCTCCACTTAACATCTGACGCTCGAACTCGTCATTTTCACCCACGTATGAGGACACCATTTTTTTGATTTGTTTTTTTTGAAGAAGAAGGCCTAGGCCAAAATCATCAACTCCTGCATTATTGGAAATACACGTAAGCCCTTTGACTCCAAGGTCCACTAACTTTGCAATGGCATTCTCAGGAATACCACAAAGCCCAAAACCTCCAAGCATAAAGGTCATATCATTCGAAACCCCCTCAAGCGCTTCCGACACATTTGCTACTTTTTTATTAATCATTTGCTAAGAATTTTATAGGGGTAAAATACAAAAAACCGAAGCGATTCTAAAAACAATCACTTCGGTTTTTTTTGATAAGAATAAAATTTATCCCTTAATATTTTCTAATCAACAATAATTCAATTGTTTTAATATAAATTACCCAAAAAATCTAAAATCCTATATTAACATCCTCTTCTTCTTCCATAAGCATTTGGGCTTCCTCATCTTCATCACTGGCATTACAATCTACACGAATGGAAAGTTCTTCTGGTTTTTCGAAATCTTCCTTAGAAATTCCCAGCTCTTCATCAGCATAACAGCTCTTCATGTACAGCCCCCAAATTGGTAAGGCCATAGCAGCACCCTGTCCATAAGTAATGGTTTTGAAATGCGTTGCTCTATCTTCGGCACCAACCCAAACACCTGTTACCAAGTTAGGAACCATCCCCATAAACCATCCATCACTTTGGTTTTGGGTTGTCCCAGTTTTTCCCGCAATAGGATTGGTAAACTCGTATGGATATCCCGTAATAATTTCACGGTAAGCCGCACTGTATTTGTCGGCTCCTTTAGTTCTCAAACGCGTTCCAGAACCACCCTGGGTAACCCCTTCCAATAAATTTACGGTTACATAGGCCACTTCTTCGCTCAGTACATCTCTAGACTCTGGCGTAAATTGATATAATACAGTGCCATTTTTATCTTCAATACGTGTCACCATAACAGGTTGATTATACACACCTTTGTTCGCAAAGGTTGAATAGGCCGCTACCATTTCATAAACACTTAAATCTGGCGTCCCCAAAGCAATGGCAGGAACTGGCAAAATATCTTCCTCAACTCCTAAGTTTTTAGCCATGTCAATCACAGGCTGTGGCCCAATTTTATCCATCAATCTTGCCGTAACAGTATTCGTAGATGTTGCCAACGCATGTTTTAATGTCATGAAATCTCCATATTTACCATCAGAGTTTTTTGCCGTCCATGGTTCTGGATTTCCAAATTTATTAGCCTCAATGGTTATTGGTGAGTTTGGCAAGGTATCGCAAGGCGACAAATGCAATTGGTCAATAGCAGTGGCATATACAAACGGTTTAAACGTAGACCCCACTTGACGTTTCCCTTGTTTTACGTGATCGTATTGAAAATGTCGGTAATTGATACCTCCTACCCAAGCCTTAACATGACCTGTTTGTGGATCCATTGACATCATCCCTGTATGCAAGAATGATTTATAATACCGTATAGAATCAATAGGTTTCATGATCGTGTCTATTTCGCCACCCCATGAGAAAATTTTCATTTCCCTTGGCACATCAAAAGATGCTATGATTTCATCATTGGACTTTTTAAGATCATACTTCATATGCCTCCAACGCTCACTTTGTCTCATGGAACGTTTCATCAAAGCATCAATTTCGGAATGGTTCAATTCTAGGAACGGAGCTGTTGGGTTGCGATCCGGTGTGTTTTGATGATCAAACTCAGCCTGCAAACGAGGCATGTGTTTTTGCACCGCATCCTCGGCATATTGCTGCATTCTAGAATCTATGGTTGTAAATATTTTAAGTCCATCATTATAAAGACTATATTTTTCATCATCTGCCTTAGGATTCTCAGCAATCCAATCTTTCATAAATTGTTTAAGATACTCCCTAAAATAGGTCGCAATTCCTTCTCTATGGGATTCAGGAGTATAATTAAGGCTGAGATCGGTCTTCTTCAAGGAATCGCTAGTGGTTTCATTCAAATAACCATACTTTACCATCTGATTTAGAACCACATTCCTGCGATTGGTAACCCCCTCTGGGTTTCTTCTTGGATTATAAAGCGATGAATTTTTAAACATTCCCACCAACATGGCAGACTCCTTAACATCCAATTCTAAGGGTTCTTTCCCAAAATAAATACGGGAAGCACTGCGGATACCATCGGCATTGTTACCAAAGTCATAGATATTGAAATACATGGCAATGATTTCTTCCTTGGTATATTGACGCTCCAAACGAATGGCAATCACCCATTCCTTAATTTTTTGAATTATTCTTTCATGGATATTTCTAGAACCTTCACCATGAAACAATTGCTTTGCCAATTGTTGAGAAATAGTACTTGCTCCGCCACCGCTTCCGAGTTTAGCAATAGCACGCAGGGTACCTCTTGCATCAATCCCAGAGTGTTCTCTAAATCTTGCGTCTTCTGTTGCTAAAAGGGCCTCTACCAAATATGGCGGCAATTCACTGTAATCAACAGGAGTTCTGTTGTCATTATAATAGAATTTACCTAGAGTTTTCCCATCTGATGAAATAATTTCGGTTGCCAAATTGTTCTTTGGATTTTCCAATTCGGTATGATCTGGCATCTCTCCCAGCACCCCGTAAGAGGCCAATAAGAACAATAGGACTGCAAAGATTAAACCTCCAGTAAAGACAATCCAAAACAAACGAATGTATTTGGAAAAATCAGGTGTTGCCTGTTTATTCTTTGTTCCCTTTTTTGCCATAATTATTTTGTGTTTGCTTGTTCAATTCTAAAACCGATATCAGTAATCCCTTCCAACTCTTCTACGCCGTCCACATGACCATTTTCTCTCATAGCCTGTTGGATCTTAATGGTATATTCACCCGATTCATTGAATACAAAAGGATTCTCGTACCCTTTGTACCACAATTTATTTTCCTTAATATCGGAAAATCCGGTTCCTAAAAATTCTCCATTAGGCTTGGCCATTGTATACTCCAAAGTATCCTTGGCTGTTTTGCCATTAGGATATTCCATTTCCACAATCAAAAACAAATTACTGTATTTGTAGGCACTGGTATTTCGAAGGTTTACAAACAAATTGTAATTTTTCAAGGAATCTGGCGGAGTTACCTTAAAAGCAATAACCGAATCCTTATGCCATTTGTTAGGAACGGTTTGGTATTCATCGAAAACTTGATTGGTGTCGCATGACAAATACAGCACCCCCAATAAAAGAACTAACCAATACTTATTTTTTGGCATTATTTTGAGACTTATTATTTCTTCTAGGTTTCCTCTTATTATTTTTACGTTTTCTTTTACGTTTTGGACTATCAAATCTTGTTAAACTATCTTGTCCTACAACGTTTTCAAACTCAACTTTAGTGTCTTCCGCTAGTTCTGCTGCGTATTCTTCAAGACTGGCAACCTTTTGTTTTTTCTTATTTTTTTCAATGATTTCATTGGCTTGGGCTACGGTAAGTTTATGCCAATTCATCCATTCGCCTTCATATGCATACCACATAACTCCTTTGAAAATGTCGGTTTTTTGACAAACGGCAACTCCTTTTTCGGTATACAATTTAATCTCCGTTTTTGGAAACTCCTTCAAAGCGTCCAAATAGGCATCCAATTCATAATTAAGGCAACACTTCAACTTTCCACATTGTCCAGCAAGCTTAAGAGGATTAAGCGACAACTGTTGATATCTAGCCGCAGAAGTACTTACAGATCTAAAATCCGTCAACCAAGTGGAACAACACAATTCTCGACCACAGGACCCAATACCTCCAAGCCTAGCCGCTTCCTGACGGAATCCAACCTGCTTCATTTCAATTCTGGTACGGAACTCTTTGGCGAAGACCTTAATCAACTCTCTAAAATCAACACGTTCTTCTGCAGTATAGTAAAAGGTAGCTTTGCTAGCGTCCCCTTGATATTCTATATCTGAAATCTTCATTTTCAATTTCAAGTCGATGGCAAATTGTCTTGCTTTGACCTTCATTGGCTCTTCCTTGTCCCTAGCTTTAGACCAAACATCGATATCTCTTTGATTAGCCTTTCTGTAAATTTTCAGAACCTCATCATGCTTATTGATATCAATTTTTTTACGCTTCATTTGAATCCTAACCAATTCGCCTGTAAGCGTTACCATGCCAATATCATGACCAGATTGCGCCTGAGTAGCGACTATGTCGCCAATATTTAATGATAGATTCTCTGTATTTCGATAGTATTGTTTTCTTCCGTTTTTAAAACGTACCTCAACCCCGTTAAAAGGCTCCTGTCCTTGGGGTAACGACATATTGGACAACCAATCAAAAACCGTTAGCTTGTTACAGCTATCGGTTCCGCAAGTACCATTGTTCTTGCATCCTTTTGGTTGACCATCCTTACCAGTTGAGCAACTGTTACAACCCATAAATTTTATATATAATTTGCTAACCTATGTGAGCAAATGGAGATTAATAATTTGTTTTCTAAAATGTAAAGATAAGATTATTCTAATGACATAAAAACATCCCAGTTTTTATTGGGAGTTAATTAAAATTCAATTTCGTAATTAAGCTTATTAGACAGTGATTTCAGTGTTTTCTTAGACCTAAAAACATTAGTTAACAAGGTTGAACTCCAGCCTATTTCTTTAGAAAACTCATTAAAACTAGTTTCACGCCAATTAAAACCTTCTTTCCAAAATTGTTTAGGAGAAACATAGCAAAACGTATAGTCAAAGATAAAACTTGCTTGGTTTTCACCTTTCAACACAGATAATTCCTCAGGTGCCAACACTGTAATCCCATAAGCTTTGCATGTATCCTTAATTCCTTTGACAACTTTTGGGTAATCATCCTCTAAAGCAGAGATGTCAAAATCGTTATACTCTGTATTTCCAATTTTTTGAATGGGCCGTATTTGAAGGATATCAAAACTCTTGGGATCGAAGTGTTCAAAAAAATCCCGCAACTCATAAAAATTATCCTTGTTGAAGGTATAATTGATACGCACCTTAAAATCATACATCGCTTTGAGTTCTGCAAACGCCTTAAAGGCATCATGAAACTTTTCATAACTGGCTTTTTTCATAAAGCCTTCATAAGTTTCCTTGGTAACGCCATGCAAGGAAATTGTAAACTCATGCAACCCCGCCTTCAACAACTCCTCTATTTTTTCTTTTGTCAACAAGTTAGCGTTGGTGGTCAAGGAAATATAAGGAACATTATACTTCTTTCCTAAAGACACCAGATCCGGTAAATTTTTATACAACGTAGGCTCGGTACCACAACCAATTTGTAACTTTAAGGCTCGTCCAAAAATAGCATCTGCCACAGCTTTCAACTCCTTTGGTTCAAATTGCCCTTTAAGTGTTTTCACATAATCAGCATCTGTAAAATAACACATCTTGCAGCGTAAATTACAGGCTAACACCGGATCAAGATTTACCGCCAAATAACGTTTATTGAATTTATGTAATAGGTAAAGCCCCAAAAACTTTATCCTATAATTCTTTACCCTTCGGTTCAGCTGTAATAGTCTATAAACGTTCATGTATTGCAATATAGCAATGCAAAAAACACTTAAACACTTTTTACAGAAATTATTTTAACCGGGCAGGCTTTTGCCGCTTGGTCGCAAGGATCTAAAATAGCCTCATCCGGAGATTTCAAGGTAAAAAAACCTTTTTTCTCCTGACTTCGCAGAAGCACAGATTTCCCATCCTTTTTGGACATTTGAAACTGCTCAGGAGCTAACTCCACACAATAATTACAACCGATACATTTATTCCTCTGAAGGGTTACAACAACCATTAGGCCTCAACTTTATTTTCAACAATCTTATAAAGTTTATCCGAAGGACGCACTCTAAAAGGTATTGGGATGGTAACCGAATCTCCCTTTATTCCCTTTTCTAACTGCTCATCGTTCACCAACATAGTGTCCACCGTCATTTCTTTGGCGCCTGTTGTAGGCCCGGTAATTAAAATGGTATCCCCCAAGGACAAATCATAAGCTTCAATCTTAAACTCACCAATGCTGGCTTTAGGAAAATAATGCACACCTTTACCGATATACACCTTTTTCTGAGTCGCGTGCGATCCCGATCCTTTACTCCATTCTCCCAATTTCTGCCCTAAATAGTAACCACTCCAAAAGCCTCGATTGTATACTTTTTCCAATTCCTGCATCCAACCAATAACCTTTTCTTTTGAATAAGTTCCGTTTTCAATGCTATCAATCGCCTCGCGGTAACATTTAATGACATTGGCCACGTATTCCGGCGCGCGTCCGCGACCTTCTATTTTCAACACGGTAATCCCGGCGTCAATCACTTCCTCAAGAAAATCAATAGTACACAAGTCTTTTGGAGACATGATGTACTCATTGTCCAATTCCATTTCAAAACCAGTCTCTTGATCGACCACCGTATATTTCTTTCTACAGTTTTGCTTACAAGCTCCTCTGTTTGCCGAAGAATTATGCGAATGCAAACTCATATAACACTTCCCAGAAACCGCCATACACAATGCTCCGTGACCAAAAATTTCAATCTCCACCAATTTCCCTGAAGGGCCTTTGATTTGTTCCTTTTCAATTTGTTCTGAAATCTTCTTCACCTGACGCAAACTCAACTCCCTACTCATTACCATGGTATCAGCAAACATGGCATAAAATTTCACCGTTTCAATATTGGTAATGTTAATTTGCGTGGAAATATGCACTTCCATCCCCAACTCACGAGCAACCATTATCACGGCTTGATCCATAGCAATCACGGCCGTAATGTTCGCTTCTTTAGCACATTTCACCAAGGTTTTTACGATAGATAAATCGTGATCGTAAATAATGGTATTTAAAGTCAAATAAGTTCTTACTCCTTTTTCCTGACATCTTCTAGAAATTTCCGGAAGGTCATCCAAAGTAAAATTGATAGAGGCTCTGGCCCGCATGTTAAGCTGCTCAACACCAAAATAAACAGAATCCGCACCATTATCTAGGGCTGCTTGCAGCGATTCGAAGTTTCCTGCAGGCGCCATTAATTCAATCTTTTGCATAATCAATTAGGCTTTTTCTTGTTTAAAATGCTCGAAAATATTTCTTAGATCCTTTTTATAAGGCAAGTGGTCTGCACGTCCTTTTTTGAAGATATCATTACTGTTTCCCTGTCCCTTACGCAATGCTTTTTGCTCTTCGTATGGCAATCTGTTAATCTCCATACACGTGGTAGAACAACAGTTTTCCATCTCTTCCTGACATTTCGGACATTGAATGAATAACAAATGACATGCATCATTAGCACAGTTGGTATGCACATCAAAAGGCTCGCCACATTGGTGACATTGTGCAATGACATCGTCACTAATACGTTCGGCACGACGTTCATCGAACACGAAATTCTGACCTAAAAACTTATTTTCTAAATTTTGCTCTTTCACCTGACGAGTGTATTCTATAATACCGCCTTCAAGCTGGTATACATTTTTAAACCCTTTGTGTTTAAAGTAAGCACTCGCCTTTTCACAACGAATACCACCCGTACAATACATCACCAGATTTTTATCTTCTTTATGATCTTTTAAATCGTCTTCAATAATATCTAACGATTCTCTAAAGGTATCCACATCTGGGGTAACTGCATTTTTAAAATGGCCAATTTCACTTTCGTAATGGTTACGCATATCTACCAACACAGTATTTTCGTCTTCAATGAAGCGATTGAAATCTTTTGCCTTTAAGTGAATTCCTTTGTTGGTTACGTCGAAGGTGTCGTCGTTCAATCCGTCGGCAACAATTTTATCGCGCACTTTCACTTTAAGTTTCAGGAATGATTTGTTGTCTTGCTCCACAGCAACATTCAAACGGATGTCTTTTAAAAAATCAATGGTATCCAAATGTGTCTTGAACTCATTGAAACGATCGGCTGGCAATGACAATTGGCCATTAATCCCTTCATGAGCCACATAAATTCGTCCTAAGACGTCTAATTTGTCCCAAACAATGAATAACTGATCTCTAAATTCTTGAGGATTTTGAATTTTCGCGTATTGGTAAAAAGAAAGCGTCAATCGATTTTTCCCTGCCTGATCGATTAATTCTGCTCGCTCCTTAGCACTTAATTTATTGTACAGTTGCATGCTATACTAATGTTTTAAGGTTAAAGATTATATTTTAATGCCGCAAAGGTACTATTTTTAAATTATTGCACCATAACAAACAAAAAAGCACTTTAGAGAGACTAAAGTGCTTTTTAAGGACTAACTCGATATTATACTTTTTTCATTTACTATTTAAATTAAAAAATACATACCGAAGTTAGCCTCCATCGGCTTTACAGCTGCTATTAAAAGTAATGGCAACCGAAACGCCCAATGCCTTGTTGACAATTGTTTTCTTAAAGAATTTCATAGCAAGATTTCCCTTAATTATTAAGTAGATGTAGAATGCTTAAAAAGGTTGCGTGATAAGATTGAAAAAAATCAAAAGTTATCGTATTTTAGCCTGAATTTAATTTTAGAAAAACTGAATAATGAGTACTGAAAAAGAAGCGAAATTAAAGGCCTTGAAGCTCACCTTGGACAAATTGGACAAGGCTTACGGTAAAGGAACGGTGATGAAGATGAGCGACCAGGCAATCTCTGATGTTGAAGCCATTTCCTCAGGATCTCTTGGTTTGGACATTGCACTTGGCGTTGGCGGATATCCAAGAGGAAGAATCATTGAAATTTACGGTCCAGAATCTTCAGGTAAAACCACTCTTACCTTACATGCCATAGCAGAGGCGCAAAAATCTGGTGGGATTGCCGCCTTTATAGATGCCGAGCATGCCTTTGATAGATTTTATGCAGAAAAACTAGGGGTAGACCTAGAAAACCTTATTATATCACAACCAGACAATGGAGAACAAGCTTTGGAAATTGCCGACAACCTTGTGCGTTCTGGAGCTATAGACATTATTGTAGTGGATTCTGTGGCGGCCTTGACTCCAAAAAGTGAAATTGAAGGCGAAATGGGAGATTCCAAAATGGGTCTTCATGCACGTTTGATGTCCCAAGCGCTTAGAAAATTAACAGGTTCCATCAGCAAAACTAACTGTACCATGATCTTCATTAACCAATTACGTGAAAAGATTGGTGTCATGTTTGGAAACCCTGAAACGACTACTGGTGGTAACGCTCTTAAATTCTATGCTTCGGTACGTTTGGATATTAGACGCTCTACTCAAATTAAGGAAAGTGACGGTAATGTTGCCGGAAGTAAAACTAGAGTAAAGGTTGTTAAAAACAAGGTAGCACCACCATTTAAAACAGCTGAGTTCGACATCATGTATGGAGAAGGAATCTCCAAAGTTGGTGAGGTTTTAGACATTGCCGTAGAACATGAAATTGTTAAGAAAAGTGGTTCTTGGTTTAGCTACGAAGACACCAAACTAGGCCAAGGGCGAGACGCCGTAAAAGCCTTGATAAAAGACAACCCAGAGCTCATGGACGAGCTGGAAGGAAAGGTTAGGCAAGTTGCAAAGGAAGCTGCGTTATCATAATCTTAAATTAAAATCCCGTTTAAACGGGATTTTTTTTGTTTTTAACGCAACCTTTTAAGGCTTTTGGCATCTTACCTTAAAAGGTATAATTCTTTAAACCCAATAATGTTGAAAATGAAAAAGATATTAGTCTTATGCACGTTCCTACTTACTGTTCTGTCCTGTAGTCTTGATGACGACGGTTCACCTTCCTTCTACTATGAAATACTACCGGTTGAAAGCGTTGATATGCCTGAGGAGTTTGTTTTAGGCGAAACCTATCCCATTTACCTAAGTTATTTAAAGCCATCGAGCTGCTATGTCTACAACAATCTCTATTATGACAGCGAATTAAACCAAAGAACCATTGCCATTGTAGATAAAGTTTATGTAAATGATTGCATTGAGTATGACGAAGAAGAAATAGAGGAAGTATCCTTTAACTTTAAAGTTGTAAGCAACGGAACCTATATATTCAGATTTTGGCAAGGTGAAGATGAAAACGGAAATGATTTGTACTATATTGTTGAAGTGCCTGTAGTAGAATAAACATCGAAACCTAACCAAATACCGTGATAATGTGAGTTTAGAGCAACTCATAGAAAGTTGTAAAAAAAATAATGCTAAAGCACAAAGCCAGTTATATAAACTCTACTCGAGTAAACTATTCTCGCTGTGCTTAAAGTATTCGCGAAATTATGCCGAAGCAGAAGACAACCTGCAAGACGCATTCGTTACCATTTTCGGTAAGATCTCACAATATCAAGGCAAGGGCTCCTTGGAAGGCTGGATGAAACGCATCGCAATTAATACTGCCTTACAGCGGTATCGGAGCGCAGGCGTGTTTAATATTGTTAATGAAGAGCAAATAGAGGATGTCTCCCTAGAAATTGACGAAGATGACATCACCCTTGATTTTCTCCTCAAAATCATCCAAGAGTTGCCAGATCGTTACAGACTGGTTTTTAACCTCTATGTATTGGATGATTATTCGCATAAGGAAATTGCGAAAATGTTGGACATATCCACCGGGACCTCAAAATCCAATCTTGCCAGAGCACGATTGATATTAAAAGAAAAAATTGAAATGCATAAAACGGGATCCAACTCCCAATCTTTATAATGAGCGATAAAAAACATATTGACAGGCTATTCCAAGAGCAATTCAAAGACTTTGAAGCCACTCCCAAAGAAGACGTCTGGAACAACATAGAACAGCGCTTGCATGGCAACAAACGCAAACGTAAAGTCGTGGGCATTTGGTGGCAATTAGCTGGTGTGGCAGCACTTTTAGCATTATTGCTGACTGCCGGGAAGTTTATATTTAGCCCGCCCAATAGCATTCAGGAGAACACAATACCCCTTGTTGAAGAGCAAACCAACAGTGAAACGAACGACAGCGCTTTACAACAAACAACAACCGATTCTACCATCAACTCCAATAATAGTATCAACCATACTGTAACGGAAAACAATCGAAAGAAAGATGCTATGACCCCTTCGGAAAATGGACCATTGCAACAAGGCAAAACTTCCATAAGCGTTAATCAAGCCACAACGGTTGCGATTTCTTCTGAAAAGAACTCATCACAAACAAAAAACAATAGCCTTAGAAAAGCGCCACAACAACAAAAAAATGCTCTTTACATAAATAGTAATGAGGGCTTAACCAACAACTCTCCAAATCTACCTGAACCTAGCCCTTACACTACTACTCCTTCAGAAAAGAATACAAAAACCATAGACACACTGAAAGATGAAAAGACTAGAGTGGCAGGAATTACACCTTCTGAGTCTAGTGATATACTAGATAAAAATCAGGGTGATTTAAATAAGACTTTAGACACTCCAGAAGAAATAGCACAAGTAAACGAAAAAGAAGAGAACACAATAGAAGAGGCCATTGCTGAGGCCAATGAACAAACCAATGAAAAGGAAAAAGAGGAGAAACTAAACAGGTGGAACATTTCTCCAAATGTGGCGCCTGTTTATTTCAACACATTGGGTAAAGGCTCACCTATTGACGAACAGTTTGTCAACAATTCCAAAAGTGGCGAAATCAACACCAGCTATGGCGTTAGTGGTAGTTACGCCTTTAACGACAAAATCAAGGTACGCGTTGGCGTTAATAAAGTGGACCTTGGATATAGCACTAAAAATGTTATCGCTTACAACAGCACCAACAACAATAATGCGCAACTCCAAAACTTAAGAATGAGCAATAGCGCTTCCAACAACGCTGTTATGAGCACCCAAAACCTTAATAGTAGTTCTCCTGAGGTTATGAATGTAAAAACCTTTGGCGCCTTAGAGCAGCAATTCGGTTTTATTGAAGTGCCTGTCGAGTTGGAATATGCTTTGGTGAACAAAAAATTAGGACTTAACCTAATAGGTGGATTTAGTACGCTATTTACAAACCACAACGATGTATACGCTACTGGTGACGGCTATAGAATTCATATTGGAGAAGCCACCAACATTAACGACATGAGCTATAGCGCTAATCTTGGTTTAGGAATGAATTACAATGTATCACGAAAAATAAAAGTGAATCTTGAACCTATGTTTAAGTACCAGCTCAACACCTTCAATAACACCTCTGGCGATTTTCAGCCATACTTTATTGGCGTGTATACTGGGTTGAGTTATAAATTTTAGTTTTTTAGTTGGTTAGATGAATTATTGCTTAAATCCGCAGTAATTGCTGAAAGCTGCCCTCTGCCAAAGGGCAGCTTTCATGTGTTATGGAATTCGGTTAATTGTTTCAAAATAACATCACGTGCCTGCCCATTTAACATTTTTGTATCGGCAATGGTCAACCCCTCAGTTGGGATAAACTTATGCACTTGCGCTCTCATCTTTCCTGGACTGCCACTAAAAAAAGTATAGGAAAATCGTTTTTTGTTATCGGCAAAAGTTAAGGGCACTACAGGAATTTGATGGTTAATGGCCAATCGGAAGGCTCCATCTTTAAACTCATCCAACACAATGGACTCATCAGGTACGCCTCCTTCAGGGAAAATACAAATGCTCAACCCCTGCTTCAACCGTTTTTGAGCTCTTAAAAACACCGCTTTTCTGCTCTTTTCAGAACTGCGGTCTACCAAAATACACGTGCGCTTATAGAAAAATCCAAACAATGGGATTTTTGCCAATTCCTGTTTCCCAACAAAAACAAACGGATTCTTAACACTTAACAACATTAACATAATATCCGTCATCGATGTATGGTTGGCTACAAACATATAACTATCGCATCTTTCGGGTACAGCTTCACGTTCAATTTTCACCCTAAAACCCATCCCAATTAAAATGAACCTAGCCCATATTCGCGCCAATCTAAAGAAAAAAGGATACCAACTTTCCTTAAGAATGGAAAGGATTAAAAATGGAAATAAAATTATAATAGGAACCGCAACCAAAATGTAAAACCAAATGCGGTATAACAGCCAAAATATATATTTGAATATCTTCATTGCGACCAAAACTAGTCAAATTTATTGAGCTATTGTAGTAAAAAAAGTACCTTTGTTCTTCCAAAAAAGAAAAGTCTAATTTTAATTAATTTCCATTTCAGGGAAACTACACATGGCAAGAATACTTACAGGAATACAGAGTACAGGAACCCCGCATTTAGGGAACATTTTGGGCGCCATTTTACCGGCCATAGAAATGTCTAAAAACGAAGCAAACGATTCGTTTTTGTTTATCGCCAACCTTCACACCTTAACGCAAATTAAAGATGCTGAAGAGTTACGATACAATACCTATTCTGTAGCTGCCACTTGGCTAGCCTTTGGCTTGGACATTGAAAAAACAGTGTTTTATAGACAAAGTGATATCCCGCAAACCACTGAATTGTCATGGTACCTAAGCTGCTTTTTCCCATACCAACGTCTTACTTTAGCGCATAGTTTTAAGGACAAGGCAGACCGTTTGGAAGATGTCAATGCAGGTTTATTCACCTATCCAATGTTAATGGCCGCGGACATTTTATTGTATGATGCCGAAATTATTCCGGTAGGAAAGGACCAATTACAACATATTGAAATGACTAGAGATGTGGCCTCCCGCTTTCACACTAAAATGGGAGAGGTTTTCGTATTACCCGAAGGAAAAATTCAAGAAAACACAATGCTCATCCCAGGTACAGATGGGGAGAAAATGAGCAAGTCCCGAAACAACTTTATCAATATTTTTGAAACGGATAAAAAGCTTCGTAAACAGATTATGGGCATCAAAACCGATAGCACCCCTTTGGAAGAACCAAAAGACTGGTCAACCTGCAATTGTTTCGCCATTTATAGTTTGTTGGCAAATGATACTCAAATAGAAACCATGAAAGCCAACTACGAAAATGGCAATTATGGCTACGGACATGCCAAACAAGCTCTGTTTGAACTCATCGTTGAAAGATTTGCCGAACCAAGAGAAAGATACCAGTACTATATGAACAACCTAGATGAACTCGACAAAGCATTAGCGCTTGGTGCGGAAAAGGCCAAAGCAGTAGCCAATGATGTTTTAAAACGTGTAAGAGAAAAAGTTGGGTACTAAATAAATCATGAAAAAAAGATTCCTGGGCCCTTTAGCCAGTATTTTAGCGATGCTATTGCTTATAACCTCTAGAGTTATGTCGGGAAAACCATTTGATTGGCTAACCTATGCGGCCATTTTTGTGATAATTGGAACCATTGTTGTTATTGTAATAGAATTCAAAAAAGGAAAATAATTCCGTAAACTATAATTTACACAGATCGGAAGCCTCCCCTTACAAGGAGGCTTTATCTTTTACATTAATTCATAACACCTTAAATATCCAAGATTGCTTGCTTAAACTACCTCAAACAATTTTCCAGGAAGCGGCCTTACCACACCTTTCAATTCCATATTTAATAGGATTCCGGCTATTTTGAAAATTGGAAGTTGACATGCCAAAGCTATACTATCCAACAACTGTTTATCATGCTCCTTTAAATAATTATACACCTTTTTTTCCTCACCATCCAATTCTACAAATAATTGTTTTTGAACAGCAGACGGTTTTTGATCCATAGACCAATTTAAGATATAAGGAACATCCATGGGCGTAGAAAGTAAATGTGCCTTTTGCTGTTTAACCAAATTATTGCAGCCCACGCTCTGTAGATCTGCTGGGCGACCAGGGACAGCAAAGACTTCCCTGTTATAAGAATTAGCAATATCAGCAGTTACCAAACTACCACCCTTTTCAGCCGACTCGATGACAATAGTTGCCTCACTTAGCCCTGCAATAATTCTGTTGCGCTTTAAAAAATTAGTTCTATCAAAAGCATCGGTGCTCCAAAAATCTGTGAAGAATCCACCGTTAGCTTCAACACTTGCCATATATCGCTTATGACTTTTGGGATATATTTGATTGAACCCGTGAGCCAAGCAACCTATGGTTTGAAGATTATGATCCATGGCAGCCTTTTGAGCAGTGATGTCTGTGCCATAGGCAAAACCGGAGACAATCACGGGATTAAACACGGCAAGGTCTTCAACCAAGCGCTCGCAAAAGGCAATACCACTATTTGTAATCTTTCGTGCCCCTACAATACTAATGATATGTCGACCTTTAAGATCGATATTTCCAACCTGGAACAATAGCACAGGACCATCAATACAATGTTTCAATTTATCCGGATAATCTTCATCCTTAAAATACAAACATCGAATCCCATTATCCTTGATAAATTGCAATTCTGCTTCAGCGGCCTTTAGATAGCTAGGGTTTCTAAAATCCTCTATGCTAAGTTTTCCAATACCATCAATCATGAGTAATCTTTGAGGCTTCTCATTAAGCACCATTTGGGCAGTTCCGCAGTGCTGAATCAATTTTTTCGCCTTCATATCCCCTATTTTAGGAATGTGCTGCAAGGCCAAAGTATAGAGCAATTGGTCGTCTGTCATCCTATAATTTGCTGATTGTAAACTTAAAGAACGGCATTTTTAGGCTGTTAATAAATAGTTAAGGTCATTTTTTATTCGTTTTAAAAAATTTATAACTTTGTTTTTATGCATATAGAAACCTACATAAGCGATTTACTTTACAGGTATGATTGTGTTATCATCCCTGAATTTGGAGCCTTTTTAACAAACCGTGTTTCTGCCAAGATCAATGCAGACACCAATGCGTTTTACCCTCCCAAAAAAGTACTGTCCTTCAACGAGCAATTGCAAAGCAACGATGGTTTGCTTGCCAATTACATCTCGGAGGTTGAAAAAATCCCTTATGAGGTTGCTGCCCAAAAATTAAGCAAGCACGTAAAATCCATCAAGTCGTATTTGGTACAAGGCGAAACTTTATCCTTCCATAACATTGGAGATTTGGTGTTAAACTCTGAAGGCAAAATTGTATTTGATCCTTCATTCCACGTGAACTATTTAACAGATGCCTTTGGTTTGTCGCAATTCAATTCTACTAGTATTACTAGAGAAGCGTACAAAGAAGAGGTGGAAGCCATAGAAAAGGTTGTTCCTATTGCTGTAACACCTGAGACACGTAAGGCCAGACCATATTTGCGTTATGCAGCCATAGCTCTTATTGCCTTGACCGCTGGAAGTTTTGCTATATCCAACTACTACATGAAGGATGTAGAAAACCACAATCAACTGGCTTTGGAAAAAGCCAACGAAGAATTAGATCTTAAAGTTCAAGAGGC
Organism: Mangrovimonas sp. YM274; assembly: GCF_030908385.1. Classification (NCBI taxonomy): domain Bacteria; kingdom Pseudomonadati; phylum Bacteroidota; class Flavobacteriia; order Flavobacteriales; family Flavobacteriaceae; genus Mangrovimonas; species Mangrovimonas sp. YM274. Next base: position 130,939 of record NZ_CP133091.1, read on the forward strand.
TACGTTTGTTATAGATAACCCTCTACCTTCGGTAACCTTAAATGTCGCAAAGCAATCTGGAAATTACCATATCGTAGCTGGTGCTTTTAGAGTTGAGGCGAACTCCGACAAAAAAGTTGAGCAACTGCAAGACCTAGGCTACAATGCTCGTAAAATTGGCGTTAACAAGTATGGCCTTCACGAAGTGGTATATGCTAGCTTCAACAGCCGCTTAGAAGCCCTACAGATGTTGCAAAAAATAAAAAGCGAACACAGTAAGGACGCTTGGCTATTAGTAAAACAACTAGATTAGTTTCCTAAACATTACTCCTTTTTTATTTAGTAAACAACTCTTTTAATTAAAAAAGAGATTGCTGGCATACCCTGTATTTTGATAATTTATTTAAATATTGGGTGATTGCCCAAAATCGCTTTACCTTTGCACCACTGTAAACAAAACTCATGGAAGCAAAAACACCAAGCTCGACAAAAACCGTAATGACAGACCTCGTATTACCGAGCGAAACCAATCCTTTAAACAATCTCTTTGGAGGTGAATTATTGGCTAGAATGGACCGTGCTGCAAGTATTTCTGCAAGACGTCATTCCAGAAGAATTGTAGTTACAGCTTCTGTAAACCATGTAGCTTTTAATAGAGCCATTCCTCTAGGAAGTGTTGTAACAGTTGAAGCTAATGTATCCAGAGCCTTTAAAAGCTCCATGGAGGTATTTATAGACGTTTGGATTGAAGACCGCGAATCTGGTGAGCGCACTAAGGCCAATGAAGCGATTTACACCTTTGTGGCTGTAGACGAAACTGGAAGACCCGTAAAAGTACCTCAAGTAACCCCAGAATCTGATCTTGAAAAAGAACGCTATGCCGCCGCTCTTCGCCGAAAGCAACTTAGCCTGGTGCTAGCAGGAAAAATGAAACCAAAGGAAGCTACAGAACTGAAAGCCCTTTTTGAGGAATAATTACCTGAAGCTACTTTTTCAATTCTTAAAAGAATTAAATAAGCCTACAGTTTATTGATCCAATGTGCTGGGTTTTCTAATTTGGCATCTTTATACACTCTAAAATACAGCAGTGTTTCGCCCGTAGAATTATTTGTAAACACTTCGCCTAAATCTTGTTTTGCGGTCACCTTATCTCCTTTATTCACATATATTTTGGAAAGGTTTCTATAAACTGTCATATAATTACCATGCCTAACAATTATTACAGGGTTAGCATTTGGAATTGCGATGATTTGGGATACCTCTCCATCAAAAACAGCCCTCACTTTTGCACCCTTTTCGGTAGCAATTCTAACACCTTTACTATTAACGGTCACCGTTTTATCAATAGCTGACGGCTGCTTACCAAAGCGCATTTTAACAATACCACGTACTACAGGCCATGGAAGCTTACCTTTGTTAGCTTCAAAAGTGGCCGCCAAAGCTTTCGCTTCTGGAGTCAATGCAAATGCAGATGAGTTCTTTGATTTCCCCGCCTTTTTATTAGAAGCAGCAATGGCCTCCTTAATCAAACGGTCGATCTCTTTGTCTATTCTGTCAGACTCCTTTTGCTTCTGCTTTAATTGCGCATTGTACTTAGTCATATTGCTTCGTATGGACGCCATTAACACTTCATGTTCCTTTAATTCTGCCTCTAATTCCCTTTTGGCTATTCTATTCTCCTCTACCAACTTTTGCTTGTCCTCTTTCTGCTTTAGCAATTCGGTATTTAATTTTTGAAGTTTTGCCGTTTTAGCCTTTATTTCTTCTCCTTGCTGCTTTTGGTAATCGCTGTATTGCTTTATGTACTGTAAGCGCTTATATGCCTGTTTAAAATTGGTAGACGACATTAAAAACATGACACGGCTTAATTGCGATTTATTTTTATAGGACTTTACAATCATGGCAGCATATTGCTCCTTCAGCTCTTTCAGCTGGTCTCGTAAATCGGAAATTTGCTTTTGATTATTATTAATATCTCGCGTCAATAAATTGGCTTGGTCATTTGTAACTTTAATCAAATTTTTACGCACGCTTACCTTGTAGTTTAAATCCTCTACTAAAGTAATTACATTCTTTTCCTTCTTTTTATTGGCAAACAGTAAGCTATTAAGCTGTTCCATTTCCTTTTTAAGCTGCAGACGCCTTGCCTCCAATTGCTTTTGTTTATCACTTTGGGCCTGGGCAAATACACTGCCCATAAATACACAAATGATAAAAATTATGTAAGTTGCCTTAGTTTGCCTCATTAACAACAATCTCTTTAAATCCGGTAGGTATTTTAAATGGGAATCGGAGGTCTTCGTTAAAAGAAACCGATTTATACTCCAAGTCTATAGTTACTTCTTCATTTTCTTCCACTGCATTGATATGCACCTTTTCAGGAACTATTTGCTTACCAACCTCCTGATAGCTTTTATAATCAATTTGCAACATTCTTCTGCTTAATGGTTGATACAATTGTTGGGAGTCCATTTTGAAATGACTAGGATTAAGAAGATAGAACAATTCAAAAATGGCACTCTGCTCTTCAGGTTGTAACACATATGAATTTTCATGAGTTGACGCCACATATTTATTGGTTTTCAGACCAAAAATAGGTTCTGCCAATAAAAGGTTCTGTACTTTTTGAAAATCGAGTTCTATACCCAACAAATCGCTCAACAACCGATAATCTCCCTCAAAATACTGATTATTGATTTTATCATAATACTTCACTTCATCAGGTGTTATCATAGCTCTGGCAAGGCCCAAAGTAGCATTGATCCAGATAACTTTATCCTTCTCCATGCGTAAATTAACACCATAGGATTGAGTGGTTGTCCCTTCCATATAGTCAATTTTAACCTTAGACTGGAAGGTCTTGAACTTTAATTCCTGCTTGGAATTTTCCTTTATTAGTTGTTTCGCCGTAACCTCTTTGTTGAGTTCACCCGTACCACTCACCTTTAAGGCCGACTTACAGCCTACCGCAAGACTAATTAACGCAGTTAACACAAGAGGTTTTATAACTTTTATCATAGTTTCAATTTATTGGACTTTTAATTTTGTCCATTTTTTAGGGCATCAGCTTTTTTGGCGAAAGATTGTGCCTTTTCTGAATTTCCCTGTTGGCCATATGCAACACTCAATTGCCTGTAAAAATCAGACTCCATTTTTGGGTCTTCAATTATATAATCCAACCCTGTTTCCAACATCTCTATGGCCTGTTTGGAATACTTCAAATTGTTATTGGCAACTCCATTGATAAGATAAAAAATGGGTTGAGCCGGATACAACTCCAAAGCCTCGTTACTTTTTATAATAGCCTTTTCATTTTGGTTTAAATCCAATTGCAACAACAACACATCTTTGATAAGATTATAATCGTTAGGCGCTTCCTTTAACGCTTCTTCATAATATGTCAAAGCCTTGGTTTTATCGCCTGTTTTAAGATAATACTGCCCCAACTCCTTAAGAGTCTTGATACTTTTATCATTGTCAATTAAAGTGACCACCTCCAACAATTCCCCTTCATACTCAGGGTGTTTCCCAACAAAACCAACAAAATCATTCAGCACTTTTGCTTTGGCATCAGCATTTATCGCAGAACTGGTCAATACAATTTTCATGGAATTCACAGCTTTGTCCACATCATTTTCTTCCAAATAAAACTTATAAAGGGCCAAGTGTACCAACTGCGAATTTGGATTGACCTCCAACAATTTTTTAGCTGTTTTAAAGGCTTTTTCCTTGTCACCGCTCTCACTGTAATGATACACCAATTTTAGGTAGTTGTTTTCGTTTTCAGGATTGAGCTCCAAACGTTCTTCTAGGTTTTCGATGCGCTCCTCGTCATCTCCCGTAATGTTATAAATTTCATTACGCATATAATCCCTATCGGCGCTAACTCCATACTTTTCATCCAATTCATCCAGCAATTGCAGCGCATTTTTATACTTTTTGGCCTTTATGTAGAGCCCCACAAGATCATCACTATACGTGGGGTGGTATTTCACCAATTGCTTCACCGTTTTTATGGCTTTGTCTACTTCATTCTGCTGAATGTAGACATCGTACAATTCATCCAAATACCATTCATTGTCGGGTTCTTTGGAAATGGCCTCTTTGAGCGCATCCTCGGCAGCTCCAAAGTTTTTGAGTTTGTTGTAGTTTTTTCCAAGTTCAAAATACAACACAGCATCAGAATCGTCTATCTTAATGCATTGTTGCAAGGCTTCCACCGAGCGTTGGTAATTTTCAATGCCTTTTTGCTTCAGCGCTTCAAAAAAGTACTCTTGGTAGGCATCCTCAACATTTCCCAAATCGTCATCAGGACGCTTGTTAAAATCTACTTGGGCATACGTCTTTTGAGAAATGCATAGCGCCATTCCAAAAACAAATAAGCAACCGTAGATTTTAATTTTCATAACAAATACTGTTTACAATTTGGATATACTTTCATGACTATTCCAATACAGAATAATCACCAATGCTAATCGCCTTGAAATTACCATCGTATACCACATGGTTTCCTATCATGGCTTGGTCTAAGGTAGCATTTTTAATGATTGATGCATTCTGAATTAAACTATTTTTAACGCTTACATTATCCAGTACACAATCATTTCCAATAGAAACGTAAGGACCAACAGTTGTATTGTTAAGCACCACATTTTCCCCTATAAAACAAGGTTCGATTATGGTTGAATTTTTATTGATAACAGAATTGGATATCAGTTGTTCCTCCCCATCATTAGCCAAGAATCCCAACATTTTACCATTGGTCTCCACAGTTACGGCCTTATTTCCACAATCCATCCACTCATCTACCGTTCCTGTTTTAAACACCTTGCCTTCGGCCATCATACGCTTTATACCATCATTGATTTGGTATTCGCCACCATTCATGATGTTTTCATCCAACACTTCCTGCAGCTTCTGTTTCAACACGGCCACATCCTTAAAGTAATAAATGCCAATTACGGCTTGATCGCTTACAAAAGTTTTCGGCTTTTCAACCAACTCTATAATTTCCTCCTTCTCATTTAGGTTTACTACTCCATAGGCTTCTGGGTTCTCCACCTTTTTCGTCCAAATTACGGCATCGGCTTCTGGATCTAGATTGAAATTGGCGCGAATCAAAGTATCGGCATAGGCAATTACGGCCGGCCCCGAAAGTGAAGGTTCTGCACTCATAATGGCATGGCCAGTACCCAAAGGCTGGTCTTGTCTATAAATGGATGCTTTAGCCCCCAAGCTTTCTGCCAATTTAGTCAAGCTTTCAACAACATCATCCCCAAAAAACGCAGGGTCTCCCAATACAAAGGCAATCTCTTCAATTGGTTCTCCCAATACTTTGGCAATGTCCTTTACTAAACGGTGAACAATAGGCTGTCCCGCCACAGGAATTAAAGGTTTTGGAACGGTTAATGTATGAGGTCTTAATCGGGAGCCACGTCCCGCCATTGGTACGATAATTTTCATATGCATTGTCCGCGGAAGCGGAGATCTTTTTGTTAATTTTTATTTGGTTCCGGTACTTCCAAAACCACCTTCGCCACGAGCTGTTTCAGAAAGCGTTTCTACTGGAATCAATTCGGCACGTTCATGTTTTGCAATCACCATCTGAGCGATACGCTCACCATTTTCTATGGTAAACTCTTCATTGGAAAGATTCACCAAAATCACTCCCACTTCACCTCTATAATCGGCATCTACGGTTCCCGGTGCATTCAATACAGTAATTCCTTTTTTGGCCGCCAAACCACTTCTTGGTCTTACTTGGGCTTCATAACCAATCGGTAATTCTATAAACAAACCGGTTCCAACAATGGTACGTTCCAAAGGCTTTAAGGTTCGAGGTTCTGATAAATTGGCTCGCAAATCCATTCCTGCCGAGGCTATGGTTTCGTAGTTTGGCAAGTCATGGCTGGATTTATTGATGATTTTAATAGTCATAATTACAATATATACGTTGGGATGCCTCCACTAGCTCAGCATCTCATTTATTTTTTAAGAAATTGTTTGATTTGATTTTTTTCGGATATAACCACAATGCCCAAAAATACAATTAACAGCGCAATTCCAACAAAATAATTCCCTCTAAATCGGTAGAAAGACACAAATGCAAAAAGAATAGACACCGACATATACAGACCAATTTTTTTGAGATTGTACGGAATTGGATAGTACTTTCTTCCGAAGGCATAGGACAAAATCATCATTACGGCATAAGCGGATAAGGTCGCAATTGCAGAGCCTTTATAACTCATACTTGGGATTAGAGCAAAGTTAAGCACTAAGGTAATTACGGCCCCTATAATGGACACATAAGCACCGAATTTGGTCCTGTCGGTTATTTTGTACCAAACCGATAGGTTATGGTAAATCCCCAAACAGAAATTGGCCAACAAAATAATGGGTACAATCCACATGGCTTCCCAATAATCTTCACTTCTAATGACAATAACTTTCAATACATCGGCAAAGACCACAACTCCCAACAGAATTATTGATCCCAAGGCAACAAAAAACTCCAAAATTAAAGCGTAGTTTTTCTGTGGATTTTCGGTTTTGGCATGACTGAAAAAGAAGGGTTCAATTCCCAATCTATATGCAGTTGCAAAAAGGGTCATGAACAAGGCCAATTTATAACAGGCCGAATACATCCCAATATCGGTTTCGGCAACGTTACTTGGCAACAGTTTGTCCAATAAAATACGGTCGAAGGTTTCGTTGATGGAAAATGCAATTCCGGCAACAAGTACAGGGAAGGCATATTTCAGCATTTGCTTTAGCAAACCTTTGTTGAAATTGAACTTTACACGAAAGTAAAATGGCAGCATAAAAAACAAGGTCACACCGCTAGCGATTAAATTGGCAGTAAATATATAGTTGATTTCAAAGTTAGGCTTGTAAATGCCCTCAAATATGGAATCTTGTACAGCCAGCTCTTTCAAACCTAAGAGGAAAAACACATTCAACCCCAAATTAATGGCTACATTCAAAATTTTAATTATCGCGTAGCGCATAGGTTTTTGGTTGGCCCTTAGCCATGCAAATGGAATAATAACCAATGCATCCAAAAGCAAAATCCAAATCACCAAATTGATGTAGGTAACATCGATATCTATTAAAGTGGCTATCTGGTTTTGAAACAGCATAGCCAGAGCAAAAAACATAAAAGAAGATATCACCAAAGTAATGCTAGAGGTTCCGGTTACCGTTTCCCGGTCTTCGTCCTTGTTGAAAAACCTGAAAAAAGCGGTTTCCATACCATAGGCCAAAATAACATTGAAGAGTACAAAATAGGAAAAGATGATGTTTACTTTACCGTACTCTGCCACCGAGGATAATACCCCCTCACTTGTATATAAAGGAACTAATATGAAGCTTAACATTCTAGGCAAAACCGTCGCAATGCCATAAACAAATGTTTGTTTAAAAAGTGATTTAAGTCCGCTCAAGGGTTAGATTTTGTTCGGCTAAATATACAGTTTTCATGGTGGATATACAACGGACTAAAATTCCTATACTTCCTGAAAAAAAGGGATTCTTAAACCAACGCATTTCAAATACAAAACTGTACTTTCTACTTAATAATAAGCTCAAAAATGGAATCCTGTTTCACCTTTACAGCCCCCTCATGGAACTTCCCTTCATATGTACTATAGAATTTTAGGGAATTATCGTAAATCGAATCTTGATATTCCACAGGGAAATATAGATAATAATTGGTATCGGCAATTTCAGAATCCTTCATGGACATCCCCGCATATGGTTTTGTTGTACTGAAATAATAATGCTGCTTTACCGAATTGATAGTATCGAGTCTAACCATTTTCCCCTTAAAATAGATGCTATCCAGATGATCATATTGCTTACGAAATCGCAGCTTCATATGATACTCATTTCCCACAATATTATATCTGCCAGAAAAGAGTTTCAAGGATTCATTTTGAACAGGTTTATCAAGTTTAGAAGCTTGTCTAGAGCCAGAACAAGCCACAACAAACAAAGACAAAATGAGGAGATAGGTTGGTAGTTTCATAAAGTAAATATAGCGCAAAAAACAAAAGCCCCACGAACGTGGGGCTTTTAATACTATTTATATATAAAACTAATTTCCTTAGTTGTTCAAAGCTTCTGCTCCACCAACAATTTCCAAAATCTCGTTGGTAATCGCTGCTTGACGCGCTTTGTTATAAGTCAATTTCAATTGGTCTCTTAACTCAGTAGCGTTATCGGTAGCTTTGTGCATTGCAGTCATACGTGCACCGTGCTCACTGGCAAATGAATCTCTGATACCTTTATAAAGTTGCGTCTTTAAAGACTTAGGAATCAATTGCTCAACGATTTCAAGTTTTGAAGGCTCAAAAATATAATCCAAGTTAGCAGTTGCTTCAGTAGTTTCAATAGGTACAATTGGCAAAAATTGCTCTGTAGTCACTATTTGTGTTGCTGCATTTTTAAAACTATTGTAAACAATTTCAATCTTGTCGTATTCCCCAGCTACAAACTTATCCATTAATGTTTGTGCAATCTGCGCTACGTTTTCAAAAGTTAAATCATCAAAAATATCACTTTCATTGGCAATTACTTTATTGGTCTTTTTAAAGGCATCGTTAGCCTTTTTACCAATGGCCAAATAAGACACATCTTTTCCCGCATATTTCTCTGCTGTCAAAGTATTTACTGCCTTAATAATATTTGAATTGAATGCACCACACAAACCTCTATTGGAGGTAATCGCAACGATAAGAACTTTGTTTACCTCACGTTGTTCTGAAAATTTACTTCCTGAATCTGCATCCAAAGTTGCGCTTAAGCTTTGTAAAAGCTCGGTTAACTTGTCTGCATAAGGGCGCATAGCCGTAATTGCATCCTGAGCCTTTTTTAACTTGGCAGCAGATACCATTTTCATGGCACTGGTAATCTGCATCGTTGAAGACACCGATGATATTCTGTTACGTATTTCTTTTAAGTTTGCCATTCTATGCTAGAATAAAGTATGAGTATTGAGTAGTGAAGTCAACATCACTACTCAATACTAAAATCTAATTATGCTCTAAATTTTGCTGAAAGATCTTTAGCTACAGTAGTCAATACATCTGTAACTTCGTCTGTCAATTTACCTGCTTTCAAAGTAGCCAATACATCGCTATGCTTAGCTCTTAAGAACTCTAGGTAATCTCTTTCAAATACCTTAACTTGGTCTACAGGTACGTCTTTCAACAAGTTTTTAGATCCTGCATAGATGATCGCAACTTGATCTTCTACAGTAAATGGATCGTTTTGTGCTTGCTTCAAGATTTCTACGTTACGCTTACCTTTTTCAATTACATTTAAAGTAACAGCATCAAGGTCTGATCCAAACTTGGCGAAAGCTTCCAATTCACGGAACTGAGCTTGATCCAATTTTAGAGTACCGGATACTTTCTTCATAGACTTGATCTGAGCGTTACCACCAACACGAGATACAGAGATACCTACGTTAATTGCTGGACGTACCCCAGAGTTGAATAAATCACCATCCAAGAAGATCTGTCCGTCTGTAATAGAAATTACGTTTGTAGGAATATAAGCAGAAACGTCTCCCGCTTGAGTTTCGATAATTGGAAGGGCAGTTAAAGATCCTCCTCCTTTTACTACAGATTTCAAGCTCTCTGGAAGGTCGTTCATTTCTTTGGCAATGGCATCGTTGTTGATGATTTTTGCAGAACGCTCCAATAAACGGGAGTGTAAGTAGAATACGTCCCCTGGATACGCCTCACGTCCTGGTGGACGACGTAACAACAATGACACCTCACGGTAAGCTACCGCTTGCTTAGACAAGTCATCAAACACAATTAATGCAGGACGACCAGTGTCTCTAAAGTACTCACCAATAGCAGCACCTGCCATAGGAGCGTAAACTTGCATTGGAGCAGGATCTGATGCGTTAGCAGCTACGATAGTAGTATACGCCAAAGCTCCTTTTTCTTCCAATGTTTTAGCAATATTAGCAACAGTAGACGCCTTTTGCCCTACCGCTACGTAGATACAGTAAACTGGGTTTCCTGCATCGTAAAATTCTTTTTGATTCAAGATGGCATCAATACAAACGGTAGTTTTACCCGTTTGACGGTCACCAATTACCAACTCACGTTGTCCTCTTCCTACTGGAATCATGGCATCGATAGACTTGATACCAGTTTGCAACGGCTCGGTTACAGGCTCACGGTAAATAACTCCAGGAGCTTTACGCTCTAATGGCATTTGGTAAGTCTCCCCAGAGATAGCACCTTTACCATCGATTGGGTTACCCAATGTATCTACAACACGACCAACAATACCTTCACCTACATTGATAGATGCGATACGTCCTGTACGCTTTACAGTAGAACCTTCTTTAATTTCTTTAGAAGGGCCTAACAATACAATACCTACGTTATCTTCTTCAAGGTTCAGTACGATACCTTCCAATCCGCCTTCAAATTCTACCAACTCTCCGTATTGAGCGTTTGAAAGACCGTAAGCACGTACAATACCATCACCCACAGTTAATACTGTTCCTACTTCGTCTAACGAAGCTCCCGCTTCGAAACCTGATAGTTGCTGTTTTAAGATTGCTGATACTTCAGCTGGATTTACTTCTGCCATCTTTATTTATTTGTAAATAGATATAGTATATCTTAATTTAATGTAAATTCTCTTTTTAGTTTGTTCAAGTTATTGGCAATGCTAGCGTTGTACTGCATGTCTCCAACTCGTAAAATGAAACCACCAATGATATCTTCATCGATGATATTTTGAACCTCAACCTCTGTCCCTCCGGTAAGCTCTTTTACTTTAGCCAACACTTGGGCCTTTAAGGCATCGGTTAAAGGAACCGCGGTAGTTACCTTGGCAACTTGAATTCCTTTTAACACATCAAACAAATGTGTGTACTTATTTGCAACAACCTCTAAAAGGGCAATCCTTTTATTAGTTATCAACGTCTCTATTAAATTTGTTGTAATTGCATTGGTGTTTTTGAACACTTCAGACAATACAGCTCTTTTTACAGATGATCTTACCACAGGGCTAAGAAGCATTTCACTTAAGTCCTTGCTTCCCGCAATAGTAGTAGCAATCAATTTCATGTCGTTGTTTACGGCATCGGCATTGTTGTTATCTGATGCTAAACTTAAAGCTGCCTTGGCGTAACGTACTGCTGCTCTTTCTCCTGCCATTGTAATCTTAGTTTAATGTTGCTTCACCCAACATAGACTCTACCAATTGCAATTGGTTGTCGTTGCTGGATAATTCCTTACGCACCACCTTTTCTGCGATTTCAATAGACAAACCAGCTACTTGGTTTTTCAACTCTTCCATAGCGGCTTTCTTTTCGCTTTCAATAGCAGCCTGAGCTTGCTCGATAATTTTTGTTGCTTGCGCCTGAGCCTCGTCTTTGGCATCATTAATCATCTTCGTTTTCATGTCGCGAGCATCTTTCAACATAGCTTCACGCTCAGCACGAGCTTCGTTAAGGATACGCTCATTGTCTGCCTTAAGGTTTTCCATTTCCTTACGGGCATTGTCTGCAGCAAATAAGGCGTCTTTAATTCCAGTTTCACGCTTTTCAACCGCATCCAAAATTGGTTTCCAAGCAAACTTCTTTAATAAAAACACTAATCCAACAAACAATAACAATTGCCAGAAAAACAGACCTACTGAAAATTCACTAATTAACTTCTCCATTTATATTTATGTTATAATCTAATTCTTTAAATAATTAAACAACAGCTGCAACCAACCGTTACAGCTGTTAGTTTTGTTGTTATGCCGCGAAAAGGGCAGCAAATCCAATACCTTCAATAAGGGCAGCAGCAATAAGCATAGCTGTTTGGATTTTTCCAGAAGCTTCTGGTTGACGAGCGATAGCGTCCATAGCTTGTCCACCGATTCTACCGATACCTAAAGCAGCACCGATAACGATCAATCCAGCTCCTACAATGTTTGGAATAGTCATAGTATATATATTAAATAATTAAACATTCAAATTTTAGTGGTCATGGTGCTCTTCTACAGCAGAACCGAAATACAATGCAGATAACATTGTAAAGATGTACGCTTGTAATGCTGCTACCAACAACTCCAACAACGACAACACAAATGCCAAACCAAATGACAAGGTGCTACCAACCCAATTTTTGAAGATGAACATCAACCCGATGATACTCATCAATACAATGTGACCAGCAGTAATGTTGGCATACAAACGAATCAACAATGAAAACGGCTTGATGAAAGTTCCCAACAATTCAATTGGCGCTAAAATGATTTTCATTGGCACAGGCACTCCTGGCATCCAGAAAATGTGTTTCCAGTAATTTTTGTTTCCTGAAAAAGTTGTAATTAAATAGGTAAGTAATGCCAAAGCAAAAGTTACCGCAATGTTGTTGGTTACATTCACCCCAAGTGGCGTTAACCCTAACAAGTTGATAATCCAGATAAAGAAGAAGATGGTCAACAAGTAACTCATATAACGCTTGTAATGCTTTTTCCCAATGTTAGGAATTGCAATTTCATCTCTTACATATATAATGATAGGCTCTAAGAAACGACCTATTCCCTTTGTCATTTGACCATTTTTGTAAGTCTTTGCCATTCTGCTGAAGATGAAAAACATCAACAACCCAACAAGAAATACAGTAAACACGTTTTTAGTGATAGAAAAATCCAACGGTTTTACATTACTAACATGATGATGCTCTTCATGAATAGTTCCCTCCGCATCTGTTTTATAAATTTTACCGTGGTATAATTTGTAATACTCACCTCCTACTTCGGCAACAGATTCACCATGGTGCAACTTTGAAGATGAAAACACCTTTAAACCGTTATCAAATAAAATTACAGGAAGTGGAAACCCAATATATTTGTGCTCTCCAGCGTCATTGGTATAGGAGAACAAACTAAAATCATGAGAGTCCAACAAGTGGTGATCAATATACTCCTTGATCTCCGTTTTTAAATCTTTTCCCTCCTCATGATGTCCTTCTTCTTTAGCAAAAGAAAATGCAGTTACAAAAAAGAACAGTAAACAAATTGTTTTTAACGAAATTACGTTTTGCATATCACTTAATTAATAGTGGCCTAAAAATTGGTGCAAAGGTATGCTTTTCATTCAAAAGCAAAAAACAAAATTTCACAATATTTTTGAATTAATTTGAAGAAGTAAAAAAAGGGGTTAATCCAAATTTTTAAGAAGCTTTAACACACCAAAAGCTTCTGTAACCAAACAAGTTACATAAGGCACGAAAAAAGTGACAAATTCCACTCTGGTAATTTGTCCGTCCACGGAATATTTTGGATAGAAGACAATAAAAAACACGGCAAACTTCAATAAACTTCCCGCCATGAACAAAAACCCCATTTGGTCTTTAAGTTTTTTCCTAAAAAAATAGAGTCCATATAAAATGGTTAGAGCCAAAAGAACATTCACCACATAAGCCAAAACAATATAATTGGCAAAGACCTCATAATCCAGTTGCCGTAATAACATGGTATGTATAAAAAAAACAATTGCCGAAGCAATTGTTATTTGTATTGTAGATTTTACCAGAATATCCTTATTCATTTAATTTATTGATTTGCTTTAGCACGACATATAAAGAAATCCCTACCCCCAACAGTGTTCCAACTATTAAAAACAGTTTTCCTCCGTCGGTGTATTTTGTATCCAGCCATTTGCCCAACATGACAAACAGATAGATAGTAATTCCCATCTGAAAAGCAACCCCGCTTAAAGCTGCAAGGTTCTTAAGCTGATTTTTGGGCTTCTCTGGTATTTTTTTGTTGTCCTCCATTTTTTGAACCTTTCATTGCGCAAGTCGCATTAAACGTAGCACCAGGTTCCACAGCCAACTTACCAACTTCCGCTTCACCTTCCACAACTGCAGAGGATTTTAAAGACAAGGTATCAGTAAGTACGAGCTTTCCTGAAAAACTTCCTTCTATATCGGCGTTGGCACTTTTTAAAGTACCATTAACAACACCTGTTCTACCGATAACAATTTTTCCTGGGGTTTTGATATTACCCTCAACAGTTCCTTCAATTCTGAAATCTCCTTCACCAACAACATCACCTGTGATGGTAGTTCCTTTAGCGATGGTGTTTTGCTGCGATATTCCTTCTACTGCCATTCTTCCTTTTTTTTGTTCCGAAAACATAGGTTAAATTTTTTATTGGGATTGTAAATATTCGTTCACATTTTTATGCATTTGCACAATTCCATAATTAGGGGATGAAATGGCAAAGTGCTCACGCTTTAATTTGTATTTCTTACCTTCCAAAATTTCCGCTAACCCTAGAGCTCCGTCTGCACTCTTTAATCCATGGATTACTACAAATTTGGTCTCAAGATCATACATATCTATAGACACCTTTAAATTTAGGTAATCTACTTTAACTATAGCCTCCTCCAGTTTCTTGGCAAATTCTTCAATTTGCTCTTCATCCTTACTTTCAAATGGATAGACCAAATTAAAGTTTTTTGCCGACTCGTTAGACACAAATTGCTTGTTGGCTAACACAGGGATTACTTTATCCATCAACTCTTGCGCACGCTTACCTTCATCGGTGTTTGGATAATTAAGCGCTGTGTAATTAACACCTTCTTTATAGGCCTCAAAACCATATAGCCTACCACGTGCAGATGCCTTTAAAATCTCAAACTTAGGCACAATGGCATCGCCTTCCAACTCCCGAATGTATTCGTCACAAAGGGCAATGGTCTCCAAATAATTTTCTGCTTCAAATTCCTTGTAAGTCTTCTTATAAAGATTCTCCGGACTATTTTCATCGCTCGCCAATTCCGATTTTGGATTCAACAATATTTCAGCATAACGTGAATCTGGATGGTTGGCCACAATATCATTTTTCATAGCCTCTGCCTGAGCCGCCATTTCCAAATCCAAATAGATTTTATACAAATTATATTTGGAAGGCAAAATCAAACGTTCCTCCGGATTACTTTGCAATAAATTTTCCAATTTGTTTTTGGCTAACTCATTCTCACTGAACTTCTCTCTATAAATAACCCCCAATTGGTAATAAGCAAAATTACGTTCCTTTATCAAGCTATCAATTACCCTTTTATCTGAAGGCACCTTCTCTAGATAAAATTCAGGATCGTAAAGCTCACTCTCGGTAGTCCCTTCTGCTAAAGCCTCTCCACTAACAGCTCCAACCTTTGCCGCCTTATTAGATGACAACCTCCAATTATCCTGCAACATTCTGTCTCCCCAAATTTTTGAAAACTCATTTCTACCATAGGATACCGTAGTTGGATTGTAAAAATAAAAGGTTTGTTTTTGTCCGTTGGCATTACCTCCTGGAGGCAACAAAGAACTTCTTGAAACGGAATTATTGGCATTGTTTGCAGTGGCCAGCCCCGCATTAACTCGATTAGCTATCTCCTCCTGTTTTGCACGCTCCTCTTCAGCTTTTTTCAACTCTTCTATATAGGCACTAAATACAGCCAAGCGCTCTGCTTCGCTCATGTTCACCAATCTAAGGATACTGTCGTTGGTTTGGGCAATATCCTCATAAAGAATGACATCATCCAAGTTATCACGTTTACGCTTGATTATTCGGTACGGCCTAGTTCTTGGCTCCAAATTGATCAAGGTACTGTCATAATAGGCACCAGCGTATTTGTATTGGGCCATATCAAAATTCATATCCCCCAAAACAGTATAATCGAAAGCTCTTAATTGTTTATCCGGCGTATTGGTTCGTAAGGATTTATTGTAATTGGCAATCGCCAAACTATCTTCGCCCTTCCCGCGATGGTACTCACCTATTCGATAATATATTTTGTCCAAAAACGGACGGTTTTCACGATTCTTTTCCAAGTCGGCCAGATACTCTTCAAATTCAACTACCTTCAAAGAATCTGTCACATTTGAATTCTTGATTTTCTCTAGATGAGCGTTGATATAATAAGGCCGTGGAATTTTACGGTGCATATCGATAATTTTATCGAAAGCCATATTGGCGCTGTCTACTTCACCAAGTGAATTATAAAGCTGACCAATGATATAGTTATAACGCGCCTGTTCTGTATTCTTTTTGGTAACCGCAGCTGCAATTTGCAATTGTGTAATGGCACTGTCAGGTGATTTTGTATTGATGTATGCCTGTGCTAAACTCGACGTAGCATCAGCCAAATCCTGATCTTCCAGTTCAGCCTGTTCTAAAAGACGCTTCAGATTTTTAATAGCCAACTCATTATTCTCTAATCTAATGTTGGTCTTCTCTCTCCAAACTTTGGCTGTATTGATTTTGTCACTAGCGGCATGTTTGTAGAGAATATAGTTGAAGGCTTCCAATGCAGGAATAAAACGTTGGTCGTAATAACGTGCCTGACCAAGCAACAGGTAAGCTTCATCAATTTGAGGGTTGTATTCTTTCCCCCGAATGTTCATCCCGTGTTTTTGGATGGCCTTGATGGCTTTTTCTTCTGCTCGTTCAAAACTTGGATTTTTGGAATCCCCAGGCATGATCACCTCTTCAAACACTTCCATGCGTTCTACAGGAAGAAGGTTCCAATAATCGTCGGTATAGGCATCGTTGATAGCATCACGTCCTTGTTCCAGAGCAATATTTCCATTGTATAGAATATTGTATTTGGTACCCATTGCATGAAAGTTTCGGTTCATGAACTTATCCTTCTTACGGGAACATGAGGTTGCAATTACCGAAACACCTAGTAACGCTATTATGATTTTAGAAGTTGTTTTCAACCTTGCCGACATTTGCTTCATAACATAACAGGAATCTAGCCTGTATATTATGTGTTGGCTGTAAAAATAAGCATCTTTTTGAATTATTGAAGTCTCTTTAGATGAAATCTGACCTCAACTACTGAAAGTCCAAACTTTCCCTACAAGGTGGCCGAACCTGCAAAATATCCTTCCAATTCCTTAAGGGTTGCAGTGTTGGTGGCCATGTCCTTGATCACTTCTCCTTTTTCCAGCACCACAATACGTTCGCACACATCGGTAACATGCATAAGGTCATGACTGGAAATAAGCACCGTGACATCTCTGGTTTCGGCAAGATCTTTTATAATTCCTTTTAACCGAATTTGCGTAGTAGGATCCAAATTAGCAAAGGGCTCATCCAAAATTACCACTTTAGGGTTACCAATTAAGGCAGCCACAATCCCCACCTTCTTTTGATTTCCTTTACTTAAATCCCTGAGGTACTTCTTCTGATTTAAAATTTCGTCATGGAAAAAATCCTCAAACTGCTTGACAAAAGTATCCACATCGGCTTTGTTTTGTCCTCGCAAATCTCCCACAAAATAGAAATACTCCTCTGGTGTTAAATACCCAATCAAGAAACTTTCATCAATAAAGGCAGACGTGAAAGGCTTCCAATCTTCGCTTTGACTCACCCTAATATTGCTATTCTTAATATAACCCGTGGTTGGCTGTATTAAATCCAACAACAGACTAAAATAGGTGGTTTTACCAGCCCCATTATTTCCCACCAAACCAAAACTCTGGCCTTTGGAAATATTCAGACTATCAATATTCAATACGGTTTTGTCGCCGTAACGTTTTGTAAGTTGCGATGTTTGAATCATAATCCTTTATATTAACTGTCTTGACTAAAGGCGTCAATCATTTTATATTTCGACTCTAAATATTTTTCTGTAATCAGGCTCATTAATTTCTGGTGAAACACAATCCCCGTTAACCCCAATACTATTAACACGGCGCAGGCTATTTGAAAATTAGCCACAGCATAGAACAAGCCAAAAATTGCCAAGGGCAACAGCATAAGCGGAATACCAATAATCCACTGTACCGCTCCCGTTCCCTGATAATTAAAAGCCGCCCGCTGGTTTAAATCAATTTTCTTCCGGTTGAAAGAGCCCCCAAACAAAATAACATGTGTGTTGATTCCAATATTATACACAGCCGCTGCAAAATGCGCCAACAGAATCTTCCACCCAAAATATACGTATGGAATACTCAATACAAACAGCACAATTACGCTGGCTGTCATCAACACATACTTAGACCTCAAATATTGTTCATATTTAATATTTTGAGCCATGAGCATTTTGTAATAACCGCTATCCCATGCCGGGATGAACTGCCCAAAATTGATAAGAAAGATTCCGGTAACAAAAATTCCGATAAAGGCATAAAACCAAGGCATATTGGCGTAGGTTGGATTGGGATAGAAAAACAAACCGTATAATAAACCAATTACCAAAATGAATACCGACGAGCGTGGACGTTTATTTCTCCAAATCAATTTTAAATCCATTTGAATGAAGGGCGCGGTATCTCCAAAATGTCTGGTCCAAGCCATTGTTGAAGCCTCCACCTGCTGCACTTTGGTTTTTAAAGAATGATCTAAATACAACTGCTCCTTTAACAACCTGAAATTATAAGCATATACCAAAGCCAAAATCAACAACGGCACTACCAACCAAAGGGGATTAGAGCTCACCGCCCTTAAAAAGGAAGCTACAACTTCGTCTATAGAAACAATGTTGAAATAATTAAGCGCAAACAAGCCCCCTACCAGCACCAATATTGGGAGATAGGACAATTCCGTTTTTGAGGAAAGACTTTCTATGATGAAGTTTAAAAAATTTACGATCAGGGTCAAAAGCAATAAAGCAAAACCCCAAACAATTACCGCCCCCAAGCCATGCCCACTTCTAACCAACATAAACCCAAAAGGCACCACAATAAACAAATGCAGAAAATTGAAAAACGACAGCGCCGATTTCCCCAACACATAATTGACTACTTGACGCCGCTTAACAGGCAACAACAATAAAGGCTTAACAGCCATTACTGGCAACTTTTGAAAAAAGAACCGAATAAACAGATCCATTAAAAACCAATAAAACACAACATTGTTCACAACAACAAATGGATCCTGATCTGGAAACATTTGTTTTAAGCCAGGGTATAATGCCAAGCCTGTGACTAAAAGACCAAAAATCATCCACAATGCCAAAAGCAGCATGAATATTTTAAGCACCATTCCTTTTCCAAAACTCGCCGATCTGAAAAAAGCTTTAATTTCTAGGGAGACAAACTGTTTTAGCATCTTTTGTTTGGGTTAGCATTTCATTAGTAACCAATATATCTAAAATGTTACACTAGAGTATATTCCGGGTACATTTTTTTCATGTTTTCTTCCAAATTCTTAGGAATATAAAACGCTACCAAATAGGTTACCAAACCATAAAACACCAAAAACGAAGAGACAATCCAAAGCACCCATGGATTATCAACATTTAATTCACTGTGATTATTAAAATTAATCAAAAACTGTAAGGGTATTTGAAACATAATTCCTCCGGTTCCTAGACCAGTAATAATATCCTCCAACAAGTACTGTTTTCCACTTATTTTGGAACGCTTTTTAACCTGTAACCTAAATCGGCACATCTGAACTGCAGGCAATAAAAACATTAAACAAACCAAGCCAAAAACAATAATATTGCTAAAGGCAGAAAACCTTAACAGCATTTGGAGCATCAGCACCAAAGCAATCGTCATGATGATTTTGGGCAACCTAAAATACTGCTTAAAAAGCTGCCATACTTCTTTCCAATAATATTTCATTAGTGCCTTGGTCCGCTGTTCTACCACATCCTGAAAACCGAAGACTCCAAACTTCTTAAACTCTATGTGCAAAGCATCTTCAAATGTTCTTTGGGGATGTTCTTCCCACTGCGCCTCAATGCCATTGGCCAAATGATCTACCAACTCCGTTTGTATGTCGTAGTGCACCACAAAATGTTGCCGCGTAAATGCATAAAGCTCTTGGATTCTATCTTCTGTAATGATTGGTTTCATGAAATTGTTTCGTATTTCTTTTTATAAAACTGATAATTCTGGAAGCCCAATTGAAGCAACAAGAAAGGAACCGCAACTCCCAGGGAAATCTTAAATATTGCCATATCACCTTCACAAGCTAAACACCTAGAAAAAGAAAGAAAAAATGGATTTGCAATTTGATAGTAAATTACGATATATAAACCAATTCTTTCCAAATAAGAATAGCGACGTTTATAAACCTTATAATCTATCAAATACAATAATGGCAAAGACACTGTCAAGAAAATGGGAAAATGTCTTAGATAATTTGAACCACTGAACACCCACATTATTTTAACTAAAAAGTAACTCCCCAAAACAACCAACACCCCTTGCCAAGAACAAATGTTTTTCGCAAGTTGCTTCAACAATTTTTTATCACCACTTCGATAATATCGTTTACTCTCCTTTAGCAAACTCATTTTATTTTCGGCCATATACCATTTAAAAGCGTTGTAAAAATCAATCCCATCTTCAGACATTCTCACCTCTATTTCTGAAGCCACATGGTCCACCATTTCCATCCGGATGTCGGCAAAACGCACATCAGAATTCTTTAAATAGGTGTCTATAAATTGTATTTCTTCTATTGATAAGGCCGGTTTCATGAAATTGCCTGGTATTTGTTTTTGTAAAACTGGAAGTTCTGAAACCCTAATTGAAGTAATAAAACTGGAATCAAAACACTTAGCACAACGAATATATAAGAATAACCTCCCAAAGGCCCGTCAACAAAATGATTGAGCGCAATACCAATATATTGAGGGAAAATTATTAGGTAAAAACCTATGCGTTCCAACGAAGAGAATCGAAGACGCGTCTTTCTAGTTAAACCAAAATAGGCTGTCATAGCCAATATGCATATCGACACGGGAAACATTAGAACATACTTGGAACTCATAAATTCAAAAAGAATCCCTACCAGTCCCAAAACCAAAATTACAAGCAACAAACCTTGACCGGAATAAAGGTTCCTCAATAATTGTTTCAACAGCTTTTTCTCCGATTCCATCAAATAGTTTCGGTTCTGTTTTAACAAGCTAGCTTTATTTTCGGCCATATACCATTTAAACGTATCGTAAAAATCATTTCCCTTTTCAGCCATTCTCGACTCCACTTCAGAAGCGACATGGTCCACCATTTCCATACGAATATCTGCAAAGCGCACATCGGAGTTTTTAAGATAGGTATCTATAAACTGAATCTCTTCTTTAGATAGCACTTCCATTACTCCAAACTAAATTTAGGATTCACCAAAGCCTGCATGGTTTTGATGTAGTTTTCCAATTCCGATAATTTATTAGCTGTTTCCTTGGTGCCCGACTCCGTAAGCTTATAGTATTTCCGCATGCGGTTGTCCACTTTTGTCACCTCCACATCCAGCAAACCATCGGCTTCCAACTTATGAAGCGACGGATACAAAGCTCCTTCGGTAATTTTAAGTTCGCCATTGGTCAACTCTTTTACCTTCTGAGTGATTTCGTAACCATACATCTTATCATTTTCACTCAATAGCTTTAAAATGATAGTTGTCAAACTGCCTTTATATAATTTTGAATTGCTCATAACGTTTCAAATATATACATAAAATTCTTATGCATAAGTTTTATAGGTATATATTTTTTGTTGAATTACATTTTAAAGTGTAGCGGCTTCACTATTTTTGTAAAAAATAAATTTCATGTCTCAATTTCATAAACTCACTATAAAAGAGGTGCAGCGCGTCACAGACGCTTCTGTAGCCATCAGTTTTATTGTTCCTGAAGAACTAAAAGCCGAATACACCTTTCAAGCGGGGCAATACATCACCCTAAAAACCACCATTGACGGAAATGAAATACGACGAGACTATTCCATCTGTTCGTCTCCAAAAAGTGGCGAACTTAAAGTAGCCGTTAAAGAAGTTGAAGACGGTACGTTTTCTTCTTACGCCAATAAAGAATTAAAGGCTGGGGATGTTTTGGACGTTGCCCCTCCAAAGGGACGTTTTGTATTTGAACCAAATGACAAAAAGACCAAAAACATTGCCATGTTCGCCGCAGGAAGCGGGATTACACCAATAATGAGCATTGTAAAATGTGCTTTGGAAGAAGAAATACACAGTGAAATTATCTTGGTTTACGGTAACAAGACTACCCAAGACACCATGTTCCTTGAGGAATTATTAGCACTCCAGCATGAATACAGCAAGCGCTTGTCTGTTCAGTTTGTATTCAGTCAAGCCGATGAGGACGATGCTATTTTTGGACGTATTGAAAAGAGCACCGTAAACTACGTGATGAAAAACAAATACAAACACGTAGAAGTAGATGCTTACTATTTATGTGGGCCAGAAGGCATGATCCACACCGTAAAAGATGTACTTACAAGTCATGATATTGAGGCTGATAGAATCCACTTTGAGCTTTTCAAAGCTGCAAAACCAGCAGAAATCATTGACACCGGAGTTGCCAGTGGCAGAACACAAATTACCATTACGGTAGACGAGGAAGAAACCACTTTTGAGATGTCTCAAAAACAAACCATTTTGGAAGCTGCTTTAGATGAAGATGTCGACGCCCCTTATTCCTGCCAAGGAGGGATTTGCAGTAGCTGTTTGGCCCGTATCACCGAAGGGGAAGCCACTATGCGCCAAAATAATATTTTAACAGATAATGAGGTTGCTGAAGGCTTGATATTGACATGCCAGGCACAACCAACCTCTCCTACCATAAAAGTCGATTACGACGATATTTAAAAAATAAAAGCGGTTACTAAGTAACCGCTTTTATTTTATGTATCACTTCTTGAGGCGCAATACTTCCTGCCGCCTCTTCATAATCTTCTGGATATTTGTTCCCATAAACAGATGTTGGGATTAAAGGAAATTTCGATCGGTCTGCCAACAACAAATAGTCTTCAGGTTGGTTGAAGGGTGCAAAACCAGCATAAGGATGCGTCACTCCCCAAATGCTAATTGTTTTCACTCCCAACATAGCCGCCATATGCCCATTCCCAGAATCCATAGAAACCATTGCATCCAAATTGGAAACCACATCCAATTCTTCTTCCAACGTAAACTTTCCAGCAATACTTACCACATTTTCATGAGCATCTTCGATACGTTGCAACTGCTCTATTTCAGAAGCTCCACCTCCAAATAGTATCACCTTATAATCTTTTGACAAGGATTGAATCACCTCTTCCATCAAGTCCAATGGATACATTTTTCCTTTATGTGCCGCGAAAGGCGCAATACCAATCCATTTTTGGGTGTCTGTACCCAAGAGTTCCAAAACTTTGGAATTTAAAGGTGTTCTTGACGGAAATTGTGCACTGGAAAGCTCTAAAGGAAATCCCATGTTTCTAAACACATCAGCATAGCGTTCATGGGTGGTTTTTAATTGCTGAAATATATCCCCGTTTACCAAAGCTTTCTTTTCAGCTCGTCCTTTATCCAATTGCTTGGTTGGTGTTCCCAAAAGGAAAAATTTTAGAATTTTGGAACGGAGGACATTGTGCAAATCGGCCACAGCATCTATGTCCAATTGCTTTAATTCCCTAGACAATCTATACAGCCCAAAAATTCCCTTGTGCCTGCCTTTAACATCCACAGGAAACACCTCAACATGTTCAATATCCCTAAAAAAAGAGGCAAAAAAACCTCGTGTAAGTACGGTAAGTTTTACATCGGGATATTGCTGTACAAAGGCTCTTATCACAGGAACCGTCATCGCCACATCTCCCATGGCTGAAAGACGGATGACCAAAATATGTTTGGGTGCTTTTTTAGACTTCATCTATGCTTACAAACGAAATGTAATGAGTTCCTATTTTTGCGAACGCAACACAGGGTTTAACTCATCGTCGTTGTACATCTTCATTTGCTTGTAAACTTTCATGTACTTATCGCCTTTGGAAATATCTTCCAATAAGGTATCGATAGCGGTAGAAAGATCAACACGTTGCTCCAATAAAATGTCCAATTTCTTTTGGCAAGCCTCTCTATGTGCTTCGGTAGCATCTGTTCTGGTGGCCTCCTCGTTCATATGATAGATCTTAAGGGCCAAAATAGACAAACGGTCAACTCCCCAAGCTGGGCTTTCGGTATTAATAGTCGCATCTGCTTTAGGCGTCACATCCTTGTATTGCTCCAAAAAATAGCTATCGATGTATTCTACCATATCCGTTCTGTCTTGGTTGGAAGCATCAATTTGACGCTTCAATGTCAAAGCTGCCACCGGATCAATTTGTGGATCACGAATAATGTCCTCGTAATGCCACTGAACAGTATCAATCCAACATTTTCTGTACAACAAATGTTCAATCAAGTTAGTTTCCTGATCATAAGGATTACTAAACGGTTGATCAACTGTATTTATAACGTGATATTTTTCAATTACTTCCTGAAAAATTTTATTGGCTTTGCTTGTAAACATGATCTTAAATTTAGGGCACAAAGTTACGCAATTTTAAGAGAATTCGATTTGAAACCACCTGCAGAAATTCCTACACAAAGATATCCCTTTGCTTTCAACAAGCATTCGTCAAAGTACTATAGCAAACCTAATTTAAAAAAGAAGGCCCTTGGTTTAATTTCAAGAGCCTTTATAAATACTATTTTTTTTTGATGTTTTCTTCTTTTTATGCCACCAGACCAAAAATCCGGTCACTGGTAAACTGGCGCAAATAAAACTGATGAGGAATGCAAATACCTTTCCGGCCAATCCGAAAACAGAACCAATATGGATGTCGTAATTCATCATGAATAACTGATCTGCAAAAGACGCTTCCGAGAATTTACTTCCTTCTTGTTCTAAAGGTTCTAAAGTATATCTGTCGTAAAAATATTCGTTATGGTCGTACCAAGATCCTTCTTGGTGATAGACAGTAATTTCTATAGGGTCATCTTCATCTTCCAAAATTGGCGTCATGTACATCCCCTTTACCTGCTCATCAATTTCAAGGGTTTTATACCAAGCCTTATCCAAAGGTGAGAGACTATCGTTCCAAGCCAAGGTTTTATTTTCTAAATTGGAATGCGGATGGTGATGTCCCATTTCTTTTATGTCCCCGCCAGAAGCAATAAAATACACCGCTTTATCAAACCATTGAAAGCTCCAAACCAACCCTGTAATTCCCAAAATCAATGCAAATAACAATGCATAAAAGCCTAAAACATTATGTAAATCGTAATTAAGGCGTTTAAATTTAGCCTTCCATTTTATCTTAAAACTTTTATCACGATTACTTTTCTTCCAGTTTTTAGGCCACCACATCACCAATCCGGTTATAAGTAGCAATAAAAACACAAGGGTAGACACTCCAACGATGGGCCTTCCAACCTCGTAGGGCAACCAAAGTGCTCTATGCCCATCTATTATAAAACGAAAGAAGTCAAATTGGCCACTTCCTATAGGCTGTTGTTTCTTTAAAAATTCTCCTGTATACGGATTCATAAAAACAACTGAAAAAGTACGCTTTCCGTTTTCCATTCCTCCAAACCCAACAGCTGCTGCGCCATCTACATTAGCATAAGTTAATCCAGTGGGTTTAGCATTAGGCATATAAACGGCTGCAGTATCCAGCAATTGACTAGGGGCTACATAGGGTTTGTTTTGAACCTCCACAAAGCGCCAAGGCTCCAAGCTGTCTTTAATCTCCTGCTGAAAGGCATAAAAACATCCCGTAATACTCACAATAAACACCACAATACCAGAAATTAATCCCAACCATAGGTGAAGCCAGTTATTTAATTGTCTTAATTTACTTGGGTTTTTACGCTTTTTACTCATTAGCCTCTAAAAAAAGAAACCGGCTTTGCACATTTGGTACAAAAGCCGGTATATTTTGAAATTTAAAATTTGAAGAATCCTGCTACGAAATTAGCCTGAATTTGAGCACCTTTGGTAGATGTATAGTTGGTTGTATCCATTCTGTACACATGGATGCTACCTTCTTCAGGAATACATAAATACACATAACCATCGCTGTACAACGCCGCTAAACGACGACCATCGCCATTATGTACCGGCACACCATCTATATAATTTACCGTGAAGTTATTTAAATCAGCAACAGCCGAACGTAACGGACTATCAGACCAAGTACCTTGCTCACTTCTAGCTGCTGTATTTACTTCTACAAAAGCCCTTCCGTTACCAATATATCTTAAATGCGAAATATTTGATCCACCTGTAGCCGCGTCAACATCGAAGAAATACGCCTGGTCGAATTCAGTTTCTCCAGCGTTAATTTTTAAAATTCCAGAAGGCTTCGTTGATTGACTATACCCATTTGCAGGGTTAGAGTGAGAAATAGCATAAATATTTCCAGCTTCGTCCACTTCTAGACCAGACTTAATGTTAAATCCACCAATTGGCCCAACACGGTCGTCTGTAATTACTTTAATGAATTCCAATTCCGGATAAGAATATACTGCAACCTGTGCTTGTTCGGTATAATCTGTTACCCAAGTTGTTGGGTTACTCATATAGTAGCTCAAAAATACGTGGCTACCCACTACGCGTAATCCTGAATATGCAGGGACAGCATCTGTTGCCGAATGTAAATCGCTGGATGGCAATTCTACCGTTTCGGTAATACTCACAGTGTTCGCATCAAACAAACGGAAGGTAACCACACCTCCAACTGTAGAAGGTAGAGACACCGAAATCAACGTCTCATCATCTGCCTTCACCAAATCCAAGATGCTTTCATTTAAAGACACATTCCCTTCTGTAGAAAGCGTTTGATCTGCATTTTGGGTAATTGCTGATACATCGGTATCATCTAATCCACCAATACTGTAAATGGTATTATCTACTTTAGTAAAATCGTAATATCCTGGTTGCTCTATACCTTGCCCTGTAGCCGAAAGTGTGCCTTCCATAACATTTTCAAAAGGCACCGTGTAATAGGTAAACCCACCTTCACTTCCTTGTATGGCTAATGATAAGGCGAATGGTTTTTCGGCTACCGAACTACCTGAATCGTTACTATCATCGTCCGAGCTACAAGACATCATAGACACTGCTGCCATAAGTCCTAAACTCCATGCTGAAATTTTTCTTGATATTTTCATAGTATAACGTATTTAATTATTGTTCTGTGTTTATAAAGCGTATCTGAATTTAAAATAGAATGCCCGCCCCGGTTTTTGTAATTTATATTGGTCAAACAGCATTTGATCAGTGATATTCTTACATTCCAAGGAGACATTGTATTTGCCATCTTTGAGGCTATAGCTAACGGCCAAGTCGTGTGAAGACTGCTCAGGAATAATTTTCTTGGAATCCTCCGATCCATATTCCGCCCAACTTAAAAAGTATTCGTTGATGTAGTTGAAAAAATAATTGACACTTAAATGCGATTGCTTTACTACAACATCCTTAAAATCGACCCCAGCATTTACATTACCAAACAAATAAGGCGTGTTAGGAATACGGAAGCCTTTCTGGAAATTGGTCTGCTGGCCGGCATAATCGTTATAGACAAAATCTGCCTGATCCGTGATATCTTGATAGGTAATATTTCCCCCAAATCGCAACCAATCTTTAAATTTATAATTGAGCGTTCCGGCATAACCAAGGGTTCTCACCTCCGCTAAATTTGCAAAACTGGTTTGTGGATTCGCTACTGTAACTCTCTGATAAATTAAATCGGAAGCATTTCTATAAATAAAACTACCTTCCAACTGCACATTATGGTTTTCTGCAGGTTCAAAATCCCACTTCGCATTAAAATTAAAATTGTCACTTTGCTCAGGCCCCAACTCTGGATTAGCCGTTACAAACAGGTTGTCCCCAAATATTTCTTCTGGAGCAGGCATTCTGTAAGTGTGCTCATAAGAAGCTTTTAACTGAAGGTTCTCCAATAAAAAATAGGTTGTTGCCAAACCATATCCAAAAGCACTTTTCGAATTTTTATAAGAATCTATTCTTACGTTAGGGGTTCCAAAATCATATTGTTTACTGGTTTCAACATTTAAAAAATACCCTTTTCCAAACAGCGTGGCATTCCATTTTTTGTTTGGACTAAAAGTGTAAGAAACCCCCAGGTTATTTTTATAATAAGACTTTGGAAACTGATTTTCAGGTTTATCGGGATTTAATACATCATCTATTTCACGATGAAAATACTGGAGAGCATGGTTAAAAGCTACCGTATGAGATTCGCTTATTTGATACCCTAGATTTAACTGGGTATTGAATTCGTTATCGGTTAAAGTCTCATCGTTTCTATCTCCCTGCTCACCTTCCGTGGTTCCTGTATAAACAGGAGTGCCCAACCAATTGTAACGCACTCCAGTTAAGGTATCTAAATTATGGGTTCGGGTAGCATTATAGGCCGCATAAAAGCTAGCGTCCAAAGGCTCTGCAAACAATCCGGACTTTCTATATTTTAAAGTAGAAATTACCGATTCACTATTTTGCTCTATACCTCCGTAAACGGTTTCCATCGTTGCGCCCGTTTGCACATCATTCTCATCTTTGGCAGCCGTAATTCCAATTAACAACTGATCGGCATAACTCTTGTCTACAACTCCAACTTCCACTTTTGCGGCTCCCGATTTATAAGTATCATGAAAACGCTTTACCCAGCGCTCATCTTCTATATTCCCGTTTACATCGGTTATATCTGCTAAAACCTCATAATCATTATCGGAATAATTAAAATTGAAATTTCCACGTACCGTAAATCCGGTTTCACTATTGGTATAGGCTCCGTTTACATCGGCGCGGTGGGTATTGAAGGAACCAAAAGTATAGGCAGCATCCAAGAAATTACTATTCTGTTTGGTGATAATATTTACGGCACCACCCAAAGCATCTGTTCCCAAATACACTGGAACAACGCCATTGTACACTTCTATCCTTTCAATAGAAGTCACAGGAATGGTATTTAAACCTAAGGACGATCCATAATTATCCATAGGAATACCATCGATAAAAAATTTAATTTGATTTCCCGAAAAACCGAACAAAGAAAATTGAGAGTCCGATCCTAAACCACCTTCCTCGCGGATATTCACCCCTTCTACTCGACCTAGGATACTTTGCACATCAGTTGAAAGGTTATAATATGTTTTAGCTGAAATTGCCTTAACGCTATAAGGCTCTTGTTTTACTTTTTGAACTTTAGATAAGCCCTTAACTGTAACCTCATCGATTTGCGTCACATCTTCCGTTAATACAATCACCTTTGTCAACTCTTCACCTGACTGTAACTCTACAACTACGGTTTGTGTTGAAAACCCAACATAACTAAATTGAACTTTGTGTGTCCCCGCAGGGATATTGGGTAACTTATAAAATCCGTCCGCATCTGTATAAGTACCAATCCCGGTCTGCAATACAACCACACTTACCCCTACAAGAGGCTCTCCGTCATCAGCAGTCACTTGACCAGATAAATTTGCTGTTTGCGAAATTTGAGCCCAAGCAGTTGTTGTCAACAACATACAAACAATCGACATGACATACAGCAGATGTTTCATATCAAAAACACTTATTCTTATTTAGATTAATTTTAAATGAGGTGCAAATTAAGGCAATTTTATACACTTAATTAACCTAAATCTGTTAAAAATATCTGCATCTCAAATCCCCTAGAAAATTCTACAAGCAGAATATTTCGTAAAAACGCTTATTTTTACATTACAACGGAACATTTTGAAGTCACAGTAACCAACTGATTATAAAAAAGAAACAGCTTATAAAGACACCTTATGCAAATCCACGATTTTTCAAAAGAGAATTCCATTTTGAATAGTTTTATTGCCGAAATGAGGAATGTAGACATTCAAAAGGACCAAATGCGGTTTAGACGCAATATTGAACGTACTGGGGAAATTTTGGGATATGAATTGAGTAAGGTTCTGCACTATGAATCAAAAACCATTACAACCCCATTAGGTAATTCAAAAAACAACCTTTTGAGTAACGACATTGTTTTATGCTCTGTCCTTCGCGCTGGCGTTCCTTTGCACAATGGCCTTTTAAACTATTTCGACCAGGCAGAGAACGCTTTTATTTCTGCCTATAGGCACCACAAGGACAACCCTGAAAGCTTTGAAATTGTTGTGGAATACTTGGCCTGCCCAGACCTAAATAATAAAACCTTAATTTTGGCCGACCCCATGTTGGCAACAGGACAATCCATGGTAGCCACTTATGAAGCCCTAAAACCTTTTGGAACTCCTAAAGAAGTACATTTGGTAAGTGTTATTGGCGCCAAAGAAGGGGTCCACTATGTCTCTGAACATTTTTCTGAAAACACACATTTATGGATCGCTGCTATTGATTACCAATTAAACAGTCATGGCTATATTGTACCTGGATTAGGCGATGCTGGGGACTTAGCTTTTGGACAAAAATTACAGAATTAAACCTACTACAGGGGTCAATATTAAAACCCACACAAATACTTCCTTGAACCATTTTTCGGTTATTACATCCATATAATTGGAAAGGATAATGGACAAGGGTGCAAACAAGAAAATAAATTCAGCTCCTGTTTTCTTTGGTGCAATTACCAGAATTGTCAAAGCAATAATCGTAGCAATAAAAACCAAAATATAAGCCGATTTATAGCTTTTGGCTTTGGTAACAATATTCTTAAGATAATACACCGACCCCCAAACAAAACAAGACAACATCATGGTAGCAGCCACAATAATATGCTTCGAATTCAAACTTGAAAAATCAAAACTTATAGACATATCCATGTCTGCTACATAGCTAAGCAAATCAATGTTGAACAGTACCAAAACACTTGTGGTTATCATAGCTACTGTGATAACAGCGACCAAAGGTATGATCCAATCCCTTAAATCTGCAATGGAATACAGAAACAAAGCTGCAAAAATCAAAATGTAAAAAAGAGAAGACCAGAAATACACCAATGTAGCCAAGCTAATCCAAAAGGCGCCATCAAACAATTTCTTTTTAACATCCTTTTTGGAACGCAGACTTATAATTCGTCTCATGGCCAAAAGAATAAACAAATTTGCCAAAAGGATTTTTGAATTCAAAAAAGTTTCTGGCAACATCATGAAAAACAGGGTAAAAAACAAGATTTTAAAACTGTTCTTCTTAGTCAAATCATTTTTGCCCGATAAAAAATCGAATATAAAAATGGAGAACAAACACACTCCAAAAAGAAGCACTTGCTTGAGGACATCCCATACTCCAAAAGGCTCGTGAACCATGAACAGTTTTGTTATCACAAAAGCAATACACAAGGCTGTACTTACCACCACAAAATGTATGGGTTTTGCTTTGCTAAAAAAACTGGATACCATCAATAATCTTCGTGTTTCCTTTTCAGTTAAATGAGTATTAAATTGACCTTTCCAACATTCTTTTCTTATTTTTTAAAATTAAAATGAAAAAAATGTAATTTTGTCCCGTAAATATATTGATAATCTTTTAAGCTCTCACGAGTTTTAAACTATACCACATGAAAGACTTTTTTTACGCAATTCAGGATTTATTCGTCAATGTACTTTTCAAGCCATTAGATGCTTTAAGAGCATTAGAATTGGATAACTGGTTCGCAGCCAACGCATTTTCCTGGATTTTTATCCTTATTGGTTTTGTTGCTTTTGGTTACTGGATGAAACAATTGAAATCCTTTAACGACAACAACGAAGAAGATAAGAGCATCAGCTCTCACTCCTTCCTATAGGTCAAAACCAATATCTTTACGATAGTTCATCTTATCAAAATGTAGTTTATCTATATTTTGATAAGATTTTTTTAGTGCCTCACTGTACGTATTTCCATAGCTGGTAATAGCCATCACACGCCCTCCTGTAGTCACTACTTTTCCATCTTTATAGTCAGCTCCTGCATGAAACGCAATAGAACCTTCTATTTGATCTAAACCTGTAATTTCCTTTCCTTTTTCATAGCCTTCTGGATAACCACCGGACACCAACATTACGGTTGTCGCCGCACGTTCATCAATCTCAATAGTAATCTCATTCAAGGTTTGGTTGGCTATGGCATTGAAAATTTCAACAATATCATTTTTAAGTCTCGGCAACACCACTTCGGTTTCAGGATCTCCCATTCGCACATTGTACTCAATCACTTTAGGATCATCCCCAACCTTTATCAAACCAATAAAGATAAATCCTTTATAAGGCAAGTTATCTTTTTGAAGACCTTCTACTGTAGGCTTAACAATTCGTTCTTCTATCTTGGTTAGGAATTCTTCGGTAGCAAACGGCACTGGCGACACGGCTCCCATACCTCCGGTATTAAGTCCGGTATCCCCTTCTCCAATACGCTTATAATCTTTTGCTGTTGGAAGAATTTTGTAATTCTTTCCATCGGTCAAAACAAAACAGCTCAATTCTATACCATCCAAAAATTCCTCAATCACCACCTTAGCACTGGCATTTCCAAATTTGGCATCTACCAACATACTTTTCAATTCGGCTTTGGCTTCTTCAAGGTCATTTAAAATCAATACACCTTTTCCGGCTGCCAATCCATCAGCTTTCAATACATAAGGAGCTTGCAAGGATTCCAAGAATTTGAAACCTTCCTCAACAGTACTAGCATCAAAACTTTGGTAAGCCGCCGTTGGAATGTTGTGACGCATCATAAATTCCTTGGCAAATTCCTTGCTTCCTTCCAATTCTGCTGCCGCTTTTTCAGGACCAATTACAGGCACATTTTTAAGCTGTTCATCATTCAAAAAGAAATCATGGACACCTTGTACCAAAGGGTCTTCTGGACCAACAACTACCATTTCGATTCCTTTAGAAACCACCAATTCCTTAATGGCCGGAAAATCGGTTACACCAATGTTTACGTTTTCTGCAATATCGGCAGTTCCAGAGTTACCTGGCGCTACATAAAGTTTTGTACATAAAGGGCTTTGGGCTGTTTTCCAGGCAAAGGTATGTTCTCTCCCGCCTGAACCGAGAATTAAAATAGTCATGATCTTTGTTGTTTGCCGCAAAAATAATTGCTTTTGCGCTTAAAAAATAATTATTTTACAAAAACATCTAAGGCGCCTTTCGTTTGAATTTATTTGACCTTTCCCTGCAACTTAACGGATTTCCCATTCACCGGGCTCGTATGACCCTAAAGGAAATTCAGCAATATAGTGAAAGTGAATTTGAAGCCTATTTAGACCATAGAAAGCAAGCCATTTTTGAATATCATATTAAGCACAATACATTTTATCGCTCATTTGCCAAAAGAGCTTCTGGCAATTATTGGAACACAGTGCCAATTATGACCAAAAGAGATCTACAGCAACCCTTGGAAGACCGCTTATCAAGAGGCTTTACCACAAAAGATGTTTATGTGAACAAAACCTCAGGATCTTCAGGTGATCCCTTCATTTTTGCCAAGGACAAATTTTGTCATGCCCTAACTTGGGCGGTAATTCAAAATAGGTTTGGATGGCATGGATTGGATTTCAACTCATCGAAACAGGCTAGGTTTTATGGCATTCCATTGAACAAGAAAAATTATTACAAAGAACGCTTTAAGGATTATCTAGGAAACCGCTACCGATTTTCGGTTTTCGATATGAGTGACCAAGCTTTGGAAACTTGTCTTAGTAAATTTCAGCAAAGTAAATTTGAATACATCAATGGCTACACCAGTCCTATTGTGCAATTTGCCAAGTTCCTAGAACGAAAAAACATCAATTTGAAATCAGTTTGTCCAACCTTAAAAGCTTGTGTAGTCACTTCGGAGATGCTATTTGATTCAGACAAGAACTTGTTGGAAACGCAATTTGGTGTTCCAGTGGTCAACGAATATGGTGCTTCGGAATTGGATTTAATTGCCTTTCAAAATCCAAAAGGAGACTGGCAAGTGAATAGCGAAACCCTTTTTGTAGAAATTTTGGATGAAAACAACCAAAATGTACCTTTGGGTGAAGAAGGACGTATCGTCATCACCTCTCTTTACAACAAAGCGCACCCATTCATAAGATATGATATTGGGGATATTGGCGCACTTTCTCCTAATTCCACCATTCAGAAACCCATTTTAAAACAGTTAACAGGAAGGACTAATGATTTTGCCATTCTCCCTAGCGGCAAAGTAGCCGCAGGTTTGACCTTTTACTATATCACGAAAAGTATTATCGAGGACGATGGCAATGTCAAGGAATTTATTATCGAACAAACATGTCCAGATACTTTCAAAATAATTTATGTAAGTCAAGACCCATTGTCTACTGAAAAAACGAAAATTATCACAACAGAAATGGAACGTTATTTGGAAAAAGGACTCCATATCCAATTTGAAAGAAAGGAACGCTTGGTACGTTCCAAAAGCGGCAAACTCAAACAATTTACATCACAAGTAAAGCAACATTCATGACTATTACAATAGTGGCGGGAGCCCGCCCTAATTTTATGAAAATAGCCCCCATTATTGAGGCTATAAAAAAAAGCAACCAATCAGGAAAAAACATCCATTACCGCTTGGTTCATACGGGACAACACTACGACAAAAATTTGAGTGACACGTTTTTTGAATCCCTCAACATACCTTTTCCCGACAGCAATTTGGAAGTAAAAAGTGGTACCCAAGCTGAACAAACCGCCGCCATTATGATAGGTTTTGAAAAGGAACTTCAGCAACACCCTTGCGATTTGGTCTTGGTAGTGGGAGACGTTACCTCGACCATGGCCTGTACCATTGTCGCCAAAAAAGCACATATTAAAGTGGCCCATGTAGAAGCAGGGATACGTTCCGGAGACATTACCATGCCAGAGGAAATCAATCGTATTGTCACCGATAGTTTGACCGATTACTTTTTTACTACTTCAAACCACGCCAATAATAACTTAAAACAATTAGGAGTTACAAAGGACAAGATTTTTTTTGTGGGGAATGTGATGATTGATACCCTTCTCAAAAATGACGTTAGATTTCAAAAGCCAGAGTTATGGGATCAATTACATCTAGAAGCTAAAAAGTATTTGGTTTTAACTCTTCACAGACCGAGCAATGTTGATGAACAGGAACAACTCAGCAGCATGCTATCCCTTATTACAAATTTGGGAAAAGATTACCCTATCATTTTTCCAGTACATCCACGAACAAAACAGGTTTTGGAAGCCATGCACATTGACGCTCCCAACCTTCACTTTGTGGAACCCTTGGGATATTTGGAATTTAATTTTTTGGTGAAACATGCTTTGGCCGTTTTAACCGACTCAGGGGGCATTACAGAAGAAACCACCGTAATGAATGTCCCTTGCATCACCTTGCGAGAAAATACCGAACGTCCAGAAACCTGTGAACTTGGCACCAACGTTTTAGCGGGAAAAGATCCTGAAAAAATTGAAACTGCTTTCCAAACTCTTCTTTCTGGCAAGTGGAAAGATACAACCATTCCAAAATTATGGGATGGCAAAACCGCCGAACGCATCATCGAGCACCTCATCAATATTTACCAGCTTTGAGCAAAGACATTTTAATTATTACTAACTATTTTCCTCCAGAAACCGGAGCCGCTTCCAACAGAATTTTTCATTTGGCAGAAGGACTTCAAAAAAGAGGATTTCATATATCTGTTTTAACCCCGCTACCCAACTACCCCAAAGGGAAGATCTTTGAAGGCTATAAAGGGCATTTTAAGCACACTTCAAAGGAAAACGGAATAACAGTCCACAGACTATGGATTTACGCCAGCAATTCTAAGAATAAACTGTTGCGCTTGTTTGCCATGCTTTCCTATAGCTTTAGTTTGATATGGTTTTTCATTTGGAACAAGATTCCCAAAAAAGTCATTGTGCAATCCCCGCCGCTATTGGTAGCCTTCACTTCCATATTTTTTCTTCGTAACAAAAAAAGGGAATTGATTTTAAACGTAAGCGATTTGTGGCCCATTGCAGGCTTGAAACTTGGCGCCTTTAAAAAGAACTGGAGCTACAGAGTATTGGAATGGATTGAACGATTCAACTACAGAAATGCAAATTTAGTATTAGGACAAAGCAATGAAATTTTAACGCACATCACCTCAATATATCCGAATAAAAAAACATTTCTCTATCGAAACTACCCGGATTTTAATCCTCCTAAAATACAGAACAGTTCCCAAGAAAGTCCAAAGATAAAAATGGTCTATGCTGGTTTATTGGGAATTGCCCAAGGTATTCTTAAACTATGTAACAACTTAGATTATACCAATATTGAGTTTCATATCTACGGAGCTGGCGCTGAACAAAAAGCTATTGAAACTTTTATAAAAAACAACCCAAAATTACCTATTACATTCCATGGAGAAATTGAGCGAAATCTTTTGCATCAAGAACTTTTGAAATACGATATCACCATCATTCCGCTTCTCAATAGAATTTATGGGTCAGTACCCTCAAAAATCTTCGAATATGCGCGATTGGGACTCCCAATGCTATATTTTGGAGGTGGTGAAGGGGAAGACATAATTAGCCAACACAACCTGGGCTGGATTGCTCCAGCAGCAGACTATGATTCTTTGAACAATATGCTTTTAACAATGAA
Source organism: Mangrovimonas sp. YM274 (assembly GCF_030908385.1). Taxonomy (NCBI): domain Bacteria; kingdom Pseudomonadati; phylum Bacteroidota; class Flavobacteriia; order Flavobacteriales; family Flavobacteriaceae; genus Mangrovimonas; species Mangrovimonas sp. YM274. The sequence goes on from NZ_CP133091.1 coordinate 167,274, forward strand.
AAGAGAGAAACTCTCTACTAGTTATAGAAATAGAATTCAACAGGAAGCCTTAAATACTTTTGATTTTAATACTCAGTTATACAAACTAGGTGAATTACTTTAATAGGCCTTTTCCTCTCCCTGAATAGCGTTTAAGAAGGTTCTAAAGATGATTTTCAAATCCAAGAAAATAGACCAGTTTTCAATATAAAAGATATCGTATTTAACACGACCTATGATATCCTTGTCTGTTTCCACTTCACCCCTATATCCACTGATTTGGGCAAGTCCTGTAATCCCAGGCTTAACAAAATGACGCACCATGAATTTGTCAATTCTTTTAGCGTACATATTTGTATGGCTAACCATATGAGGCCTTGGTCCAACGACAGACATATCACCAAACAACACATTGAAAAACTGTGGCAATTCATCAATGCTCGTTTTACGGATAAATTTCCCCACTTTAGTCACCCTTTGATCCCCTTTAGTTGCTTGGTACAAATGAGCATCTGGATTTGGCATCATAGACCTAAACTTATAACAATCGAATTCCCTATAATTAAATCCATTTCTAGACTGCTTAAAGAATACAGGTCCCTTCGACTCTAATTTAATTAAAATAGCAATCAATGGTGTTAACCAAGAAAGAATAAATACAATTACTAAACTAGAGAACAGAATATCAAACCCACGTTTAATAAACATGTTTATAGACTCTTCCAAAGGTATATTCCTTAAAGACAAAATAGGAATGTAGTCATAATATTCATACTTCAATTTTTTGGAATATATTTCCTTATTGTCTGGTAAAAATTTGAGTATTTTAAGATTGTTATCAGCAAAGTCGACTACTTCATTAATTTGACTATTGCTCAACTCTGAAATGGAACAATATATTTCATCAATCCCCTCATCCAAAACATATTGAAAGCTCTCCTCTAATGCCTTTGAATTTTTCTCCTTAAAAGAAAATGTTCTCTTATGCTTATAACCGTATTCAGGATTCTTATTAAAGAAATTCTCAAGAGCCAAAGTTTTTTTATTGGCTCCAAAAATGACTGTATTTCTGAAATTTCCTCCAAAGGATGTCCGGTACTTTTGAAGAAGATAATAAACCGTAAATTTCAATACTGATATTAACAAAAATACAACCAAAACATATAAAATAATGGTTTTTGGATGCAGATTAAATTCAAAATTATAACCCGAAAAAGCAAACATCACCAAAGCAAACAACACCAATTGTTTGATGATCATAGACAAAATCGTCACTTCCCGAGTATAGCGATATACTTCATAAAAATTAGAAGCGACGGAAAGTAGAATCCAAGATAAAGAAATCACAAATACAAAAAAATAAGGGTCTATATGCCTAAAAAAGAAAAATAGAGCCAAACCATTTATAATAGTTAAGTCTATTACATATGATATCGGCCTGAGATAAGCTGAATATCTCCCTTGTTTAATGGTGTTCACACAGTAAATTTAGGTTATACGTTTTGCATATAACTAGCAGTATTGCAAAAATATTATGCAATTTTACGAAAAAATAAGGGATAGCTAGAAAAAATGTCTAAATTAAAAAGATTCTTTGACACTATCACGAAAAATGTTTGCCTTATAAAAAACCAAGGGGTTAGCCTATTAAAGCTGCCTCCTTTTTTTGATAATTAAAACTGGTTTAATTTAGGGAAGGCTACAGCTATAGTTAAAATTCATTTAGCTTCTTGATAAACATATCTAACACTTTATTCTTAGAATATTTCTCCAAAACATATTTCTTCGCCCCCATCCCTAAATTTGAACAAAGTACTTTATCTTCTTTAAGTATCTTTATTTGATCTATTATTTCGTTAACGGAATTCCCACTAAAATAAAAACCTCCTTCTGAGTCCTTAAAAACTTTAGCTACTTCGCTTGCCATATTCCCTGTTACAATAGACGGTTTCTCGCTTGCCATCATACCTAATATTTTTGAAGGCATTACCGTATCAATAACATTTGCTTTTTGAAATAAAACATGCAAATCTGCACTTTTAAGTAATTGAGGCAATTCTTTATACGGAACTAAATTAAAATGTTTCACAAAATTATAATGTTTAACTCCCTCTAGCAATTTAGCTTTCTCGGCACCTTCACCAACCACTATTACTTCAATATTTTCGACCTTCTTTAATTCTACTAAAATTCTTAAAAATAAATCCCAATCTTGCTTTGCTCCAATATTTCCTGAATATAAAATTTTAAAACAATCTGATTTTAAATATTTATGTGTTCCTATATTATTGTGACTAAACATCTCTACATCAATCCAATTAGTCAAATAATATACACTAGTATCGGTTTTTTCTTTCAACCTATTAATCATACCATAACTAATTGTTGAAACAACATCAGCTTTATCTAACACGAATCTTTCAATTCTTTGTAAAATCTTAATTACTTTTCTTCTATTGTCATCTAACAAACCTGAATCTATTGCTGCATCAAACTCAAAATCCTGTACATGAACGAGATGCCTACAATTATATCGCTTCTTTAAAAACCAACCTAACAAACCAGAGGTTGTAAATGGAATAATTGAAATCACGATATCTGGTTTACTAATTCTAAATAAATTAATAAAATTTCCAAAGGTAAAGCTTAACAAATGCATTATTCTTTTTACAAAAGTTGGATCTTTAGGCACATATTGTTTACTCCTATAAACTTTAACCCCGTTTATGGTTTCCCTTACTAAATAATTTTTTAATTTATAATCATCTCTTATCTCCCATTGAGGATAATAAGGAAAACCTGTAATAACCGACACTTCAAACCCGTTCGCTCCAAGGTACTCTGCCTTTTGAGTGGTATATAAACCTATTGCACTATCTTCTGGATAATAATTTATACCTATTATTAATACTTTTTTTTCTCTCACCTATTATTTGTCCAAATTTACTTATTGAAGATATCCATAAGTTTCCTTAGGAAAACTTCTTCTCTTCCAACTGATTTAATAAAATTGTAATTTTTAATTACCATCTCTCTTATTGCTTCCTCATCAGAAAAACAGTTTAATACCTTATTATAAATATCATCAGAAGATTTTTTATCAATATAAACCAAACTCGTTTCTTTATAAATATCATCAAGGGAACTATGTTTCGTTGTGAAAACAACATTTCCACTAGCCATATTTTCTAAAATAGATATTGGCAATCCTTCTGTTAAATATGAAGGGAAAACAAAGACATTACCCCATTTTAAGAGTTCTCTTTTCCGGTCTCCTTTAACCACTCCCAAATATTCTACATTTAATAACTTTATTTCTTTTTCAATTTGTTCTTTAATAGTATCATCAATATTACCAGCCAATTTAGCCTCAAAAGGAATCTTATTCTTTAGCATCAAATTAAATGTTTCTAACAAATAAAATATACCCTTTTGTGTCATTAAATTGCTTAAATAAACAATCTTAATTTTATCATATTTTTTAATTTTAACTTCATTTTCGGTCAATATAAACTTATCTTCGACAAAATTGAATAAAACTTCTATTTTATCTTTTGGTAAAAAATAAGATAAATTTCTAACCAAAGACTTGGATAAAACCACCCCTCTATCTGCTTTAGAAATAACAAAAGTCAATATAGACTTCTTAACTTTGTTACTTTTTAAATAAGTGTTAACTAAGGTATCACTATGTATATGTAAAACTACCTTTTTTCTTAAACACCAACCTGCTAAGATAAATGATGCATATTTAATTATTCCTAAAAAAGTATGTCCTGGTGTAATATAAATAATGTCAACATTCCAAACCTTATAGGTTAAAAAATAAAACTTCAAAAAGTAAAAAATCTTTTTAATTGAAAGAGTACCAACGTTCTCATCAAACTTATCAAATGAGGTATTTATATACTTTACATTGAATTGATTTTTATCTAGCCCTTCTAAAATTAAATCATTACAAATTGAGACTCCGGTTATAGGCTTGTCTAATGGACCTACTATTAAAACATTTACTTTAGTTTTATTTCTGATTATCATTAAATGAATATTATATTTTCTTTGGATTCAAACTTACAAAGGCTTCAGCCATGACTTCGATTGAATAATTTTCTTTACAAAAATCTAAGATTTGTTCTCTTTGTTTCAACCAATAACCTCTATTATTATAAAAATCCAATATCTTATCTGCTAATGAATCGACATTATCAGTTTCAAAATATACAGAATTATTACCCTCTTTAACAGCCTCTATTTCAGGCGAATGTTTTTCAAACTTAGAAACAATCATTGGAACCCCAAAACCAAAGCTTTGAGTAACAGACAAACCAATATATCCGGGCGAAACACTTAGTAAACTAGTATCATATAGAGATTTTAATTTTTCGTACGATCCTATATGTCCTTTAACTAAAACTCTTCCTTCCAAATTATTATCATTAATATAATTTAACAAGTTTTGCTTCTCTTCTCCTTCGCCTACAATTATAAGCTTTGCTTCTGTTGGTAAAAAACCTAATACTTTATTAAATGCCTTAACCAAAAAAAGCGGCTTTTTAGATTCGGTTAAGCGCCCAACATAAATGATATTTTGTATTAAATCGTTATCACTATTATTAACCATCTCTTTTTTATAAAACACAGCATTCGGAGCGCAAGTTATATTTTTATGAGGCATTTTTATCTGAAGTTCCCTTTTTTGACTAACGGTATAAACCAAAATTTGAGATCCCAATTGCCGCATGCCTCCTCTTATTACATCGGTCAAACTCCTTTCTCCATTTTTAGGCCAAGCATGCCCCCACAATACCGTTTTCTTTCCTAGAAGGATTCGTAGAATTAAAATTATCCAATTAGAAATTATTCTAGGATTTAACTCTAATACTACTACTCGTGCCTTTAGAATATCCCTCCACATCCCTGTTTGGAAAAGCCCCTTTCTCTTAAACAAATAAATATTCTTTACTCTATTTAAAAAATTAATCGAATTATCTGTTTTAACGGTAGATTCAAAATAATCGGCGCCTCCGTACAACGTAAAATCTTCACCGTATTTTTCGTTTAAAAATGTGAATAATTTTTTCCTGTAATCTGGGATACATGTTTGTAAAATAATTAGATCTTTCATCAGGAAATTTTATATGTTTTATTGTTCCTAAAAAAATGAATAAAAAAAACAAACAGTATTAACCCTGATTGTCTGACTAAAATATTCTCTGTCAAAAAATTAAGACAATAAAATAGAATTATCACCTTAAACAATTCATCATTAGAATTATGTGCGTATCGATAATTTGCAGCCAGGAACCCTATAAAAACAACCAAACCTAAAAAACCAAGTTTAATACAAAAATCCAAATATTGATTATGGCTATTATATTGGTTATTTAATAAAAGTTGACTTTTATAACTGTAACATTCATTCAACGCATCTTGAGCATCCCCAATACCAACGCCAAGAATTGGATTATGTTTAAAAACATTTATAGCACATTCATAGATATTAACACGAAAAGAATTTGAATAACTTGAATTTACCGAGGCATATGTATCCAATCTAATCATTTCATTTACTCTTCTGTTAAATACAAACAATACTAAAGCACCAATAAACAGCATACATAAATACATTAGCCCCTTCTTAAACCTTCCCCTCAAAAAAAATGCATGTACAAAATACAGAATCAATAAAATAATTAAACTAAAAATCACTGCCTTACTAGATAACATTAGTAACAAAATTGTATTAATAAATATTGCTATTAGTAAGAAGAATCCTTTTTTAGTTTTATAAGAAACAGAATAGAGTTGAAATAAATAAAAAGTAAATATTAATGCATTCCCAAGATAAATTGAAGCATAAATTGGGTGTTGACCAATCAAAGGTACTTTCTCAACAACCAATCTAAATTTATCGGAATAAAAATCTTTATTAGAAGTTAAATTATTGTCACTAATAATAAAAAACAAAATATAGCTAGCAAAAATCGTTGAAGAAAGGACAAATAAAAATAAAAACTTCTTACGTAACTGAGATGTGATTGCTATTTGAGGTCTTAATACAAAAAAAACAAGAGGCACAATAAAAAAAGTAAGCCCTGTTTCTAATTTTTTAAAACCATATGAGAAGTTCGTTGTATATAAAAGAGAAAATACATACAATAAAAAAGTTGAAGAATTAATTAAAAACCATTTCCAATTGACTTTCGTTTTCTCAATTAAAAAAAATGAACCCAGAACTAATAATATTACAGGTAAACCTTTTAATGTATTAGGAATAAGCGGAAAAAAAGCAAACAATAAAAATAACTCATTCGAAAGATGTTTTTTGATATTCATCATTTAATGGGATAATAGAACTTAAATTTATATTTTTTGAAAACATTAAAAAAAAGCAAAATTAATACCAAGAAGACAAAAATTAAAATATCATCCGAAAATGGCATTCTAAAAAATAAAATACCGAAAATAAATCCAACAATATTTACTATTGAATTAAAATTTCGCAAGCTCTTAGTTAAAAATCCTTCGGTAAACCATATTACTATTGGAAGTAAAATTATGCCTAGTAATGAAAAATTCATATTCATTTCACCAATTAGTGTAGTGACCAAAGAATTCCCTCCAAATGTATTAGCTGCAATTGTAGTAATACTTTCAGGTTTATTTGGCCAAACAGATCTAGGCACATAAAAAAACAATGGCTTCAAATAAGTTGCTCCATACAGAATAGTGTCGTATCTATTAAATAAATCATATATAACATTTACATTTATGGATTCAGAAATACCAATAAAAAACAATTTAGGATTTGGTGGTTCCAAAAGCATGGCTCTATCTAAAGATTTTAAGAAAATATCAAAGGTAGGAAAACCACTTTCAAAAAGAGGCCCTCTAATATGTCTAAAAATTGAAGCAAAATATCCTAACACAAAAGCTAGCGGAAATACAAAAGGCAGTGCTATAAAGGATTTCTTTGGATATTTTTTTAAAAACATTAACCCAATCAATATGGCTGTACAAAATAAGTATATTCTATTTCCAGAAAACATCATATCCAAAACTGTAAACATAACAGTCAAAAATAAAAACTTACGAAACTTCCAATCATTCTTAAGCCACTTGTAAAACAAGGAGGAAATTATTAAAATCCTCACGGAACTTGTTATAAAAGAAATCAAAACAGCGAAAGCACCAGTAGATTCAAAATAATTATGTCTATTTCTATACCAATTTCCTCCTTCCAATAAACCTGAGCCAATAAAAACAATTAGCATCCCAATAAAATAAACTATTAAATAACTTTTAATACTTGGCTTAAATTCATTATTCACTTCTAGATTGGAATACCTTGATGGAAAACATAAGTAAATAATAATTGAAAATATATATGCAATTAATAAAAATGAACTGCTAATATTATCCTTCAATACAACATCTCTTAAACTAGTATAATAAAAATCTGTTTTTGAAAGTTCTAAAGTACCAGTTATAATCATTACCCAAACGGGTATAAAAATAAAAAACAAAACCCCGAATGATATGCCTACTTTAAATGTGACCCCTCTTTTAAACAAAATATAGAACATTATCAATAAAATTGATAAAAACTCAACAATAAAGAGGGTTGAAATTAGATGTACCATACTTTAAGGCTTAATTATTTCCATTTCACTACTAATCTTTTTAAAATAAAAACTTCCAATTAAAACTAATAATAACTCGGTAATGGTTACAATTATAGCTACGCCATAAATACTAAAAAATTGTACAAAAATTAAATTCATAATCACGCTAAATAAACCACCAAAAATCAAAATATTCATCCTAACCTTATACCGCTTTACAGCTGGAAAATATAGAACATTATAAAGCATATTTAACCCTGAAAACAATGAAATGAAGCATAACACTCTAAACACAATTGAATAACTAGTTATAATTGGATCTTTATAAACTAATGCCAATATATTTTCAGCAAAACACAAAATAAATATTGCTATAACCATACCTAATAAAAAAACAAAAGGTTTGATTTTGCATATTATCATTTTAACTTTCTCATTGTTTTGTCTAGAAACCCAAGGATACAATGCCTGATAAAGTGGCACATAAATATTCTTAATCGCTAATATGAGTTTCTCAATACTAGAATATACTCCAGCTAAAGCATTTCCAGAAAACAACCCTAAAATAAAAACGTTACTCGCAGTATATAAACTTATAGCCAAATTTGAGATAAACAAACTAAAGCTATCAAAAAATAACTGCTTTATTAGTCCAAATGTAGGTAACTTAAACGTGAAAAATTTAAAGCTAAAAATAAGACCAAAAAAACCCGAAACTATAAATCCCAAAGAATTATAAATAGGTACCTTAAAATAATCTTGTTCATTATCAATAAAGAAAAATACTAATACTGTAAATATTATTTTAGCAAAAACATTTACATATGTAACTACTTTCATTTTTTCTATTCCTTGAAAAAACCATACAGGAAAACATGCTTGACCTATAACCACACCAAAACTTAAAATATAAATATTAGAATCTATACTAAACCTAGTAAAACTACCTATTAAAAGTAAAAGCACCCCAAAAGAAATGACTACCAAACAAAACTTAATAAGCATTATAGCAATAAAAATTTCTCCAACTTTTTGCTTTTGATTTCTGGCTATAGATATTTCTCTTGTTCCGCTGATATTAAACCCAAAGTCAACAAAAACATTTAAAAATGACACTAAAGACTGGGCAAACATAATAAGTCCAAATTTTTCTGCCCCCAAAATTCTAACTAAAAAAGGAAGGATTAAAAGAGGTAATATATAATTGGCTCCTTGAAGAAGGAATAAAGACACAAAATTTTGGGTTATTATTTTTTTTTCCTTTTGTTCTAAAAATTCCTGTACTTGTTTAATTATACTCATTAACTATACTCAATATTTCATTTCCAGCTAAACTTGAAAGTTTTTATACTTACAAATGCAGTAAATCATTCAAGTAATTCAAATTCCTAATTAGCAAATCATTCCTTGATGTCCAATCATAACAAGAAGGATACCAATTCCTTTTACAATATTGACGTTTAAATTCTCAAACTTTGTACTCATATTTTTTCAAAAACTTTATTTGGTGTAAGAAATCTCTTCTAACTTTAAACTTGAAGGTATAATATAAGTATTACACAAATCTGTTGTAGGAGCTTCCCATGTAATTGTTTTACCTAAACCAGAAGTGGGTCCTAAAATAATTTTAATTGTATCCGAATAAACGATTCCCTTAAAACTACATTTATACCATCCATTGCTCAAATCTTCTATATGTGCTGATTCCTTAATAAAATCACCTACTTCCTCCATACTACCTTTAACCTCACCATTTTTCAGATCAAATACAACATCTATTCTATTTGGATACTCCCCTACGATTCTTAAACCAAATAAATCTCCTATAGTCGCCTTTTTAACAATTACACTCACTAGATATTCGTTCCCAAAAGTAACTGCTATATCGCTTAAAGTAGCGTATGCTGTTTCAGTTGAAGATATTCTAGAAATCAAAAACACGTCATCTCCATTATAGTTTAAATTTTCATTAACCGCTTCCAACTTTACTCTATCTAACGACCAAATAGAGTGATGTTGAAGGTTTATTTTATTAAAACTTTCCTCTTTCTGAGTGCTATTGTTCTCTTTTGTTGATACCTCATTTTTATTTACTTCCTTCTTACAACCTATAACCGAAATAAAAAATAGCAAAAAAAGTAATCTATATATTTTCATACAAAACCAACTAAATTATTCATTATAATCAACCAAATTTATTTTCCTACCTCTACGTAATATTACTTCACTACATTATTGATATACCACTTTACTCCAACCTACTCACAACCTAAAACCAAACAAAGACAAACACTTAACGGGCAATCTACTTAATAGAAAAAAAACTCTATTTTTCACAGCTTGAATGTTCATAATTATTTTCTAATGTAAAATCCAGAACTAAACATAGAATTTACTAGTATAAAACAATCTATTTGAAAATTATTTAGGTCTGCAAAACTACCATTTTTAACAGCAAATCCATTAAAAACATACTTTAATCATATGCTATTAATGGATTTCAAATAAATACTTCTATCCAGCAACAAGAAAATGCACTTACACCACCATTCCCGCAGCTACAGTTTCATTGGTAGCATCATCCACTAAAATGATACTTCCAGTAGCTCTATTTTCACGATAGGAATCGACCATTAAAGGCTTTGTAGTGCGAATTTTAACTTTAGAAATGTCGTTCATATTTAATTCCTTGTCCTCTTCATTTCTCGCCAAGGTATTAATATCAATTTTATAAACAATTTCCTTGATCATTGCCTTTTGATCATTTGAGGTGTGTTTAATAGTATATTTCGCTCTTGGTTTAGCTGGACTATTATTCAACCAACAAAGCATCACCTCAACGTCCTGAGACGCCTCAGGCATATTATTGGAACGTACAATCATATCACCTCTACTAATGTCAATGTCATCTTCCAAAGTCATTGAGATGGACATTGGTGCAAAAGCTTCCTTTACAGAACCATCAAATGTATCCAAGGTTTTGATTTTCGAGGTAAACCCAGAAGGCATTACCGTAACCTCATCCCCTGCTCTAAAGACACCACTAGCAACGCGCCCGGCGTACCCTCTGTAGTCCCTATTGTCGTCATCACTTTGAGGTCGTAAAACGGTTTGAACTGGGAAACGAGCATCCACTTTGTTCACATCACTACTGATATGCAAGGTTTCCAAAGTATGCAACAATGGCGCACCTTGATACCAATCCATATTCTCTGATCTATTCACCACATTATCTCCCAAAAGAGCAGAGATAGGTATAAATCGAACATCTTTAACCAACATTTTTGAAGAAAATTCCTCAAACTGCTCGATAACCTTGTTATAAGCCTCTTCAGAATAATCCACCAAATCCATTTTGTTAATACAAACAATTACGTGCGGGATCTGCAGAAGCGAAGCTATGAATGAATGACGTCTCGTCTGTTCAATCACTCCATGTCTAGCATCCACCAAAATGATGGCTGCATTAGCTGTAGAAGCACCCGTAACCATATTCCTTGTATATTGAATATGTCCAGGGGTATCAGCTATAATAAACTTTCGTTTTGGCGTCGTAAAATATCTATAAGCTACATCAATAGTAATTCCTTGTTCACGCTCGTCACGTAATCCATCAGTAAACAGTGCCAAATCAACACCTTCGTGTCCCTTCTTCTTACTAGTGTTCTCAATGGCTTCCAACTGATCTTCAAAAATGGATTTTGAATCATACAAAAGGCGACCTATCAAGGTACTTTTTCCATCATCTACACTACCAGCAGTTGTAAAACGTAATAATTGATTGCTATCTAACATCTTTTATTGTTTCTTTATATGAAATGCTGAATGACATTCAGCATAATACTTTAATTTTTAAAAATATCCTTGACGTTTACGATCTTCCATTGCCGTTTCTGAACGCTTATCATCGCTACGATTTCCTCTTTCCGTTTGACGCATGGCCGAAACTTCCAAAGCAATTTTCTCAACGGTATCGGCATCACTTTCAATACCTCCTGTAATGGTTATATCCCCAAGAGTTCTAAAACGGATTTTCTTGGTTACTACTTCTTCATGTTCTTCAATTATCAAGAATTCAGAATTAGGAATCCAAGAGTTATTGCGCCAAACAACTTCTCTTTCATGAGCATAGTACAATGACGGAATCTCAATATTTTCACGCTTAATGTAATTCCAAACATCCATTTCTGTCCAGTTACTAATTGGAAACGCTCTAAAATGCTCTCCCTCGAAATACCTTCCGTTGAAAAGATTCCAAAGTTCCGGACGTTGGTTTTTAGGGTCCCATTGTCCAAAATCATCTCGATGCGAAAAGAAGCGCTCCTTGGCCCTTGCTTTTTCCTCATCACGACGACCTCCTCCAATAGCACAATCTACTTTGTGTTCCTCTATAGCATCCAACAGAGTCGTTATTTGCAGTGCATTTCTCGTCGCATTTTTACCTTTTTCCTCTGCGACGCGTCCTTGATCTATAGATTCCTGCACCGATCCAACAATAAGGTTCACTCCCAATTCCTTAATTAAATCATCACGGAATTTTATTGTTTCGGGAAAATTATGTCCCGTATCCACATGCATTAACGAAAATGGCACCTTACATGGGTGAAATGCCTTTCGGGCTAAATGGGTTACCACTATAGAATCCTTACCCCCAGAAAATAAAATAACTGGGTTTTGAAATTGCGCCCAAACTTCACGTAGCACAAAAATGGCTTCACTTTCTAATTCGTCCAGGTAGTTTAAATAGTACTTACTCATTGGTGAGTTGTAATTTAGGTGTTATGTAATCGATTATCCGTTGGGCTGCCGCTTCAACAGATTCGTTTTCTGTTAATATTTCAATATCGGGATTCTCGGGGGTTTCATAGGGAGCAGAAATTCCGGTCATATTTTTGATTTCGCCAGCCCTTGCCTTTTTATAGAGTCCCTTAACATCGCGGCGTTCACATTCTTCTACGCTCGTATTGATAAAAATCTCAACAAAGTTAACATCTTTAAGGATTCTTTTGATGTTTTCCCTATCTTTTTTGTAGGGTGATACAAAGGCCGCCAAAACCACCAAACCAGCATCTACCATTAAATTGGCTGCCTCGGCTATACGACGGATATTTTCAGTACGGTCTTCAGGTGAAAACGTAAGGTCATTATTCAAGCCTTTTCTAATGTTATCTCCATCCAATGTATAAGTTTTGATTCCACTTTTGAACAATTGCTGTTCAACGACATTAGCAATGGTAGACTTCCCAGATCCCGACAGTCCCGTGAACCACAATAAAAAAGAGTTATGCTGGTTAGAATTTCTTCTGTCTTCTACTGAAATTTGATAATCGTGGGGAATAATATTCTCTTTCATCTTCTAATCATTGTTTCTGTTTGGAAGCCCGAAATTAATCTTGTACCAGGTACGCTCGTGTAAATAATACAATAACATTTTAGTTACGACTTCAACCGATGCTATTTTGAAACCTGTAAGGGGGTTTCCAGTTACTATCCAAGCTAATGTCATAGTATCCATAGTTCCTACCATACGCCAAGTAATGGTCTTAGCGATGTGCCGCTTTCTGCTTTCCAGAATCTTCCCATCTTTGGAAAGGTTAACTTTAAACCAAACTCGTTCATGTAAAAAATACAAGACCATTTTGGTAACGACTTCATAAATGCCAATCTGCAAACCAATCCAAGGATCACCAGAAATGATCCAAGACAAGATTATGGTATCTATAGTCCCTACTAAACGCCAAGTAATGGTCTTTGCTATATGTCTTTTATATGAGGCGTCCTTCATCTATTGGCTAACCAAGAAATAGCTATTCAATAAGTTTTCCTTGTTGTACTGCAAAGGTTCATTGGTTTCCTTTGAAATCACCTGCAAACCCACCGCATTACAAATGGCCTGTCCAGCAGCTGTATCCCACTCCATTGTTGGGGCATAGCGAGGGTACACATCTGCAGCTCCCTCTGCTACCAAACAAAACTTCAAAGAACTTCCTTTGGAAACAATCTCCACATTTTTACCCTCAGCTTTCAATCCTTCCACAAAATCTAAAGTATCTTGATTCATGTGCGATCGACTTCCTACCACCTCAACAACATCCGAATCTTTAGCTTTAGGTTTTAAAGGAGTGGCCAATTCGAAAACAGTTTCAACATCGGTATTATGGGACTCCAGTTTTGCCTTAAACGCCTCTTTAGAATCTACATTGGCATAATAAATGGTTTGTTCTGCAGGAACATAAATAACTCCCAACACAGGCTTTCCTTCCTTTACCAATGCAATATTCACAGTAAACTCACCATTACGCTTTATAAACTCTTTAGTGCCATCTACTGGATCAACCACCCAACAAGTAGACCAATCCTTTCTTACTTCATAGTCAACTTGTTTATTCTCTTCACTGATAATGGGAATATTTGTAGGAATCAAAAACGAATTGATGATATTATTGGAACGTTTATCCGCTTCCGTTAAAGGAGATTCGTCCTCTTTATATTCCACTTCAATTTTGGAATCATAGATTTCCATTATTGCCTTTCCTGCTTCCAAAGATGCTTTTATTGCTGTTTCTAAAAATTCTTTCATTAATCTATTCGTTTTATCGCTTCTTTTAGACTGTCTCTCCAATGAGATATTTCTATATTGAATGTGCCCTTTACCTTGGTCTTATCCAAAACACTAAAATGGGGTCGTTCAGCAGGTGTAGGATAGGCTTCAGTTTTAATAGCAAATGTCTTGATGTTGTTTTCTGAAATTTCAAAAATAGCATGCGCAAAATCGTACCAACTAGCCACACCTTCATTGCTATAATGATACAAGCCATATGCCACACTATTTGAACTTACTACTTTCAAAAGTACCGCAGCCAAATCTTTAGCATAAGTCGGCGTTCCAATTTGATCTGCTACAATATTCAGCTCACTTTTAGTTTCTGACAACTTTAGCATTGTCTTTAAAAAATTATGACCATGTTCTGAATACAACCAAGAAGTCCTAAATATAAAATGCTCTGCTAGATGTCTTTCTATTTCCTTTTCCCCCTCAAGTTTTGTTTCCCCATAAACTCCCACTGGATTAGTTGCATCAGATTCACTATATGCTAAACAAGCATCTCCCTCAAAAACAAAATCTGTGGACACATGAATCATTTTCACATTGTACTCCTTACAAGCCGCTGCCAAATATTTTACTCCCAAAACATTGACAGCAAAAGCCTTTTCCTTTTCGCTTTCGGCCTTATCAACGGCAGTATAAGCGGCACAATTGATGCACCAATCAATATCGTTACTAGAAAAAAACGCATTAACGTCTGCTTCTTTTGTAATATCTAACTCTCCACTATCAACATAAATGAATCTAAAACCATTAATTGATTGTTCTAAATCCTTTATGCAGGTTGCCAATTGCCCATTACCTCCTGTTACCAATATGGTTTTCATATCAAGGCCTTTTCTAATATTGGTAATACAGCATCCTTTTCAGATATAATTAATTCTTCTTCCGCCAATTGCCAATCAATATTTAAACTAGGATCATTGTAAATAATTCCTCCTTCGGAAGCCTTATTGTAAAAATTATCACATTTATATGAAAAAATAGCAGTGTCGCTTAATACGACAAATCCATGCGCAAATCCTCTTGGGACAAAAAATTGAGTTTTGTTTTCCTCAGACAATTCAACAGCAACATGTTGTCCATAGGTTGAAGAATCCGGTCGAACATCAACAGCAACGTCCAATACCTTACCCTTTATAACACGTACCAATTTGGCCTGTGCATGTTCTCCTGTTTGATAATGTAAGCCTCTCAAAACACCTTTGGTAGAAAAAGATTCATTATCCTGTACAAAGTTCACATCCTTACCAATTGCTTTGTTAAAACGTTCTTGATTAAAGCTCTCCAAAAAATAGCCTCTTTTATCTTCAAATACTGTAGGATGAATGATAAAACATCCTTTTAAATTGGTTTCCTGTACCGTCATTATTTTCTATTAAGCAATCCCAATAAATTCTTTCCATAGCCACTCTTTAAAAAAGGTTCAGCCAATGCCTTGAACTGAGCCTCATCAATATAGCCCATTTCAAAAGCAGCAGCCTCTATAGACCCTATTTTTAAGCCTTGTCGTTCTTCTATCACTTCCACAAATTGGGAAGCCTGCATCAAGGATTGAAAGGTTCCCGTATCCAACCAAGCGGTACCCCTATCCAAAATACTAACATTTAAACGGCCTTGTTCCAAATACACTTTGTTGACATCTGTTATTTCCAGTTCTCCCCGATTACTAGGTTTTATACTTTTGGCAATATCTACAACATTGTTGTCATAGAAATATATCCCTGGAACAGCATAATTGGATTTTGGCTCCTTGGGCTTTTCTTCTATAGAAATAGCATGGCCTTCTTCATCAAACTCCACCACACCATATCGCTCCGGATCATGGACTCGATAGGCATAAATAATGCCTCCATCGGGATCATTATTGTTTTGTAATAATTGCGACAAACCTGTTCCATAAAATATATTATCACCTAAAATCAAGGCCACCTTATCCTCTCCAATAAATTCTGCTCCAATAATAAATGCTTCAGCCAACCCATTAGGTTCTTCCTGGACAGCATATTCAAAATGGCACCCATATTTTTTTCCATCTCCCAATAAATCCTGAAACAAAGGCAAATCTTTAGGAGTCGAGATAATCAAGACTTCATTGATTCCAGCATATATCAATGTAGATAATGGATAATATATCATTGGTTTATCATAAATAGGCATTAACTGCTTACTTACCGACAATGTTAATGGGTGGAGCCTTGTACCAGACCCTCCTGCTAGTATAATTCCTTTCATATCTAGTTATATTGCGTTTGGTAATAAGTTTGATAGGATCCACTGGTAACATGATTTAACCATTCTTCATTGCTCAAGTACCAATCAATAGTCTTACTCAATCCTTCTTCAAAAGTTACTGAAGGCTTCCACCCTAATTCTTTATTTATTTTAGAGGCATCTATGGCATAGCGCAAATCATGTCCAGGACGATCTTTAACAAAAGTGATGAGGCTCTCCGAAGTTCCCTTTGGTTTATTCAATTTCTCATCCATTTGTTGACAAAGCAATTTCACTAAATCAATATTCTTCCATTCATTAAAACCACCAATGTTATAGGTTTCTCCCAAAACACCTTTATGGAAAACCAAATCAATAGCCTTTGCGTGATCTTGCACATATAGCCAGTCCCTTGTATAGTTTCCATCTCCATAAACAGGAAGCGGCTTTCCTTCTAGAATATTATTGATAAATAAAGGAATTAGTTTTTCAGGAAATTGGTTTTGTCCATAGTTGTTAGAACAATTTGTAATAACATACGGAATGCCATAGGTTTCACCATAAGCTCTCACAAAATGATCTGAACTCGCTTTTGAAGCCGAATATGGAGAGTTAGGGTCATAGGCCGTTGTTTCAGTAAAAAGGCCTGTTTCTCCTAAAGTGCCGTAAACCTCATCAGTACTAACATGATAAAACAGTTTTCCTTCATAATTATTGTTCCATAACTTTTTAAAGGCATTCAAAAGTATCATGGTGCCAATAACGTTAGTTTTCACAAAAGCCAACGGATCCGCAATAGATCGATCTACATGCGATTCTGCCGCTAAATGAATTACCCTATCAAACTTGTAGGTGCCAAACAAACTGTTTATTTGGACTTCATCCGTTATATCCGCCTTTAGAAATGTATAATTAGAATGATGCTCTATATCTTTTAGGTTTTCAAGATTCCCCGCATAGGTTAAACTATCCAAATTAAAGACATGGTAATTGGGGTAAGTCTCAACAAATAGACGTACAACATGAGACCCAATAAAGCCAGCACCTCCGGTAATTAATACTTTCATTAATTCTATATTTTATCTTTAAATTGATCCATATATTTTATAAACCTCAATCCTAACAATGCGAAAAAAGCTAAGGCAAACAATATAATACCGTAATATGACTTATACCCTAGTTTTTTATTAAATAACGATTTAGTATTTGATATAATTCCCTCGTCCTGCTGACTTGAAATAACCTCTACAATCTTTTTAACATCATCCTTTTTCCTCTGAATGGACACCAATTCACGTCTTAATTTAATATCCTCAGAAAACAATTCATATTCTTTTGTTGAACTTTTGTCTCCCGTATTATCAATCAATATACTCGTTTGGGAATTTGGATTTTCGTTCATTCTTTCCAAAACTCTTTGATAGACCTTTTGCAAAGAATCAGATTCCTTTAAGGATTCTTTAATCACCCGTTCTTGATATTGCAACTCCGCCAAATCCTTTTGTTGCTCATTTTTAAAAAACTCTATAGATTCTATATTTTTAATAATCTCTGGAAGAACTTTTTTCAAAAGGCTCTTTTGAGTTGCGCTAACAGTAAGCCTTTGGTAAGCATAATCATAGTCATATGAATTTTCTAAAAACTTTTCAAAATCAATATTGTCTGCCAAGGTTGAATCAATTTCCTTTTTATACTCATCATATACCTTTAACTTTTGGTTCTCGTTTAATACAGATTCCATTTGAAAAGAAACCATATTTCTGGCTTCCTCCAATGTAACATTCAAAGCTGCGGATAAAGACTGAAAGTCCTGATCCATGATTAGGTCATTATAATAATTCAAGAGATTATATAAACTCTCACCGGTATCATAATTTTGTTTAATGACTGCATTCGAAGAATATACTGGAGTTGAGGTCTTCTGTTTAAACATTCCGAAACCAAAACCAAGTACTGCAGCTCCTGCTAGAATCAAAATATTCTTTTTAATAAAAAATACTATTGCAACAAACAGATAAAAAAGCTTTGTAAATATGGAGCCAATAAAATTGAAAAATTTTGTAAACAGACTCCCAATAAGAGTAAACAATTGTCCCAAATCCACTTCTTCAGAAGTGTTAGTTTCCGGTAGGTTTTTATTCATTAGTTAGATATGTTAATTTAAAATTTGTTCTAGTATTTTTCTTGTTATTAAATAAGTTGGTTTGACTCCTGAGCTTCCTAATCCTCCAGAAGCCAAAGTACTCCCTGTCTCTAAAGGATTATCACTAGCGTAGTAAGCATATCTCACTTTGACATCCTTACCAATATTCCCTCTCACTCTTGAAGCTGATTGAATTGCTTTTTGATAATGAGCTCCCTCCATTTCCAAGCCAATTACATTCCAAGTAGAATTGTAAAAGAATTTCAAAATCTCTTTATTCTGAAGTGAGGTTCCTAACACCGTAATCATGGAGCCTTCATAAACGCTAATGCCATGACCTTCCAAATCCTGTTTACACAGTTCATTGTCAAAAGGATAATTATCCGCCGTTCCTTCAAAAATATGGGCCGATGGAATCATGATATCACCTTTTCCTCCTTCCAAAATACCTGCTTTCCCCATGATTGATATCGATTCAACTTTTAAATGCTTCTTATAATCCTCAATAATAACAGGCTTCAAGAGTTCGTCCATGGTTTCGTATGCCTGCTCTCCAAAAGCATAATCCATAACCACAATCACAGGTTTATCCCGTTTCAATTTCTGCTCATCAACTTGAATATCCAATTTTGAAAAATCAATTTTGGAAGTATCAAAAATCTGAACATCAATATTGGTTCCTGAACTGTCAGGTATGTACAACATCCCATGTTGCAACGCCTCCTTATTCACTTTATTGCGTAGGGACTCATTGTCTTTCTTACTCAAGTCCTGATAGACCTCAAAAATATTCTTTTTGGCTAAACTTCCTTTTAAAACACTCGATGTAAACAAGGAATTCATCACACTGTGCATATTTGCACTTATAATGTGAATTGGACGATCCAACAATTCATTTTCTATTAAAACAGCTTTGATATCATCAGCCCAAATTTCACCATGAATATGGTGTCCCAAACGCTCTCTTAGAACTGGCGAAAACGTCACTGTTCTCTTGGTATCACTTACGGTTTCCTCAATTGCCAATTTCCCTAACCAGTAAACAATATGCAATAACCTGTCTGGCTGCTTAGATGTCGCAAATTGACTATAAATGTGAGTAATCTCATTAAAGGTTCTTCCTAGGATATTAGCTGTATGCGTAATGGCAATTTCCCGTTCATTTTGGGACAACTTTTCTTCAGATAAAACAGCCTTTTCCAGTTTTACCCAATCCCTAGTCGTAGTTCCTTGTTCATCGACAAGCACTCGATTACTAATTTTATGAGATTCAACAAACAAAAAAGTTAAGTGCGTTAGAATATCATATATTTCGGAACGTCCTCTAGTAATCTCAATGTTCATTTGCTCCTCATCGATACGATAACAATTTCTCCTCCTTTTGGCAGGAATAATTGCTTTAAAATGCGAATTTCCATAACCTTCATCACTCGTCAAATTGATAAAGGTACATTCCTCTATTCCCAAAGGCAATCTATCAATCACATAAAGCAAGCCTTCCAGCTCTGCCTTTTCATCGGCAATAGAACCATAAATTTCAGGTCTCAACAACAGCAAAGACTCCCTAAGAGTTTCTCCAGAAACCCCCATAGGTTTATAGAAGCCCCTATTGAACAAATGTCGCATCGTGATGTACATTTTTTCAATAGCGCTAGAACTCTCCTGAGCCCTAGTTCTTTCGTGTCTTTTTGCTGTGTTTGCCATACTTGTTAACCTACAAATATAGGACTATTTCGTTAATCCCTGCCCATACAAGGCATCCGCAATTTTCCTGTCGTTAGACAATCTTGGAATTTTGTTTTGCCCCCCTAACTTTCCAATGGATTTCATATATTCCGTAAATCCATTCTTTTTGATTGCCGTTATCTTAAGGGGCCTCAATACTTTACCCTCAATTAAATCGAAATAATAGGTATTTTGCTGCTGAAGGGATTGATCAATTTTAGCTTCCAGTGAAGCTAAATCCTCTGGAACAGTTTCAAATTCAATAAACCATTCATGATAAGGCAATCCACTTTCTGGATTAATTTGAGGTGCAACTGTAAATTCTGAAATTTCAATAGAACTACCTTCCATTCCTTCTTTCAATGCCTGCTCCACTTCCTTGCCAATAACATGTTCTCCAAAGGCCGAAATAAAATGCTTTATCCTCCCTGACACAATAACGCGATAGGGCTTTATCGAGGTAAACATCACTGTATCACCTACATTATAGGCCCAAAGGCCTGCATTGGTAGACACAATCATCACATAATTCACTCCCATTTCAACATCGGCAATGGAGATACGTTCTGGATTGTCATTAAAAAAATCATCCGCTTTAATGAATTCATAGAATATTCCTGAATTCAACTGAAGTAACATCCCTTTTTCCTTCTGGCTATCCTGAAAAGCAAAAAAGCCTTCGCTAGCAGGGAACAGCTCAATGCTGTCCACCTTTCTGCCTATTAAATTTTCAAACTTTGCTCTGTAAGGTTCATAGTTCACTCCGCCATAAATAAAGAGTTCAAAGTTTTGGAATACATCCCCAACCTTTTGTCCTGTTTTCTCCTGAATCTTCTCAAAATACATCTGCACCCAAGAAGGGATCCCTGAAATTACCGTCATGTTTTCGGGAAGGGTTTCTTCCACAATAGCATTGACCTTTGTTTCCCAATCTTCTATACAATTGGTTTCCCATGAAGGCATGCGGTTTTTTTGCAAATATTTTGGCACATAATGAGCAACAATCCCAGACAATCTTCCCAGCTGAATACCGTTTTGTTCCTTAAGAATTGGGCTACCCTGTAAAAAGATCATTTTGCCATCCACAAATTTGGCATTGCCCGTCTCAGCAATATACATGAGAATAGCATTTCTTGCCGCATCGATATGACTTGGCATACTTTCCTTTGTCAATGGAATATATTTTGCGCCCGAAGTGGTGCCTGAAGTTTTAGCAAAATAAAGCGGTTTCCCTTTCCAAAGTACATTTTCTTCTCCCGCAACCACTCTATCTACATAGGGCTTTAAGGCTTCATAATCCCGAATAGGCACTCTTTTCTTAAAGTCTTCATAAGAATTAATGCTCACAAAATCATGATCTTTCCCAAATTGCGTTCCTGCCGCTTCCGAAATCAATTCATTGAACACCTCTTGTTGCGCTTCAATGGGATTTTTAGCCCATTTCAATACAGATTTTTTGACTCTTTTGGCAAATGGTTTGGCTAAGGCAGATTTTATTGAAAGCATTAGTTAAAATCGATAAAGTTAGTTGGGTTTACGGGATACCCTCTGTTCCATAATTCAAAATGCAAATGGGGTCCCGTAGAGTACTCTCCCATATTTCCGGCCATAGCAATCACTTCTCCCCCTTTCACCAAATCTCCTTGTTCTTTGGTAATCGCACCGTTGTGTTTATAAACCGAAATCAATTCATGACTATGCTCCAATACAACCACATAACCAGTTTCCGCAGTCCATTCAGCAAAAATTACGGTTCCGTCGGCAGCTGCTTTAACAGGTGTATCCTTAGCGACAACAATATCTACCGCATAATGCTTCTTTTCAACATCATAACCATCTGAAATGGTTCCGTTAACAGGAGGAAACAACACAAAATTGGTTGCAGAAATGGCCGATTCAAACAAATTGTATTTATCTTCTTTTGCTACTTTTTCCCTTAAGAGCGAATCCTCTTTACTTGGCACCAGTCTTTCAGTGTTTACTTCATTTTGTACCGCATTGATAATAGAATCCTTATTGAGTTCTTCGGTTTTCACATCGCCTGTCAATACTTTTTTGATCGAACTGTAGTAACGCTCGTTCATAGTAATAACCTGTTGTAGAGAGTCGGTTTTATAATGAAGCGCTGTGGCTTTTCTCTTTAAAGCGGCCGAAGAATACCCTGGGATAAACTCTCTTAATGAGGTAAAGGCTATTAGTAACGTGGTTCCCGCTATCAATAAAATTGAAGAAATTGCAGCAATAACAAACACATTTAACCGCGTAAGCTTTATCGCAAAGCGCTCTTCAAAAGTATCCTCGTTTAATATGACCAATCGGTACTTGTGCAGTAACTTTTTGGTAAATTTCTTTTCTTTCTTTTTCGTAGTCATTATGACACAAAATTAAATAAAATAAGTGCAAGTCTTTTTGCTTAATCTTAAAGTTTAGTTTAAAACGCTTAATTTGAAGTTTAATTATTAAATTTGCAGTTCTAAATAATATATTATGAGTTTACTTATGTTACCATTGGTTGTTGGATGGCCTCAAATAGTATTAATTGCTGTGGTAGTTTTATTAATTTTTGGTGGTAAAAAAATTCCTGAGTTAATGAGAGGTTTAGGAAGTGGAATTAAGGAATTTAAGGACGCCAGTAAAGAGGAAGACGATAAAACAAGCTAACGTATTCTTAACGATAGATTAATCTTAATTATAAAAATAAAAAAAGCCAACTTTAAAAAGTTGGCTTTTTTTATGAAATATCGTTTCCTATCTATTGAATTTTGGCTGATCTAATAATCGCTTCCAATTCAAACATATAATCTCGCTTATCCACTGAAGGAGCAAATGCATAGCCTTCAATAATCACATATCTGTTTTTAGCCTTATCTTCTATGGCGTAATTGATAAACGGTCCTGCCATAAAATCATTTTTTACTTCCCAAATTCCTTTGGTTTCAATGGCCGGCTTCTTGTCTATTTCGGTATCAAAAACAAAAGGTGCATATTTGTTTTCCGTAATCATGTAAGAACCTTCCAATCGTCCTTCTATATGCGCTTTTCCAACAGAATCTCGCATTTTTACCACATCCATTGCTAAACTATCGCCTGGTCTTAATGTACTTAAAGGCACGGCATACACCATCAAGTCCATAGTACCTGTTGTGATATCCTTACGAATCCAAAAAAATCCATCTTCGTCCTTGGCCATTCTATACACCGATGGAAGCTTCATAGACACCCCCAATTCTTCCTTCAATCTAGTATCGTCAAATAGGGACAGGTTTATACGACGTTGTTTTTCCTTGATTTCTTCCTTTTTCAAGGCGTCAACAATTTCGGTTGCGTGCGACTTTAATTGTTGAATAATCTCATCATTAGTTGCTCCTGATACATAAACCACTGTTTGTGGTTTTGCATATACATCATGGCCTACCTTTATACCGGCAGTCTTACCTTTTTCAACCTTTACGATAATACGACTTTTGGTGGTAAAGCCAGAAAACACCTGTGTTGGCAATTGATTAATTGTAAACAAAGGCTCATCAATAGCAAGTCCATTAACAGGAGCCGCCAAAACATCGCGCATAGCTTCCCCAACGTTGTCCTCCCATAGTAGATTATCAACTACAACTGTTAAGTGATTAAGGTTTCCTGAGGATGCTGGTACTAAACGTTGATTTTTTGAAGAATCCTTTTTACACCCCAAAACAAGGGTAGCAAATACAAGGACAATGGCTAAGTGTTTCATTTAAATAGTTCTTTAGTGTTAGTTAGATACAATAAGCTTCATGCCTACCTTTAATTGTGTACCACTAATACCGTTCCAATCTTTAATATTTTGGACAGAAATTCCCGGAAATTTTTTAGAAATCCCCCAAAGTGTATCTCCTTGCTGCACCAAATATGTTTGTTTACCTTCAACCTCGACAGTTTTAACGGCAGCTTTCTGCGCTGGAGGATTTGTAAAAACAGGCTTTCTTGGATAAATACTTAATCGCTGCCCTATTCTTAGATTATTACTCCTTAAACCATTCCATTGCTTTATTTGACTTACCCTAACACCATATTTCCTCGCAATTTTACCTAAATAATCACCGCTTCTTACCCTGTAAGTAATCTTTACATCCGATTCAAAAAATTGTGGTAATGGTTTTTCACGCTTGTCAAACTCGGCTTGGGCGTAAGCATAAATATCTTTTTCATTGGCTACAAACCTACCAACAGCATGCCTTGGTAATCTTAAGGTATAGTTTTCATCCTTGATATATGGAATGATATCCAGTTTATAGGATGGGTTCAAAAACTGCAGCTCCTCTACGGGCAAATCCAAAACCTCGGATACTTGATCCAAGGTAATCATTTGTTTCACGTGGATTGTATCGGTTTCAATATAGTGAAATTCTGGTTTAATTCTATTGAATCCATGTTCCTCAGCATATTCAAAAATATACATGGTAGCAAAAAATGCCGGAACATAACCTGCTGTTTCACGTGGAAGAAACGGCCTGATATTCCAATAATTTTGATAGCCTCCAGAACGGCGAATCGCTTTACTCACGTTTCCAGGACCCGAATTATAGGCGGCTAAAGCCAAATCCCAATCTCCAAAAATCTCGTATAATTTAGCTAGATACTTACTGGCTGCTTCGGTAGATTTAATAGGATCACTACGTTCATCTACATAACTGCTCACATTAAGCCCGTACATTTTTCCGGTAGCAAACATAAACTGCCATAATCCCGTTGCGCCAACTCTAGATTTGGCCTTTGGTTTTAAAGCAGACTCTACAATAGCCAAGTACTTCATCTCCAAAGGCAAATTGTAACTGTCTAAAGTAGTCTCAAAAAGCGGAAAATAATACTCACTTAAAGACATCAATCTGTCCAAAGACTCCCGTCTGTTTTTCAAATAAGACTTGATAACACTCTCCAACGAAGGATTGTATTCTATATTGAAAGGGGTCCTTGCATTAAGTTCCTTCAAACGAGCCTTTAGGGTATCTGTAGGCAACTCTGGATATTCAACATCTTCATACGTCAATTCTGTAACCGACTTATAAATGGTATCAAATAAGGAATTGCTGTACAGTTCATCCAGCCATCTTTGGTCAATATCCGCAGCATGTTTATGGTCTTCGTAAACCATAAGTGCTGTAGAATCTGATACAGGAGTGATGGCTTTAACTTCAGCGCTTTTTCCATCAATCAGGGAATCAACCTGTTTTGGGACAACGGTTTCAACCTTGATGGAATCTTCTTTAATATGCGTTTCTTGCTCTTTATTTTCTTGAGCCAAAGAAACTCCACAACATAACAAAGCGCCTACAACTAAGGTAATAGGTTTGTTCATTTGTAAAAATTATCTGTACTATCAACGATAGATGGCGCTAAAATCGTATTTTTTTGAAACATATAAAAGACGAAGCACTTCTTTTAACAGAAATATAGGCTTTTAAACGATTGATTTTGTATGAATTACTCTAAAATAGCAGCAATCCCCGGTAGCGTTTTTCCTTCCAAACTTTCCAACATAGCGCCTCCCCCAGTACTTACGTAGCTCACTTTGTCTTCAAATCCAAATTGTTTCACGGCTGCAACAGAATCACCACCTCCAACTAAAGAGAAGGCTCCCTTTTCTGTCGCTTCAGCAATAGAATTTCCTAGAGCGATGGTTCCTTTTGAGAAGTTTTCCATTTCAAACACTCCAAGTGGACCATTCCAAAGAATAGTTTTACACTCCATTACCACATCATGGAAATTCGCCAACGACTTTGGTCCAGCATCCAGACCCTGCCATCCGTCAGGGATTTTGGTTACGTCTACAATTTGTGTAGCCGCATCATTACTAAAGCTATCGGCAGCCACGACATCTACAGGGATATGTACTTGAACATTTTTGGCTTTGGCATTCTTTAAAATCTCAAGCGCCATTTCCATCTTATCATCTTCACAAATAGACTCTCCAATAGAACCGCCTTGAGCTTTAATAAAGGTAAAGGTCATCCCTCCTCCAATGATCAAATGGTCTACCTTATCCAAAATGTTTTCAATAATGGTAATTTTTGAAGATACTTTAGCACCTCCCAATACTGCCAAAACAGGTTTTTCTCCCGTTTTCATAACTTTTTCGATACTCTCAATTTCTTGGGCCAATAAGTATCCAAAACATTTATGCTCTGGGAAGAATTGTGCGACGATCGTAGTTGAAGCATGAGCACGGTGTGCCGTACCAAATGCATCGTTCACATAAATATCACCTAGTTTTGAAAGTCCTTCTGCAAAGGCTTTGTCACCCGCTGTTTCTTCAGAATGAAACCTTAAATTTTCCAACAACAGCACTTCTCCTGGCTGTAGTTCTTTGGCTGCTGCTTCAGCTTCGGCTCCCACACAATTGGCAACAAATTTTACTTCAACACCAATAACCTCTGACACCTTATCTACAATATGACGTAATGAAAACGTATCATCAACACCTTTTGGCCTTCCTAAATGCGACATCAACACACAGCTACCGCCATCTTCCAAAATTTTGATAATGGTTGGCTTTGCCGATACAATTCTGGTATCATCGGTTACCTCAAATTCTTCGTTTAAAGGCACGTTGAAATCTACTCTAATTAAGGCTTTTTTATCTTTAAAATTGAAGTCGTTAATCGTTTTCATAATGTGATATTTTTTAGTGTAACACAAAAGTAGTTAAATAAACAATGCCATAAAATGGCTTTTCCAACCGAAATCGTTATAGGTTGAAAAATATTTTACTCTTTGGAATCTAGAACAGCTCGCTTCTTTATAAGAGAAATTTACATAGTTTTGCCGTATGTTATTTTCAGAAATTTTAGGACAGGAACATTTAAAAAGCCATCTCACACAAAGTGTGGACAATGGCCGTATACCTCATGCGCAATTATTTGTTGGCCCGGAAGGATCCGGTACATTGCCTTTGGCCATCGCCTATGCGCAATATATTTTATGTAAAAACCAAAATTCTGAAAACCAGGGAGGGCTTGACGCCTGTAATTTAAAATTTAAAAACCTTTCACACCCAGATTTACATTTTGCGTTTCCGGTAGCCACCAACGACAAAGTTAAAAGTCATCCGGTGTCGTCGCATTTCTTGGAAGAGTGGCGCCAATTGGTAGCCGAACAACCTTACGGCAATCTATTTGACTGGTACAAACTTTTGGGAATAGACAACAAACAAGGTCAAATTGGTGTGGACGAAGCACAAGATATTGTAAAAGCGCTTTCCCTAAAATCATACGAAGGAGGTTACAAGGTTATGTTGATTTGGATGGCAGATAAGATGAATACGGCTGCCGCCAACAAACTACTGAAATTGATTGAAGAGCCGCCCAGCAAAACCATTTTCATCTTGATAGCTGAAGACGAAGAACAGATTATCAACACCATAAAATCGCGATGCCAAATTTTACACTTTCCGCCCTTGGCAGAAGAAGTCATAAAGCAAGCTTTGATGAAACAGTACGATATTAATGAAGCTGAAGCTACTAAAATTGCCCATCAAGCCAATGGCAATTACAACAAAGCTTGTGATATAGTTTATCAGGATTCTGAAGATTTACAATTTGAAGAGTGGTTTATATTTTGGATTCGATCGGCATTTAAGGCAAAAGGCAACAAAGGTGCTATTTTGGATTTGATCAAGTGGAGCGAGGACATTGCCAAAACAGGAAGAGAAACCCAGAAACAATTTCTTCATTTCTGCATCGACTTTTTCAGACAAGCCCTATTGATGAATTACGGCGCCAACGATTTGGTATACATGGAACCCAAAACCCAAAGTTTCAAGCTTGAAAAATTTGCGCCTTTTGTTCATAATGCCAATATTTTGGAAATTAGTGAAGAGCTACAAGATGCCATTTACCACATTGAGCGCAATGGAAATTCCAAAATTATCCTGACAGATTTATCTATTAAACTCACACGATTGCTTCACAAAAAATAAGCACAAATTTTTCAGCCTTTGGTTTATTCAAAGGTGTAAGATGTTTTCTCAACCTCTGTTACCCTAAAATATCCAAAAGGATAATTTTCTGGATTGGTTTGGTTAACACAATTCCCTCGTAATTGAGCAGAATTGGAACTAAAGGGATCGCCTCCTGTGGCATATTGTTCTATCAACAAACGCATGTAATTGTAATACCTTTCAGAAATTCCAAAAAAACTGATTTCTACCGTATCTCCAACTTCAAAAGGCTCCTCGTTGTTATCTTCATCATCACGCTTTTCATAAAAATTGTACATTTCATTTCCATTGGAAAACTCATCAGATATTTCCCTTAAAACGGGAAACAAATCCCCTTCTTCATAATATCGCAACAGATAGTAGTTGTCTTCATCTGCAGGATCATTAAAATAAACATTCAATTCCAACAAATCAGGATCCAAACCGCCATCTGTGGATTGCGTGATATTGGAAATATCCGTTACTGGTACCAAAATTTCACTTCCTACATATGTTTCATTGTTATGGACTATTTCCAAGGTATAAAGATCATTCTCAATAGGCACAAAACTGGAGGTTGTATAGGTTCCATCGTTTTGATCTTCAAACAAAAATTCTTCCCCAGTATTGGTATTGGTTACTTTCACAAATGCTCCAGTTACGCCACTATCTGAAGTAACATCAAAATATGCTGTAGACATACTGAGTTTTATAAGTTGTTCATTTCCCAAAGTACCCTTTTCCCAATCCAAGGAAGCCTCAATCACCAATCTTGGAGCTGCTGTAGGCACTTCAACATCAATAACGTCCTCACAGGACACAAAAGTTGCAAAAACGACGATCAGAATTGTATATAAGTTGATTTTCATGATTTTAGAATTTAAAGTTGTACGTTACCGAAGGAATAATCCCGAAAATAGATAGGCGGGTAGCTTCATTAAGTCCAGTGACATTACTTTGGCCAAACGAAATAGAGGCCGCATTCTTCCTGCTATAGACATTATATATACCAAACACCCACTCCCCTTTCCAACGTCTCTCAGGGCGCTTATTTGGCTTGTAAACAGCCGAAATATCCAAACGGTGATATTGTGGTAATCTATCGGTATTCCTATTGGAATAACTCGCTATAGAAAGCCCTTCGTATTCATACTGACCATTTGGATAGGTTACAGGACGTCCTGTTTGAAATACAAAGTTGGAACTAAAGCTCCATTTATCATTGAGTTGGTAGGCCGCGGTAACAGATACATCATGGGTTCTATCATATGGTGTGTTATACCAATCTCCACCATTGATTCCAGGACCTCCTGCCTTTCCTCCCAAAGTACGCTGTTCCGATTTTGATAAGGTATAGCCTACCCAACCGGTAAATTTCCCCTTGGTTTTTCTAAGCAGAAGTTCCAATCCATAAGCTCTCGCTTCACCATTTAAAATTTCAGTTTCAATAGTATTGTTACCAATCAAATCCGATCCATCGATATAATCGATTCTGTTTTTAATGGTTTTATAATAGGTCTCCAATTCCAAAGTAAATCCTTTCTCTCTAAAATTCTTGTAATACCCCATTGCATATTGATTGGATCGTTGTGGCTTAATATATTGCCCACTGGGTGTCCAAACATCCAAAGGTGTTACGGAAGATGTATTGGAAAGCAAATGCAGGTATTGGGTGGATTTGGTATAGCTAGCTTTTAAGGAAGACGAACTGTTAAGCTCGTAAGAAAGCCCTAATCTAGGTTCCAAACCGTTGTAATCCTTAATCGTTTCGCCTTTGCTATAATTAATTTCATCCAAAGCCTCTCCCCTCTCGTAAATTCCCAATTCATCATTATACACCACAGGTTGGTTATTGACATAGGTAGTCATGGCCTGTCCACCAAGACGCATAAATTGGCTAAATCGCAAGCCATACTGCGCCGTTAATCTTTTACTAATTTGATGTTCTGCACTAATGTAAACGGCACCTTCAAAAGCACGTTTATCGTCCAGTTTTAGATAATTTATAGGGGATTCAATAGAGGTTGGACTAATTTCACCTGGATTTAAAAGATATGAAATACCACTAAGCCCAAAATCCAAATCCAATTTGTCACTCAAGTAATATTTCAAATCATATTTCAGGTTGTAATTAGCTATATCTGCAATCCAATCCAACTCAATAAAATCCAAAACAATTTGATAATCATATTTACTATAGATCATGGATAAATTGGAAAACAGTCGATCATTAAACACATGATTCCAACGTAAATTTCCTGAAACATTACCGTAGCCGTTTTCAATAATTTTATTTAGGTTAAAAACATCCCTCCCAAAATATCCTGAGAGATAAATCTTGTTATTACTATTAAGCTCATAATTAGCCTTTAAGTTAAGATCGTAAAATGAAATCTTATCATCCTTAAAATCTTCCATCGCTTTAAGAAACAAATGCGCATAAGAAGTCCTTCCCGAAATCAAGAAAGACCCCTTATCCTTGAAAATTGGAGATTCAGCAGTTAACCTGCTAGAAATCAATCCTATACCCCCTGTTAAATTGAAATTTTTACGGTTTCCTTCCTTTTGGCGCACATCTAAAACAGACGATACACGACCCCCAAATTTTGCAGGAATATCCCCCTTGTAAAGCTTAATATCTTTGATAGCATCACTATTAAACACCGAAAAAAAACCGAAAAAATGTGACGTATTGTAAATAATAGCCTCATCCAAAAGCACCAAATTCTGGTCTGCCGCACCACCACGTACATTAAAACCTGAAGATCCTTCCCCATTATTGGTAACTCCTGGCAACAATTGAATGGATTTAACAACATCTACCTCTCCCAAAACAGCAGGCATTTGTTTTATCGTTGCCGCATTAAGCTTAGCAACACTCATTTCTGGTTTTTTAATATTGATTTGTTCAGATTCTTCGGCCGTAATTACAATCTCATCTAGAGCAGTTGCAGATTCGCTCAATTCAAAATTGATAGTTTGATCCTTATCCAAATTAATTTGTTTGGTCTGGGTTTCGTAACCCATATAAGAAATAATCAAAGTATAATTTCCATTTGCAGCCGTTAAGGAATAGAAACCGTATTCATTGGTGACCGATCCGTTGTCTGTCCCCTGCAAAAATGCCGTAGCCCCCATAAGAGTTTCTCCATTGGCCGCATCCGTTATGGTTCCCCTAATAGTAAATTTTTCCTGAGCAAAAACAGAAAAACTTATTAAAAAGTAAGTAATAAAAAAAAGGTGTTTCATTCAGTTGTGATTTGATTTTATTGATTGATGTAATATTTCTTAAGAGTCCATAAACAAAAAGCCAGTTGTTTAACTGGCCAATCTAAATATGTATTCTCTATTCCTTTTCCTCATAAGCTTTATTCAGCGCTTCCGTAATAGTTTGGGTAAGATCATTATCTTCTTTTCCATACAACACACTTGCAGCAACCTCGCTAGTACCTAAAATATAAGTATAATCGTTCTTTTTGCCGTATTCTTTTACAAATTCTTTGACTTCAACAATTACAGAGTCAATTTCCTTTTGAAACTCCTCGGTCATTTCCTCCTGCTTCATTTTGATTTGCTGGATCAATTGCTGTTCTTTCCTCCCTAATTCTTGAGACAATTTCTGCACATCATTATCCGACATTCCCTTTGCTTGGTCTTGAGCTGTTTTATATTCCAATTGATATTTAGCTATCAAACTATCCCTCAATTTTTGAAATTGTAGATCTTTAAGTTTAAATTTTTCTTCAACATCAATTTTGGCCTGATAATCGTTAATGACTTTACCGTTATCCACGAAAGCAATTTTTTGTTGGTTTTGACAAGAAAATATTCCAAGTCCCAAACCAATAAGCAATGCAATTTTTTTCATTTTATTTTTCAAATTAAATTTTTGTAAATGTATCAACTTGGTCTGCTATTTTTTGAAATACCCTTCCATAAAATAATTTTATAATAATTATAATCTACTATCAGAAATCCCTATTAAAAACAACGCATTTTAAAGCGATTTAAGCAACTTTTTAAAAACGGCAAGGTAATCCAACATTAGAAGCGGCAAAAACAAACCCTAAGGACTTATTTAAAGTTTTACTTACTTTTTAGCACATAAATAAGCGAAGAATACTCTCCGGAGCGCTTCGCTTTGAGATTCGATTGAAATCCCACCCAAAAGGCTTTAAAAAAATTCATCTTGCCATTTTTATATTTTTCCGAAAGCATACTCACATAAAATGCATCAAATGGCATTGGCAAAATATTTTTCACAACCATATTTTGTTCCAAAAACAATTTTGAAATAGCTGTTTTAGAGAAATGCCAAAGATGTCTCGGCACATCATAAGCCGCCCAATACGATTTGTAATAACCGGCATCGTAACTCTTAAAATTGGGAACAGCAATAATTAAAGTACCGTTTGGACGCAACAAGCGTTTCAATTGTTCTATTTCCCTTTTCAAATCTGGTAAATGTTCCAAAACATGCCATAACGTAATTACATCAAAGCTTTGATCCTTTAACGAAGGCAATTTCGAAACATCAAAAACATTGTCCTTTGTTTTTTTATTAGCGATGCTCCTAGCCTCTTCATTTGGCTCAATCCCGCAAACATTCCAATTGGCATCTTGTGCGACTTTTAAAAAATCTCCTGTTCCACAACCAATATCCAAAAGTGATTTCGATTCTTTACTTACAGCATTAATTAGTTTTAATTTTCTTTGAAGTGAAATATTGCGCACAGCATGATATACCTTTTCAAACACATTTCGTTTTGCATCGGTATGCGAAATATAATCTTCGCTTTTATAATATTCAGGAAGACGTTCTAAAGACGGTTTTGGAGTTGTCTCCAATAAATCCAATTCTGGATGACGGACCAAAACAAATTCTTCACCCGATACGGAATGATCCTTAACCTTTAAAAAATTATCTGTTTTTGCCATAAAAAAATATTCCTGCAAAAGCAGGAATGTTATGTTCCACGTGAAACACTTTTAATTTATATTTTAAATTATCGCCCCATATACACCAAAAGCACAGAAACGTCACTTGGAGAAACCCCACTTATTCGTGACGCCTGGGAAATGGTAACAGGTCTAATTTTATTTAATTTTTCTCTAGCCTCAAAGCTCATATTTGTAATTCTTGAATAATCGAAATTCTCAGGAATTTTAATATTCTCCAACCTATTCAACTTATCCGCATTATTCTTTTCCTTCTCGATATATCCTGAATACTTCACTTGTATTTCGGCTTGCTCAATAACCTCAGGATCCAAATCATGTTCTTGAACATACGCTTCAACAACATCCAGTTTACGCATGTCGTCAATCGTGATATTTGGTCTAGAAAACACCTTAAACATCTTATCAGATTGTTTAACCAAAGCCGAATCTTTGCTCTCCAATATCGGATTTATATCTTCAGGCTTTACACTGGTCTCTTTAAAGAACGTCACAAAATCCTCAGCTGCCGAATGCTTTTCCTCCATACGTTTTAAACGCTTTTCAGAAGCCAAACCTAATTCATACGACTTAGGCGTTAATCTTAAATCAGCATTATCTTGACGTAACAAAGTACGGTATTCCGCTCTTGAGGTAAACATTCTATAAGGCTCTTCCGTTCCCTTCGTTATCAAATCATCAATTAAAACACCAATATAAGCCTCACTTCTATTTAAAATAAAAGCTTCCCGTTCTTGAACTTTAAGCGCCGCATTAATACCAGCCATCAAACCTTGCGAAGCTGCTTCCTCATACCCCGTAGTTCCATTAATCTGCCCAGCAAAATACAAACCATCAATCAACTTAGTTTCCAACGTATGCTTTAACTGGGTAGGTGGAAAATAATCATATTCGATAGCGTAACCAGGCCTAAAGAATTTTACATTTTCAAAACCAGCCACAGAACGCAAAGCCTTAAACTGAACATCTTCTGGCAAGGAGGTAGAAAAACCATTTACATACACTTCTACCGTATTCCACCCTTCTGGCTCAACAAATAATTGATGCCTATCCTTATCCGCAAATCGATTGATCTTATCCTCTATAGAGGGACAATATCTTGGTCCAGTACTTTTAATTCTCCCATTAAACATTGGCGACCTATCAAACCCTTCACGTAACAAATCATGTACTTCCGGACTGGTATAAGACATATGACAATCGCGTTGCTTTATTAATGGTTTTGTAACATCAGAATACGAGAATTTCTCTGGATTTTCATCTCCAGGCTGTACAATCATTTTAGAATAATCCAACGAACGACCATCAACCCTAGGAGGAGTTCCCGTCTTCATTCTTCCCGCATCAAAACCTAAATCAACCAACTGTTCGGTAATTCCCTTAGCAGCTCTTTCACCAGCTCTACCACCGCCAAAATTCTTATCTCCTATATGAATTAATCCATTCAAAAAAGTACCATTTGTCAATACCACAGTCTTTGCCTTAACTTCAATTCCCAAAGAAGTTTTCACTCCAACCACACGCTCACCTTCCACCAACAAACCAGATACCATATCCTGATAAAAATCCAAATTAGGTGTTTGTTCCAACATCATTCGCCAATCCTCGGCAAACCTCATCCTATCACTTTGCACCCGGGGACTCCACATAGCAGGACCTTTGGATTTATTCAACATCTTGAACTGGATCGCAGAAGTATCACTCACAATACCACTATAACCACCTAAGGCATCAATCTCCCGCACAATTTGCCCCTTAGCAATTCCACCCATAGCTGGATTGCAAGACATCTGTGCAATGTTCTGAAGGTTCATGGTTATCAATAAAGTTGAACATCCCATATTAGCCGCTGCTGCCGCAGCTTCACTACCGGCATGCCCAGCCCCAACTACAATTACATCATATGTTTCTTGAAATAAACTCATCATTGTTCCACGTGAAACATTTTTCCATGTTTCATTTAATCATTAAAAAATAAGTTTGCAAATATACGCTCATTTAGTGAGTATTAAACAAACTTAGAAATATAGTAATTTTCCTTACTCCTCATTTGCAAAGCGTCATCATCTGTCTTATCTTTGTACCCACAATAATGTAGGATTCCGTGAATCATCACACGCTTCAGCTCCTCCTTGAATTCTACATCAAAATCCTTAGCATTATCTTCAACCCTTTCAATAGAGATATAAACATCTCCATGTAGCTCTTTTCCTACTGAATAATCAAAACTTATAATGTCGGTTAAAGTATCGTGATCTAAAAACTCTACGTTAATTTTGTGGAGATATTCATCATCACAAAATATATAATTAAGTTCTCCTTCTTTACAACCCTCTTCGCTTATTGTTTCAGAAATCCATTTGGTGTATTCGCCCTCATTGGAAAGCTCAAACTCCGTTTCGTAATTAAAACTAATCATCTGTTTTCTTAAAATACTCTTGTACTTTTACTTTGTAAATTTGCTGCAAAGGTAAGGCTTGTCTATTTAAAATTTCTGTGGTATTAAAATATTCTCTTGCCGTTGGAATTTGATCCTGAACCGTATTATTATAATCCTTCAAATTTGTTTCCGATTGCCGCTTATTATCCTCTCCCTGCATGAATGTAGCATTCTCCATTTTGAGTAATTGATGTTCCAATTGCATCATTTTTTGCAACGTTTGATTGGTGAAACCTTTGTTCAATAAATCCAATTCCACCTCTTCCATGTCCTTCAACAACTTTTGAGCTTGCCCATTCAGTCCTTCCTTAGTCAACTTTTCTTGTAAAGCATTACGCAATTCCTGTTGTCTTTGATAAATTCCAAAAAGTTCCCCATTCATTTCTTCATTGTTCTGTTCAGACTCACCTTCCTGTTCACCATCCTGACCTTGTTGTGGTTGTTGACCCTTTTGCTCACCTTGTTGTTGGCCATCCTTAGGCTTGCCTTGTTGCTTTTCCATTTGTTCTTCCATCTCCTTATTCAACTCCCCTTGACTTTTAATTATGTCCGGTAATTGCATCTCGCTACCCTGCCCTTGCCCAGGAGAGGAATTCATTTGTGCCTCCATGTTATCCAATACATCACTTAAAAAGCTAGCCAGAGCATTGGTAGCCGTAATGGTATATTGCTGCGCAGCAATACCTTGATACAACTGATTCTCGGAAAGTTGGTCCAACGATTTATCAATGTTATAAAACACCTCAGTAATTTGACTATTCACCTGCTCCGATAACATAGGTTGTCTAAGGGATAAAGAAAACAAACTGTCATCGATATGCTCAAAATGTTCCCGTAAACTACTTTGCTTACGTAGATACTTACCATACTCATTATGGTTAATTTCAATACTCTTAAACGTGTTTAATAAAGCTTCCTGATCAAAAGAAAACACCACCAAATTATCCAAAATTTGTCGTAGCATTTCAGCGTCTTCAGCCATTTGTTGGCCACCGCCTCCCATCATTCCTTGTGCCATTTCTGAACTCATTTTTTTCATTTTTTTAGCAGCTGATTTCTGTTTCTGCTTAGCGTTCTGCTGACTTTGTTGTGCTCCTTGCTGATCGTTTTGTTGCTCTTGTTCTTCTTGCTTTTCCAAATCGTCTGATGCCCCTTGCTGCTCCTCCTTGATTTCTTCCTCGGTCATGTCATCCTTAGGTAAATCCATTGGTTTCTTTAAACCTTCATTTTCCTTTTCCAGGTCGTCCATTTCCTTTTGGAATTCTTCAAAAGCTTTATTCAGTTCGTCCTGGGCTTCTTTATTATTTTCTTCAGAATTTTTATTGGATAAGTCTTCTTGCTTTTCACTCAATTGTTCCAAATCCTGTTGCAACTTTTCGGCTTTTTTAGCCACATAATAACGCTTGGTAAGTTCCAATAACTGCTCTAAACTGCGTTGCTTATTTTTATTTTGCTTAGCCAATTGTTCCAACTTATCGGTCAATTCTTCCTTTTGAATTTTTTCTTGAAGCTTTTCCAATTCTTCCAACAACTTCTCGTCTTGTTTCAATTGCTGTTCTTGTTCTTCCAAACGTTCCTTCAACGCTTCCTTAAATTCATCCTTTTCATTACTCTCCTTTTGAAATTCCTCTAGATTCTCCTGCAACTTTTTATTGAAATTTTGCATCATTTCTTCCTGCGCTTTTTGACGCTTCAAGAACTGCTGCAATTTCTGTTTGTCATTAAAATTCAATTGATCCTTTTCCTTTTGTGTTTTGGAAAACTCTTCAAGTTGTTGGTCCTGTTCTTTCAACTTATCAAAAGAATTATTTAAGTCCTTAATGGTTTCGTTTTGCTCATCAAGTTGCCTTGTTTCTTCCTCTTCTGAGGTTAATTTACGGTATGAAAATACTTGGCTCTTTGCTTGCTTGTAATTATGCAAACGGTCATTATCAAACACCTGAAAAAACAATTCGTAAGCCTGTCCTGGTTGCACATTTAGCTGATTTGGAAACGCACTTACAAATTCATCAAAATTTGAATTATTAACAGGAATAGATACATACGCTTTATCATCTTCATTCCCTACAGGATAATACACCAATTGTAATTTACTCAATGCATAGTCATCACTTACCTGGCCATAGAAATACAAACTCTGTTGATCCAAACTATCCCTTTGCGATTCTACCCTAATTTCAGGATAATCATCCTTGATTATTTTCAATTCAAAAGTTAAATTTTCATAATCCTTTAATGCCTGATTACTTGTACTAATTTGATAATTGCTATTCTTAAATAACTGCTTGTTAGCTACGAAATTATTGTCATCAAGCTTTTCAAAATTCAAGGTGTCTTCTGCATACAATGCCACCCGTTCCGTAAATCTTGTATTCACTTTCCAAGTTACCTTGGTACCTTCTGGTATGGTAGCACTTCCCGTACTTTTTAAAACCTCATTTCCCTTTTTGGTATGCCCTGGATAATCCAAAAGCATTTCAAAATTCACTAAAGCAGGCACCTTGGTTACTTCCAAAGTGTAATCCTTGGACACTACATCATTAGCCATCATTCTAAAATCCAAAGATTCCATAGGCTGCTCAAAAACATACTCAAACTGTCCTGGGGCGGTCTGTTGTAAAAAATAAGTTTCGTTGTTAAATTGAATTTGGGCATTCTCTGGAATAACCTTACCAGCCGTTGACACCTTTAATACATAATTCTTGTTTTCAACTGCCTTTAAATTTTCATTCAAGACAAAAAACTTAAACGGTGCCGGTGGCTCATAGGCCGTTTTGTAGTTTAGAACCCTCTCATAACTATCGCTAAACAAATTGAAATGTCCTGTGAGGAAGGATAAGCCAATTATGAGCAATGGAATAGCCGCATATTTCAGATATTTGAAATTTTTTTTGAAGTTAACGGCCAATTTAAAAGGTACAGGCTGCAACTGCGCCGCCTTTTGTTCTATTCCTGCCATTAACAAATCTGAATCACTGGTTTTAAGGTTAGCAGACTGCTGCAACTGCAACACATTCAACAATTTATCACTTACCTCAGGAAAGTGCTTCCCTATAATATTTGAAGCCTGTTCATAATTGATGCCCTTTTGAAGCTTGAACAATTTAGCCAAGGGCAACAGAATAAATTTTATAAACAGCCCAAATTCAACAGCTATAAACACCCAAAACAGAATAGTTCGTGCCGTAGGATTGAGCCACAACACATATTCGATAAATAATGTAAGTAAAAAATATAAGAGACCTATGGCGAAAAAAAGAATGGCTCCCTTGAGCAATTCGTTGAAGTAATATCGCCTGATAAATTCCTCTAATTTAAGTTGTATGCTGTTAAAATGACTCACGTGCAATGGGATTGACTTACTAATCTACAATTTTATTTTTAGCTGTAATTAGACGAAAGTAATAACATTCTGTTAAACTCGATGATTTCAACTTAAAATCCGTTCTATCAAAAATCACCGCAAGTCTTTTCATCAAACTACTTTTATCTTACACGATATCAATCTATCTTTGCAACAAATTTACAAAACATGACCAAAGAAGTTCGCGTGCGATTTGCCCCTAGCCCAACGGGGCCTTTACATATTGGAGGGGTTCGCACCGCCCTATTCAACTATTTATTTGCAAAAAAACACAATGGAACCTTTGTGTTGAGAATTGAGGACACCGATCAAAACCGTTATGTGGAAGGTGCCGAACAATACATTGTAGATGCCCTTAACTGGTGTAACATTCCGTTTGATGAAGGTCCAGGTAAAAATGAAAAGTTTGGTCCTTATCGTCAAAGCGAACGCAAACATTTATACAAGGCTTACGCCGAAGAACTGATTGCTTCAGGAAATGCCTACTACGCATTTGATACGGCAGAATCTTTAGATTTCCACAGAAAAGACCACGAAGAAAAAGGAAAGACCTTTATTTATAATTGGCACAACCGATTAAAATTGAGCAACTCCCTTTCGCTTTCAGAAGACGAAGTAAAAACAAAATTGGACGCTGGTGAGCCTTATGTGATTCGTTTTAAATCGCCACAAGATGAAACTTTGCACCTTACAGATATTGTGCGTGGCAATATGACCATTGACACCAACATTTTAGATGATAAAATTTTGTTCAAAAGCGATGGGATGCCAACCTATCACTTGGCAAACATTGTGGATGATCATTTAATGGAAATCACCCATGTCATTCGTGGTGAAGAATGGTTACCTTCCTTGGCACTTCATGTGTTATTGTATAAAGCCTTTGGTTGGGAGGCACCAGAATTTGCACACCTACCATTGATTTTAAAACCTACAGGAAAAGGAAAATTGAGCAAGCGTGACGGTGACAAATTAGGTTTCCCTGTATTTCCATTACAATGGCTAGATCCAGCATCACAGGAAATCTCTAGAGGTTATAAAGAAGATGGTTACTTCCCAGAAGCTATGATCAACTTTTTGGCGTTTTTGGGATGGAACCCTGGCACGGAACAGGAAATTTTCAGTCTGGAAGAATTGACCGACGCGTTTGATCTTACACGCGTGAATAAAGCGGGTGCCCGTTTTGATCCAGACAAGATTAAATGGTTCAACCACCATTACATGCAAGACCAACACAACGATGATTTGGCAGCAACGTTTAAGGAAAGTAGACCAGAACTGGCCAATATTGACGTCAACTATATTTCTTTGGTAATAGGTTTAATTAAAGAGCGTGCCACTTTTGTTGGAGACTTTTGGCAATTGGGAAGCTATTTCTTTGTTGCACCAGAAAGTTATGACGAGAAAGCTTATAAAAAAGCCATTAAGGAGGATACTAAGGCCTTAATGGAAGAATTGTTGACAGAGATAAACAACGTGGATGATTTTACTGCAGAAACGCTTCAAAACACCATAAAAGGATGGATCACGTTCAAAGAAATTGGTTTTGGTAAAGTAATGATGCCATTGCGTATTGCCCTTGTTGGAGCATTACAAGGTCCAGATGTTTTTGAAATCATGTTCCTTATTGGCAAAAATGAATCGGTTTCCAGAATTGAGAAGCTGATAGCAACTTTATAAAAAAGTAAACCCCATAAAAAAAGCGAGCCATTGAGCTCGCTTTTTTGTTTTTAAATGTTGATTAGAATAAAATCATCGCTGTAAACACCAACATGGATTGGTGTCCTTTAAACTTCGAAGGCCCTCCAAAAGTGTCAATATCGTTGTTATTATTCAGCTTGTTTAATATGTTGGTAAATCCATAAATATACTGTCCTCGCAATTTAAAACCAGGAAAACCTGCCGATAACCCCACAGCTCCATTCACATTGAATTTAGAAATATCGGTGATTTCCTGAGCAGTTAAATTCTGATACCCCAAGATTCTATAGTTTTCCTGTGAGTCATCTTTTAATTCCAACTCACTGTTGTATTGAATCATAGGTCCAAAATCGGCAGTGATATAATCCTGAATAATTTTCGCATGGAATAAAAAGGACACCTGTGCCGTAAACATTTTATATTCAATTTCCTCCTCTTGAAACAATTGAAGCTGCGGACTTCCCAGAACATTCACATTGTTTTCGGATAAATGAATGTTATAACTTACCGAATACCATTTATGGGGCAAATCTACCGTAGCGCTCAAACCTCCAATCCAACCCGTTGAAGAGGTAGTTTCAAAATTATCTGTTAGAATGTCAAACTGGGTAATCCCACCGTGGATTCCTATGCCGTTTTGAATTCGGTACCGTTTGTGCTGTGCCAAAGAAGTTGTAACAAAACCTATACAAAAGACTACTAATAAGATAAAATTGTTGTGCTTCATAATGTAATTATCAGGGTATCAACAATCCAACCCGTTTTAAGCAAAAATAGTACTTAGATTGTCGTATTTATTGTCGAAATATAATTCTTACGGGCAAAATAAGCTTAATTTAGTAATCATTAAATAATTAACCTTAAAAATTTTATCATGGGACAATTTATCCTGGTTCCGATTCTAGTTATCGCAGCCCTAATTTTAATCTCCGCTCTCTTTATCGTTAAACAGCAAACCGCCGTA
Source organism: Mangrovimonas sp. YM274 (assembly GCF_030908385.1). Lineage (NCBI taxonomy): Bacteria > Pseudomonadati > Bacteroidota > Flavobacteriia > Flavobacteriales > Flavobacteriaceae > Mangrovimonas > Mangrovimonas sp. YM274. The sequence goes on from NZ_CP133091.1 coordinate 208,946, forward strand.
ATTATTGAGCGTTTTGGTAAGTTTCAAAGTATCAGGCAATCTGGATTACAACTAAAAATTCCTGTTGTGGATAAAATTGCTGGACGCCTAAGTTTAAAAATACAGCAGTTAGATGTTATTGTGGAAACCAAAACTTTGGATGACGTATTCGTAAGGTTAAAAGTATCGGTACAATACAAAGTAATTCGCGATAAAGTATATGACGCCTTTTATAAATTGGATTATCCCCATGAGCAAATCACTTCCTACGTATTTGACGTGGTACGTGCCGAAGTTCCAAAAATGAAATTGGACGACGTCTTTGTAAAAAAGGATGATATTGCCCTAGCTGTAAAAGCTGAATTAAATGATGCCATGCTAGACTATGGTTTTGACATCATTAAAACCTTGGTAACCGATATTGACCCAGATGCTCAAGTGAAAGCGGCCATGAACCGCATCAATGCCGCAGAAAGAGAAAAAACAGCCGCGCAGTACGAAGGAGATGCACAACGCATTTTAATTGTTGAAAAAGCAAAAGCCGAAGCCGAAAGCAAGCGTTTACAAGGACAAGGTATTGCCGATCAACGTCGCGAAATTGCCAGAGGTTTGGAAGAATCTGTGGAAGTATTGAACCGTGTGGGTATCAATTCACAGGAAGCTTCTGCCTTGATTGTGGTAACCCAACACTATGATACCTTGCAATCCTTAGGAGAAGAAACCAATAGCAACTTGATTTTATTACCAAATGTTCCACAAGCAGGAAGTAACATGCTGAATGAAATGGTTGCCAGCTTTACGGCAAGTAACCAAATTGGTGAAGCTATGAAAGAAGCCAAAAATAAAGGCAATCAAGAATAGCCTTCCTATAAAACTTAATTTAAAGCCCCATAACAAATGTTTGGGGCTTTTTTAATGGTCTTTCCTATATTTCTCCAAAAGTGTCTCTAAACTGGCCAAATATTCCTTCAATTCGGTTTCGCTTATCGAAGGATGTTCCATGTTTGGGATGGTCATTGGATTTTCGTTTAAATACTTGTATACATCAGGGTAATTGGTTTCAATATCCCTCGTTATATTCGAAATTTTTGTAAGCAGTTCCTGTACTGTGTCCATACCTCATATTTTTTCCTTAAGGTACAAAATTTCAAGGCTATTTAAAATCCCTATTGTTGAAAAGGATGCCGTTCTTCCCATTCCCTTGAAGGATTCATCAATTTAAAAATTTGTTGCAGCAATGCGTTTAAAACGCAATTGGTATGTTTCATATACATACTCATAGCCACAGCCTTGGCACCAACCGAACTTTTAATTTCCATAGCAGTTCTACAATAGGCAATGTTTTTAAAAGAATTTTCAATCCCAAATTGTGCCATATCATACAACATATTCAAATACAATTGATTGTCATATTGATGTTCGCTGTCATACCCCAAAAAATAAGTTTCCAATACATCGTTATTCATGATCAACGTATAAAAACCAACTAAACCACCATCCAAATAATAACCGATTACCCTGAACTTCTCCTGCAAGTGCACTTTTAAACTGCAGAAATGTCTTTTAGGAAGTATAAAAGTGTTGATTTTGGCATTATCAGAGACATTTTTATACAGTTGATAAAGCGTTTCAGAATTAGATTCAATCTCCTCAAGAGTCAATTCTTTCGAAATAATGTCCTTGGATTTTTTTTTCGCCGTCCGATAACGTCGTCTGTACTTTTTATTTAAACTCCCTACATAATCGTCCATACTATCCCAGTTGGAACGAACTTTCATCATCATATTAGGCTGTGCAGAAACTTTGGAAATTTGATGACTCTCAAAAAAAGCGGTTTGCTTATGGATGGGATCTGTTTCAAAATAATCCTTAAAAAGCAATAACCGTATGGTTTTACCGGATTCCTCTTTGACTTTTATTTGTAGGGCTGTTAACGCCCTATAAATAGCCTCTACCTTTGCCCTTCCATTTAAAATATCTTTAAAGAAAATACCATGTTGTCCTGTATGCATTAAATTACCAACTACTAGAACATTCCCTCTTAAAACCTTAGATACTAAATTTTTAAACCGCTGTTCCAAACAATGGTCATTTGGGTTTCTAAAAATATCTTCCAAATACAACTGTACTCTTTGCATTATTGCCAGGCCAACCAATTCTTCACTTTTAAAAAAGCCGACATAATACCAAGTAATGTTATTTGGAGAAACAGTTTCTAAAGCTTTTAAATAATCCTGTTGTAAAAAAACATCGTGGTTCACCAAAGCATCCCATTGGTTTGGAAGATCATTTACGGAGCTATAAATTTTAAAATCTATCAATGTATAAAAGAAAAGACTGAACAATACTGTCAGTCTTTTAAAAATATGATTTGTTACAAACTATTCCCAAGCACAAATAATGCCTCCCATAAGCATCATGCATACAATCCAAAATCCACTATTTATAAAGATATATTTGGCACTTTTACGTTCAAATAAAGCATTGGTACCAATGATAGGCAAAGCCATAGTGACCCCTGTTATAAATCCATGTAACATGCCGTGTTTAAAGGTTCTAAAGGACGTTCCGTAGTCGTTCATAAAAGCAGCATACGATGGTAAAGCGCCTTCTACATCACCTTCTATCAAACTAAAAACTCCCGATTGATGCACCACTAAAGCACGTAAGGTAGCCGCAATAAAAAACGCAAATAACAAGGCCAAACCAAAAATCTTTGCCATGTTAGCCCCTTTCATTTTTTCTTCGGTCATTTCAGCCGCTTTCATCCAAGCAGTACCAAACACTTTTGGATTATACCAAATAGCACCAACAACCAAAGTAGAGGCAGCTGCGACCACAAGTGCCAAAATATTGAATTCCATAAATTATTGTTTTAGTTAGTAATATAAATATAATGAAATTGTAAATATTTAATATATTTTGAGTTACACCTATGAACTAACAACATAAAAAAAGCTTCAAATCTAAGTATTTGAAGCTTTTTAAAATATATTATGCTTTGAGGGCTAAATCATATTAGCCTCCATAACCAATAAGTCATTTTTATCTTCTTGGGCTTTAATTATAAAGGCTTCAATAGCCTCATTTTTCTCAAGTCCTTCATCCAAAAGTACACCCAAAGTTAACATAGCAGCAATGCGGGTTCCAACTTTTTTAACCGCCGTTTCAAATAATGGTTCCAGTTCTTCATAAGTAACTTCCTTAGCCAATTTTTGGATTTCAGCTTTCGTCTTAAGCTGTTTGGATTCAGGAAGATTGGTATATTTTTTCCCCAATTGCTTGATGACTTCAATTGCTGGACGCTTTGGTTGATTTTGCTTTGGCTGTGGTGCCTGCTTCTGTTGCGGAGCCGGTTGTTGTTTAGCCCAAGTATCACGTAAACCAACTGTTTTATTGAATACCAATACTTCAGGAGTGGTATCCTCATCCACATTAAAATATCCCAAACGTTGGAATTGGAAACGATCTCCTATCTGAGCTTCTTTCAAACTTGGTTCTACATAGGCTTCAATGATGCGCAGTGAATCCGGATTCAAAAATTCCATAAAATCAACATCCTGATCACCATCTGGAGATTCGTTTTTAAACAAACGATCGTACTCACGCACTTCTACCTTCACAGCATGTTTTACAGATACCCAATGCAAAGTTCCTTTCACCTTTTTGGAAGTATCCTCGGAATAAGTACAGTGAATCTCAGTTATATTACCTTCAGCATCCTTTACAACACTTTCTGCTTTAACGATATAAGCATTTTTCAAACGTACCTCACCACCAAGTTTCAGTCTAAAGTATTTACTATTGGCTTCTTCCTTGAAGTCGTCACGTTCTATATATAATTCTTTTGAAAACGGTACTTTTCTAAACCCTGCATTTGGATCTTCGGGGTTGTTTTCAGCTTCCAGCCATTCTTCTTTATCCTCTGGATAATTATCAATCACCAATTTAACAGGATCCAACACCGCCATGACACGAGGGGCTGTCTTGTTTAAATCTTCCCTTACACAAAACTCCAATAAGGATACATCAATCACGTTTTCACGCTTGGCTACCCCAACCTTTTCAATAAATTGTCTGATGGATGACGGTGTATACCCACGACGTCTCAATCCAGAAATCGTAGGCATTCTTGGATCGTCCCAGCCACTTACAACACCATCTTCTACCAATTTGAGCAATTTACGCTTGCTCATTACCGTATAACTCAAGTTTAAACGAGCAAACTCACGCTGTTTTGGCAACATAGGAAGCGCTTCTGGCTGATATTTGTGTACATTATGCTTGAACCAGTTATAAAGCTCTCTATGAGGCTTAAATTCCAAAGAGCATAAAGAGTGTGAAATCTGTTCTAAATAATCACTTTCACCATGGGTCCAGTCGTACATTGGATAAATACACCAACTATCTCCAGTTCTATGATGCGCTTTCTTTAAAATTCGGTACATGATAGGATCGCGCATTAACATATTTGGATGTTCCATATCGATTTTGGCACGTAACACATGAGAGCCTTCATCAAATTCACCATTTTTCATACGTTCAAACAAATCCAGGTTTTCTTCAACGGATCTGTTTCTATAAGGACTATCGGTTCCAGGTTGTGTAGGCGTTCCTTTCTGTTCAGCCATAGCTTCACTGGACTGTGAATCCACATAAGCCTTTCCTTCCTTAATCAACGCTACTGCCCAGTCATACAACTGCTGGAAATAATCTGAAGAATACAATTCGTTGGCCCATTGGTATCCCAACCAAGACACATCCTTTTTAATAGCATCTACATATTCCTGTTCTTCCTTAACAGGGTTGGTATCGTCAAAACGGAGGTTTACAGGAGCGTTGTACTTCTCCCCTAATCCAAAACTAATACCAATGGCTTTGGTATGCCCAATATGCAAATAGCCATTGGGTTCTGGAGGAAACCTAAAACGTAGTTTATCGGTTGATAAACCATTGGCCAAATCCTCTTCTATGATGTGCTCAATGAAATTGAGTGATTTCTTATCTTCAGACATAAAGTATCGGAATTATTACTCTAAATTTTTCTTTTAAATTTTTCCACAAAATTAGGCAAATTTAAAGAAACTATATCATTAATGAACAGTTATCTAAAACCCCTAAAACCATTAGTTTTCTTCTTTGTTTTCAAGGCAATATGAAATATAATTTTATGAATCATATTGGATGATAATTTAAATCCAGATTAACAATACATCCCTTTTTATCCCGTACCTTTGCAGCATGGGAATCATTAAAGTTGAAAACATCCGTGTATTTGCCAACCATGGTTGCTTAAAGGAAGAAACCAAAATAGGCAGTGATTATCGAGTAGATTTAAAGATAAAAGCCAATTTGCAGGCATCGGCACAATCTGATGACCTTGGAGATACGGTAGATTATGTCCTTTTAAACAAAATTGTAAGGGAAGAAATGCACCAACCTTCACATTTATTGGAAACCGTTGCCAAACGTATCATAGTGCGCATATTAAAGGAAGATCCACTAGTCACAAAAGCTACGGTTTGGGTGAGTAAATTGAACCCTCCTATTGGCGGTGATGTAGAAATGGTGACAATAAAAATGACTGAAAGACGAAAAAATTTGCAGTAAGTGGTGTAGAAACTATATTTTTTTTACATTTGCTGTCCTCAAACAAGGCGTCTTGGCCGAGTGGCTAGGCAAAGGTCTGCAAAACCTTGTACAGCGGTTCGAATCCGCTAGACGCCTCAAAAAAGCCTTAAGAAAATGATTCTTAAGGCTTTTTTATTTTTGGTCTACATATTAATTTCTTCCAATTTATCCTTTATCAACTCCTTTTCCTTCGGAAAGAAGCCCTGCAAGAGCAATAAAATTCCGAATCCTAAGATGACCAAAGCGACAATTTTCTTTGTTTTAAAGATTAAACGCGGTGTTAATTTATTCCGTAATGTTTTGGCCACAACAATTTTTACAAGATCTACAATGAAATAAACCGCCAAAATAGTTCCTAGGAACACGTAAAGTCCTTCCTTACCTTCGGTAAGTGAATTACCAATAATGATAAACCCAAGCCATCCCAACAACACACCAATGTTAATAAAGTTGAGCAAAAAGCCTTTTAAAAAGAGTTTTCCGTAATTTTTTTGAATTTCAACACGATGGTATTCCCTAACAATCTCTCTAAAAGACTTAGAGGTTTTTATAAATGAAATAAAACCATACACGGCCAACAGTACACCACCAAAAATTAAAAAATTAGGATCGTCCTCTACCTTTTCAATAAGGTTATTCGTACTAAAAAAAGCAACTAGGATGAAAAGAATATCCGCAAAAATAACTCCCATATCAAAGATAAGGGCACTCTTAAAACCTTTAGTGGCACTGGTTTCCAGCAGTACAAAAAAAACAGGACCTATGGTAAAAGCTAAAATAATACCAAAAGGTACAGCTGCTAAAATAGCATCGAGCATAAAAGATATTTGTTTCTACAAAGTTAGAAAAAGCAACTTATAAGGTTTGCCTTTTTCTCAATTGGAAGGACAAAAATACAATTCTGATTAATATTATGCCTTCACTAAAACTGCAGTTCCAGTTATGGAAACTACAATTATAGCAGAATTTGGAAAAGTTTCAATATCCAATCTAATACCGACCACGGCATTGGCCTTTAATTTTACGGCATTATCCCGTAAATGTTGAAAAGCTTCTTCTTTAACTTCATTTAAATTATCCTCCATGGATTGGTAGTACTTATCCATGTTAAAGGTAAAAGCAGCCTTTTGAATTCTGGTAGAAACCCCAGAAACAATCCCTAAATAATTGATTATTGGATGGCCTTCAATTTGATCGGTTGTTGTTAAAATCATGCTATGCACACTAAATTATTCCTCAGGTTTTCCCACTAAATTAAAATCTAAATGTTTTTTCACCAAATCGGTATCCTTTACCGTAACCACCACTTCATCTCCCAATTGGTACATATGTTTGGTTTCACGGCCAATAATGGCAAATTGAGTTTCGTCAAATTCGTAATAATCATCACGAATGTCACGAATTCTTACCATTCCTTCACATTTGTTGGAAATGATTTCTACATAAATTCCCCAATCGGTTACTCCAGAAATTACGCCCACAAACTGCTCATCCTTATGATCCTGCATAAATCTTATTTGCATATACTTAATGGAATCACGTTCAGCTTTAGTAGCTAAATATTCCATATCGCTGGAATGCTTGCACTTATCTTCATAAATCTCTTCATTGGCCGATTTTTCGCCATCCAAATACATCTGTAACAACCGGTGTGCCATCACATCTGGATATCGTCTAATTGGCGATGTAAAGTGACTATAATAATCAAAAGCCAATCCATAATGCCCAATATTGTGTGTAGTATACTCGGCCTTACTCATACTTCTAATGGTAAGTGTATCTACCAAATTCTGTTCTTTTTTCCCGTTTACTTCAGCTAATAAATTGTTAAGCGAATTGGAAATACTTTTACGATCCTTGAAATTCAATTTATATCCAAATTTTGATACAACGCCTTGAAGCGCTGATAATTTGCTCTCGTCAGGTTCGTCATGAACGCGATACACAAATGTCTTTGGTGGTTTTTGTTTACCTACAAACTCGGCTACTTTTTTATTAGCCAAAAGCATGAATTCCTCAATGAGTTTATTGGCATCTTGACTGGTTTTAAAAAACACTCCAATTGGGTTGTTATCTTCATCCAAATTGAATTTCACCTCTACCTTATCAAACGAAATTGCTCCTGAACGCATACGTTTACTACGCATTTTTTTGGCCAAGATATCCATGGTTAATATAGCATCAGCTATGGCCTGATCTGCTTTATAAGCCTTTTCAGTTAGAGACACCTCTTTAGGAATATCATTGGTTTTAGATTCAATAATAGCCTGTGCCTCTTCATAGGCAAATCTGGCATCACTGTAAGTCACTGTTCTCCCAAACCACTGGTCTTTTACTTCTGCTTTGTCATTTATTTGAAATACAGCCGAAAAAGTATATTTCTCTTCATGCGGTCGTAAAGAACAAGCCTTATTGGACAGTATTTCAGGAAGCATTGGTACTACGCGATCTACCAAATACACCGAAGTGGCCCGTTCGTAAGCCTCATCATCCAACACAGTGTTTGGACGGACATAATGCGATACATCGGCAATATGGATTCCAATCTCATATAAGCCGTTTTCAAGCACTTTAAAGGACAAAGCATCATCGAAGTCCTTAGCATCCTTAGGATCGATTGTAAAGGTCAATACGTCGCGCATATCGCGTCTTTTAGCTATTTCCTCTTTGGTTATGGAAGTGTCCAAATTGTTAGCATATTGCTCCACTTCATATGGAAATTCATAAGGTAAACCGTATTCGGCTAATATTGAATGGATTTCGGTATTATGTTCCCCTGGTTTCCCTAAAACCTTTAAAATTTTTCCATAAGGGGAATCGGCCTTTTCAGGCCAATCTTCCAAAGATACCAACACTTTGTCACCATCTTCGGCATTGTTTGTTTTATTGATAGGCACAAAAATATCCTTGTACATTTTACCACTGTCAGGTATAACAAAAGCATAGTTACTATGCAATTGTACCACGCCAACATACTCGGTTTTAGCACGTTTCAATATTTGGGTTACTTCTCCTTCTTGACGCCCTCGATAACGTCTTTTGTACACGTAAAACTCAACTTCATCACCATCTAAGGCTTTGTTCATGTTATTGGAAGCTATAAATACGTCATCCTCAAAGTGATCCGAAATAATATATCCAGATCCCCTGGCACTCATATCTACAATTCCGGTATAATAATCGGTAGTCACGATGGCCTTAAACTTGCCCCGTTCTACTTCTTCTATTTCCTGTTTGGCTTTAAGTTGCTGAAGTTTCTTTATGATCTGATTCCTACTACTGGCATCGTTTACACCAAGCTTGGCAGCAATCTGCTTATAGTTAAAGGTTTTGTTACGTTCCTTTTTTAAAATACTTAAGATTGTATTTGTAAGGTTGGAAATTTGGTTGTTCGATTTCCTTCTTTTTTTCTTTCTAGCCATTCTCTTTTTTCTAATAGTAACAAATCTAAGCTTTAATATACTAAATCATATTTCTTTTAGGCTAAGATTTTAAAGGAATCACTAAACAGACTTCAAATATATCTTTTCAAACAGATTTTGTTAATCCAATCGTTATTCACAATTAATACTATAATTACTTTTCTTTTTTGAAATTTTAAAAAAATGATTGTTGTTTATGATAGGGTGTTAATAAGTGGAATAACTTTTTTGATTTTTTTTTTGAAAACTCACAGTTTACGGTCTATTAAAATGTTATTAACAACCTGTTTTTATTTAAATACTTCATTTTGAGTAAAATTATGGTAGTTATTAAAACCTGTTTAAAACGAATGTTAATAGTTTTGATTTAACAACTTTTAGAAATTTTGGTGTTTATAATGAAAAAAAGGATGCTGAAAACTCCGCCAAAAAAAGTGAAGTTATATTTTGGTTATGTCATTCCGGTTTCTGTATTGGAAATTATTTTGAGTTTTAAAAAATAATCTTTTAGAATTTAATTAACAGTTATTAACAACTTATAAAAAGAAAAGTGAAAAGTAATTAACCATCACTTTAAAATGTGCATAACTATAGGCTGTAAAAGGACATTTTGTACCTTTGTACCTTTAAATCAATTTAATACATATAATGAACATTTCAATCGGTAACGATCACGCAGGAACAGAGTATAAATATGCTATTGTTAAACATTTGGAAGCAAAGGGATATACTGTTAAAAACTATGGAACAGATAGTAGTGACAGTGTAGATTACCCAGATTTTGTACATCCTGTGGCTAATGATGTGGAAAGTAAAGCTGCAAATTTTGGAATTATTATTTGCGGTAGCGGAAATGGTGCCAATATGACTGCCAACAAACATCAAGGTGTCCGTTCTGCTTTATGTTGGACTAAGGAAATTGTAACCTTGGCCAGAGAGCATAACGATGCCAATATATTGAGTATTCCAGCGCGTTTTACGGCGCTTCCACAAGCCATTGAAATGGTGGATGCGTTTTTGGAAACGCAATTTGAAGGTGGACGTCATCAAAACCGGGTTAACAAGATCCCAGTGTCTTGCTAAATGGGACATTCTCATTCACATACTCACCTACACGCTAGTACAAAAGATAGAAATCTTGTGGTTTCTATCTTTTTGAATATACTTATAACAGTAGCACAGGTCATTGGAGGGCTTATCTCTGGTAGTCTCTCGCTTTTGAGTGATGCGCTTCATAACTTTAGTGACGTATTATCATTAATTGTAAGTTATGTGGCCTCCAAACTTTCTAGGCAAAAGGCCTCCATAAACAGAACCTTTGGCTTTAAACGTGCCGAAATATTAGCAGCTTTTGTCAATGCCATCACCTTGGTTGTCGTGGCTATTTTGTTGATTATTGAGGCGGTTAAGCGTTTTAAAACTCCAGAGGAAATTCAATCCAATTTGGTAATATGGCTTTCCTTAATTGCTATTGTAGCTAACGGTTTTAGTGTGCTTTTGTTGAAAAGTGATTCTGAAAAGAATATCAATATCCGTTCGGCCTATTTACACCTGTTAACAGATATGTTGGCAAGTGTTGCTGTGTTGGTGGGGGGCTTGTTAATGAAATACTACCAATTGTATTGGGTGGATAGTGTCCTAACCTTTTTAATTGCGCTTTATCTTATTTGGGTGGGGTATGATTTGCTAAAAACGTCTACCAAAATGTTGATGTTGTTCACACCAGATCACATTAACATAAAGGATGTGGTAAGAGCTGTGAACAAATTGCCAAAAGTGAGTAAACTTCACCATGTCCATATTTGGAATTTGAGTGACCATGAGCTGCATTTGGAAGCACATTTAGATTTAAATGAAGATATTTCTACAACCGAGTTCAATGAACTTTTACATGAGATAGAAAAATTGTTGCACCATAAGTTTGAAATTAACCATGTTACCATACAGCCCGAATTCAATAAAATAGATCCTAAAGAAGTTATCGTTCAAGATTAATGTTATCCATATCTACTAAATATTTTTCAGAATTATCAGTTTTAGAATTGTATGACCTCTTAAGGTTACGTTCTGAAGTGTTTGTAGTAGAACAGGATTGTGTTTATCAAGATGTTGATAATAAAGACCAAAAAGCACTACATGTTTTAGGGTATGAAGGCGATACTTTGGTTGCCTATACCCGACTTTTTAAACCCGGTGATTATTTTAATGAAGCCAGTATTGGAAGGGTGGTTGTGGCTGCCAATTGGCGTAAACATAAATACGGTTATCAAATAATGGAAAGTTCAATTGCTGCCGTTTCCAAATACTTTAATGAGGAAACCATCAAAATTTCGGCGCAGTGTTATTTGCAACAATTTTATAACAATTTAGGTTTTAAAGAAGTTGGAAATTCCTATTTAGAAGATGGAATCCCGCACATTGCCATGCTTAAGACAACAAATAATTAACTTAATTAATTACTGTTTTCTCCTCCTACGTAAGTCACCAAAATTTCAACACGCCTATCAAATTTAGGCTCGCCACCCAGAGGAAACAAACGACGCATACCAACATATTTCATACGTTTTTTATCAACCCCTTTTTTGGCCAAATAGTCGTAGATGTACTTGGCTCTAGCTACAGATAGATTGCGTTTTTTGGTTTTTCTATCAATGGCATCCCTACTGTTTTGTGTACAGCATACATGGCCCTGAATGGTAAAGTAAATATCGTCACGCTCCACTAATACTTCCGCAAGTTCTTCCAAAGTCTTCACGGACTCCGGAAGTAGATAGCTATAACCCGTTTTAAACAAAATATTTTCAAGAGTAAATTTATCACCTGCTTTAAGATCACCTCTTAGCTGGTCTTTTACTTCCATTTTCACAGGTTCTTCAACTACTCTGGGCGGATTGTAAGGATGTACAATAATTTCAACTTTACGGTTTAGTCCCCTAATTTTATGGACATCTTCTTCTTTAATAACTTTTAATAACACCTCCCCTTTACCATCAACATTGGTGATAATGGATTCATCAAATTCATTGTTAGAGAAAATAGTCTTGATGGAATTGGCTCTTTGTTGGGAGAGTTTCAAATTATAGGTATCACTTCCACGGTCGTCAGTAAACCCATAAATGGACACTTTTTCAATGTCTAAACCTTCAATTTCCGATAGAAATAAAAGTAATCTATTGTGCTCTGTTGAAGGAACTTCAAACTTGTCAGTTTCAAAATAAACCTCGTGTGTTAGATCTTCTTGTGCACATAGAAATTGTGTAATTAAAACAAAAAATGCTATTAATTTTTTCATTATTATTACAATAAGGGGAAATAAATATACTTTATTTTTCTACTTTTTAAAAATGTACCTAAGAAATTTTTTACTTTAAGTAACCTTGGTACGTGGATAAATTTCCTAATATTTCCGTAGCTTTTTGAATTTCAGTGTTAGTAGCAATGTAATACGTATACAATCCTTCTCTGTAAAAATAACGTTTAACAATTTCATCGGACAAGAGAGATTTCAACTGTGTTTTATTACTATCTACAGCTTGGTCTTTATAAGAATTTAAAGCCTTTACAAGCGCGTCATATTCGGGGTTTATAACAGGTTTTAACTGCTCTTCCTTGGCAACTGTAATAGCTTCATCAAAAGCTTTTTCTGTTTTGGTTTCAAAGTTAAAATTGTTGGTTTTTAGGAAGCTTTTGAAATCCTTAAAGTCGGTATCTGAAAATTTAAAAGCATTTAAATCTGCTACTTGATGGGTGTAATAATATTTAGTGGCGTAATCAAAAATAAGGTTGTCGTTTAGGATTGCTGTGGTAATGGGGCTGTAAACAGATTCTACCATCTCTACATCTGGTTGTATACCTCCACCATCGTAAACGGTTCTTCCTTTTTTGGTTTTAAATGCATTGTAATTTTCTTGTTTTACCCTAGTAGCTTTGCCATCTTCATCTCTGTTCCAATAGTCTAAAGCCTGAATACAACGTCCAGAAGGCGTATAATATCTAGAGATGGTAATTTTCATGTGGGTTCCGTAAACCAATGGTTTTGGACGTTGTACCAAACCTTTTCCAAAGCTTCGAGCTCCTACCACTACGGCACGATCCAAATCCTGTAAAGCTCCCGATACAATTTCACTGGCGGAAGCACTACGGCCATCAATTAAAACTACCAAGGGGATTTCTGTATCCAAAGGTTCTTTAGAGGTGTAATAAGTTTTGTTGTATTTCTTTACTTTAGATTTTGTAGTAACGACCAATTGGTTTTGTGGTACAAAAATATTTACCACATTTACGGCTTCACTCAATAAGCCTCCTGGATTGCCCCTTAGGTCTAAAATCAATTTTTTGGCACCTTCCTTTTTAAGACTTCTAATGGCATTAATAGTTTCAGAAGATGCTTTTTCATTGAATTTTCGCAACACTACATAACCGGTTTGGTTATTCACCATAGAATAATGAGGTACGGCATGAATCTCTACAGCTTCGCGTTTAATAGTGGCCGAATGAGTTTTTCCTTGACGTAAATAAGTCACATTTACATTGGTACCAGCGGCCCCTTGTAACAAGTTTCCTGCATCGTCCTTGAAATCGGCAACCACAACATTTTCAACTTTAATGATTTCATCACCGGCTTTTAGGCCAGCTTTATCGGCGGGATAATCTTTATAAGGCTCAATGACTACCAATTTATCTTTAAGTGTCAAAATACTGGCGCCTATGCCTGTATAGTCCCCTGTATTGTTAATTCTAGAGGCTTCCACATCCTGTTCGTTCATGAAATTGGTATAGGGATCCAAATCTTCCAGCATACTTTTAATGGCCGTGTCCATTAATTCACCAGGATTGGTCTCGTCAACATAATTCATGTTGAGTTCTTTGAAAAGAGTGGTGAAGATTTCTATCTGTTTGGCAATTTCAAAAAAATCACTCTTAAAAGCAGTTCCCGTTAAAAAAATAGAGACAATAAGAACAGGAACAAGGATATGTTTACGGAATCGATGTTTCATAGCAGTAACGTTTAATCTAGCGTAATTGTTTGGGTAAATTTGGTTAGCAGTTGCTTCATTTTTTTATCAACTTGCTCAAAAGATGTACCATCTTTACCAATGTACAAAATCATTAACGCATAAGGCTCACTTATGTTGTTAAAAAAAGTTGGTTTGTTCAATCTATAGGCCTCTCGCATAAGTCGTTTTATACGGTTACGATCGGTGGCATTTTTGAATCGTCGCTTGCTTACGGACACCCCAGCCTTGATTAAAGTGCCATCGGCATGGGGAGTTGGCAAATAAATCATTTTTAATGGGTAGGCCGATACCGATTTGCCTTCTTCAAACAAATGGGAAATGACAATCTTGCTTTTAAGTTTTTCTGAAGCGTTAAACGTATATTTCATACTAAAGATTTGAGGTCTCTACAAGATGAACTTTATGCGCCTTTAAATCGGTTAATGCAGCCTCATAGCTGGTCTGATCTATATAGCGCATAGCATCTGTAAGGTAGTAGGTATTAAAACCGGCTAATTTAGCATCTTTTGCGGTATAATACACACAATAATCGGCTGCCAATCCACACACATAGACTTCGTTTATTCCCTTCCCTTTTAAATAGGGCTCTAAGCCTGTAGCATTACTATGGTTGTTATCATAAAAAGCACTGTAACTATCAACTTCTATATCCATACCTTTCCTAAAAATAGCAGACACTTTATTCATGTGAAGTGCCTCCGAAAATTGGGCGCCTTCACTGCCCTGTACACAATGGTCAGGCCATAATACCTGCGAATTTCCATTTAAGTCAATCACATCAAGTACCTGTGCTTTGTCATGATTGGAAGCAAAGCTTTTATGGGTTTGTGGATGCCAATCCTGTGAGGCTACAACCAAATCAAATTTAGATTGAATGGGATTGATGATAGGAATGATAGCATCGCCATCGGGAACTGCCAAAGCACCACCAGGTAGAAAATCATTTTGGATGTCAACTAAAATTAGCGCTTTCATGCCTTAAGGTTTCAGTTTTTCCTTTTTTAATTGATTTCTCAAAGCCTCCAACTCGGGACTCAATCCTACTTTATAGATATGTGGATAGGCAAAACGTTTGTGCTCAATAGGGAGTTTCTTTAGATTTTCTTTTGCAATTTTAGCCAATTCTACAGGTAATTGTTCGGGGTGTAAACGTTTACCATCTTTAAGTACAACCTGAAGTAAGGGAACTGCTTTATAAGGAGATAGTGCCATTTGTTTATGGGGTTCAAAAGGATGTGCCATGGTATTGGGGGCTTCCAAAGATTCTAAAGTAATAGCATCGGCAATATGCTGATCGTCTTCGTTGTAATAGCGGTAAACCTGCTTTTCTCCTGGAAAATTCATTTTCTTTAAATTCTCTGAAATCTTGATCCGGGGCGTATTGTTAAAACTGCATAGTTTGTAAACTCCGTCCAAGGCAGCACTCTCCTTCCCTACTACCAAATTAGTACCTACACCATACAAATCTATTTGCGCCTGTTGTTCTTTTAAACTTCGTATCACATGTTCGTCCAATTGGTTGGAAGCAGCAATTTGCACATAGGGCAATCCAGCATCATCCAACTGTTTTCGGGCGGCTTTTGATAAATAGGCCAAATCGCCACTATCTAAACGAATTCCTAATAGCTTTTCGCCCCTGGCTTCCATTTCTTTGGCTACGGTAATAGCATTGGGAACCCCTTGTTTTAAGGTATTATAGGTATCTACCAGAAGTACGCAGTTGTGTGGTCTGGTTTCGGCAAAATCACGGAAGGCCGTAAGCTCATCGTCATAGCTTTGAATAAAGGCGTGGGCCATGGTTCCTGAAATAGGAATGTTGTAAGCTTTTCCCGCCAGTACATTGGAGGTATGATCGAACCCTCCAATAAAGGCTGCTCTACTGGCCTGCATTCCCGCTAAGCCTTGGGCACGCCGCAAACCAAATTCGGCCAAACTTTTGGAATCACCTGCAATATGCCTTATTCTACTGGCTTTGGTAGCAATTAAGGATTGAAAGTTCAAGGTATTGAGCAGATAGGTCTCTATAAGTTGACACTCCAAAATAGTACCGCTCACCGTTAAAATGGGAATGAACGGAAACACAATGGTACCCTCGGGCATGCTCTTGATAGTGCCTTTAAATTTGAATGTTTTTAAGTATTCTAAAAAGCCCTTATCAAATCCTTCCGAAGTCAAATACGCAATATCCTCTTCAGAAAAGGTAAAGGTTTCTAAATGTGTTAAGACTTCTTCCAAACCACAAAACAATACATAGCCGCCTTCAAAAGGCGTCTTTCTAAAGAAATAATCAAAGGTGGCAGTCACCTCGTGTTTCTGTTTTAAGAAGTAGGATTGCCCCATGGCCAGTTGGTACAAATCGGTATATAGAGCAGATTGCAAGTTCATGCTATTTAAGTTTCTTATAAAAATACGGAAGGTTTTCTAAAAATCCTTCCTGTGAGTTTTAAATTAGTTGAATAACAATAAATTATATTAGATATTCTCCTTAATCCCAAGCCTCATAAAGCTCTTGTTATTTTATTTTTGATGCCATTAAAAGAGCATTGTAGGCGTTTACAATTTTACCTGATTTGGACAATTTTTGAAAGGCTTTAATATGCGTTGGATCATCCCCTACCTGTACTTCGGTGGGGAGGGATACCCCCGATTTCATTATGATATTTTTAACCTCTGAAGCACTTAAATGAGGGTATTGTGAACGTATTATTGCTGCTACTCCAGTTACAGCGGGAGCGGCCATAGAGGTCCCATTTTCACTTTTGTAAGTGTTGTTTGGGTAGGTAGAATAGATATCGCTACCTGGAGCAAAGACATCTACATTGTGTTGTCCATAGTTAGAATAATCGGCGACGACTTTGGTACCATACGTTGGGGTTAGGGCACCTACAACCAAAAAATTATCCGAAATCTCTTTACCGTTTACCATATCATTGGGATAAGAAGGTGTGTCGTCCAAATTATAGGCATCATTACCTGCGCTAATTACCAAAAGAACATCATGCTGGGCAGCATATCGAATGGCATCGCTTACCCATTCGCTGTGTGTAGCATAGTATTTACCAAAACTTCCGTTGATAATCTTGGCACCATTATCCACAGCGTAACGAATGGCCAATGCTACATCTTTATCGTATTCATCGCCATTGGGTGTACTGCGAATAGCCATAAGTTTTACATTATTGGCTACCCCATCCACTCCAATATGGTTATTGCGTTGCGCAGCTATGATCCCTGCCACATGAGTGCCGTGGGTTTCTTCCGGATCGTGTGGTTTTACATTGTTGTCGCCATAACCTACATCCGAAAGGTCATCGGGGTTATCGCCGGTAGTTCTTCCATGGAAGTCCTTGTTTAAATGGTAGTTCAAGTGGTCATTGATGAGTATCATATCTTTTTCTACGGCCTCCTTGAATTCAGAAATAGAGTCATAATCGGCAGTGTAAATTTTCATAAATTCAATAGCATTTAACACTGACGGATTGTTGGTACTGATAGTATCAATATCTGCTTTGGAATAGGTACTTTTCTTTAAATGGGTAGACAGAATATAATCTACCATTACTACTTGAGCAGTAACTCTATCGTAAATATTTTTATACTCACTGTATTTTTTAAATTCCTTTTGGTATTGCTGCTCGGCTTCGGTATACTGCGGATGGCTAGTATCTCCTTTGGCCAAAATACGGGTATATTCAAATTGCTCGTTGTAGGCATCACCTAAAAAGTTCCAACCGTGGATATCATCTACATAGCCATTGTTATCGTCATCTATTCCATTGTTGGGTATTTCATTGGGATTGGTCCAAATGACAGCACTTAAATCCTCATGGTCAATATCCATACCCGAATCTATAACAGCCACTAGAGTTGTGTTCCCTTGTTTTGTTTTAAGAATCTCCCCATAAGCTCTGTCCACACTCATTCCAGGTATGGTGTCCGTCAAGAGGTCTAAATGAGCCCAATGGTGTTCTTGCTTTTTTGTTAATGGAGTTGTTTTATAGTGGGGTTGGGTAATTTTTTCCATGGAAATACCGCTTACCCGAGCGCTCCCACATCCAACCAAAAAAGGGCCAATAAGGGCTGTTGCCAAAACAAATTTTAAGGATTTCATAGGCTAAAAGATATCGTTGCAATGTATGACATCCTTTAAGCGAACGCCTTTTTCGGTGTGTTGAACAGTAATAATTTCATTGTGGGCATCATGTTCCAAAAACAAATAATAATTATTATCGGCTGCCATGTTCAAGAACTGTTCCTTTTCATCAAGGGTCAACAATGGTCTGGTGTCGTAACCCATTACAAATGGTAATGGAAGATGGCCTACGGTAGGTAATAAATCGGCCATAAAACAAATGGTATTCCCTTTGTACTGGATCATCGGGATCATTTGTTTATCCGTGTGCCCATCGGCAAAAAAGATATCGAAACCTAAGGGAGAATCTTTTAAAATAGAGTCTTTTGGAAGCCCTGTAAATTTTAATTGTCCGCTTTCTTCCATTGGAAGGATGTTCTCTTTCAAAAAGGATGCCTGTTCCCTCCTATTGGGTTTGGTAGCCCATTGCCAATGATCGGCATTGCTCCAAAATGTTGCGTTTTTAAAAGCCGGCTCATACCCTGTTCTATCGGCATTCCATTGAATACTTCCTCCACAGTGGTCAAAGTGCAAATGGGTCATAAACACATCGGTAATATCATCTCTATGGAAGCCATATTTAGCTAAAGATTTGTCTATAGTATCATCACCCCACATGTAGTAGTAGCCAAAAAACTTATCACTTTGCTTGTCGCCCATTCCCGTGTCAATCAATATAAGCCTATTGCCATCTTCAATCAACATACAGCGTGCTGCAATGTCTATCATGTTGTTGGCATCGGCAGGATTGGTACGTTGCCATAGAGATTTAGGGACTACGCCAAACATGGCGCCCCCGTCAAGCTTAAAATTTCCTGATTCTATAGGGTAGAGTTTCATATCAAAATATTTTTATGCAAATTATGAAAAGCCGAAGGATTATTGGGTATTGTTTAGAGAATATTAAGAATGCCCAAAAGACTAGTCAATCGTATTTTGAAGGCGTTTGCCAAAGTCCAACAATGCCTTTAGCTCCTTGATACTTGCCAAGCGTTCCTTACTGAAAATAAGCAAACTTGTACCATTAGACTCAATGTGATAATAGGGATTGCTTTCAAAAAAGAGCACCAATTCATCATTAAAGAACGACGTAATGCCTTCTACATCTTCACCCAACAAATAAAAGCGTTTTGAAAAGTCGTCATGATCTTGAATGGGGATGTCCTTAAAACCTGCAAGGGCATATACCTTTTCCAAAAAGCCTTCGCGATCCAAGGTAAATACAGGCACTTCGTTTTCAAGATCAATGTGTAACATGGTGGTACGCACTACTTCCTTGGCAATAAATTCACCTTCTGAGAACTCTATATCAAAGAGATTGATGGCGTGGATATCGTTAAAAAGACGGTTGTAAATATGGTTAATCTGTTTGGTTTTAAAGAATAAAAAGTCCTTAAGGAATAAAGTGTCCTTACACTTGGTGGGGTTGTAACCCAATGAAAAATCCTCGGCAATGGTTTGGAGCTGCGATTGGCGTTTGGTTAAATGGCGGCCAAACAATCGCGTACCGGAAAGGTTTCTTCGTAAAGCTAAAGGATGTTCAGAATCGGCTTTGTAGGTGTCTAGACCAACAATTTCAAAATGCCCGTCATTTTTAGTAAACATATCTTGGTAACCGTTGAGGTTTTCCATGACCGTATGGTCTACAAAATTGCAGAGGGAAAAGTCCACAACAACATCGTATTGAGGTGGAATAGCGTCTAGTTTTTCCTTCAGCTTATAGTAGTTTAAAAAACTGCAGAAATGTTTCACACTTACATAATAATTGCCATTATCCTCTTTGTACATTAGTACGTTTGGTTTCATTAGGTTTCTCACAAAAAGCATGAAACTTTTGTTAATGACAATGTGAATAATCAAAGTGGTGATTACTCCCGAAATAATCCCAGTAATTAAGCCAATTTTAAGGGTCACAAACAAGGTTACAAAGAAAATGATCAGCTGTTCTTTTCCTATAAAAACAATATTTCTGATCACGGTTGGAGAGGCCAACTTATACCCTGTAAATACCAAAATAGCCATAAGGGCCGGTAATGGCACACGGGTAAGTTGGGTACTGAACAAAACGATAAAAATCACCAAAAAGAAGGCATGAAAGAAGTTGGATGAGGTATTGCTGCCGCCATTGTTGACGTTTACTGAACTTCTGGCAATTACCGTAACAACATTAAGGCCTCCCAAAAAACCACTGCCTATACTGGCAACCCCTAGTGCTTTTAAATCTTTATTGACGTTGGAACGTCTGTTTTCGGGATCCAATTTATCCACAGCTTTAATACTCAATAAAGATTCAATGCTCGCAATTAATGTTAGGGCCAAAACACTGGACCAAAAAGGGATACTTCCCATTTGGCTAAAATCTACTGTTGGTATTTGGGTAATGATTTCGTTAAAATGAGGAATGCCCGAAACCATATAGCTTTTACTGATTGGGTTGTCTTCATGCAGCACCAATTCAAAATAGTAACTGAAGCCAATGGAGAGCAAAACAATCCACATTGGGGCGGGAATCAATTGCAGGTATTTGTTGCGCAGTTTGGGGTAAATAACCATAATAACTAAACTCACTACACCAATAATGGCGGCAAAAATCAAACCTTTCCTTTCATAATGAAGGGCGTCATTGATGGTTACCGGAATTTCTATCAGGTAATCCATGGCATCGGTTCGTTGTATTTTGTGAGCCAGCATAATGTGGAATTGCTTGCCTAAAATAATAAGTCCAATGGCAGCCAACATCCCCTGAATGGCAGAGGAAGGAAAAAAGTCCGACAGTTTGCCTAATTTAAAAAAGCCAAGAGCAATCATCACCAAACCAGAACAGATTACGGCCGCATAGGCACCATTAAGTCCTAAAGCCGTAATGGCCACCAGTGTAACGCCCACCATACCGTTACCAGGCCCAGTAATGGTAACATGACTGCCTCCAAGGATAGATACCACAAGACCACTTACTATGGCAGTAATTACGCCTGCTATGGGCGGTGCTTCACTGGCCATGGCCAGTCCCAATCCCAAAGGAAGCGAAATAAGGCTAACCACAAATCCTGAAAAAATGTTCCGTGGGAGTTGGCTAAAAAAGGTTTTTATGTTGTTTTTCCTTGGGCTCACTGGACAATCAATACATCGGTTGGTAATTCGGTTAAAATGTATTCAATGTCGTGCGGAAATAGGCGGTCCCAAAACGACATTTTTAAAGGAGCATTCATTACCAATAAATCAGCACGGACCACTTCGGCATAATGTCCAATGGAATAGCCGCGTTTTCCAAAGATTGGTTGTGTTTTTACAAACACCGAATCTTGGTATTCCTGAGGAATTTCAGCAATTAATTTTTTCACCCTAGAGTCTTCCCTTAGTGCCAAACGTTCCTTAACAATATTGGCTTTTCTAAGGGATCTATGGTCTTCAACACTTACCGCTACCTGTTGTTTGGTAATTTCTTCTACGACCGTAATCTTGTTGGAACCTAATTTGTTGGCCACAAAAAAGGCTGCCGAAATGGCTTCTTGGGTTCTAGGGTCTTTCAATCCGTTGACTACAATATGTTGACATGGCACACGCTGTACTGAGGGCTTTGTGAGCAATAAAATGGAACACTTGGCTTTACGGGTGATTTTTCTGGCAATGGAACCCACATAGTACTTTAAAAGGTTTTCACGTTTTAATGCACCAATAATCAAAAGATCAATATTATAGGTCTTTGTTGCGGATAATATCACTTCCACAGGATCTCCACTTTTAAAAACCATTTGGTAAGAGAGTTGCTGTGCTATAAAGGGCTGCAGGACTTCTTCAATTTCTTTTTCTTTTTTTTCTGAAGCTTCCCCAACATGTATCAAGAGCAATTTGCAGTCAAAAAACAAAGCAAGGCGAGACGCTTCATAAATATTGGAAACGAGGTTAGGAGAAAAGGCAACGCCAATGCCAATGGTATGAAAAGGCTTTAAAGTCAAGCTATGGTTTTGTATTGAAAGGGCAAGATAGTATTTTTTTAAAAAATTGAATATTTTCTATTTCGCGATGAAAGTTGGAGCTTTTATTGTTATTTTAACAAAAATTTGAATATATGATTGAACTTTCGGGCATTGTAATTTTAGGAATTTTGGCGCAGTGGGTAGCATGGCGTTTTAAAATTCCAGCTATTTTACCCTTAATTTTAATTGGGTTGTTCGTTGGGCCTTTTTCTACCTTAATTTCTGCCGACGGTTCCAAGTGGATACAGCCGGTTTGGAATGGCGAAAAAGGACTCTTCCCTGGCGATAGTCTTTATAGTTTTGTATCCCTGGCCATTGGTGTCATTCTTTTTGAAGGAGGCTTGACCTTGAAGCGCAATGAAATATCTAAAGTGGGCCCTGTAATTATGAAACTTATCAGTTTGGGGGCTGCTGTGACCTTTATAGGGGGAGGTATTGCTACGCATTTTATATTCAATCTTAGTTGGAAGATGTCTTTTCTGTTTTCGGCCTTGATTATTGTAACCGGACCAACGGTAATAGCACCAATTTTAAGGAATATTCCACTTAAAAAGGATGTCTCGGCGGTGTTGAAGTGGGAAGGTATTTTAATAGATCCTATTGGTGCTTTGGTAGCCGTATTGGTATTTGAGTTTATTAGTATTGGTGATGATACGGGGTATACTTCTCAGGCATTTATAGAATTTGGAAAGATTGTCATCATTGGGTTTTCCTTCGGAACCACGGCAGCTTTGGCCTTGTATTTTGCAATTAATAAGAAGTTAATTCCTCATTATTTATTGAATGTAGCCGCTTTGTCTGTTGTGTTATTGGTGTTTGTGGAGTCTGATATATTTGCCCATGAATCGGGGCTTTTGGCCGTTGTGGTAATGGGGATGGTATTGGGAAACAGTAAGCTTCAAAATTTAAAGGAACTGCTGTACTTTAAGGAGTCCTTGAGTGTCCTGCTCATTTCTATACTCTTTATATTGTTGTCAGCCAATGTAAACATTGAAGACTTGCTCACTGTTTACAATTGGAAAACAGCTATTCTTATGGGGGTAATCATATTTGTTTTACGACCTATAGGAGTCTTTTTAAGTACTACCAATTCTAGATTAAAAACCAATGAAAAGCTTTTTATAAGTTGGGTGGGACCTCGAGGTATTGTTGCTGCGGGGATTGCTTCGTTGTTTGGTACTAAATTGGTATTGAAAGGGGAGCCCGGTGCCGAGTACATTACGCCTTTGGTGTTTACCACCGTATTGGTAACTGTACTGCTGAATGCTACAACAGCGAGGTCCTTTGCCAAATGGGTAGGAGTATACCTTAAAACCAGTGATGGTATTTTAATTGTGGGAGCCTCTGAAGCCTCAAGAATTATTGCGCGTTATTTAATTGATAATGGACGTCATGTGGTGTTGATTGATAGCAACAAGGAAAACATTGATAAAGCACGCGCTAAGGATTTGGATGCCATGGAAGCCAATGTGTATTCCGAAGATCTGTCCAATGATGTCGAATTGAGCGATATTGGCTATCTGTTGGCCTTTACGGGGAGTGATGAGGTGAACCGTCATTCCATCAATAAATTTAAGGCCTATTTAGGCGAATCTGGAGCCTATAGATTGATTTCTTCCGAGGAAATCAAACATCCAGATACCATTGATAAGGACATGATTTTCTCCATCAAGGATGATTACATCAATTTTAGTGAGGTAGCAAGGGATTATCCAGTTATCAATGAAATAGAACTGAAATCCAAAAAGGAATACTTAGAAAAGATTGATTATCTCAATTCCGAACAGAAGATGATTCCACTTTTCATCAAAGACCTCACTGGAGAATTGCATATTATTTGTAGCCTAGATAAGGAATTTAAGGTTGAGAAAGGCCATAAATTGGTGTATTTGGGTAGGCCAGAAGGGGTAGTTGCAGAGAAAAGAAAAGCGTAAATATTGAGCGTGAAGAGTTTTTGTTTTAGAAACAGCTTGATTCAAATTAATTGATAGTGTTTTGTAATTAAATCGATAACGTTAGAAAGCATAGAATATGAATTTTAAATAAAATGCATACATACGCTCATTGTAATCTATGTTTAAATGCAAATAGGAATTTGGATATTGGTATCACCTGTGGTTTGACTAATGAAAAACCAACTTTTGAAAATACGTGCCCTAAGATTAAGTTCAACAATATATCAAAAGAATATACGGCTCAAATATTAAATGACATTGACGTACTGAAGGGCACTAAAAAATCAGTTCATTTCAAATTCTATGTTTTTATTGCAATTGGATTTTTAGTAATGTTTGGGGGAAATTCACTATTAAACATACTATAGAAATTGAGAGTTTCTATCACTTTAAACTTACTCTTTTAATTTATGCATTGGGAGTTTTGATTTTAAAGGAGGGCTATGGGAATCTTTCCAATTATAGACGCAAATTAAAAAAGATGGAGTTTGAAATAGCGGAAATAAAGGAGGTTATTCAAAAATATAAGATAGACCTAGAAACCTTTATTAGAAAAGAATGAAGGTAGGAAATGATTGAATTAATTTCCATGGAACAGCGGTGAGGCTTTGGGAAGAGCATATTTTTTAGGTCAATTTAATTAACAAAATAAAAGATAAGGTTGTAACGTTACCTATTACAAACCAACCTTATAGAAAATGAATCAATTAAAACTTTTACTTCAAGAATTTCCTGAGTACTACTTGACCATTTTGGTACTTCTTGCTGGGTTTACACCCCCAATATCAATTCATCCTTTTTCCGCACTACTGGCCGTTCTTTTAATCTTGCAGATAGTATTTAAAAATAAATTATCAGGCCTGCTAATTACAACGGTTTTTGCAATATTGAGCATGTTTATGTTCTTGTCATTACTATCCGAGTTAAGTGAATTTACAATACCATCAACAAACGCAGCTAAATTATTGTTGGTAGGCCTACCTCTTTCCGTGTTAAACATACTAGTCGTTGTAATAATGGTTAAAAAGTATGCTTTTGATTGGAGTTTAAAGCATTAGTTTTTAACTAGCTTTTTTATTTAAGAAAGTAAATATCTCCCTCAACTCCTTTAAAAAGGGGAATTTAATTGGCTTCTAGGAAGACTGTTTGGGTATTAACTAGGAAAATCTTTTAATAAATGTTGCAGTTAGGAGTCTAGTTGAAATTAAAAGAATACTTCATAAACTATAAGAACAATGATCGAACTAAAAAAACTTTTTGTATAACTGAAATTTGTCTATTTCTTTTTGTTCTTCTGCTGAAGGAAATGACTCTGAACCTTTTATAAAATAATTATCAAATAGAGTATTATTTTCGTTCCAAAGAATCATCATTTTTATTCCTGAGAATACTGAAAAGAGAATAATGATGGTTTTTAAAATTAAAACTACCATGTTAAATATACTTTTTGGAAATAAGAAGATTTATTTGATTTCTAAATTTTATAAAAATAATATAATTATGATTTGGGTTACTACCTATATTACAAAGTGTCTAGGCCCAAATTCATCAAAAACAAAAAGCCCTGTAAACATTACAGGGCTTTTGATATCTGAGTAAGGTACAAGCTTAATCGTTAAGTTTTAAAACGGCCATAAAGGCTTGCTGAGGGATTTCTACGTTCCCTACTTGGCGCATACGTTTCTTACCTTTTTTCTGTTTTTCCAATAATTTACGTTTACGGGAAATATCCCCACCGTAACATTTGGCGGTAACGTCCTTTCTAAGGGCTTTAATGGTTTCACGTGCAATGATCTTGGCACCAATGGCTGCCTGGATAGGAATGTCGAACTGTTGTCTTGGAATCAATTCCTTAAGCTTCTCACACATCTTTTTACCAATATGGTAGGCGTTATCAGCATGTATAAGAGCTGATAAGGCATCTACGGTCTGTGCGTTCAAGAGAATGTCCACACGCACCAGTTTAGAGGCGCGCATACCTATAGGCGAGTAGTCGAAAGAGGCATAGCCCTTGGACACGGTTTTTAAACGATCGTAAAAGTCGAATACAATTTCGGCCAATGGCATATCAAAACTTAATTCTACGCGTTCCGGTGTTAAATAAGTTTGATTAGTAATCTGTCCTCGTTTTTCAATACAAAGGGACATTACGTTACCAACAAAGTCAGCCTTGGTAATGATGGTAGCTTTTATATACGGTTCTTCCACACGGTTCAAGGTGGAAGGTTCCGGTAAGTCCGACGGGTTGTTTACAATGACAACCTCATCTGGATTTTTATTGGTAAAGGCGTGGTAGGACACGTTAGGAACCGTAGTAATTACGGTCATGTCGAACTCTCGTTCCAAACGTTCTTGGATAATTTCCAGATGGAGCATGCCCAAGAATCCACATCTAAACCCAAAACCTAGTGCTGCCGAACTTTCTGGTTGAAATACCAAGGAGGCATCGTTAAGCTGGAGCTTTTCCATAGAGGCTCTCAACTCTTCATAATCTTCAGTGTCTACAGGATAAATCCCCGCAAATACCATAGGCTTCACATCCTCAAAACCGCCAATGGCGTTTTTGGTAGGTTCCTTGGCATCTGTAATGGTATCACCTACTTTGACTTCTTTAGCTTCCTTGATACCAGTAATTAAATAACCAACATCTCCTGCCTTAATTTCTTTTTGCGGGTGTTGTTTCAATTTTAGGGTTCCTACTTCATCGGCAAAATAGGTTTTGCCAGTAGCAATAAACTTAATTTGCTGTCCTTTTTTAATCGATCCGTTAATTACTCTAAAGTAGGTTTCCACGCCTCTAAACGGATTGTAAACAGAATCAAAAATCAAGGCTTGTAAAGGTTCGTCTGCATTTCCTTTCGGGGAAGGGATACGCTCAATAATGGCTGTTAAAATATCTTGGATTCCCAAACCAGTTTTAGCACTGGCAGGAATTACTTCCGAAGGATCACAACCCAAAAGGTCTACAATATCATCGGTTACTTCTTCTGGATTGGCGCTAGGCAAATCTACTTTGTTCAATACCGGGATGATTTCCAAATCATTTTCCAAAGCCAAATAGAGGTTGGAGATGGTTTGTGCCTGAATGCTTTGAGCCGCATCTACAATCAACAAAGCCCCTTCACAAGCGGCAATGGAGCGGGAAACCTCGTAGGAGAAATCCACGTGACCAGGGGTGTCAATTAAATTCAGGATATAGGTTTCGCCATCATGGATGTATTCCATTTGAATGGCATGCGATTTAATAGTGATACCACGCTCACGCTCCAAATCCATGTTGTCCAATAACTGATCCTGTTTTTCACGCTCTGTTACCGAGCCTGTAAAATCCAACAAACGATCCGCTAAGGTACTCTTACCGTGGTCTATATGTGCAATAATGCAAAAATTTCTAATGTGCTTCATAATTGGTACTTACATACATAAGATTCTGCAAATATAATTGATTTATTATGCTTTGTGATGAATTATTTATAACAAAAGAATCATTAAAAATAACGGAAATCCATAAATGTAATCTCAAAACAAATAGTATATTGCAATATCCTAAAGCTAATTTAACTTGAAATTAACACCCTTAATCAACCTACTTTTTCTGGTTACATCATTAAGTTTTGGGCAAGGAGTCTTCATAAAGGGCAAAGTTGTGGATGCTAACAACGCCCCTATTTCCTATGCCAACGTCATGATTGAAACCAATGGGTCTGGTGAGTTTGTAAAAGGAAGTGCTACCAATGATAGTGGTGACTTTGAGATTACAAATTTGGATATGGGTGCATATATACTTTCCGTTTCGTTTATTGGATATAAAGAAATAGTCAAGGAGATAAACTTGAGCAGCAATTTGGATTTGGGAGTAATGGTGATGCAGGAAGATTTACAAAGCCTGGAGGAAATCAATCTTACCTATAAAAAACCTACCGTAAAAAAGGAAGCCGATCGATTGGTGTTTGAGGTTGAGAGTACGGCCCTTACCGAAGGAAACATGCTTCAGGTTATCCAAAGTACTCCGGGGGTGCTAGTGGTAGATAACAGTATTATGGTTAAAAGTATGACACCTACGGTATATATCAACAACCGTAAGGTGAACCTATCATCATCTGAGCTTACCCAGTTGTTGGAAGGCGCTTCAGCGACCTCTATAAAATCTGTTGAGGTTATTACCAATCCATCCGCTAAGTACGATGCCGAAAGCGGAGTGGTAATTAACATTATTATGGGAAAAAACTTGGTGACGGGGT
This sequence comes from Mangrovimonas sp. YM274, assembly GCF_030908385.1. Lineage (NCBI taxonomy): Bacteria > Pseudomonadati > Bacteroidota > Flavobacteriia > Flavobacteriales > Flavobacteriaceae > Mangrovimonas > Mangrovimonas sp. YM274. Next base: position 237,301 of record NZ_CP133091.1, read on the forward strand.
ATAAAGGCAATGTGTTTGGTAATTTTACGCAAGGGGTATTTCCCAGATATAACGGGGGAATGGGGCATTATTTTAAGACTGAAAAGTTGAATGTATCTGCCAATTACAGTTATACCCAAAACAAAATCAACAGAGATTCTGATGAGGAAATCAATTACTTTGATAACAATCAGAATGTAAACCAGATTTGGGAATCTTCGGTGAATAGAAATACTTGGTCCAAAACGCATAACTTGGATGTGTATTTGGATTATATGTTGAGCAAGCAAAGTACTTTAAGCCTTTCGGCCAATACTCTTTGGATGCCAGATTTTGAATATAACATCAAAAATACCAGTGAGGTGTTCGACACTAATGAATCCTTGATGTATTATTTTGATGCTAATAATTTATCCTTTGATGAAAAGCATAATCTAGGGTTTAATTTGGATTATTTGCATTTGTTTAATGAGGAAGGAGAACAGCTTTCGGGGAATGCGCATTACACAACTTATGGTTATGCTCGTGACCAAAGTGTGAACAGCAATTATTATGATACTAACGATCAATTTTTGCAAGCCACCAGCTATAACACTTATAGTAATCAAAATACCAATATTTTCACTTCGCAATTGGATTATGCTAAAGGCGCTCCGGAAGTGTCAAGTTTTGAGACGGGACTTAAGTTTTCTAGCATTTCTACCAATAGTGATATTACGCAATTTGACGTTTTTGAGGGTGAGGAAACCTTGAATCCCGATAATTCCGATGCTTTTGATTACAGAGAATACATTTATGCCGGCTATGTCGATTTTTCAAATGATTGGGAGCTGTGGAGTTTGAATTTTGGTTTGAGAGTGGAGAAAACTAATTTAAAGGGAATCTCTATCACTAATAATGAAACGAATAAACAGGACTATCTAAGCTGGTTTCCAACCACAAGTATCAATTTCAAGGCTTCAGACAATTTAAGCCTTTATACCAATTACAAGCGTAGTATTGACAGACCTGACTACCAGAGTTTGAATCCTTTTAAACTTTATTTGAACGATAATACGGTAGTTGTGGGCAACCCCAAGTTACAGCCTGTTTTTATAGACCATGCCGTTATTGGCGCCTCTTTTTTGGATAACTATACGGTGGAGGCTTATTACAAGGTGAACAAGAACAATATTTACGAATTACCTACTCAGGATAACACTAATAACATTCTTACCTATGCTCCGGTTAATTTTGATAAAACCGTTGAGTTTGGTTTCGACTTTGTAGTGAATTTTTACCTTTCGGAACGCTGGTATCTTTATGCGGTGACCTCATTTTATAATGTTCAAGACGAAGCCACTTTTGGAAGTAATACCGTGATTTTAGATCAGTGGTCCAATTATAGTGAGTTGAGTAATAACTGGCAGTTTTTAAAGGATAAAAGTTTGAATGCCAACCTCAATTTAATTTGGGTGGGTAAGAATTTGCAGGGTTTTAGAATTGTAGAAGATAGATTGGTATCTAGTTTATCCATTTCAAAAACACTTTGCAAAAAGAAATTAGTACTGTCACTAACAGCTGAAGACTTATTCAATATGCAGGATATGGAAGATGCCACAAGATTTTTGAATCAGTACAATTCACGTTATAATGATGTGGACAGTCGCACTATAAAGGTAGGGCTGCGCTACAATTTTGGAAATACCACACTGACTTCTGAATCTGATACCGGTAAAGATCTTCAGGAACTCGACCGTTTGGGCACGCAGGAAAATTAAAATTTTCAGCAACACGTATTCATTGCTACAGTACTATTTTATTGGAATAGAAGCGGATTAGTCAAAAAGATGTAATTTTGCACCAAAATAGGCTATTATGGTAAAAATTGGCAATATAGAACTTCCTGATTTTCCGTTGCTTTTGGCACCTATGGAAGATGTAAGTGATCCACCGTTCCGTGCACTGTGCAAGGAGCAGGGGGCAGATGTGGTATTTACGGAATTTATCTCGAGTGAAGGGCTTATTCGCGATGCGGCTAAAAGTACCATGAAACTGGATATTTATGAGAAGGAGCGTCCTGTTGGGATTCAGATTTTTGGTGCCAATTTAGACAGTATGCTCAAAACCATTGATATTGTTGAAAAGTCCAATCCGGATATGATTGACATCAATTTTGGTTGTCCTGTAAAGAAGGTGGTGAGTAAAGGTGCCGGGGCAGGAATATTGAAAGATGTATGCTTGATGGAAACCTTAACTGCCGAAATGGTGAAACGTACCAATTTGCCCATTACCGTAAAGACTAGATTAGGTTGGGACCATGATTCCATTAGGATTGTAGAAGTAGCAGAACGTCTTCAGGATGTAGGTTGTAAGGCTATTTCAATCCACGGACGAACAAGAGCTCAAATGTACAAGGGTAATGCCGACTGGCGTCCAATTGCCGAGGTTAAAAACAACCCGAGAATGCACATTCCAGTTTTTGGAAATGGCGATGTAGATACCCCTGAGCGCGCTATGGAAATGCGTGATAGCTACGGTTTGGATGGCTGTATGATTGGTCGTGCAACCATTGGGAATCCATGGTTTTTTAAACAGGTAAAGTACTTTTTCAACACGGGGGAGCACTTAGCGCCTATTTCTTTGGAAGAGCGTGTGGAAGCGGCTAGACGTCACCTGCAAATGGCCATCGATTGGAAAGGTGAAAAGTTAGGCGTTTTTGAAACCAGACGTCACTATACCAATTACTTCAAAGGAATTCCAAACTTCAAGGAATACCGAACTAAAATGGTAACCAGTGATGATGCCAAGGATGTATTCGAGGCGTTTGATGAGGTGTTGGATCAGTTTTCTAATTACCAGTTTGTCTAACTAAAGCTTTCGATATTCTTCTAGAAGCAATTTTGGAAGCGACTACTCCTAGAAGTCCTACCGTTACAAATACCACAACAAAGTTGATAGGTTGTATAACTACGGGGTAGGGTAATGAAGGGGTAATCATGACCAAACTGAATTGCTGTTGCAATACCACTAGAATAAATCCAATCACAATTCCAGTGATACCTGCCAAAACCGTCATTAAACTTCCCTGAAGGAAGAAAATACGCTTTATGGCATTGGTAGGCGTCCCTAAATTAAAAAGGGTGTGTAAGGACTCCTTTTTGTCCAAAATCATCATGATAAGTGATCCTATAACGTTGAACAGGGCAATAGCAATTACCAAAGTAAAGACAAGGTATACAAACAAGTTTTCAGAGTTGAGCATTTTGTTGAGTGAGTCGTTAAGCTCTGTTCTATTTTTTATTATAAAACGGTCTCCAAACGTGTCGTTCAGAACTTGTCTTATCTGCGCTTCGTTGGCATTTGGATGTAGTTTTACCTCAATGCTGCTTACTTGGTTATCGTTGTAGTTCAGTAGAAATTTGGCGGTTTCCAAGTTGGAGTAGACATAGGTATTGTCTAAATCTTCATTGATTTGAAAAACTCCTGTATTCACAGCATTTATAGAATTGAAAGCGCCTTTTACAGAAGTAATTTGACCTGTTCCTGGTTTGGGCACATAAATTTTAAGTTGTTTAGCATAATCCAAAACACCCAAAGACAAACTGCTGGAAATACCCCATCCACAAACCACTTGGTCCGTTCCTTTTTCAAACCAAAATCCATATGCTACCATAGAATCCATATGGGTCACTTGAGTATAATGTTCGTCAACACCTTTTAGGGTGGCCAATTTTCGTTTGTTATCGAATTCCAGAATGACATGTTCTTCTATGATTTCGGAAAAAAGTGCTACACCTTCAATGGTGGAAAGTTCCAAAGAATCCTGTTCAGTAAATTGAAAGGATTTCCCTTTTGCAGGAAGCAATTTAAGGTCTGGATCTACATAGGAAGTAAACTGAAGACTAAAATCTTTCAAACCTGCAAATCCCGAAAGGACAATAAACAGGGCGGCTGATGCAATCACAATACCAGAGGCCGCAATAAGGGTCATGATATTGATGGCATTATTACTGCTTTTGGAAAACAGGTAGCGTTTGGCAATGTAAAGGGATACATTCATGGCCGTAATTTAAGGCGAAAAAAGAACATAACCGAAAAGTGGGTATTAAAGAAAAAACCACTCCGAGTGGAGTGGTCATGATTATGATTTTTTGCGTTTGTCCAAAAGGTCTGGATTTTCAATCGGGTTGTCTTCGCCTTTTAGGGACTGTTCAATACGGTCTATATATTCCAAAGAATCATCGATAAAGAATTCCAAATTAGGCATACGGCGTAATTGGTTTTTGGTGCGCTGTGCCAATTCGTGACGAATCAATGGTGTGTTGGAACGAATACCTTCCAAAAGTGCCTGACCTTTGTCGTTAGGGAAAATGCTTAAATATACCTTGGCAACGGATAAATCTGTTGTGACCTTGACCTTGCTTACCGAAATAATAATGCCTCTAAGGCCGCCTTTTGTGGCAGCGCCTTGTAATACGTCTACAAGATCTTCCTGTAAAACACCTCCAATTTTTTTCTGTCTTTGACTCTCTTCCAACGTGTTTAGGTTTTATAAATTAGGAAATACACTGCAAAAATAGAGCATATTTGAGGAATATCTTATTTTTAGTCCCATTAAATTTGACCTACAGATAGAAAACAAACTTAAAATGAATAAAATAGAACACATTGGTATTGCCGTTAAGGATTTGGAAGTGTCCAATCCTTTGTTTGAAGCCTTATTGGGTGTACCAAAGTATAAAGAGGAAACTGTTGAAAGCGAAGGGGTGAAGACCTCCTTTTTCCAATCAGGTCCCAACAAGATAGAACTGTTGGAAGCGAGTAACCCAGACAGCCCCATTGCCAAGTTTATTGAAAAAAAGGGGGAGGGGATTCACCATATCGCTTTTGCGGTGGATGATATTGAACAGGAAATTGCGCGACTAACTAAAGAAGGCTTTACAATTTTAAATCCAATACCTAAAAAAGGGGCAGACAACAAGTTAGTGGCATTTTTACATCCCAAATCCACAAATGGTGTATTGGTGGAGCTTTGTCAAGACATCAAGTAATTAAAAAAAGGTTTGCAGTATAATAAAATTAGTAGTAATATTGCACTCCAATTTCAGGTCCTATAACTCAGTTGGTTAGAGTATCTGACTCATAATCAGAAAGTCCCTGGTTCGAGCCCAGGTGGGACCACATAAATACTTTATGGAAGCGCTGTTGAATTATAAGATTTGCAGCGCTTTTTTTCTGCCCTGTATTGACCCTTGTTATTTTTTTAATTTTTTTGTGTGGTAGTTTGGGTTTTAGACTAGAGTGCCTGAACTTGACCTTAGGATGACCTTAGGATGACCTTAGGATGACCTTAGGATGACCTTAGGATGACCTTAGGATGACCTTAGGATGGTTCCTTGTTACGTTGGAATGATTTGTTTGGGTGAATTTGGTTTTGAATTCGTTGCTGTGTTTCCGTTTGGTTTTTTAATTGTAGACTTTTTTGGTTGGGCCTAAAATTAAATTAGATTTGTAGGATATTCTTTGCGGTAAAAGCAGGAATTTCTGTTAGAGTTTAGAAATGACGATACATTTTATGGTATTTATTGCTAATATATTGTTGGATTCTTTAAAATATTAATGAGGGGTCTGGCAGTATTTTTATGTCTTCTGTTATGTCATTGTGCTTCATCTGTTGATAGGATTGCAAACACTGGTGTTGAGGTTATTCATTTTGGAAGTGGGGGTGGTTTTACTGGTGAAACAGTTGGCTACACTTTAAATGCCAACGGTGCCCTTAGTAAAAATGGTGAGCCCATAGGTCGGTTGTGTGCAGAGAGAACATTGGCGTATTTTAAACAAGCAAAGGACTTCTCCCAATACCAATTCAAGCATCCAGGAAATATTTACAATTTTATAGAAATCACCTCTTCAGGTACTAGCAATCGGATTGTTTGGAGCGCAAATTCCGAAGGCATCCATAAGGATATTATTAACCTACATAAACAACTATTATTAGAAACTAACCTAATTTATGAAGAAGACCAATAAGTCTCGTTTGGCGGTTGCTGCAGCTTTACTTGCAACAGTTTCCTACGGGCAGTTACCACAAACGGGATTGCCAAATGTTGTCAATCCTTTTAAAACCCAAGTGGTTTCCAAATCATCCCCAAATACTAGCTTATCAAGTGGTTCATCCATTTCTAAAGGACATGGCTTGCTGAAGGTGTATAAGGGGTCGGTGCTTTCAAACTTTAAAGAGGTGCACATGAGCAGCGAGGAACTGAGCATGAACTTGGCATCTTATATAGGATTGAACGATGCTGTTTCCTTTCAGAAAATTGCTGAAAAAACGGATGCTTTAGGGGCTACCCATGCCAATTACCAACAATATTACAAAGGCGTCCCTGTGGAAGGGAAGGTTGTCATGGTGCATACCAAAGGTGGCAGGGTGTACTTGGTGAATGGACAAGTAGCGACCGATTTGGAATTGGATGTTGCCACTTCTATTTCAAAAGATGCTGCCGTTACTACAGCGAAGGCGTACTTGCAGGTCACTGAGGTTATCAACACCTATCCGGTGGAAACTGTAGTGACACAAGTGATTTCTGAAGAAGGACATATTTCCAAAGTCTCCTATAAGGTGCGCGTAGATTCGTTTTCGCCTCTTGTGATGTGCCACGTGTTTATAGATGGTGTCTCGGGCGAGGTTTTGTATAAGGAAGATTTAATTGCCCATGCAGATACCCCAGGTACGGGCCAAACCTATTACAGCGGTCTGCAGGACATTACCTGTGATAGTGATGCGGATACCTACCGCTTAAGGGAAGCGGGTAGACAGATTGAAACGTATGATGCCTCGACTGCTACTGGAATGAGCATTAATGGGCTAACGGGAACGACTGATTTTACCAGCAGTACTACAAGTTTTGAAGGTGTGCCTGAGCTTAAGGATTTTTCAATTATAACGGCCGGTAACGATTGGTGGACTGATGGCGGGGTAGACCTTTCGCAAGATTTCTACCTTATTGTTAAGGATGCTGATGGAGAGGTCGTTTATGAATCGGATTATTTTGTTGACAGTGGTTCTTCGCTACTCCTTGAAAATTTGAATGTTCCTTTAACAAGTGCTTCTTATACGGTGGAACTTTGGGATTATGATGCGGGCAATGCGGATGACCTTGGTGGCACCTATGCGCTCTCTATTTCTGCAGGAACCCATTCTTGGGCTGATAGTGTCAATAATGGTGATTACCTAATAGAAACTTCTGGGCTTCCAGAGGTTGATGCACACTGGGGAATGGAACAAACCTATGATTTTTATTATAACGTATTTGATAGACAGAGTTTTGACGGTTTAGGAAGTACCATAAAGCAATATGTTGGTCCGCAGGCAAGTCTTTTAGATGATATTTTTGGCACTTCGGCAGGTATGCCCAATAATGCCTTTGCGCTTGGACAGCCTTATAATATTATGGTTTATGGCTTGGGTGACGGGCAATACATGAACCCTGTTGTAGGGTTGGACGTTTTAGGGCATGAATTTACCCATATTGTGGTAGACCATAATGGCAATGGCGGCTTGATGTATCTGGGAGAGGCTGGTGCCCTTAACGAATCTTTTGCAGATATTTTTGGTGCTTGTACAGAGTTTTATTCTGATGTAAATGCCGATTGGTTAATTGGTGAAGAGGTTAGGGTTGGCGCTCCGTTTTTGCGCTCGATGTCTAATCCCAATGCGGGGATGCAGCCCGATACTTATAATGGAACGTATTGGGTAGATCCGGCTTCTGGACAGGATAACGGTGGAGTTCATACCAATAGTGGTGTTCAAAATTATTGGTTCTATTTATTGGCCGAAGGCGGTACGGGAACCAACGATCTTAACGATGCTTATGACGTAAGTGCCATAGGACTGGACAAAGCCAGGCAGATAGCCTACAGAAACTTAACTACCTATTTAACCGAGGGGGCTACCCATTTTGATGCTTATCTAGGATCTTTGCAGGCGGCCGAAGATTTGTATGGCAATCCTTCGTTGGAATATACCGCTGTTGAGGACGCTTGGTACGCTGTTGGTGTTGGGCCTGATATTGGACCTAGTTGTTATGGTACTATTACTTTAACGGAGCCTAGTGGTACTTTTAGTGACGGAAGCGGCACGGATGACTATGGCAATAATGCCAATTGCGTGTGGGTGATTGCGCCTCCGGGAGCCGAACAGATTAGCTTAAATTTTACTGCTTTTCATACAGAATTTGATTATGATTTTGTGTATGTATATGATGGGCCAGATGATAGTTATCCGCTTTTAGAAGTGTTTTCTGGAAGTACGCTTCCAGAAGAAGCTATTGTGACCTCTGAGGGCAATGGTACCATGACCGTGAAGTTTGCATCGGATATATATATTACCGCCGGTGGCTGGGAGGCCAGCTATACCAGTACCGGGGAGGCTTTGGGTGTGGACGACAACAGTATTGCCCATCATTTAAAAGTATATCCTAATCCGTCGACTGGAGCGTTTACGGTAGCCTCTAACCTAGAGGAAGAAGGACGCTTGGATATTTTAAATATTTTGGGTCAAAAGGTGTTGACTTCTATTCCGCTTAGGAGAGGGGTGACTACTGTTGGTGGCAGTGCTTTGTCATCGGGGACTTATTTCTTGAGCTATAGGTTTGGGGATCGGGTATCTGTTGGAAAATTGATTATCAAATAATTTTAACACCTATTCTTTTATATGAGAAAACAGGGCTTTGAGGCCCTGTTTTTTGTTTTTACATCCCCCCCTTAGTCCCCCTTCAAAGGGGGAGGGATTTAGTGTTTATGGTTTAAATGATGGGTTTTTAATAGGTCTTCTCCAAAGTCGTTGGCCTTATCTCTCCAAATGGTATGGATGTGGTTCCCTTTGTTTTGGTTATCGTATTCGATGATGAAATCTGGGCCATTGATAATGTAATAATGAGAAGATTTGCTTTGGTAGCTGCCAATCCAGGCAAAGTAAATATTGTCGATTCCGGATGTTTCTATTGTTGATAGAAATTCAGAGGCCTTTTGGGTTTCAAGGTTGTTAATGTATTCTTTAATTAATTGGATTAGGATTTCTTTTTGATTGGAATTTAAGTCTATGCCCTGAATGCCGTAGTAGGTTGTAATCCTGTGAGGATTGTTGGGATTTGTAATAATATCTTTTGGGACGTCTTGACTTAAGGTAGCTCTTTGCTGTTGTGATTCATTAAGGCTGTTAATAAGTTTTATGCCGTAATCCTCTTCTTTGCTCAGTACTCTTAGACCAACGTGTTTGGTGTAGGGTATCAAAGCTGGGTCTGCCCCAATAAACATGGGAGTAAAGGAAACATTTTTACTAGCTATTGTCATATTGATTGACAAATGATGGCCTTCAAATTTTAAGCTCCAAGGTGTTTCTGTACTTGGGGTTCCCCAGATGGAAATATAATAGTTGTTATAATCCCATTGCAGATCCCTAATTTTAGGTGCCATTTCGGGTTTTATCAGTTTACGCTTTACGGCTTCATCTATACTTGTGTTAAGCATGTCGTCCAGTTGCATGACGCTGGTAGTTTTTAAATAGCCTTGGGAACTGAAAATAGTAATTAGGAGTTCATGGAATTTGATTTTTGCATTATCAGAGAGCTCGCCATATTTTAATCCGGGCCGTTTGGCCAATCCCACAGGCAAGTTGGTCCATTTGGTGCGCAATGAGTCGTTAAATTGAAGTAGAATTTCTGCTTTGTTTTCTGTGCTTAAGGTTTCGATGAATTCGTTAGTGGCGACTGTTATTTCTTGAGACGTTTGAGAATAGCCTATTGCCACACATAGTGCCACCATCATGTTTAAAACGGTTTTCATTTTAGGTTGTTTAGTTGTTAACAGGATCCAGTTCGAAAAAGGTAAGCGCATTTTCATAGAATATTTTACGTTTATCCTCTTCATTCAAAAACTCAAAGCTGTCCAGTTTTTTGACACTTTTTTCAATGTTTTGAGGCCAATACATGGCATCGGAACCGAACATTACCCTATCCACGAGCCCTCCTTTTTTTGCTTTTCGAAGGAATTCTTCGGCATAGAGACCTGAGGGGTGGTTTTCAATCCAGAGTAAAGCTCCAAGACCACAATAGAGTTGGGGGTACATTTCCATTAAGGCTAGTGCTTTGTCATAAAATACGCCGCCAGAATGCATTAAATAGAGTTTTAGTTTTGGGTAATTGATCAAAACCTCTTCCGCGAGAAAGGGGTCGCATAGACTCAGTCTGAATTTTTTATATCTGTTGGAAATCCCAGGTGGGCCTGCTCCGGTATGCAGTGCTATGGGGATGCCCTCGCGTTCGCAGATTTTTAGATAGGGTGCAAATTTTGGGTCTGTAATTTTTAGTCCGTTGAACATTGGTAGAAACTCACCCCACACCTGAATTTTGCCTTCGTCGATTTGTTTTTTGAATTGTATGGTGTCAAACTTTGGGTAATTGTTGGATTCGTAGCCATTCAACATTTTTTCTTCCATGTCGGTATCGTACTGACCGCCACTTTTGATGGCATATACAATATTGAATTTTTTGAACTGTTCTCTAATTCCAGTTTTGAAATCCTCGTAGGAGGTTGGTGCTCCCGGTATTGGCCGGTAGCTGCTTTCTGTGTAGCCGTGGAGGTGTACATCAATGATGGGGTTGGTTCCGTCTTGGGCAAATAGTAGGGAGGGGATTGCAAATAGGAGGAGTAACCGTTTTTTCATGACTAAGACATTTGATTTTAGAATGCTGGCCTATTTAAAGTTAGTTATTTTTTAATTAAGCGATTGTTTGTTAGGTGTTTGTGTGGGTTTGTGTTACCCTTGGTCCCCCTTCGAAGTGGGGGTGGTTTGTGGCCGTTTTTGGGATGTCTAAGGGTTTCTATATATTTTATTTGCATATTAGGATGTAAGTGTTTTACTTATAAAAGAAATTACAATCAACCATACCGGCACTATTTTATGACCAACTATACCCTTATTGCCACTTTTGCCTATCCTTCGGAGTTGACTGTGGCCAAGACATTGCTAGAGGCCAACAATATTCCCTATCTTGTTAAGGATGAACTTACCGTACAGGTGCACAATTTCTATTCCAATGCCATTGGAGGCATAAAATTGGAGGTGCCTGATGCTCGGGCTCAAGAGGCGATTGATATCCTCATAGATTCGGGTTATGAGAATTTTGTGACCCAAAATGAGGAGCTGAGTAACGAGCAGCGTTTAAAACGGCAACAATATGCTAGGCTTTTAAAAATTATCATTTCGGTAATGTTTAGTTTGGGACTTGCTGTTGTGGTATGGCTGTTGTACTACTTAATCAGCCAACAATAGATGGTTGAGGTTGTTTGTCCGTATTGCAAGGGTAAGGATGTTTCAAAACCTTACTTCTCAAGAAAAGCCTTTGCCATTTCATTTCTTTTGTTGGGCTTTCCTTTACTATTAAAAAAGAAGGACCGTTGGTGCTTTGATTGCTCCAAAGAGTTTCGGTTGAAATAGGAAGTATATGATAGGATTGTTGTTAATTTCGGTCGTTACCCTGTTGTTTTGGATTATTGCAATTTTAAAGCCTAACGAAACGCAGAGTAAAGAAAAGGCGACTAAGAGAGATACTAAGTCTACAGTAGGGGCAGGGAATGCTTCCGAAAGTACTGTCGTATTATCTAGTGAGAAAACAAAAGAGGGAGGTCTTGTTTCTGCTGAAGAAGCCGAGGCGCAACTGGCGGCCATTGCAATTGCAGCCCGAAACGTTACACCAACAGTTATAAGTCCTAAAACGGAATCAACCCCTAAGGAAGAAGTGTCCCCTAAAGAAAAACTAGGCTCTAAAGCAGTGGTAACATCCGGTTTTGAGAATGGGAGGTATCGTGTGTTTCAGGAGTATGTTATTGATGGCAAGCACTACACTTATGGGTTTCCAAAATCCAATTGCCCAGATAAAAGGGTTTGGGTAGGTCTTGGAAAGCGGGAATTGGAGCGTATATCTATTAAGGAGACTAAAAGACGACTTAAGGGAAGGCCCATCCCTGTACTGGTTTATTACCGCAATGGTTTCGATAGGGATTTTAGCCTGCCGGATGATACCTATGACGAAGTTGATGATTTCGAGTTTGATTTTGACGATTACGATGATGACTTTGAATTTGATTTTGGGTATGATGACTATGATTCCGATGATGTTGGAGGCTATGATGACTTTGGAGGCGGGGATAGTTATGGCGGTGGCTACAGTGACTACGGTGGCGGCTATACTGATTCCGGAGGTTTTGATGGTGTGGCTGACTAGTTGCTTTCAGTCTAAAGGCATTCAAATAATTATTCTAAAACCGCTCCAACACACTCAATACCTCTTTTTTATAGCTACGGCTGATAGACAGGGCCTTGTTTTGAACGATGATTTCGTCGTTGGTAAAGGAGGCAATGTGCTTGATGGCGATGATGTAGGAACGGTGGATACGCAAAAACTTCTCTGAGGGCAGTTTGGCTTCAATAGCACTAATGGTTTCGCGGGTGACGATGGTTTGGTTGCCCAGATGTATTTTAAGGTAGTCGCTATAGCTTTCAATATAGGTAATGGCTTCAAAATCTATTTTTATCATGCGTCTGTCGGCCCTAACAAACATAAAGTTGGGTGCTTCTGTTGGTGCTGATGGGCTAGGGGTGTTTTGGGTATGGGTTTCAAAATAGTTGTTGACGGCCTTTAACAATCTATCAAAGGAAATGGGCTTTAGGAGGTAATCTACAGCTTGGAGCTCGAAGCCTTCTACGGCATAGTCTCTATAGGCGGTGGTAAAGATGATCTTGATGTTTTTGTTGATGGACTTGGCAAAGGCAATCCCAGATATTTCTGGCATGTTGATGTCCAGAAACACCACATCTACTTCCTGTTCACGAATGCACTGAAAGGCCTCGATGGCGCTGCTGCAACTGGCCACCACGTTTATATTGGGGATTTTGGACAGGTGGGTCTGGATGACTTCCCTGGCAATGGCTTCGTCATCTACAATGATGCAGGATATGGTGTTTTGGTTGTGCACGTGCTAGTGTAACTGTAGTTGTAACTGCACCTTAAAAATATCACTTTCATTTTGGATATGCAGGGTGTAGTTGTCTTTATACAATAAATTAAGTCGTTTTTTGATGTTTTCCAGTCCGATGCCTTTTTTGGAGGAGGTATGCCCTTTTTTATGGGTGTTGTCTATGTTAAAATACAGGGTTTGGCCCTGGCACTCCAAGTGGATGTTGATATGGAGCTTGCCTTGGTGGAGGGCCCCGTGCTTAAAACTGTTTTCAACAAAGGGCACCAATACCATGGGGGCCATGGTGAGGGTTTCGGGGATGTTGTTGCTGGTGAACTGCAGCTTCAGGGTTTCGTTGAAGCGCATTTCCTCTAAAGCGATATAGTCTTTAATGTGCTCTATTTCTTCTGTTAGAAGTACGAAGGGTTTGTCGGCTTGATATAACAAATAATCCAAGAGGTTGGAGAGCTTTAGGATCATTTCTGGCGTTTCGTCAGCCTTTCTAAGGGCAAAGCCGTACAGGGTGTTGAGGGTGTTGAACAGAAAGTGGGGATGGATTTGCATTTTAAGGTACTGCAGTTCCTGTTCCTTGAGCTTTAGTTGGGTTTCCAGAATTTGGGTTTGGAGCTTTTTGGTTCTTTCGGCATGTTCCAAATTAAGCTGCAAGAGTTTGTAGGCGCTTACCAAAATGACAATTAAATATACGCCAGAGGTTACCAGGATGATGTTTTTGGTAACGGGGTTCATCTCGTTGTAATTGAAGTGGGCCAGATAGATCAGGCTAAAGAAAATGGAGAGCATGATGAGGTAGCCCGAAATGATGAGCGTGTAGCAGCTATACAATGCAAATTTGCCGTATCGTTTGGGGATTAAATACTCTGGAATGAGTTTGTAAATGGACACGTAGGTGGTGGCGATGGTAATGGGCATTAAAAAAGCCGAAAACAGTAGGGCGTTGTGGAAATCTTTGCTTTGTGAGCCAAAGAAATAGGTAAAGAACAGCAGGACCAAGCACCAAAATAGGAGGTGCTTAAGGCTGCGCGCCAAGGCTTTTAAAAGGATTTGTTTTGAAAGGAGGCTGCTCATTACCCTACAATGATACAACACTTTTTGGCAGGATGGTTGCTTTTGTAGACGGATGACCAATTTAGCGGGGGATTCGACCAGCGGTTATATTGGGAGCTAATTTGGTTGTTCGTCGCATTTTGGATTATCTTGTGCCTGTATGGCGTAAGTTTGGGGTGTATTCATTCAAAAAACGAACGTTATGAACCCTTTAGCAATGTATGTTTTCAGTCGCTTTTTAATCTTTGGCTCTATTGTAGATCGCTTTAATGAAGGTGGACCGCTTATGATGTCGCTTATTTTAGTCTGTTTTGTGATGTCGCTGTTCTTTTTAGCGAAAGGCTTTATGGGCTTGAAAGGCCATTTGGAGCAGTCACAAAAAATGCTGCGTTTGGCTATTGATAGCAGCCTGTTGGGCTTGGTGATTGGCTTTTTGGGCTCCATTATTGGTTTGATTATGGCCTTTGATTCCATAGAAGCCATGGGCGATGCCGAACCTGCTATTTTTGCTGGTGGCTTAAAGGTGTCCTTGCTTACGGCTACTTTTGGCCTGTTTACCTTTGTGGTTTGCCGCTTGGGCATTTTGGTGTTGAGAGGTTTGATAGCCAACCAAGAGCCTAAGGCTTAAACTGCTTGTCTTCGCTTTGTTTTAATTAGAGCTTCTTTATTGTTTATGAGAATTTTTGAAATCCTCCTGTTGGCGGCAGTCACCCTATTGCCCTTTGTGAAGCGTCCTTTGCTGCGCCGAATCCATGCCGATTATCTCTTATTGTTTTTATGTGTGTTGTTGGCCTTGCACTTGATTGTAGAAGGGTGGCGCTGGCAAATGGTCCCGGCCTATGTGTTGTTGGTTCTTGTAGCGTGGCGGCTGAAGGCGGTGGATGGTTTTGCCTCTGTAAAGTTCTCTTGGTTTCGAGGGCTTGGATATGTTTTGTTGTGTTTGTTGTTGGTAATAGGATGGGTGTTGCCTATGGTATTGCCGGTGTTTTCGTTACCGGAACCGAGAGGCTCCTATCAAGTGGGGATGGCCTTGATTTATGAGCAGACCGATAGGGACGAAGAAATTACCGAAGACCCCAATGATAAAAGGGAACTGCTGTATAAGATTTGGTACCCCAGTGAGGCGGATATCACGAATATGAAATCAGAACCTTATGTGGACCAGGCAAGCCGGGCGGGGTTTGCTACCAAATACGGTTTGCCGCCAGTGGCCTTGGATTATTTGGATAAGGTGCAGACGTATGTATATCCGGGGATTTCGGTGGCTCATGGACGCTTTCCTGTGGTGTTGTTTTCGCACGGGTATGGTTCGAAGGCCACGGGGTATTATGCCTTGTTATCGGAGCTGGCCAGTCAAGGATATATTGTTGTGAATATGAACCATACTTATGAAAGTTTGGGTGTGAGCTTTCCGGATGGGCACTCTGCTTCTTTTGATTATGACTACCAAAGAAGGATTTCGGCCAATGCCATGGCGACTATAGAACCGATTGCCAACGCCTTTAAACAAGGATTGAATTATGAGGAGCGGCATCCTATTGTTAGGGAGGCTATCAAGGATTATTTTGAAGGCGCTATTCAAGAACGCTGGGCTCAGGATATGATAGGCACCATAGATTTATTGGAGGAATGGAATGCCAAAGGACCACTAAAAGGAGCCTTGGATTTGGAGCGGCTTGGGGTTTTTGGGCATTCGGTAGGAGGTGGTGCGGCAGGGAAAGTGGCCATGAACGACAAGCGCATAAAGGCAGCGGCCAATTTGGATGGGATTCAGTGGGGGACTATGATTGACAGCAGTTACCATGTGCCGTATCTTTATCTTTCTGCCGATTGGCCTGCAGAGCATGAAGATATCAATGCCCATGTGTATGCGCATAAGAGTCAAGATTTGTTTTATGAGTGCAAACTCCTACAGTCTGGGCATCCCAATTTTATGGATATTCCCTTTATGGTGCCGGTGCCCTCGTTGGCTGGCACTGGAACTATCAATCCTTATGAAGGCATGGAAATTACCAGTGCACTCGTCACGTCTTTTTTTGATACGCATTTAAAGCAGTTGCCCAATACTGAGCCTGAAAAGCTTAGTGCTATTTATGACTTGTTGGAACTGCGGGTTTATGAGGGAGGGGAAGCACGATAAGTTGTTTTTAGACTGAAAAGTTATTTGGGTTTGTTTATTTTTAGGTCGAAATGAAAGGGTAGGATTAGTTTTTGCCCTTTTGAAGATAACTCCTGTCATCTGTTAAATTTACTTAGCTTATGGAAACTTATTTCTCCACCAAACGAATTTTTTTATCCTTATGTGTGTTGGCTTTTTTATTGCAGTCTTGCAACACAGCCATCAAAACCAATGCAGGTGAATTGGAGCTAGTGAGTCTGCCCGATGGGTCCATTGCCTTGTTGAACAGTGATAGCTCTATTAGTTATGATGAGGGATTTGAGGAGCGAGCCATTACCCAAACAGGAGAAGTGTTTTATATTGTGGAGAAGGGCGCGGTGCCGTTTACGGTAACTACTGAATATGGTATGGTTGAGGTATTGGGAACGGAGTTTAATGTAAAAGCCACAGTAGAAGCTTTGGAAGTGGAGGTGGAAAAAGGCCTTGTGCAATTAAAAACAAGTCAAGCAGTAAAAGATGTAAAGCGTGGTCAAAAGGCTTTTCTGAAGGATGTTAAAAAGGGCGTTGAAATGGGCAAGGCAGAATTTAAACACCAACACTGGACCAAGCAACTTTCTAAAGATTTGAGGGCCTTAAAAAAAGAATTGAAAAAGGGCGGTAAGCAACTGCAAAAGGAGTCTCGCAAGTTTGGTAAACAGCTCAAGAAGGAGCTTAAGAAGATTGGGTAAACACCATACATTCCAGCTCCTGTTCTTTGAGAACAGAAGCTTGAACGTATCTTCTAGTATTTAAAATCAAAAAAGCTTAAAACGGTCTACCAAATTTTAACGCGCTCTTCAGGTGAGAGATATAAAGAGTCTGTAGGCTGTACGTTGAAGGCGGTGTAAAACTCTGGAACATTTCTCACGATTCCATTTACACGATAGTTGGCAGGTGAGTGTTCATCGGTGTTTATTAGCATGCGTAAGGCTTCATCTCTCATTTTGTTTCTCCACGACTGTGCATAACCTATAAAGACACGTTGATTTCCTGTGAAGCCATCCAATACAGGGGCTTCTTTACCATCTAAAGAGATATGATATGCTTTTAAAGCAATGGATAGGCCACCCAAATCTCCTATGTTTTCGCCTAGGGTGAATTCACCATTAACAAATACATCCGGTAGGGCTTCAAAGGCATTGTATTGGGCCACCAAATTTGCGGTTCGCTTTTTAAATTCTTCCTTGTCCTGATCGGTCCACCAATTGCGCATGAGCCCATCCCCGTCGAAGGTGCTTCCCATATCGTCAAAACCATGTCCTATTTCGTGGCCAATAACCGCACCGATAGCACCATAGTTGACGGCATCTTCAGCCTCCAAATCAAAAAATGGCGGTTGTAAGATGGCGGCAGGAAAGACAATTTCATTCAAGGTTGGGTTGTAATAGGCGTTCACCGTTTGTGGGGTCATGTTCCATTCGGTTTTGTCTATGGGTTGGCCTAGTTTGGCCAATTCCCTGTTGTATTCCATAAGGGCGGCACGATGTAAATTACCAAAAAGATCATCGGCTTTGATCTCTATATCGTAGGTTTTCCATTTGTCTGGGTAACCAATTTTTGGGGTGAATTTGCTTAATTTATCTAAGGCTTCTTTTTTAGTGTCGGCACTCATCCAGTCCAATTCCTTGATGCTTTCTTCATAAGCTTTAAGTAGATTGTCCACTAAGGTTTCCATTTTGGCTTTGGCTTCGGGCGAAAAATGCTTTTTCACATACACCTTACCTACCACTTCCCCAATGGTATTGTTTACGGTTGATACGCCTCTTCTCCATAGCGGGCGTTGTTTGGGAGTGCCGCGTAATTCGGTACTGTAAAAGGCGAAGTTTTGTTTGTCCATGGCTTCGTTTAAACGGGAGGCATTACGATTGATAATGCCCCATTTTAAATAGGTTTTCCAAGTGTCGAGACTGGTTGAAGTAATAATCTTGTCTAAGGCTTTGGTGTAATCCAACATGAGCACTCCTAAGTTTTTTTCATTTTGGACGCCAGCTTCTTCCAAATACCCAAACCAATTAAAATTGGGCATGATGTTGGCTAAAGTGTCCATAGGGAACATGTTGTATAAACTCTCCAAGTCCCGGGTTTTTTCCTTTTCCATCTGTTTGCTGGCCAGTTTGGTTTCTAGGTCCATGATGGTCTCGGAGGCTTCTTTTCCGTTGGTTAGCCCTGCTAGTTCAAACATTTTGGCAATATGGGCTACATATTTGGTTCTAATTTCTTTGGAGCGGGTATCGTTGCTAAGGTAATACTCACGATCAGGGAGGCCTAAACCCGATTGCCCAGTGTAAACCGTGTAAATGGTAGGGTTTTTTAAATCCTGATATACGAAAAGGCCTATGGGAACACTAATGCCGTATTTGTTGGCATAGGCAAAATAGGTGGCCAATTCGTCATAGTTGGTGATGGCGTCTACTTTATCAAATTCGCTTTGCAGTGGAGCGATGCCCAAATTGTTTCGGTTGTCCATATCCATATAGGATTTGTAAAGGTCGCCTACTTTTTGCTCGTCCGATCCCAAGGTAAAGCCATTGTTGGCCGATTCTTCAATGATAGTTTTCACGTTTTCCTCGGCTTCCTCATGAACAATATAGCCAATGCCATAGGAGGATTTATCGGCGGGAATTTCGGTGTTTTTAATCCAATTGCCGTTGACATAGTTCATGAAGTCATCTCCCGGTTTTACGGAAGTATCCATGTATTCTTTTAAAACTCCTGATTTTAGTGGCTCTGACGTTGTTGCCGTTTCTTTGACTTCGGTTTTGCAGCTGGTTATCAATAGGAAGGAGGCAAGGATTGTAAATGAGTGGATGATTTTTGATTTCATACGTCACATTTTAGGTTGGACAATTTTTTTAGAAACCAAACAATGTAGTGTTTTGTAGTTCAGGGGTTTAAATATAGGGTTTTTTGTGGATGTTTGAATGGAGAGTAGCTGTAAATGTTATGGTTATATACAAGTTACAGCTTTATGCGGGTTTCATTTTTAATTTGTCTGATTACAAAAGAACTTTGAACATGTGAAATGATATCCAAACGCGACATGTTGCGTAGGATGAGATCCTCGTAGGCCTTCATGTCTTTTAATAGAATTTTTAATAATAGGTCGTAATTACCGGCAATATAGGACACTTCCAATACATCGTCCAATGAATCTATATAAGCCTCAAATTTTTCAAAATCGGCTTCTTGATGTTTGGCCAAGGTAACTTGACAATACACAATAAGGTTTTTTTCGGCTAGTTCAGGATCAATTATGGCAACATATTTTTGGATCAATCCGCTGGCTTCAATCTTTTTCAATCGCTCATGAACCGGTGTAATCGATAGATTTACCTTTTCAGCGAGTTGTTTTATGGACTGTTTACTGTCGTTTTGTAATTCGTTTATAAGCATTCGGTCAATGTCATCAAGGCGTATCATGGAATATATTTTTATAGAGGGCTTCGATTTAAATAAAATTAGGCAGTAAATTCTTTTTGTGAGCCCATTTGTAGTATAATATACTGATTTTTTGGATTATAGTGTAAATAATTGCTTTATAATTATCTTTGTATCAGAAAATTATGGTTATGAATAGAATAGATGATGAGTTGCAAAGAATATCCAATAATACCAACAAATTTTTGGGGTATCCCTTGGCGAAGGACTTTTCCTTTCAGGAGTTTGCGCCTTTTTTGGATGTGTGTTTAAACAATGTTGGGGACCCTGAGTCGCCTTCTACTTTAGCAATTGATACCAAGGATATTGAAAAGGAATGTATTGCCTTTTTTGCAGACATCCTTTCCTCCAACATGGAAGATGTTTGGGGGTATATTACCAATGGTGGAACCGAAGGAAATTTATACGGTTTGTATTTGGCTAGAGAGCGTTTTCCCAGTGCCGTGGTATATTATAGTGAGTCTACGCATTATAGTGTTAAAAAGAATTTGCACTTGCTGAACCTTAAAAATATTGTGATACGCAGTCAGGAGAATGGAGAGATTGATTATCAGGATTTAGAACAATCTGTTATGTTGCGTCGGGACTTGCCTGCTATTTTCTTTTTAAATATTGGGACCACTATGACCGAAGCTGTAGATCAATTGGATGAAATAAAACGCATTATTCGTCAATATGCCATTAAGGACTATTACATTCATTGTGATGCCGCATTTTTAGGTAGTATTGCTCCTTTTGTGGACCCCAAACCAAAATTTGATTTTTCTGAAGGTATTGATAGTATTGCTATTTCTGGCCATAAGTTTTTGGGAGGTCCTATACCTTGTGGTGTAGTCATTGTGAAGCGCCAGCACCGTAACCGAATTGCCAATTCCATTTCGTACGTAGGTACTATGGATACTACGATTACGGGATCTAGAAATGGGTTAACGCCCCTCTTTATGTGGCATGTTATTAATAAGTTTGGAAAGGATGGCTTGGCCAAACGTGTACGACAATGTCAAGAATTGGCCGCTTATACCGAATCGCGGTTAAAAGCCATAGGAATAAAGGCTTGGAGGAATAACGATGCTTTAACAGTCGTATTGGAAAAACCTTCAGAGGTGCTGTGTAAGCATTATCAATTAGCTTCAGAAGGCGCTATAGCCCATGTTATATGTGTTCCTGGTCTTCAAAAATCTCAAATAGATGCCTTTGTAAAGGATCTTCAGCTTGAGAGATTAAAGGCTAGTTAGTATTGGCTGTACGATTTTAGTAAAGAATCTTTTTATACACACCTCTTCTTGATTCATCTGTAATCTGGAAGAGGTTTTGTTATTGTTGCGTTTTGGATGTCATTCAGCTCTTGTATGCGTGCTTGCGTTATGCTACCTTTGGAAACACACCTAATAATTGATCCTATACCCTTGAGAAGACGCTTTTTTCTACTTGTTGTTGTATTGTTGTCCTTTGCCATTCATGCGCAAGGACAAAGGACTAAATTCCGAAAAGCGATAGACTCCCTGTTTATAGACCACAATCCTGAGAATTATTCCCTTAGGCTGTTTTCAAACTATAAGGTGAAGCGCTTTAAGATTTCCAATGAAGATTTTAAGACCAGATATGTCCCGAAGAACCGATTTGGCGTAGGGGTAGGTGTCGCCAATAGCAAGGTGTTGTTGGATTTGGCTATTAATATTAAAAATGGTCAGGAAGAAGTTACCAAACGCTTTGATGCACAGGGGACCATTATATTTAAAAAACGCAATTATCTGAACGCCTATTTGCAGATTTATAATGGTTTTAATGTGAAAAACGACTTTGGTGAGCCCAATGAGTTCCGGTTTGATATTAAGTCCAGGACACTTGGCTTCAATCACCTATACACCTTCTCGGATGTGGAATTTTCATATTCTCTGTTGAAGGCAGGATTGCCAACCAAAAACAAGGATGTTTATATTACTGGAGGTATTGGTTCCTTTGTGATGTTTGATTATTTTGATTCGGACACTTCCATTTTTCCTGAGAATGTAGCCTTATACTACGACGATGTCTACAATATTAAACGGTATAGTGGACGTGCTTTGGGATTATTGACCGGTGTAATGAGTGCCTTTGTACTTCCTAAGAATATTATAGCTACCTGTAACCTGATGCCGGGTATTGCCATCATTGATAATAGGGTGACCTTGGAAGACGGTAGCCGTCGTGGTTCTACACCAATGTTGTATAAATTGGATGCCAGTTTTGCTTTGAGCTATAGTGTGAAACGCTATTATATCAACTTGATGTATGAAACGGGCATGTATGCCAATTCCCTGAACTTTGGGCACAATTATCGTTTCAACCTTTCTATGGCGAAATTGTCTTTTGGGTATAAGTTGAATATGTAGCGCTTTTTTAGGTGCTTTGGCTTGAGGGGATTAAGGGTTTCAGTAAAGTATGGAAGTCTCAAAAGTAGAAAAAAGCATCTTAAACCCCTACTCGTGTGGCTTGCCAGACTGCCGCAAATAAAATAACTTGCCGACTCTTAACACCAAAATCCAAACCCTATTAGGGATTAAATCTATGAGCACAACCAATAATAAAAAGGTATTTGTATCAGGATGTTTCGATATGCTGCATAGTGGGCATATTGCATTTTTTAAGGAAGCCGCTTCTTTTGGCGATTTGTATGTTGGTATTGGTTCCGATAGTACCATAAGGGAACTAAAGGGACGTCATACGATCAATTCGGAGCAGGAGCGCCTGTATATGATCAATGCCGTGAAATATGTGAAGGAAGCCTTTGTAAACTCAGGGTCTGGGATGATGGATTTTGAAACCGACCTAAGGCAGTTGCAACCTGATTTTTTTGTGGTGAATGAAGATGGGTATTCCCCAGCCAAGGAAGAACTGTGCAATGAGCTCAATATCGAGCTTCACGTATTGCGCCGTACACCAGATGCTGGTTTGCCGGAACGTTCTACTACAGCAATTCGCACCAATGGGCACTGTTCCCTTCCGTACCGAATCGATTTGGCGGGTACTTGGATAGATCAGCCTTATGTGTCCAAATATCATCCAGGTTGGGCCTTGACCGTGTCTTTGGAACCTATTGTGGAATATAATGAGCGTTGCGGAATGTCTACCTCCACACGTAATGCTGCCAAAAAGATATGGCCTTACTATTTGCCCTTGGAGAAACCCGAAAAGTTGGCGGAAATTCTGTTTAAGTTTGAAAATACACCGGGATCTACCCTTATTTCAGGAGCCCAAGATGCCATAGGAATCTGTATGCCCGGTTTGGTAAGACATTATTATGATAACGCTTATTGGCCCCTAAAGTTTGAATCCATTCATGATGAAGCAACCTTGTCTTGGTTGGAGGCTCATATTAGTATGGTATTGCTTTGGCCGCGGGAAAAGGACTTGGATTTACTAAATGAGACCTACATAGACGAAACCCATGTAAAGGCTCTTGCCCAGGCTGCCGATGAAGTTTGGGAGGCTATCAAACAACGCGACCTGAAGGCCTTTGCCGAAGGCTTCTTAAAATCATTTAATGCGCAAACCACCATGTTCCCAGCCATGGTAAACGAACGAGTGAACAAAGAAATTGCCAAATACAAAGACAAAGCCCTTGCTTGGAAGCTTGCCGGTGCTGGCGGTGGTGGTTACCTGATTTTGGTGTCTGAAACTCCTATAGAAGATACCATGCGTATTAATATTAGAAGAAAGGCGTCGTTGTAATACGGATTGTTAATTATGCTCCTTTGTTGGTTAAAATCCCCCTTATTCCCACTCCAAAGGGGGAATTCTAGAGGTAGGTAGGATATATTCTTGAATTGTATGATTACCTTTCGTATACTAGGGTTGTGTTACCTGTTACTGTATAGTTTTCGGAACTTGAAGGTGAATCATCGGTTTTAAGAACAAGTTTGTTGGTCGTTAACTCAAGGATTTCAGTTGTTTGTTCATAAGAACCAGGCCCAAAAGGATCATTGTCGTATACTCTAGTAATTAAATTTCCATCAACAATACTCCATTCACCAATGTGAAATCCTTCTTGTTGTGTTTCGTTGGAATTCACCATATACGTATAGTTGCTACTCTCGTTGTCACTAGTTGTTTCCGTCATGTTTACAGTATAGTTTCCATTTGTATTAATGTATTTTGGATTATCAGTAAATTCAATGGTGTAGTTATAGTCACTGCCTGCTGAGGTAATGGTAGTGCCCGTTTGGGCAATACTATTTGATGAGCTATGCTGTATTAGGTACCAAGTGCCAAGTATGTCTACTTCAATGTTGTTGGAAATTGGGATAGAATCTTCAGCGCTATCTGAACTACATGATGTGAAAAGAATAATTGTACATATTAAGTAAAATGATTTTGAGATAGTTTGGTTAAGTCCTGATTTTGGAATATTCATGCTTTCTTGGTTTTATGTGACTAATGAAAATGTTAAAAAGGAAAGTAAGCAGTTATTCCTTTAGTAAAGTGATTACTTCTTTTTGGCCACTTCTGTTCATAGTGAATCTTAAGGTGTCTGTAGTAAGGGTATTTATTTCAACACCTATATCCATCTTGCCTTCAGGAGTGCAGATTAATTTGTCTCCAGATAATATGAAATGTCCCTTTTCTTCCAGGTTACCAATTTTGGAGCTGTAGGTCTTGTTTGGCGAAAACATAAAATAGACATTGTTGCTGCATTGGTTGTCTTCACTGGATTCTATGGTCCAACTGAGGCAATTCCATTTACCGTTGAGTAATTCATATTTTTCAGAGTTGCAGTTGAATAAGCTAAGCGCTAAAGGGAGCACAAGTAGTTTTTTCATAGGGAAGGTTTTGGTTTGGTTAAGGGTTGCTTTATGTTGTTTATTTGAATTTATAGACAATGACCTAATGGCGAGTGTCGAAAAGAGGCTCAATACCTATTCAGTTCTTGTGTATATAAAACTATAGGTAATTACATTGCCATTTCCATCCTCATCCGTGTCTTCTAACGTTAAGGTATTATTGTTTTCAGAAAACAATACTGTTTCAGAAAAAGAGTAGCCATTTTGGGTGAACTGATATGTACCATCATTTAATTGTTGCCAAGTCATGTTTACCGTGTCAACTACAACGCAGTCTCCGGTATTGTTTGTGTCATAATAGGCATCTGTTCTATTTCCAGATTGGGTAAAAACTATGGTTGAAGGGCTGCAGTCGTTCGCTGTATATTGAACATCATTTTCAAACTGTGTTACATATTGCCATGTTCCGATAAGTGGGTCTACAGAGGAGTTGCTGTCTTGGCTGTCATCGCTGCTACAGGCGGTTATTAATACTAAATTTAGGATTATGGTTAAGTTTTTAAATAGGTTGGTCATTTTGTGAATAGTTAAGTTAGGTAGAGGTATTGATTATATTTAATTCGATAATATTGATTTCTGAAATTATAGGGGTAAACTTACAAAAATTATAATAAGTTATGGGCCTAAATTGCAATTTCCAAAGAGTTTATGAAGTATGTAAAAGCTGCTCTAAGGGATTTTTAGACTAAGAATGCTTTTTCAGAAAAAACGGGGTGCAAGTGCAGGCGGAGAGCTTACTTTAGCAAAATAGGAGTTATGGAATAGCCAAGGTTTTGCAGTTGTACAATAAGGCTGCATTGGTACATTAAGTGGCTTAGTCCAACGGCAATAAAACAATTGTTGGTTTCCAAAAGTGGGGTAATGCTTGCAAGCCATGCCTCGTTTCTGTTTGTAAGGATTAAACTGTTTTGGCAGGGTATATCATAGTGGTAATCTATGTCCATTTGGCGATACCAATCGGTTTCTTGGCAGTTGTTAGGGTTTTGGGTTTTTAGCATGTTAATAATGTTGGCCAATCGTTTTTTATGTACTTTTTTAGGCATGCCTTCTACATCTTTGTTGATGAGGGCAATTTGTGCCTCGGTAGTTTCCAATCCTATCAGTTTTAGCTGGAGGTCTTCTGCTATAGAGCCTATATAATCGTCTAAGGACAGGTGCGTGTCTGTACCGTCCTTGTTTAGGCATACTTGTTCTTTAAAATGCCTGTTCAGGAATACATATAGTTCTGTAGGCGTCATTTTGTGGTAGTTCGTGGGGCTGTTGGCAAAAAGGGTATTTACAAAGTCTAGGTGGTCTTTGTTTAAATAGGATTTCCATGAGGTTGTGCTGCTGCGTGCATTAATGATGTCCTGTGCTTCGTGTCCTGGGAGGTTAAGGTTTTCCTTTATTAATACATTGCAGGAAGCTAAGGCTTTATTAGCTGGAGTTAAGGTGTCAAAAAATGATTTTCCGAAGGCATGGTGGGTACCAAACAGATAGGATATCTGTTGACTCTTGGGATGGGTGACTTTAAAAAGGATGGTGCCGGTAGTCATGTCTGCTCCCTTAGGGCTTGCTTGCCCCATAATACTCCAAGGTAATAGGATTATGCAAATAAAAAGCTGAATGAAGAAGGAGTGTTTCATGCAGTAAACCAAGTTGTTTTTAAGAAATGTGTTGTGTTGATTGCTGTGACTGACTTCTAAGATAGATAAATATATGTTAGGAACCGGTATTTTGAATGGAGTCTATGGTAGTAATGTAGGTTCATTTGTTTTTAAAAGGACACCCCCTTAGTTCCCCTTTAAAGGGGAATGTGTTTGCTCACAGGATATTCCCTTAGCTTTTGCTTTCTGTTGGTTTATTTTTATAAGGTAGTTCAGAAATTTTAAGCTTCATGGAGTTGTCCTTTTGCTTGATTTTGAGTCTTACCTTTTCGCCTGCTTTCAAGCCCCAGCTTTCCTGTAAATCGGTGTTGATTTTAATGAAGGTTACACTGGTGTCGGTAGTGTTTTTGGCCAGTTCCTCTTCCATCCACAAAACGGCATCCTCGTAGCCACGTTTGCCTCCCATAAATTTGGCCCAATAGCTCACGATATAGTAATCGGTATTTTCAAATTGTTCCCTTTGTACGGGTTGGTTGTTTATATCATAGGTTTGTGCCAATACCGCATCAAGGGTGAGGTTTTTATCCTCGCAGGGGGTGAAAGTTGTGGAATTTGTATTTAAAAATTCCATGAATTGTTGGCCCCCACAAGTGGATTGTCCGTTGTAACACAATAGCTCGCCTTTGGAATTGAAAATTTGATAACCAGAGGAGAGCCCTTTGAACATACTTTTAAGAATGGCTGTAGTATCTGCCACAAGGATTAAAGAGTTGGTAGTTGGGTACTCGTGTTTCTGCTGAAAGGCTTTTATGGTTTCGGTATTTTCAACCTTTGGGTTCTTAATAAGGAGGTTTACCAAAGCAGTTTTACAGGAGAACAAACAAGTGCAAAGGGCAATAAGTACAAACGATTTTTTCATTGAGGTTGGTGTTTTAAGTGATGGACACTAATATATGTAATTTTCTTACAAATAAAATGATCTTGGAAATGAGGGTGTTGCCGTGTTTAGGCTTTCTGCCGCTTTGTGATTTTATAGCTTGTGTTGAAATCCCCCTTGGTCCCCCTTCAAAGGGGGGATTTTAATGTGCCCTATAGTGCCTATAGGGTTGTCTATTCCATTGAGGTATAAATAGATGTTATAGGTTGCTTGTCTTCTCCAGTCCTCTATAATACCAAGCATACGCCCCAATCACGATAAAGCAAATTAAAGGGAGAAGGTAGGAATAGGCGGTTCCAAACACATCTAGAAGTCCACCTTGTACGGGAGTCAGCACTGCGCCACCCAAAATGGCCATGATAAGGCCAGAGGAGCCTACCTTGGTTTCGTTCTCGTCCAATCCTTCGCAACCCATCCCGAAAATAGTAGGGAACATTAAGCTCATAAAGGCCGATATGCCAATAAGCGAGGCCACACCCACAAGGCCACCAATAACGATGACGTTCAAGGTAAGGATGGTCGCGATAATTGCCGATACCAATAAGAGGCTTTCCGGACGGAAACGTTGCATAAGAGCGGTAAAGATCCAACGGAACACCCCAAAGAGGATGAGGGCCAAAGTATGGTACTGCAATGCCATTTCCTGTGTGGTGGCCAGTTCTTCAGGAATGTAAAAGTTGGTATAGGTCCACACCGAAATTTGTGCACCCACATAGAAAAATTGTGCAATCACGGCAAAACGATAGTTCTTTTGTTTAAAGAGTTTTATAAAAGTCTGCCTCATGCGCACTTTTTGGTTGGGGCTGGCCTCTTTCGGCATCTTGGTAGCGGCAATTAAAATCCATACCAATACCAATACGCCTGCCACCGAGAGGTAGGGGAAAATAACAATGTTAAGTGTTTCCTGAATTTGTGAGGCTTCTATGGAAATATTGCCTTCGGCATCCAAAGGCATTTTAGCCATAATCATGATTTGGCACATCAGAACTCCAATTACCGAGCCCACAGGGTTGAAGGATTGGGCAAGGTTCAAGCGCTTGGTGGCGGTGTCTTTTGGTCCTAGGCTAAGCATGTAGGGGTTAGCATTGGTCTCCAAAATACCAAGGCCACAGGCTAAAATGTAATAGGACAGGCAAAAGAACACAAACTCCTGAAACAGAGTTGAGGGGTACAATAAAAAGCAGCCCACTACATATAGCCCCAAACCTACCAATACACCAGTTTTATAGGAATATTTGCGAGAGATAAGTGCACCTGGTATGGCCATGCAGAAATACCCAAAGTAGAAGGTAAACTGAATGAGGGAGGCTTGGAAGGTGCTGAGGTTTCCAAACACCGCCTTAAAAACTTTAACTAGGGGATCCGTTAAATTGTTGGCAATACCCCAGCCCATAAAGCAAAGGGATAATAAAATAAAGGGTAATACATATTTAGGCGCAACAACAGTTGCTTTGGTGGTATTATTCATGTGAGTTAACAATCGGTAAGTTTAAAAATTGGGGTCATTTCAAGCCATTTCTCTTCGCCGTCGGTGAGGCGCTGTTGGTAGGCGTCCATAAGGAGTTCCCATTCGCGTTGTTCTGGCATTTGGGCAAGTTTCGCCATTTGAGCGTCCCAATTGAAGTCGTCGGGCACCGTTACGACCATGCACATACGGGTGTTCCATCGGAAAATTTGCATGTTCTCTATGCCAATACTGCGTAGGCCAGCAACAATTTCGGGTTTGATGTTTTCTGGGGTATGCCAACGTTCGTATTCGGCAATGAGCTTTGGATCAGGTTTTAAATCCAAGGTAAAACAATAGGTCATGGATGGCGTTACTATTTTGGTCCGTAGTGCTTGTGTGGATAAAGATAGTATAAATTCAATGTTTCCGTAAAAAAAAGGGCATGGCAACGACTATATATGGACTGCAAAAAAGGAAAGCTTTTTTATAAGAATTTCTTTAGTAGGCGGGAGATAGGGGTAAGTCGTAAAAACAGATGTGAGAAATTATCTATTTAAACCTATATTTGTAGCGCACCATAACTAAATAATAACAGATCAGACTACGCAAGCCAATGAAATTGTGTTTTAAACGCCTTTATACCATCACCTTTGCCCTAGGGCTTTTGTGGAGTGTTATTGGGGCGACTGCTCTGTATGCTCAACAGGATGACCTACAGCTTAAGGCTAATGAGTTGGTGTATTCCAATCCGGAAGAAGCTATTAAAATAGCAGAAGTTATTATAAAAGGTCATGAGGATGAGGATGGGATCCAGGCAGAGATGGGATTGCTGTTGGCTAAATGTTATTGGGTAAAGGGCGATTATAAACAAGCTGCAGAATGGTTGTTTAAGGCCAGTGAACAAGTGCCGGAACAAGACTTTAGCAATAGGGCGGCCATTGGTGTTTTTAAAATTAAATTACTACGCGAACTACAGTTGAATGGTGCGGTAGCGACCTATGGAAAGGATATTCCAAACTGGATAAATAGAGTAAGCTCGAAAACTACAAGGGATTCTCTGCAATTTAGACTGGAATTGGATAAAGTGGCCACAACCTTGAAAGAGGATAAAGCCAAAGCTGTTGTACTCTTAAATCAAATTGCTCAGGATTATCAAACCGTATTAAATACTTCCTCAGAAGATAAAATCGCTTATCACTTAGTAAGATCCCAAGTACTAAAAGTAACTGCTAACTATAGTGAAGCTTTTCTGGAAGCTAAGCGTGCCTTGGATTTGATAGATACGTCGGGAAGTAATAATTTGTTCAATAAAGCCATGGCCTTTGAAGCGATGGGAAGTTTGTATCATTTACAGGGGGCTTACGCCAAAAGTGAGGAAACTTTATTTATTGCTCAAAAGTTTGCGGAAGTTTTGGACAATAGTTCTGTGTTGAAGGATATCAGCAAGGAATTGGCTTTAAACTATCTGTCCTGGGGACAAAACAGTCAGCATAAAGTTTATAATTATGAGTTTTTGTTGCTCAATAAGGAGGTAGAGAATAAAGAGCGCGATGCAGTAAATGCCTTATATAACCTTATAGGGAAAGAGAACCAAGCTGCAATTTTGGCGGCTCAGGAAAGGTATACTGAATATATCTATATGGCCGTGGGCGTATTTTTGTTGGTGGTAGGGATAGGTGTGTTGGTACTGCTAAGGAGCTTTTATAAAAGAAGGCGCTTAGGGGAAATTATTCGGTATTTGGAGATTAACCGCACCAATTTGGCAAAGATTAAACCAGCAAAACGCAAAACAGCTAAAAAGTTGGTGATTCCGGAGGAAACGGAAAAGGCACTGTTGTCCAAATTAAAGAAATTTCAGAATACTCGTAAATTTTTGAGTAAAGATATGTCTATTGCAGTATTGGCTGGGCAATTTGAAACCAATACCAAGTACTTGTCCGAAATTATCAATAAACATTATAACGATAACTTCAATACGTTTATCAATAAGCTTCGAATCAATTATATCATAGAAAAGTTGAAAGACGATCCTAACTATATCAACTATAAGATCAGTGTCTTGGCAGATGAGTGTGGATTTTCGTCGCATAGCAGTTTTGCTACGGTATTCAAAAGTATTGTAGGCATGCCGCCGGCAACCTATATTAATTTGTTGCGGGAAGAGCGAAGCGAAGAATTAAGCAACAGTTAGCATATGGATTTCAGGAAATGGCTTTTTGGTTTTTGTGTGGTGGTGCTCTTTTGGGGCTTGCAGGGATATGCGCAAAATTCTTTAAGTGATAAGGACCTGGAAGATTTGATTAAGATAAAAACCAATCAAATTTATGAGGATCCGGAGAGCTGTATCCAGTTTGGTATTGAGGTATATGAGGATGAGAGCGTGGAGATGGACATTCGAGTGAAGGCTTTGTCACTGGTATCGCTGGCATATTCTTCCAAACGTGACTACCAAAAGGCACTTGAGTATATTTCCTTGGCAAACGAGCTTGTGGAACAGGTTGATAATCCATTGTTGGCCATAGAGATTTTGTCAAAAACGGGCATCCTTTATCAGCAAATGAATATTTATGACAAGTCTATAGAATTTTTGGATAAAACCGAAAAGGCTTGTTTGGCCTATCCGGTTCGGGATTCTGTGCGGACCTTTTTGGCCAATACCTATATCGTAAAAGGCTTTATATATCGAGGTAACCTTAGTTGTGATATAGCCTTGAACTTTTTTGATAAGGGGATAAAGGAGTATGAAGCGAAAGGCTTGTTTTATGAAACCAATGTAAGCATAGCCTATTACAATAAAGGGAGTTGTTATTTGGAACTTTCCAGAAATGAAGAGGCTAAAGAGAGTTACCGTAGGTCTATCTATTTGGCAGAGAAAAAGGGGGCCAAAAGTTTGGTGTCCTTTGCTCAAAAGGGATTGGCAGAAGTATATACCAGTGAAGGGCGGCACCAAGAAGCTATCAATTTATTGGAGAATGCCTTAAACCAATCCAAGGATGTTGGGGACTTAGTCTTGAATCAAGGAATTTATCAGGGGCTTTTCGAAAATTATTTGGCCTTGGATGACTGGGAGCAATATCAGATTTATTACAATCATTTTTTGGAAATCAAAAATGAGATCCAACAATCCGAGAGAAATTCCATAAGTGATTCCATAGAAGAAAATGACGTGCTCAAGGAGCAGCAAATTGCAAATTTGCAAGAGCGTTTTTCTTTCAATGTAAAAGTTATTTTCGTTGCGGCTATAATTCTAATTGTAGTTATTGTCTTACTTCAAATCAAAGCGCAAAAGCATATTAGAGACCTCAAAAAGCAGGTTGAGAAACTTCAAAAGCGTAAATCTTAACAATCCCTTAAAATCAAAGGGTTTTTAGTGTAATCTCTTGTTTTACAGGTGTTTTAAATAGGGTTTTGTCTTTCGAATTTCGGTAATTATTAAAGCCTATACCTATATATATGTTATCTTTATGTATAGTTTTAGAGCTGAAATACTAACTGAAATTGCAAACGATGAAAAACAAGTTACAAGCAACTGTAGCAAAAACTGCCCTCTTTTTGCGAAGAGATTTTCATGTGGATGTTAACTCATTCACTGGAATGGACCTCTTAAAAGGGAAGTTAAAACTTCTATTGACGATAGGAGTCTTTTTCCTTTTATCAACCAAAGGATTTTCACAATTGGCTAACGAATCATTCGACAGTGGTGTGCCGGCAACATGGACACTTCTTGACAATGAGGTAGGAGCTGCTCAATGGGGAGCAACTACCGATGGGTATTTAGGTACCAACGCCGTATCTGTAAATCCTAGTGCGGATAATATTGGTGATACTAACACCGCCGAATATTTCTTGGTAACGCCTCAGTTTACTGTTCCTGCGAACGGTGAATTACATTTCTATACGAAACAGGCAACTGATGTAGATAATGGAGCTACTTACGAAATTAGAGTGTCTACGGCAGCACAGCCTGATATTTTTGGGTTCAACGTAACCTTGGAAACCTATTCAGAGAGTGATTTAGGGACAGAGTATGAGCAACAGATTGTAGACTTGTCTAGTATAGCAGGTGTTGATGTATATGTAGCTTTTGTGGCTGTGAATACACAAAACGGTGCTGCGCCAACAGGTGATGAGTGGTTTATTGATGATGCCGAAGTGTTGGAAGGTTGTGCTGATATTGCTACAGCCGATATTGATATCTCCGATTTGACTACTGAAGGAGGTCTAGTGACCTGGACACATCCATCGGCTACCAATTTCAATTTAGATGTAGTACCTGCAGGGGCTTTACCTGATGATATTACCACTGCTGTAGATGGTACTTCTTATACCATTACAGGTTTGGAAGGAGGTATGTCTTACGATGTATATGTACAAGCAGTGTGTGATAATGGTACGGTAAGTGCTTGGACAGGTCCTGTAAACTTTACTACTAACGAGTTGGGATTATCTTGTGATGAGGCTATTGTAATTTCAGATTTGTCAGAGCCTTTTATACTTGAAGACAACTTGAGCAACTACAGTAACCCTGATATTGTTTACGATACAGCGGGGGCGAACTGTATTTCAGGCGTGCCTTCTACATGGAATATGTTGAATGGAGATAAAATATTTTTATCCTATACACCAGAAGAAGATGGTTTGGTAAACTTTTATCAAAGTACAGCAACGGGCGCCAGTGCTGGTGAAAACTGTTGGAATGCGTATTCAACAGTATTAATATATGAGAGTTGTGAGGATGTTGGAGTGACTTGCTTGGACGGAATCAATACTACAACCAGTAATATGAACGCATCTTTGGAAGGCTTTTTGGCAGAAGCAGGTAATACCTATATCATTGTCATTTCTTCTAACCTTACAATGAATGCCGGAATCTGTTTTACTTTTGAAATGCAAGGCTCTTCTTGTGCGCCTCCAACCGGAATTGATTATAGTGATTTAACGGCTACTAGTGTGTCCATGTCTTGGGAAAACGTTGGTGGTTTTGCCGATTCTTGGGAGTATGCAGTGGTGCCAACTGGAGATCCAGCACCTACAACAGGTATCGTGGCGACGTCTTCTTTAACAGACAACCTTATCGATACAGGTCTGGTAGCAGGAACTACTTATGATTTTTATGTAAGATCTATTTGTGGTGGTACTACAGGTGCGTGGGCTAATCCTTACACCTTTACTACACAATGTGAAACGTTTCCTGTTCCATTTTATGAGGACTTTACCGGAGTTAACTCAAGTACTCCAGAGCCATGTTGGTATAGTATTAATGTAAATGAAGATCAGTTTCAATGGGGGTACCTTACAGGATATCCTACCCTTCCAACTTTGGATACTCCTGGAAATAATAACGATATTTATTCATCTCCAAGATTGAATTTTACCGATCAACCAAAACGTTTGGTTTATAAGCATAGAGCTACCAATGGAACTTCTACGTACTCTATTAAATTATCGACTACAGGTATTGGAGCAGAGAATTTTACAACGGAAGTGTTACCAGAAACCGTGATTACCAATGGTGCATGGGAAGAGGTTACCGTAGAACTTCCAATAGTATCAGGCGAAGTAAATATTGCTTGGGTAGTAACGCCTAACCCAGAAGAAAATGCAACGCGTTTATCGATTGATGATATTTTAATAGAAAATATACCTACGTGTCCACAGCCTTCAGATTTGGCCACAGGAACTATTCAAACAACGACTGCGGAATTGACTTGGACTGCAGGTAGTGACGAAACAGAATGGGAAGTAATGGTACAAGCACCAGGAGCTGGTGTACCAACAGAGCCGGGAGATTTTTCTCAGCCAGGCGTGGTGACAGACCAAAACCCATATACCGCAGAAGGCTTAAACCATGCTACGCATTACGAATACTACATAAGAGCTATTTGTGGAGAAGGTGACTATAGCGAGTGGGTAGGGCCTTTTGAATTTACAACCCTATGTGAAAGTTTTGATGTACCATACTTCGAATCCTTTAATGATGAGGATCCTGAAAGCTACAAGTTCTGTTGGTCAGTAAACAATGCCAATGGTGATAATGTACAGTGGACTACTTTGCCAGATATGGCAGCTGTGCAAACATCTATATTTGCACCTCCAACAGGTTTTGACGATTGGTTTATTTCTCCAGCTATTAACGTGAATGGAGGATTGAATAAATTAGAATTTGACTATAAAGTATTGTTCAGTGCTTTATTCCCTGCCAATAGATTTGGAATGGAAGTTTTGATTTCTACAACAGATACCGATCCTTCAAGTTTTACCGTATTGGATCCGTTGTTTGAAATTACCAATTCTAATTTTGAAACCAAAACATTGTATTTTGAAGCGGACGCAGGAACTATTTATGTAGCCTTTAGAGTACCGCCAGAATTTGATGTTGAGGATGGGTTCTCTCATTTACATTTGGATAATGTAAGCATTGAAGGTGCTGATGACTGTCAAACACCAACGGGTCTTTTTGTGTCTGGTGTAACTGGAAGTTCTGCAAACATTAACTGGAGTGCAGGATACGACGAAACGGCTTGGAATGTTGCCGTGCAGCCTGCAGGTGTTGGATTGCCAACAAATACTACTGCTACTGTTGACGAAACTACCTTTACTGCTTCTGGATTAGAACCAGGAACAGAATATGAAGTATATGTACAAGCCTCTTGTGGCGATTCAAGTAGTGGATGGGTTGGACCTGTAAGTTTTGTTACTGCTTGTAATGCTTTCGATACACCGTTTATAGAAACTTTTGATTCCGATTCCGAAACTGAGGTATGCTGGAGCATTCCAACAGGGGGATGGGAATTGGATAACGTTAATTCCACTTACGAAGGAGATCAATCTGCAGCTGTTTTTACACCGCAAAGTATTAACGACTTTTTGATTACGCCAACTATTAATGTGCAGCCAAACCAAAGATTGCGTTTCTTCTACAGAGCAGCGTACAATGCTGGCTACCCTGATCATTTTAAAGTGTTCATGTCTACTTCAGGGAATGATCCGGCTTCAATGAATATAGAATTGTATGATTCTGCAACAGATGGTCCAGTAAACAATACCAGTTACATTGAAAAAATTATCAATATTCCTTTATCAGGAGAATTGAATTTTGGATTCCAAATAGCGAGTTCAGGACAGATCTTGATTATTGATAATGTGATTGTTGAAGATATTCCTAGTTGTCCTGAACCAACAAATGTGGTTTTAAGTTCGATTACCGATGAAGGTTTTACAGCAATCTGGGATAGTAATGGAAGTGAGGATTCTTGGGAAATCGCTGTCATTCCTTTTGAAGAGGATGCGCCTGTAGGGGATGTAGACCCTGCGTATTCTTACATCGCAGATACTAACCCGTTTACTGTGACAGGCTTAACAGAGGCCAGTAAATATAATGTGTACGTTCGCGCCATTTGTAGTGATACAGAGAAGAGTGAATGGTCAGGGCCGACCGAGTTAAACACGAGATGTGATTTTGATAATTTGTGTGAATACACCATTACCTTAATTGATGAAAACTACCCTACGTTCCCTGCCGTGGATGTATATCAAAATGGATATTTGGTACAAACCTTGGTTTTCTACAATGGAGATGACACGTTCCCTGAGTATACTTTATTTTTATGTACAGGCGTAGAATTTGAATTGTATATGAATACGGGAGGATGGAATCCTGATCAATATGCCAACTGGGAAGTGATTTTGGAAGATTATCAAGGAGAAGAAGTGGCGCATATTACAGGGCTTCCACCACAGCAAACTTTCTATACGGGAATTGCTCAGTGTGGCGAGGTAAGCTGTCCACAGCCAACAGATCTAACAGCCAATGGTGCTGCAGGCTTCTCTTGGACTCCAGGGGGTGACGAAACCCAATGGGAAGTGGCGGTACAGCCTTTAGAGAATGGAACGCTTCCGCAATCTGGAACGGTTGTGGATACACCATCTTACGTGCCAACAGCTGATGATTTTGTATTTGACAATGCAGGTACTTACGAGTACTTTGTAAGAGCCATTTGTAGCGATGGGGAGACTAGTTATTGGTCAGGTCCGTATGATTTTGCGGTAGGAGACGATATCTCTACTGCTGTGAATCTTCCTATTAATGAAGGAGAGGATTGTGAAGAAGCTATTGTGGATGTAACCTTTAGAAATGCAACTTTATCACCTGAAGCTTTATCTTGTGGAGATGAAGTGGAATCTGATATCTGGTTTGAGTTTACAGCGACTTCTAGAGTACAGATGTTTATGATCGATGGGTTTGAAAATCCATTGCATGCTGGAACAGCAAACACGGTGGAGCCTTTCCCTCACATTACGATGACCTTGTACAAGGAATTAACAGATGGTTCCTTGGAAGAAATGGGTTGTACTTTTGATAATTTGTTTGTAGCTAGTTACTCTACCGAATTGGTAGTGGGTGATAACTATAAATTACGATTAAGTTTAACAACTCCTGAAGTAAGTACGAGAACGTTCAAATTATGTGCGACTACACCAAATGATTTATGTTCTATAAATGCACCTAATGGTGGTTTTGAAAATCCATCTGGTGTTGCGTTTTCAGGTTCTTATCAGAATAGTGTGGATCAAGCTGTGATTCCGGGATGGACACAGTCTGTGGTAATAGCCGAATCAAATTCTTCGTATTTGTTCTTCTGGGAAACGGTGAATAACTCATTTTTCCCAATATATGAAGGTGGACAGTCTGTAACATTAATTGGTCCAGATGGTTCTCAGCCAGATGATACTATTAAAGGGATCTATAGAGATTTTGATACGTCAGAGATTACGCAGATGTTCTACACCTTTGCACATTTACCACGTTCTACAGGAAATACCATTCAGTTATTTGCTGGGCCACCTGAAGGCCCGTATGTAAATATTCGTGAAGAAGCTGGAAATGTGGGGTCTTGGGCAAATTATTCAGGAGCTTATAATGTTCCGGAAGGTCAAACAACCACACGATTTATTTTTAGAAATAAATACTCAGGGTATGGAGTGATTTTGGATGCAACTAATTTCGTAGCAAACAATTCTATTAATACGTTTACTAATGACCAGTTGGATTGTACAAACAACAGTATCCAAATGAGTGCAGAGGGTACAGGGACATGGATTTCTGCAGAAGATAACCCTGGACCAGTATTGATCTCCGATGCCTCTTCAAGAGAAGTTACTGTTAGTGGATTTACAGTGCCTGGAACGTATACCTTTATTTGGCAAACACGTTACTGTGACGATATGGTAACTGTTGAATATGATGGTATCGAAGAGAGTCCAGTGGTTGAGTCGCCAATCATGTATTGTGTGGATGAAGTAGCTGAGCAATTAACAGCAACGATTGAGGGTGAATACACATTGTTGTGGTACACTGAGGCCGTTGGAGGCACAGGTTCTGAAATAGCGCCAACACCAGATACGTCGGTAGCAGGAACAACTTCCTATTATGTTGGGTATGTAGATGCCAATGGATGTGAAGGACCACGTTCCGAAATTGTAGTGGAAGTGAATGATGTTACAACGCCAACGACAGACTTTACTTATGAAGATGTATACTGTCCGGATAGTGGAACTGCTATGCCAGTATTGTCTGAAGAATTTACTTTAGGCGGATCGTTCAGTTCGCAAACAGGATTAGACATCAATACGGATACTGGTGAAATCAATGTAGCCACTAGTACACCTGGTGAGTACACCATTACATATGAAATTGTTGAAGATGCCGATATCTGTTTGTTAGGAGGAATGAGTACTTATACTGTTACCATCCTAGATAACTTGACTTCTGAAATTTCAGAGGACTGTGTTGATGCTAGCATTGTATTGACAGCAGCTCCAGTAGGTGATGCTTATAACCCAGACGAAGTAGAGTATGTTTGGACTGATGCTAGTGGAGAAGTGGTAGGAGAAAACTCCAGCACTTTCAATGTAACTGAATACGCAATGAACAATATCAATGCTACGGTACCAACACAGTTTATGGTAACGGTAACACTTGGAGGATGTAGTACCTCGGCGAGTTATACTGTTGAGAAATTCTCTTGTGGAGAGATTCCTAAAGGAATTTCACCTGATGGCAATGGTAAAAACGATACGTTTGATTTAACAGGTTTCCAAGTAGTGAAATTAAGCATCTTTAACCGTTACGGTACAGAAGTGTTTAACTTCAGCGGAAGCTATACCAACCAATGGGGTGGTCAAACCAATGATGGAGAAGAGTTGCCAACAGGAACTTATTTCTACAGTATCGAAACCCAAAATGGTACGAACGAAACAGGATGGGTTTATATAAACAGAGCAAAGTAATCCTAAATTAATATTAGCTGTCTGCCTAAAATTATGGCAGACAGCTTCCAATTATTAGCATAAACTACACAGATGAAAAAATTATATGTGACCTTGGTCTTTGCACTTCTCATGATGGTTAGTGGTAAAGCCCAGCAAGACCCGCAGTACACACAGTATATGTACAACATGAATGTGATTAACCCAGCTTATGCTGGTTCTAAGGACAATTTATCCATAGGCTTGTTGTACAGATCGCAATGGGTAGATATTGAAGGAGCGCCTAAAACAGCTACCTTCTCTATCCATAGTCCAGTAGGAGAGAAAGTAGGAATGGGATTGTCTGTTATCTCTGATAACATTGGACCGGTTGAGGAAAATAATGTCTATGCCGACTTCTCTTATACCTTGAATTTAGGAGGTGAGCACCGCTTAGCCTTTGGTATGAAAGCGGGAGCTACTTTTCAAAATATTGGATTGTTCAGCGATATCAACTCTTCTTTGGTTATTGGTGATGATGAAGCCTTTAATCAAAATACAAGTAATACCTATTTGAACATTGGTTCAGGATTCTTTTACTATACAGACAAGTATTATGTAGCGTTTTCTGTGCCAAACATGTTGAAAAGTACGCATTTGGATGTTACTAACAACGGGCAGGAATACACCTTTGGATCGGAAGAATTACACTATTTCTTAACAGGGGGATACGTATTTGACCTTTCAGAAAACACAAAGTTCAAACCGTCCTTTATGTTGAAATCGGCTTTCAATGCACCAACATCTTTGGATGTATCGGCCAATGTATTGTTCTTTGAGCGTTTCGAATTGGGAGCGTCCTACCGTTTGGATGATTCCTTTTCAGGATTGGCAAACTTTGCCATTACACCTAACCTAAGAGTAGGATATGCCTACGATGCCATCACTTCTGATTTAAGTGGGGGTACTTCAGGATCGCACGAGATTATGGTGTTATTCGACTTGAACTTTGCCAAAAAAGTATCTGTGTCACCAAGATTTTTCTAACCACAAAAAGCCAATAAAAATGAAAAAAATATACAGTCTTTTATGTTTGCTGATGTGTGTTGCAGCAAGCTACGGACAAAATGCCCACACCGAAAAGGCAGACGAACTATTTGAGAGCTACCAATATGTAGACGCCATTGATGCCTATTTAAAATTGGTAGACAACAATAAGGCCGATACCTATGTGTACAAGCAATTGGGAGATTGCTACTACAATGTCTTCAATACCGAAGAAGCGGCAAAATGGTATGCTAAGGCTACGCAAACCACGCAGGATGCAGAAACCTATTACCGTTATGCGCAAACTCTAAAGTCGCAAGGAAAATATGAGGAGGCCAACAAGCAAATGGATGTGTTCGCTAAAATGATGCCGGAAGACCAACGCGCTATTACCCACATGAAGAATCCAAATTATGTACCTAGCTTGGCAGATCAATCTAAGTTATTTGAAGTTGGTAATGTTGGTATTAACAACCAAGAGCAAGCTGATTTTGGGAGTGTGCTTTCTAATGATAACACCTTGTATTTTGTGAGTTCTAGAGGAACTAACAGAAAAGATAACTGGACTAACAGTCCTTATTTAGATATTTACCAATCTGTAAGAAATGATGATGGTACGTTATCTGAACCAGAGGAGTTAAAAAGTTTAAATACGCCTTTTCACGATGGTCCAATTACGTTAAGTACCGATGGGAATACCATGATTTTTGCTCGTGATGGACACAGTACCGGGAACTATAAAAAGATAAAGAAGCACAAGGTTAAAGTTGGACAACAAGGGCTTTATAGTGCCACCAAAGAAGATGGGAAATGGGGTAATATCCAAGCATTGCCATTTAACAGTACGGAGTATTCTGTGAGTCACCCAAGTTTAAGTGCCGATGGTAAAACATTGTATTTTGCCTCCAACATGCCTGGTGGTTTTGGAGATACCGATATCTGGAAAGTAAGTGTTAATGGAAATTCTTATGGGACTCCTGAAAACTTAGGAGCCAATGTTAATACGGCCGGAAAAGAAGGATTCCCTTTTATTAGTGAAGACCACATTTTGTATTTTGCTTCTACTGGAAAGCAAGGTTTGGGAGGTTTCGATATTTTTAAAGTGGACTTGAGCAAAAATGAAGATGCTATTAACCTGGGAAAGCCTGTAAATACTAAAAGCGATGATTTCTCTTTTAGTGTAAATACAAAATATAATATTGGGTATTTTTCATCCAATAGAAGCGGTGTAGACAATATTTATACAGCAATCCCTGTTTGTATTGCAGAGGCTGTAGCTTTGGTGAAAGACGCTAATTCTGGTTCTGTTTTGGCAAATGCCTCAGTATCAATTTTGGACAATCAAAGTAATGTCATTGCCACCAAAACTAATGAGGCAAATGGTACTGCCGCATTTGGTGTAGAGTGTGAAACAGCTTATTATTTTACGGTAGCAAGACAAGGGTACAAAACAGCAACTGTTGAAGTGGCTCCTAGCAAAGGAGGTACCACTAATGTAACAGTGGTATTGGAACCTGAGCATGAATTGATTACCGAAACAGAGGTGAAGTTGAACAATATCTATTTTGAATTTGATAAGAGCAATATCACCCAACAAGGCGCCTTTGAATTGGATAAGTTAGTGGCCATTATGAACGATTATCCAGAAATGGAAATCTTAGTGCGTTCACATACCGATACTAAAGGTAACCAGGAATATAACCAAAAACTATCAGAAAGACGTGCACAGGCCACTATGCAGTACTTGATTTCAAAGGGTATTGCCAAAGAGCGCCTTTCTGCTAAAGGAATGGGAAGTTCAGAACCTAAAATAGATTGTAAATCTAACTGTACTAAAGAAGAGGATGCACAAAATAGACGCTCAGAATTCTTGATCGTTAAAAAGTAACTCCAACCTATTTGGTATAATTTTGCCAGCCAGCCAAAAGCTTAAAAATAAACTGTAAATTTCTAATAGTCAATTTGTAATTTTTTCTGATTACAGGTTGACTATTGGAGTTTTGAATTATGTTATGAAGAAAGTTAGAATGAAGAAATTTTTAATGTTTGGCATTTTTGTAATGTTCTTGCTAAAAGTTCAAGGGCAGCAGTACCCTAGTGATTGTGCTAATGCTGTTATAGTATGTGGAAATGGAAACTTCAGTAGTAATGCAGAGGGAGCTGGTGAAATTGATGAGGTAGCCGCTTGCGGAAGTATTGAGCATAATACCATTTGGCTTAAAATTGATATCGTACAAGCCGGTAATCTGGGCTTTGATTTAATACCAGATGATGCCGATTTGGCGGTTGATTATGACTTTTGGGTCTATGATGCCAGCACGGGAAGCTGTGGAGACCTTTGGGGGAATGCGCTGCGTTGCAATACCATTAATCCTCTTGAAGCCGGGTTGCCTAGTAATAATACTGGAATTAACGGTAGTACTACAGCAGTGGCTCAAGGTCCTGGAGCAATGGGAGATTCTGCCTACGTGTATTGGTTGAATGTAAGTGTTGGTGATAGTTATTATATTGTTATTGATAGGCCATATGATGGCGGTGGTTTTGAAATTCAATGGACAGGATCAGCCATGGAGGGCGATGGTGCGTTTCCTGAAGCACCAGTGGCAAACGAAATTGACGATTTGATGACATGTAGTTCTAATGGGGCTACGGGGATCTTCAATTTAAATGCCGTAAAATCGGATATCAATGCCGACTTAACAAACAATACCATTGAGTTTTATGCCTCTTTGGCGGATGCTACAGACGGAATAGATCCGCTTCCCGGTATTTATACCAATACATCCAATCCTCAGCAAATTTATGCTAAAGTAGAAAATGTAGCCGGTTGTTATGATTTAGTGGAATTCAATTTACTTGTTAGCGAAATTCCTGAAGTGACCGTAGTAGCTGATAATACAGAAGTTTGTAATGGTGAAGACGTTACCTTTACCTTTACGGGTACCCCTGGAGCTACTGTTGGATATAGTATCAATGATGGGACTACCCAACAAATTTTATTGGATGATACTGGGGCCGCTACGTTAACACAAAGCTTTACAGAAGATACCGTTTTCGAAGTCAAGTATGCGAGAATTATTGACAGTGCTGGCGATGTCATTTGTTCGCAAACCTTAAGTGATATAATTGATATTACGGTAAATGGCAGTACAGCGCCTACGGTATCAAACAATTCCCCAATTTGTGAAGGGGACATAGGGGTGATTACGTTCAGTGGGGAGCCAAACGCTACCATAGACTATCATATTAACTCAGGAAGTACCATGACACTTACCTTGGATGCTTCAGGAAATTATACCTTGCAGTTTCCGGATTTATTGACAACTACAGAGGTTACCATAGAATCAGCTACAAGCGCTGTAGCGCCATTTTGTTCTTTAGATATTAATGCCGTGGAAACCTTAGTGGTTGAAACCATTTTGACTTTGGAAGAAGAATATGTTGTTGCTGAATGTGATACTGATGGCGACGGGCAATATACCTTTAATTTATTGGATTATGAATCGCAGTTCTTAGCAAATGCTACAGATCCTTCCAATTATCAGGTGGCTTACTACCCTTCTCAACAGGACGCTGTCGATGATACAAACGAAATAACAAATCCTAGTGCCTATACAACGTCTCCAAACCCACAAACAGTTTTGGGGATAAGAGTATCCACGGGAGGATCAAATTGTTCTAATACAGCCGTTTTGGTTTTGGAACTTACCGTATTGCCAGACC
Source organism: Mangrovimonas sp. YM274 (assembly GCF_030908385.1). NCBI lineage: Bacteria > Pseudomonadati > Bacteroidota > Flavobacteriia > Flavobacteriales > Flavobacteriaceae > Mangrovimonas > Mangrovimonas sp. YM274. The sequence goes on from NZ_CP133091.1 coordinate 280,751, forward strand.
CTAGTACAACAGCATTGGATCCGATAGTGCTCTGTGATTTGCAGACGCCTAATGATAGTCAAGAGCCTTTTGATTTAACGCAATATGAAGCTACCATTGCCAATGGTATAGCGAATCTTAATTTTACTTATCATACCAGTCAAGCAGAAGCGGAGTCTGGAGCAAATCCAATTCCAGATCCAAGTAATTATGTGTCGGGAACAAGCACGGTGTATGTAAATGTCACCAGTGCCAATGCGGGTACCACAACTTGTTATGCCGTATTTAACTTCGATTTGGAAGTTCAGCCTGTTCCAACCGTTGCAAAGGATAGTATGACAGTATGTAGTGCAGATGGCAGTGGTTTTTATGCTTTTGATTTGCTTGCCGAAACGGACAATATTTTAGGAACTGGACAAAGTTCTTCAGACTATACAGTATCTTTCTTTGAAGATGCTGCTGCGACAAATGAAATTACAAGTAATCCTTATACCAATACAACTGCTTTTGATCAAACGATCTATGTGGTAATTGCTAGCAGTGCTTCCGGGTGTTCAGAGACCTTTCCATTTGAATTGAATGTAGAAGCAGCAGCTATTGCCAACATGCCGGAACCGATGACGGTTTGTGATTATGATGGTGAGAATGATGGCTATGCAGCTTTGGATTTGACAAGTTTGAATGCAGAAGTGTTGAATGGGCAAAGTCCTACCGATTTTTCGGTAAGCTATTACCTATCTCAATCAGATGCAGCTAATGGAACCAATGCCATTGCAGATCCTGCAGCCTATATAAATGGAACTGCTTACGGAGAAACCATTTATATTAGAGTGGTTAACAATAACATTCCAGATGAGTGTTTTGATACCACCTCTTTTGAATATACAGTGGCTCCGTTGTTGAATCCTGAAATTTATTCCCAAGATGGAGGTGATACTATTTGTGTGGATTATCAAACAGGAGAGGTGTTGAATGCTGTGACTTTGGTTAGTGATTTGCAAGATCCTAATTATGCGTACACGTGGTACTTGAATGGTGTGGCAATTGCTGGGGCCACTCAAGGAACCTATACCGTAAATACAGCATCTCCAGGATTGTATACGGTTTCTATAGAAGAAATTCAATCGGAGACCAATTGTACCTCTGAAATCAGTCAAGCTTTTGAAGTGTTCCAATCCAGTCAGGCAGTATTGGTAAGTGTGAACCAATCTGGAGCCTTTTCTGCAAATCCTAGCATTATTGTTGAAGTTGAGGGATACGGAGAGTATTGGTATCAGTTGGATGACGGGCCCATCGTAGATAACGGAGGTGTGTTTACCAATGTGAGTGGTGGCTTGCATACCGTATATGTGTATGACATGAAGACAGAGACTTCTTGTGGTGAGTTGGTAATTGAGAATATTAGAATTATCGATTATCCAAAAGTATTTACGCCTAATGGGGATGGACACAACGATTTCTGGAACATTTTTGCACTTCAGGATCACCGAGAGGCGGAAATATTGATTTTTGATCGTTACGGGAAAATATTGACTAAAATTAGACCTGCAGGAATGCCTTGGGATGGAAGTTTCAACGGGAAACCATTACCATCTACAGACTATTGGTTTGTGTTGACTTATGAGGAGCTTGGTGTTCCTAAGAAATTCCAAGCGCACTTCTCAATCAAGAGATAGATGAAATGGAGTATTGTCATTCAGAATGGAGTGATAACGAAATGAAGAATCTTCAGATTGTTTAATTTTTCTTAAAGAAATTAGAAGAATTGTATCGAAATCTATTCAAAGCACTTATACTTAGTATAGGTGCTTTTTTTATTTGATCAGTTGGATAAAGTGCTCCAAGCTAGGATTCATGTTGCTTGGGTCCCAAATCATGGACAAAACAGTGCGTTGTGGAATCTTTGAAAGTTCAATAAACTTCACGCCGGGGTCATGGCCTACTTGTAGAGATTTGGGAACGATAGAGATTCCGAAATTATTTTTGATAAGCGAATAAATAGAATCGGCGTGTATGGTATTATGGGACACGATGGGACTAAAACCACTGTCATCAAAAATTTGCATCACCTTTTCGTAATAGGACGTGCTGTACTTGGGATCGAAAAGAATAAAGGATTCATTCTTTAATTGGGTCAAACTTTTAAAATTGCTGTTGTCCAATGGGTGATCCTTGGGAAGTACCAAACAAAAGGGTTCCTTTAAAATCTGTTTGATAGAAAGTCCTCTAGGTACGCGTTCCAATCTTACAAAGCCGATGTCAATATCATGGGCAATAAGACTGTCTATTTGACTTTGGTTGTCCATTTCCTTAAGACTAAAGATGACATTAGGATGTTCTTCTTCAAAAGCCAAAAGTAATTTCGGAATAAGCTCCTGCATGGCGGAGCCTACATAACCAAAATTCAGGCGGCCTTGCTTGCCGTCCTGCAAGAGTTTGGCATGTTCAAAAATGCCATCTAGTCGGGATAAGTTTCTGCTGATTTCAGCATGAAGATAGGTGCCAGCCTTGGTAAGTTTTACATCGCGGTTATGACGCTCAAAAAGCGTGATGCCCAACAATTCTTCCAACTGTTTAATTTGCCTGCTTAAGCCTGGTTGGGAAATAAACAGCTTATCGGCTGCTTTTCTAAAGTGCAATTCTTCGGCGACAGCCAAAAAATAGTGCAGGTGACGCAATTCTATTTGATTACTTACAGGCATCAATGAGTGATGTAAATGATATTATTTGCTATCAAAAATAGCGATAACTTTGTAAAAACTAATAGAAAACGAGAGAGAATGATGTTTAAATATGGTATAGATAAGCTTACGGTTGATACCGTAATGTCGCTTGCAGAAGGAACTTTGAAAGGGATTGTGACGGAAGAGGCCAAAGCGAAAGTAGATGCTTGCAGACAGAAAGTGGAAATCATGGCCAATTCCGATAAGGCCGTGTACGGCATCAATACAGGATTTGGGCCCTTGTGCGATGTACAGATTACCCCAGAGGAAACCAGTAAATTACAGGAGAACTTGGTAATTACCCATGCCGTTGGTGTAGGAAACCCGATAGATAAGGAATTATCCAAAATCATGATGATCTGTAAGGTGCAGGCCTTATGTCAAGGATTTTCCGGTGTGAGAATGGAAGTGATCGACCGATTGCTGTACTGTATCGAAAATGATTTGTTGCCAGTGGTGCCTGAACAAGGTTCGGTAGGAGCATCAGGTGATTTGGCGCCTTTATCGCATTTATTTTTGCCGTTGTTGGGGGAAGGTGAGTTTTGGGTAGGCGATGTCATTAAACCTGCCGCAGAGGTCTTAAAAGCACATAATTTGGAGCCTATCCAATTACAGGCCAAAGAAGGTTTGGGATTGATCAACGGAACCCAGTTCATTTTGGCCCATTCCATCAAAGGGCTTAAAAAAATGGCATATCTTTTGGATTTGGCCGATGTGGCCGGAGCCATGAGTATTGAGGGCTACCAAGGAAGTGCCTCGCCATTTAAGGAAGCCTTGCATACCATCAGGCCGTTTCAAGGAAATCTAAAAGTAGCCGAGCGCATGCGTCGACTGTTTAAGGATTCCCAAAATATCAAATCGCATTTGGATTGTGCCCGCGTGCAGGATCCTTATTCCATGCGTTGTATTCCGCAGGTGCACGGGGCTTCAAGAAATGCTTTCTATCACTTAAATGAATTGGCAGAAATTGAAATGAACTCCGTAACCGATAACCCAATTGTGCTGAGTGAAACCGAAGCGATTTCTGGTGGAAATTTCCACGGACAACCCTTGGCAATGGCCTTGGATTATGCCTCGATAGCAGCTTCAGAATTAGGAAATATCGCCGATAGAAGATGTTATTTGTTGTTGGAAGGGAAGTTTGGATTACCTCGTTTGTTGACGGAATCTGGAGGTTTGAATTCTGGATTTATGATTCCTCAATACACCACAGCAGCTTTGGTAACCGAAAATAAATCTTTGTGTTTCCCTCCTTCCGCAGACAGTGTGCCAACCTCTTTAGGACAGGAAGACCACGTGTCTATGGGAAGTATCTCTGGGCGTAAGTTCAACCAAATTTTGGGCAATATTGAAAAGATTTTAGCCATCGAATTGATGTATGCAGCCCAAGCTTTGGAATTTAGACGTCCAAATACCTTTTCCGATATTGTGGAAGAAAACTTTAAATTGATCAGAAGTAAAGTGGCGAAGTTGGAAGATGACCGCGTGTTGAAGGACGATATTTATGCCATCATTCAATTTGTAAAAGAACAAGCCTTTAGGGTGCAGTAAATTGCCTTGGGGCAAACCCGTAATGCATTAAAAGGTACAATTTTTTAATTTCGAGGTAGGTCTCGGAATATTCAAATCTCGATTATCGAGTAAAATAGAGAACGATATGACATTTCAAGAACAGATATTACAAGGAATCCCAACAGAGTTACCGGCCAAAAAAGCCTATCCTGAAGGCATTAATAGAGCCCCAAAACGAAAGGATATTCTATCAAAAGAAGATAAGCAATTAGCCGTTAGAAATGCTTTAAGATATTTCCCAGAAGCTTGGCATGCTACCTTGGCGCCTGAATTTGCCGAGGAATTGAAAGAATACGGACGCATTTATATGTACCGCTTCAAACCCGATTACGACTTGTATGCACGACCTATTTCGGAGTATCCGGCACAATGTTCACAGGCGGCAGCGATTATGTTGATGATTCAAAATAATTTGGATCCTGCCGTAGCGCAGCACCCTGAGGAATTGATTACCTACGGAGGAAACGGGGCCGTGTTTCAAAACTGGGCGCAGTACTTGTTGACCATGAAATATTTGGCCGCGATGACAGAGGAGCAGACCTTGCACATGTATTCTGGCCACCCTATGGGATTGTTCCCGTCGTCTAAAGCTGCACCACGAGTGGTGGTAACTAATGGGATGATGATTCCTAACTATTCCCAACCTGATGATTGGGAAAAGTTCAACGCTTTGGGAGTTACCCAATATGGACAAATGACTGCAGGCTCTTTTATGTATATCGGCCCACAGGGAATTGTACACGGAACCACGATTACCGTGATGAACGCCTTTAGAAAAATATTGAAGAAAGAGGAGTCTTCCGCTGGAAAAATATTTTTAACTGCCGGTTTGGGAGGTATGAGTGGTGCGCAACCTAAGGCGGGAAATATTGCCGGTTGTATCACGGTGTGTGCCGAAGTGAATCCAAAAGCGGCCACCAAACGTCACCAACAGGGTTGGGTAGATGAGTTGATAGACTCAATGGAGGCTTTGATTACTCGTGTGAAAAAAGCGCAAGAGGCCAACGAAGTGGTTTCCATTGCCTATATTGGAAATATCGTGGAGGTATGGGAGCGTTTTGATGAAGAAAATATCTTTATCCATGTAGGGTCAGATCAAACCTCTTTACACATTCCGTGGACGGGTGGTTACTATCCTGTGGATGTGAGTTATGAGGAATCCAATCGCTTGATTCGCGAGGAGCCGGAAGTATTTAAGGAAAAGGTTCAGGAAAGTTTACGTCGTCATGCCGCGGCTATCAACAAACATACAGTCAAAGGCACATATTTCTTCGATTATGGAAATGCCTTTTTGCTGGAAGCCTCTCGTGCAGGCGCCGATGTGATGGCTGAAAATAAAATTGATTTTAGATATCCTTCCTATGTTCAGGATATTTTGGGACCTATGTGTTTCGACTATGGTTTTGGACCCTTCCGTTGGGTGTGTACGTCTGGAAAGCCCGAGGATTTAGATGCTACGGACCAAATTGCTATGGAAGTATTGCAGCAAATTATGGAAGTGTCCCCAGAGGAAATTCAATTGCAAATGCAGGACAACATCACTTGGATCAAAAATGCAAAGCAGAACAAAATGGTGGTGGGCTCACAAGCCAGAATTCTATATGCCGATGCCGAAGGGCGTGCCAAAATAGCCGAAGCCTTCAATAATGCTATTGCTAAAGGAAAAATTGGCCCTGTGGTATTGGGACGCGATCACCACGATGTGAGTGGTACCGATTCTCCATATCGCGAAACTTCCAACATTTATGACGGTAGTAAGTTCACGGCTGATATGGCCATTCAAAACGTGATTGGCGACAGTTTTAGAGGCGCTACCTGGGTGTCTATCCACAATGGTGGTGGCGTTGGCTGGGGAGAAGTGATCAACGGTGGTTTTGGAATGCTGTTGGACGGCACCAAAGAAGCCGAAGCACGCCTCAAAAGCATGTTGTTTTACGATGTCAATAACGGTATTGCCAGACGTAGTTGGGCCAGAAACAAAGAAGCCAGATTTGCCATTGAACGCGAAATGCAGCGTACACCAAGCCTAAAGGTGACCTTGCCTTATTTGGTGGCGGAGAATGTGTTGACGGATTTGTTTTAAGTGAGACGTTAGTAGTTTGAAGCACGAAGCTTGGAGTTGGAAGTTTAAAGGAATAGAGTAGAGATGGGTTTTGTCATTCCGACGAAGAAGGAATCTCTTCTTGTTCTCTTCCGTTAATCTAACTTGTGAAGAGCAATAATATATAAAAGTCCTGTTTTACGACAGGACTTTTTTGTTTCTTTAAGAATGTTATTACAAATGAACATTTCCATAATCTTTGTTCGTAGGTTTCTAATAAGAGAGTAACTCTTTTGAAAATATGGGGATGTTGTATAATTAATTAGAATTGTATAAATAAAGAAATGGAAACATATTATAGAGTCCTATTAGGTGAAGAATACGCCAAGACAAAGGGAAAGTACGGTATAGTAGATACAGAAAATATTGAAATGTCAGACCTACTAGAGACACTTGAAGATGGTGTTGAAATTTACAAAGGTATGTTAGATGGAATTAAATTCAATTTTGAAGGAGGAGTAGGAAAACAACTTGCAGATTACCAAATGCCATATCAGCCTATAAGGTTGATTTCGACAAAAATGCAGAGATTAATCCAAGATTATGTAGATGAAAGTCAAATTCAGTTTGTGAAAACTAGTGTTTTAAAGGGCTCCGAAAGTCATGAATATTATATAATGCATTTCAAAATCAAAATAGATGTGCTTGATAGAAATAAAATGAGAGATAATCTAATCAATCCAATTATTGATAGAAATAAAATGCCTAAAAATGTCAATGTATTTTGTTACGAGGAATTTGACCCTTCGTCATTTTGTATTTCTGAAAAAGTAAAAGATTTGCTGATAAAAAATAAAGTTACAGGTTGTTATTTTCAAAAGATAACATCCGATAATCGGAGCTAGCACTCGTCTGTGACAAGAGCTAAAATTGTCCTAAATCTTAAAGCAAAGAGGTTTTGTGGATTTATGGTTGAGCAAAAAAAAGCCCCCGTTGCAAACGTAGATTATTTGGATATTGTAAAACCAATAGATAAATATCTGTGTTCATTCTCTCCATAAAAACCTCCCATTTTCAATACTTTATCTATGTGTACAAAATTATCATTTTCATTGAATACATATTTATGGTATGTTTCAACCTGACAAAATTTGGACTCTTTTTGTGTTAGGCGGGGTCTTACAAAAGGAATTCCATCAATAGTTACTTCGTTATTGTTGCTGTAGTATCCAAGCATTTCTAGGGTAAACCAATAACCGTCAGGAGTAGCTTTCAGCATTAAGGATGAAATGTCATGTTGAATTTCGTCTTTTTCTATGTTATTAATTTTTATAGGTGTACTGCTGTATATTTGTTCGCCAAGTTTACCCTTGTTGTTGTGATAAATATTTATTCTTATTAAGGCATCAATTTCCTCATGTAGTTTTTTTATGTCGTTTTTACCGATGTCGTTGTAAAAGGAAAAGGAGACCATATCTAAATAATAATCCCAATATTCTGTCTTGGGGTATACCAAAGCGCACAACTCTAATTTAGGTGTTAAAATGCAGCTTTTCCAAAGCGATGACTTTTTTAAAGGTTTAAATGTAATTTGTTCATCCGTTTTGGCCTTTACAGTTACACTCTCCAATTGTGTTGCATGAGGAGTCATGTAAATAGTGTCTATAACTTGAAGTTTTGGTATCTTGACCGTATTATAACCCAAATGTGAAATTTCTAAAGTATCAAATGATACTTGGGTTAAATCTATGATCCCTTTTGGGTTGCTGTAATCGCCATCTGTTTTGTTGTACTTTATGGTTGCAAATGGAATTGGAGATTTATTTATGGTGTCAGCTATAACTATATTTTGCGAAAAAATAAACTGAGTAATAAGTAGAGTTGGTAGGAGGAGTGGTCTTTTCATATTTAAATTTAGGATAGCAATATTATTCTATTATAGCAAAACTGTCTTTACTATTATCTTTTACAAACGCACTCTCCCGATTACCATTAACTTTTCAGAAGCCGCCATGCCGTTAGGGTTGCAGCCTAGTTGGCCTTCGGGAACATCCATGCCTAATTCTTTGTAAAACGCAATCCAAGAAGGATTGAATTTGCCGGTGTCCGGATCTTTAAAGGTCATGGGGTTCAATTTAAAAATGCTGTCTTTTGAAAAAGCTCTGTATACAAATCCAGAACAATAATAACTGCTGTCATTCATGACATAGCTGAAGTTATAGGGCTTCCCCAACATGGTTTTGGCTTTGGTGATAGCGTCAGGAATGGCTTTTTGATAGTTTGGTTTTAAGCGGTAGGCGATCACTGTTCTTTCTTGCGGTATACTGTCTGAGGGAGGGTAGATAAATTCTCGCAAACTAATCTTGCAGGAACCACCATCGGTATCGGCATGCAATACAAAAATGCTATCGCCTACTATTTCAACCAATCCCATATGGGAGAAATGGGTGGCTTTATCGGTTTGGGTCACCGCATCTATAGCTTTGGATAAGCTGCTTTCGGCAGATTCCCTAAACAGCAAATCGCCTGTTTGCAAGGTAAATTCTTGGGCATGTATGGTTACTGCCAACAACCCTAGCAATAGAAAAAGGAAATGAGTTTTGTTCATTTTAAATAGATGCCTTTGCTTTTTTTAGGGCTATTGTGCCACCTAGCCAAGCCATAGGAATATAGGCTACAACAAGGTCTAAAATTGTAAACCACATAGGGCCTGGGAGCATATAATTCACCATGATACCTCCAATTAAAAATAGCACTCCAATAGCCATGGCAAAAATCATCTTATGACTCGCAGCTACGCGAACGGCTATAATGGCACCTACAAAAGTTCCTATGGCATGGGCCAAAAATGGAAACAGAAAATGTTTAGGCTCCATAGTAGACATGGCTTCCGCTAGAGCATTCATGTCGTTTGGGTCTATGCCTTCCATTGGAAACAAAGAGTGTCCCAGCTGCACCAACCCCATGTTGATGGCGCTACCACCAAGCCATCCTAAAATGACGGCTAAAATATTTTTTACGATACGCATTGCAAGGTGTGTTGTTAGTTAGATAGTTGCCAAAATAGATAAAATTTTTGGAAGAAGACTCAATCAAGCGTAGGGCCTTCCAATCGAAACCAATCAATATCCACAAAACCGCCCGTAGTTTGGGTGGCATAGCTGAATATTGCAAAGCGATAGCCCATAAAGTGGGGCAGGGTATAGGCCATTTGTAGAGAGTTGCCAATAGGCTTCCAGTCCGTTCCGTTTAAACTGAAATAAAAATAGGCCTTATCCGTCTTGTTTCTAAAATCCATAGACACTTTTAAGTATACTTCCTTTTGGTTGAGAGGTATGGATGCTTCCTCTATAGGGTCATCAGCACTGCCATTTACCATGATAAGGCTATGCTTGCCATTGGTTTTTTTAACACCAACATAGGCATATTGTTTCTGAAGCGCAGCCAAGCCCGCATAGTCCCCATTGTTAAGGTGGCTTATATCCAATTTAATACTTGCCGAACATTCGGGACCAAAAGTGCGTTGTGTAAGGGTGTTTCGTGTATCTAAAAAGCTGTTGTCCAAACGGCCATTGGTTAGTCGTAAATGGCCGGGGCGTTCTGTTAACGACCAGTAGTTGTTGTCGGGGTTATGGTTCCATTGCCATTCTAAAGGAAGTTTCTTGTTGGGAGTGTTTTCATTGAATTCATCAGAAGTTACAATACCTTCCATAGTTTGTGGGGCTGCCTTGATGGCCAGTGTGTCGGGCACTTTCCCTTCATGTCCAATGACGGGCCAACCCTCTTTCCAAGTCACCGGGGCTAAATAGGGAATGCGACCAACGGCTCCATAATCTCGAAAAAGGTAAGCGTGCCAATCGCCATTTGGAGTGTCTATAAGCCCTCCTTGGGCAATGCCTCTGTCTTGTAGGACTACCTTGCCTTCATAGGGCCCTTTGATGTTGTTGGACCGGTGCACAATCACAGTACGCATCCCATTCCGTGGCCATGAAATATTGAATAGGTAGTACATGTTATTTACTTTGAACAATTGTGAACCTTCTGCTTTTAGCATGATGTTATCTCCAGATGGAGCACTAGCATTTTCTATTAACACGTGTTTGCTGCCTTCTTTTATACCACTAAGGTCTTTCTTCACTTCAGCAATATATAATTTGCCAGCGCCCCAAATGATGTAGAGGCTACCGTCCTCATCAAAAAATAAACTGTGGTCGTGATAGGAAGGTTCAAAGCTGTGTTCAGTCCAAGGCCCTTTTTCAATATTGGTTGTGGTGTAAATATGTGTTTTTCCAGAGGTGCTGGAAAAGGTGCTCACATAATATGTCCCGTTATGGTATCTCAGGCAGCTAGCCCAAGAACCTTTACCATACGCTTGTGTTCCGTTTTGTAGCTGTAAAGCATCATTAATGGCAAGCGTATCGTAGGCATAATTGATAAGTTGCCAATTGATAAGATTTTTGGATGCCATAATAGGTACACCAGGGTTCATATGCATGGTGGTGCTACTCATATAGTAGGTGTCTCCAACTCGAATCATGGACAGATCGGGAACATCCGCCCAAATAATGGGGTTGTGGGCTGGTTTTACAGTTGTTTGCCCTTGAAACCCTAAAGGCATTGCCAAAATAACGGTAAGAAGGAGTTTTAAGAGCGTTGGGTTTTGGAAGGCTTTAAGCATGAACATATGAAAGGTATTTGATTTTTGTGTTAGGTTAGAAATCCTTTAGTGTTTTGTAAGGTACGAAGCTTTTCTACAATAGGCTTATCGGCGGGTGATATTTGGTAGTTGTCTAGTTCAGGAATGGACACCCAAGCCAATTGATCATGGTCCCTTAGTTGAAATTCACCAGAGACATGCTCTGCTAAATAGGAGTCCAGTAGTATGGTCTTGGAGGCATAGGAATGTTGGTTTTGGTGAAAGGGGCTAAGCACCTTGATCTCTACCTGAAATTCTTCCCTAAACTCACGAATCAAGGCTGCTTCTGGAGTTTCGTTGGCTTCTATCTTGCCGCCCGGAAATTCCCAATAGCCTGCTAGGTCTTTACCAGGTGAACGCCTTGCGATAAGGATGTTTTGTTGGTCTATGAGAATGCCAGCGGCTACTTTGATCATAGAGGATCTGGTTATTATTTCTGTTGGTTAGTTGAACTTCTTTTAAAAATGAGATTGGCATATCCAGGAATATCTTCGGCATTGTTAATAGGGCGATCTTTATGGTCTATCCAAATACAGTCATATCCTTTTTTAGTGAAGTAGTCAAAGATAACGTGTTTGGTGTCTTCCCTAACCTCCACTGCAAAAACACAGTTTTTCAAATCGATGGTTAGACCTGAAATGATATCATCTTCACAGCCTTCGGCATCTATTTTTATCAGGTTGGGTTGTCCAAATTCAGTAACTAGGGCATCCAAACTTTTTATAGTGACGTTTTCTGTAAATCCCTTGAAGCTGTCTTCCACAAATTTCCTTTTAAAAGAGCCCTTCCGTCCGCCCGTTTCGGTATCCCTAAAAAATTCTTGTTGCGCATTTTCTTTGCTTATCCCGTAGTTGAAACACTTAACGTTGGTGCATTTATTTATGTTGACATTGAATTGCAAAAACGCATAGTTTTTAAAGTCGGGCTCAAAGGAATAGACCGTTCCTGAGGGGCCAACCACCTCGCTAAAAGGCAATGCATATTGACCAATGTTGGCGCCTATATCAAAAACAACATCCCCAGGTTTTATATAGGCTTTAATTTTATTCTGAATCTGTTCTTCATATTGAATCTGCTTCTGAAATAGAAATGTAAGATGCTGCGATCTTTCGTAATAGAGTTGTTTGTTGTGGTTGTTGATTTTCTTTGCAACAATATCACTTTTTGAAAAAGTTTTAACGGCTTTGGATACAAGATCGTAAACGGTTTTTTTCATACGGTTCCTATTTGCTAAGTAACTGTAAACTACAGTTTAAAAATACCAAATATTTGGCCGTTTTTAGAACCTTATTTTTTTTCTCTAGAAATAAGGTGGGTGCGAGCTTTAAAGCAAAGGAAGTATAGTATGTATTTGTTTTTTAACAGCCACCCTCTGCTTTGCGTTTCTTTTTCTTTTCAACTGTAATCACTTTTTTAGGGACATCCGCTGTTGGAGGGACTATCGTATTAGAGCTGTCCAGATGCTTTTGGGAGTCCATGATAAACCCATTGATATCGTAAGGTAGGGTTTCTATTTTGGATTCTTTCGTGATGAGTTTGTTCTGTGAGTAGCTGAGTTCTACAGGTAGGATTTTAAGATTATCGAATCCCAATTGGTATAGGATAAGAAAAGGAATGTTGGCTTCTTCTGGGGTGTATCCGTATAACGCGGTGGTAGTGTTGGATTTTTTTAGGTCCTGAAGCAGTTTTTGGGAGGCTTCACTCATAATATCCACGGAAGGCATGTTTATGGCATTTTGTAAATGACCTTTGTTGTACTCATAAGGGTTTCTAATGTCTATAAATGCCACATCTTCATTTTCAATAAGGGAATAGGGTAGGAAATAATCTGTTGAGGTGATTTTTTCCAAAGTGCTTTTAGTGTTGAAAGCATAAGTGTTTTTGGGGCGTTTATAGGTTAAAAAACCTATCAATACGGCTAGGATAAATAGCGTGGCAGCAATGGATATTCGTTTGGTTTTCTCTAATTCTTTCATGGTATTAGGTATAAGATCAATTATAGACTTAACAGCCGCCTTCTGCTTTGCGCTTCTTTTTCTTTTCTACGGTTATTACTTTTTTAGGCGTTGAAGGAGCAGAGGGCAACTCGGTACCTAAATTTTGATCTGGGTATGCTACGCCAAAATACATACTGGCCGCTTTTCTGGTGGCATACAGTTTAAAGTCCGCTTCAGGCATGGCTTCACTTGGTTTGGTAGGATTGATAATGGTGCTGTACCAAGTATTAAGTCCTCCTTGTAAAACATGTAGGTTTTTAAAGCCTAGGCGGTCGCACAACATCCAAGCTTGGTCGGCATGAAAGGTATCGTTGGAATAGAACACCACGTCAAACTGGTCTTGGTTGAGGTAGGTAAGAGAGTCTTCGTCCAACAATTTTGACAGCGGGATATTAATGGCATTAGGCAGACTATACTTATTATAGCTTTCTTCGTCCCTCACGTCTACCAAAATAAAAGAAGGATCTTGGCTAATGAGTTTATGGGAAATATCATCGGTAGAAATATAACGCTCCGGACTGATGGCATGGCTTAATAGTTGTTTGGAGCGAATGCCTTCCTGTTTTTCATATTTAGGCAATAATACCAATCCGGCAGCAAGAATGATCAAGGTTGCAGCCAATATTTGATAGCGATACGAGAGGAATTTTACGGTTTTCTTTTTGTCCATGAGGATCAAGTTTAATTAGTAAAACACACTTTTTACTCTTTTTCTAACCATATCGGCAATGCCAAAGGCAACTACGGCAATAATGGCAAACACAAAAATGACCCAGTAAGGATTCCAACCAAAGGAATCTATCAAAGTAATATTGCCAAAGTTGTAGCCGTCATAGATGGGTTCAAAAAGATTGAAGAGTTCTGAAAATATAAAGACGCCAATCATGATGCCAATTACATACACCCAAGCATCCAATTTACCAATGGCTACCGCACATAAACTGGTGCCCGGGCAGAACCCGCCGGTTACGAAACCAGCTCCCATAATTACACCACCTATGATGGCCCCCCATAAATAAGTAGGGTGCACATAGAGTTGTGAGATATCCAGATATCCCAAGTAATCCATATAGTAAATGCCAATCACCGATACGGCTGCTGCGGTAAAGAATACTTTCAATACGGCGAAATCATAGCCGTAAAACACACCGGCCAATTTTCGCGAGGATGAAAAGCCTGAAGCTTCCAAGACAAAGCCAAAGGCAATGCCAATGAATATGGCTATGATACTATCCCATTCCATTGGAATATAACCGCCAGGAATTAAAGGTCCCATAATTCTATCTTTTAAATTTTAAATCCAGTTCTTTCTAAAAAAATACGCGAAGGCATAGGCCGATCCAAAAATGGCCAGCATAGTAAGAAACCCTCCTGTTGACAATACGGCCATGCCGCTTAAAGCGGCACCACTAGTACATCCTCTTGCAATTTGAGCGCCGAGTCCGAATAAAACACCTCCTATAAGCGCAAAAATCAAACGGCGTTTAGTCGTTATTTTAGGGGAATGCTGAACGCGCCACTTGATGCGTCCGCTGATACTCCCCGAAATAAAGGCGCCTATCAAAATCCCTAAGGCTTCAAATACCAGCCAAGTATTCATAGGGGAGTCCCCCTCCTTGATAAACTGGCTGTAATAGCTGTTACTTTCGGCGTGTTTGGGAGCGACATTTTCAACGACTGTTACCACACTGCTTTTCATGGCGCCACTGGCTCCCAAACCTCTACCGGTAAGGTAAAAGGTAAAAATAATGATGATGCCCAATAGGAAACCTCCAAAATAGGGGTTCCAGTATAGGTGTGGGTTTGCTTTGTGTTTTGTATTCATAACAAATAATTTAATACAGGTATCGGGTAAGTTGTCCTGCTTCTACCATAATAAACCTAAAAATAAGCCCGCCAATGATGACTAAAATAGCCGGAACTGCTACGGGGACTTTATAACCTAATAATTCAATGACTTCCAAAATAGCAGGAACGAGTAAGCCCAAAAGGATCACGAAGCCAAAAAACATCAGGGTAAATTCACCGCCAACCAAAAGGTCCATGGCCTCCAATTGTACTTGCGAACCTGCATAATAGCCCATAATCATATGGGTGATCAGGGCAATTTCTATGACAATTAGGGCTAAATCTATTTTACTGAACAGATGGCGTTCTTCTCTATTTCTAGACAGTAAAATAATGGCTGCGGCTCCTGTAGATAAACCAGAGGTTAAGAACAGTGGCCCCAGAATAGCATTGTTCCACAGAGGACGTGCATTAAAGGCCGATAATAAAATACCTGTATACACCCCCAAAATTATCGATAAGGGAACAAGGGCATAAGCCATATAGGTTCTGTTGGCAATAAGGAATTTTTCGAATTTCTCTAAAAACTTAAATTTTTTAAAGAGTTTGAGTTTCAATTCCATGTTAGGGAAAGCACTTCGGTAAAAGCTGAATAACCATAAAAAGGATAGCGGTGTGGTAATGAGTAATACCCAAGCGCCCCAGGACATAGGGGATTCTATCCTAAAAGTGGTGTATAATCGCCAGGTGTATAGTGGATGGGTTAAATCGTAAACCAATGCCAAGAGACCAATGGATAGGGCGATTGGCGGTATAACAGCGGCTGCTTTCAGAGCAGGATACTGTTTTTCTTTTCCCATAAGGTAGAATAAAGCTGCAAAGAATAGAATGCCTGCAGCAAGTCCTCCCAAAAATAGATACAGGGAGATGGGCCAATGCCAAATTTGTAATGAAGGATCAATGTTTGGAATGTTTCGGCCGCTTGTAAATAGTTCTTCTTCCATGGTACTTTAGCGTTAAATGAGATAAAACACGTGAGGATCGGTTCCTGCCTCTGGGGATAGGGTTTTATGTTTTCTGTTTTTCAACAATTGGGATATTTCGCTATTCGGGTCGTCCAAATCGCCAAAATACATGCATTTTGTTGGGCATACAGAGACACATGCGGGCTGTTGCCCTTTTTCCAAGCGGTGGTGGCAAAACGTACATTTGTCTACATAGCCATCGGGGTGTTGGTATCTGGCATCGTAAGGACAGGATTCTATACAGGCGCCACAGCCGATACATTGGTCTGCAGTCACCAAAACAATGCCGCCTACCACCACATGACTAGCCCCAGTTGGACAGCATCTTACGCATGGCGGATTGGCGCAATGGTTACAACGTTCCGAGCGCAATTCCAATTCTAGGTTAGGGTAGGAGCCGCTAACAGCTTCAGTAATCCAATCCCTGCAATAGCCATGGGGCACATTGTTTTCTGTTTGGCAAGCGACCACACAGTCACTGCAGCCAACACATTTTAAGGTGTCTATCACCATTGCATATCTCATACCATTGTATTTTTATGTGGGTCTTCGGTTAAAATAGAAACAAAGTTTCCTCTTAAACCGGTACCACCCATTAGTGGATCTACGACGATTTGGGAAATAAGTTCGGCGTCACTGGCACCTTTTCCAAAGGCACGGGTCAATTTTTTATTGTTATGGCCAAAGCCATGGTACATATACACAGAATCCCAACGAATACGCTCTGTAACCCTCACTTTGATAGGGAAAGCAGATAGAATGCCATCTTGGTTTTTAAGCCAAACGGGCTGGTCTTTTTTTAGATCTAGGATTCGGGCTACCCTTGGGTTGACCCAAAGGGTGTTTTCACTTTTTAAATCGCTTAAATAAGGGTTGTTAATCGTTCTACTGAACGTGTGCATTGGAGATCTTCCGTAATTCAACCTGTAAAACCCTTGTGGTGGTTGCGGATGGTGGGTGTAGACAGGCATAGGATCGAATCCTAAATCTGCCAATTCCTGAGAATAAAATTCTATTTTTCCACTTGGAGTACCAAACACATAATCCTGTCCTTCTTCGAGGAACAATGGTCCAGAGGTTCTTTCGAAGTTCTTAACGCCTATCTTTTTCATTTCATCCAAAGAAGTCCCCAATTTGTTGAGTTGCCATTCAATGACCTCTTCAAAATCGTTGTAATTGAAATAATCGCCCAAACCAATACGGTCGCCAATTTGTTTACTGATCCACCAGGCAGGTTTGGAATTGTATTTAGGCTTTACAGCTGGAATACGAACAGCAATGGACGGATGTCTGTTGGTGGCAGAGCGAATACCGTCATAACGTTCTAAATAGGTGCATTCCGGAAGCACCACATCGGCATAGCCTGTGATTTCCATTGGCATGGTATCTACCACGACCAAAAATTCAACCGCATTAATCGCTTCAAGGGTTTGTTCTCGCTGTGGTAGGGTGTTTATTAAATTGGTTCCTGCAATCATCCATGCTTTGATAGGATATGGATTATCTTCATTAGGAATGGTCGCCTTGACTACTTCCGAAGTATTGCCCATTTCAGCAAATGGATATTGCTGACCTATTTCATGCCAACCCCATTTAGGCTCTGGATAGGCTGGATGCGGATATTTTGGAATACTGATTTTCTCTTTAAAGTAGAACCCACCTCGGTTACCCCAAGAGCCCAAAAGACCATTTAAAATGGCAATGGCACGTTCGCGTTGCGAGTCGTCTCCATACCAAGTCACATGGCGTCCAGGGTGTACAATGGTAGCTGGGGCGGCCGCAGCCATAAGGCGAGCCGTTTCCCTAATGCTATCCGGTTTTATGGTGGTGATGCCGTAGGCCCATTCCGGAGTATACGGTTTTACGTGGGCTTTTAGTTCCTCGAAACCAATGGCATATTTTTCAACGTATTTTTTATTGTAAAGCTCTTCCTCAATCAACACATGCATCCAAGAAAGTAGTAAGGCAATGTCAGTCGCGGGTTTGATAGGTAACCAATGCGACGATTTACTGGCCGCCGTAGAAAATCTAGGATCTACGGTAATAATCGTGGCGCCATTATCGATGGCGTCAGACATTTCCTGAACTTGCGTATTGTGCATGTTCTCTCCAATGTGGGAGCCAATAAGCACTAAACATTTGGTGTCCCTGATATCGGTAGGTTCTGGAGAGCCTACCCATGAGCCGAAGGTGAGTCCAAAGCCCGTTTCTCTTGGGCCTCTACATTGTGCGTAGGCAGGTTCAGCAATGGTGTCGGAACCATAGGCTTTAAAGAGGTGTTCCAAATGACTTCCTGGAGACCCGTGTTTTAAAAGCGCGAACGATTCAGGGCCGTACTTCTGTTTAATTTCTGTGAATTTCTCGGCAATCAGGTCCAAGGCCTCCTCCCAACTGGCTTCCCTATAAGTTTCTTCACCGTTTATGGTGGTTCTTATTAAAGGTGTTTTAAGGCGATCTTCATCGCTGTACATGCCAATTCCTCCCGTACCTCTTGGACAGAGTCTTCCGTTACAGTGCGGGTCATCATCATTTCCAATCACTTTTTTGATGTCGCCAGTTTCGTCTGTATAGGCCCAGGCGGCACATTTCCAAAAGCATACCTCACAATAGGTAGCAGTTCTGGAAAGTTTTTTGGCAAGGTTCTCTTTTACGGCAGCATCCAAGAGTGGATTGGGCGCTAATAAATTGACTGCTGAAGAGGAAAGTGCTAAGCCCCCTAACCCTAAAGCTGAAATTTTGATGAATTTTCTTCTGGATGTCACCATAGCTATTTGGATTGGTTCTTAAAGTTAAGGAATTTTTTAATCTTTTTAGACAGTTTAAAAGTATCATTTCTACACTTGGTTTCTTGTAACAATTGTTACAGTTGAAGCCCTTTTTTGATAGTGTTTTGGGGGAAGATTTATTGTAAATTTGAACAAGCGCTCACTATGAAAGAAAAGACCTATTTTAGATGGATTTTTGCACTGGCCATTTTGTTATTTGGCTTGCTTTATGTTGTGAGGCATACGGATGTTTTTAGGTCTCAGGAATTTTCAGGGGAGCAATATGAAGGTAAGGTTGTTTCTGAAGGTGAATCCTGTATGCAGTGCCATCAGCAAACCAAGGGTTTTTCAGAATACCACAATCCAAAACTCATAGGCTGCGCCAATTGCCATTTGGGAAATACAAGTTCCTTTAATAAAGAGGAAGCGCATAAAGGCATGGTTTTGATACCGGGTAATTTAGCCGATGCCCAAAAGACCTGTGGAAAATGCCATGCCAACGAATTACACAATGTAGAGCACTCCCTTATGACTACCAATAGTGGGTTGGTGGCGGTCGATAAATTTGTGTTTGGTGAAGCCGATAGCTTGAATGCCTATTACCACATTAAAGACTTGCAGTATTCGGCTGCCGATAAACACTTGCGGGATTTGTGTGCCAATTGCCATTTGGGTGCCCAAAAAACCGATTATGGTCCTATTACCCAATTAAGTCGGGGGGGAGGTTGCAATGCTTGTCATTTAAATTATTCCCAACAAGCCAAAGCCGACCTTTCTAGTTATATGGCATCCAACAAAACCCAGATGCCACAGGTGCATCCTTCTAGTGATGTGTTTATGGATGATACCCATTGTTTTGGCTGTCATAGTCGTTCCAGCAGGATTTCCACCAATTATATAGGGCTTCAGGAAACTTTATTGGATGAAGCTGAGGTGGTCCATGCCAAGGGGCATATGGTGTTGGAAGACAAAAGGGTCTATAAACAGTTGCAGGAAGATGTGCACCATACTAAGGGTCTATTGTGTATCGATTGTCATTCCTCTCACGAGGTGATGGGCGATGGTAAGACCTATTCCCACGCCGAAGATGCCGTTACCCTGAAATGCAATGATTGCCATTTCAAATCCAAGCCTCGTACGGTTCCTTTCGATTCGATTGATAGGGAAAGTAGATTTGTTTATTTACACAGGGGTTATGAGCACCGTGATAAAGAAATTTTAGTTAAGGAAGAAGATGGGCGACCTCTTATAAATACCTATGTGGACTCTTTGGGGAATGCCTTTTTAATCGGAAAAAAGGATCAGAAATTACATCCTCTAGCACCGCAATCGGCTGTTTGTTCTCGTGACAATGCCCATAAAAATGTGAGCTGTAGTGCCTGTCATTCCTCATGGACACCACGCTGTATTGGTTGTCACAATAAGTTTGATGGCAATGAAGCCCAGGCTTTCGATTTGTTGGATAAGAAATTGGCGAAAGGCCAATGGAAGGAATACGTCGCTGAATTTTCGGCCTCGCAACCGGCTTTAGGGGTTAGAGAGCATAACGACGGTATTATGGTTGAACCCGCCATACCGGGGATGGTCATGACCATAGATAAAGGGAGCTACAGCGGTCACCCCGATACTGATGTATCCTTCCATAGACTCTTTGCGCCCAATGCACCACATACCACTACTAAAGCGGTGCGAGATTGTAAATCCTGCCATGCCAATCCCTATACTTTGGGCTATGGCAACGGAACTTTGGTATATCAAACAAATAAAGAAATAGGGGAATGGGTCTTTACCCCAGAATATGCCTTAAATCCTAACGATGGTTTGCCGGAAGATGCATGGATACCTTTTATGAAAGAAGAAACTGCCCAAGAACCAACATCAACAAGAACCAATTTTAGACCTTTTTCTGTTGAGGAACAAAAGCGTTTGTTATTAGTTGGGGCCTGTTTACAGTGCCATGATGATACGTCCAAGGTCATGCAGCAAACTTTGGAACAGGGATTGGAAATGAGTCTGAAACAATTGAGCAAGGCTTGTATTTTGCCTGTACAATAAACGGATAACTGTTAGGTTTGAGAAGTTTTTATAAGCCACAAATTCACGAATGTATTTCCCTAAAAAGACATGGCTATTTGGGTATTCGTGGCAAAATTATACTTGTGAATGGACTTTCATTCAGAAACCAAACCTATGAACTTTAAGATTATAGTGGTTTAGTTTATGGGAATGCATATTGAACTGGTCACTTTTCCTTATGAGAAAAGGACAGCCTATTTTTTAATGTGATTCCTTATATGATATAATGTACTTTATCTGAGGGTTGTAGTTGATATCCAAAATGGAACAGGAGTTTTTCCCCAGAGGCATCCTCTATAATCAAAGGAAGCGTCTCTTTTTTAGATGCTATTTGTTGTTTTATCCAGGTTCTAGCCGGAGTAGGTTCGGTTATCGTATCAATTTTTTTGATGATGTCCTTTGAGGAGATTTTATTGAACCAATAACTCACATCAATACCGGATGCAAATAAGCTGGTGGTGTTTGACAGTTCTAAAATATCGATGCCTGCCATATAGTTGCTCTTGGAAAGCAGCACATGGGTATGGGGAATCTGAAAGCTGCCACTGGCCAATTGTGTAGCCAGTATATTCACTTCGGTATTGGCTGTAGCTGCTATAAACGTATGAATGGTGTCAGCGCCAGTTTCGGCCAGTACGTCTTCCTGGAGGGCGTTTCCATGGTAGCAAACAAAGCCTTGTTCCTGGGTTTGTGTTACAATGTCTTGGTTGGCGTCTATAAAGGTAATTTTGGTTTGGTCTTTTAAATATTGAGCAATCAAAAGGCTTAACGGATTAGCCCCTAATATTAGCAAGCCTTCGCGCTTGTTCATCACTACCAATTCGCCACGTCGTTTCAGCCAATCGGTGGTCCATTTCAATAAAAAAGGAACGGTCATGGTGGTTAAAATGGCCATAAATACCAGAATGGAAAAAATATCCTGATTTATAATTCCCATTTCAAGACCAATACCGGCAATGATGATTTCTACAGCTCCACGCCCATTCATTCCTGCCCCAACAGCGACCCCTTCTCGCCACCCCAAACCTGTAGGCAGGTAAAAAAGGGCTGCTCCCAATATCTTTCCAATAATGGCTAGGGCTATAATAGTTAGCAACATGGAAAGGTTGGTTTGAAAGACGTTTAGGTTTACCATAAACCCTGCCGACACAAAAAATACCGGAGCCAAAAAACCGATGGAAACATCATAAAAGGCTTTGTGGAGTTCTTTTGAAATGTTTTTTGGGAATAGATTATCCTTGATGAATAGACCGGCCATAAAAGCGCCTAAAATACTGTGCATACCTGCTAGCTCTGCCAGTTCGGCGTAGGCTAGGGCTACAATGATAATACTGGTAAAGAAAAAGGTGCTGCTGGCCGATTTAAACTTGGAGAGATACTTTCCTAATCGTGGTAGGAGATGTAAACCAATAAGAATAGTCACGGCAAAGAAGGCAATAGCTTTAAGGGCAACAATCAAAAGTTCGGAACCATCAAAAGTGCCCATGGCGGCAACACTCAGAATGCCGGCAAAAATCAATAAAGCCAAGGTGTCCGATATTAGGGCACTGGCCATGAGAACATAGGCAATCCTCGTGTTAAGGAGTTTTAAATCAACCAGAATCCTACTTTTGGTGGCCAATGAGGTTACCCCTACGGCCATACCAACAAACATACCGGCCATGGCATCACCACCAAACCAAATAGTGGCATAATAGCCTAAAACAAAGGGTACGGCAAAGCCTCCTATGGAGGCCAGAAGTCCAGGCCATGATGCCTTTTTAAGGTCTTTAAAATCAATTTCAATACCAATGTAAACCATCAGTAACATGATTCCTATTTCCGAGAGGACTCTAATGGTTTCGGTATATTCCAGCCAGCCCAAAAGTCCGGGGCCTAAAAGGATCCCTATGACCAGTTCGCCTAAAATAGAAGGGTAGCCAATGCGTCTTGCGGCAGCACCCGCAAGCCATGCGGCTATCAGTAATGCCAAAAGATTGATGATATTTAGGTCGAAAGCTTCCAATGTCTTCTAAATTTAACTTTTTTTCAACACTAAATCAAGAACTGTAGATAGATTTAGTGTGTTGGTAAACGGACTTATAGTACTTGTTTTTTGTTAAGGGATTCACGAGGCCTTTGGCTTAATATTTATCCCGTTTTCTTGTCTTTTTAAACTGCTTGATCATTTTGCCAAAATCCTTGTCCTTTTTACGCTTTTCCGCAACGGTTGCTTCATAATGGTCTTTTTCCCGTTCCATTTTAAGGTAGTTGTCATGGGACATGTGGTCTATATCGCCGCGCTCAACGGCTGCTATAACCGCACAGCCCTGTTCGGTGGTGTGGGTACAGTCTTTAAATTTGCATTGCTGCGATAGTTCTACAATGTTTTCAAAGGTGCGTTCCAATCCTTCAGAGACATCGGTAATACCGACTTCGCGCATACCGGGGTTGTCTATTATAATGCCTCCATTGTCTAAAACCTGCAGCGCCCTATGCGTAGTTATATGACGCCCTCGGCCGGTGTGCTCGCTAATAGCACTTGTCTTCATGAACGCATGGCCTGAGAGCGTGTTTAAAAGGGTCGATTTTCCAACGCCGGAGGATCCCAAAAGACAATAGGTTTTTCCTTTTTCAATTAACGAGGTCACTACCTCAATCCCTTGTTGTGTGGCGTTGCTGATAGCAAATACGGGTATGCTGGGGATTCTTTTTTTTATGCTGTCCAATAGTTCCATTAGAGCGACCTCTGTAATCAAATCAATTTTATTTAAAATAATTACCGGATTTACTTTTGAGGCATTACAAATAGTCAAGTATCTCTCAATGCGATTGATGCTGAAATCCCTGTCGACGGCCTGTACAATAAAGGCGGTGTCTATATTGGTGGCAATGATTTGTGCGTCCCCTTTTTTGCCTACTGCCTGCCGTTGTAAAATGGAGATCCTTGGCAGTACGGCATGGATAAGCACTTTATCGGTATCATAATCGGATATGGCCACCCAATCTCCTACAGCGGGGAAATCGGCTCTACTTTGGGCCGAGTATCTTAAATTGCCCAATATTTCGCCTTCATAATCTTTTTCTGCAGTTTTTACTATGTAGCGCTCCTTGTGTTCGGCAATTACGCGCCCTAACTTAAGACCATCAAGTGCATGCTGTATGCGATAGGTTTCTATGTTGCTATTGTATCCTAAATCTTCAAGTGTCATTTTTCAATGGTTGTGTATATTCTATTTTGTTGGATAGCTTTTTAAGTTGGTCTCAACGGCTTAATCCAAGGTTTTAGACTTGTTACTTCGGGTTCTTTTAAAATCATTCAGGCTCACAGCACTGACCCTTGAAGAAGGGGTAATACTATAGTTATCTTCTTTAAAGCCGCCTAAAATGTATAAATAGCCCTGATGGTAATACATTTCAGCGTATTTTACATAGAGCTCTATAGTGTATTCGTTGATAACTTTATTCTCAATGTTATAGGTTAGCATTTTACCGTTGCTAAATATATAGATAGTGTTGTCGTGATGGGCAAGTGCGGGGTTTTCCATCCCCAAAAACAAATTACCTTCTGTGGTCCAAGTGCCGTTGGTCAAGTTGTAACATTCAATTTTGTTTAAAGGTTCCTCATTAAAACCACCAATAAGAAAGACCTTGTCTTTAATTAGGATGCCATTGGCTTCTTTAGGTTTGGTCATGTTTGGAAGCTCATACCAATACCCCGAAGTGGTATTGTACATATGGGCTTTATTGCTATAGACTTTCTCTCCATGCTTATTCATTTTAGTAGAGCCGCCCATTACAATAATGTTGTCCTTGTAGGTCATAGCGGCAAAGTTGATGGCTTGATGTGGATTGGTGTCGTCAACAATACGTTGTTTTGTTGTTAGGTTGAAGACTTCTATGGTGTTATCTAGATATTCATATTTCTTGTTAACGGAGAGTGTTTTTCCTCCTAAAACATAAAGCTTATCGTCAAGGTGGAGTAGTTTATGGTAGGCTCTTTTTGTAAACTTGATATCGGCCGTTGACCAGCTGTCGTTTGTTATGTCATACGTTTGCAGTTGGTCGCTATAATGTTCCCAAGTAAAATTGCTTTCGGACTTTTCTATGAAATCTACAATAGTGGCGCCTGGTATACTGCTTATTTCGTTAAGCACTCGTTCTTCGCTATCTTCAAGATAGCTGGCGTTACCCCCTACCACATAAATATGATTATTGTGTAATAGACTTCCAAATCCATAAACAGCTTGTTTTAAATGGGCTAGTCTAGAAAAGGGTAGGCTGGTTTTTAGTGCCGCTTGGGAGTTTACGGTAACGGCTTCAAGGTTTTCGGCCTTTCTTGATAAATGCACGGTAAAGTCTAACTTTTTTAGCTGAGAAAGTGTGTAATGTTTGGTGGTGTAGCCAATAATGGAAAACCGAATGGTATCAGTAGGAGTCATGTTTTTGCCAAGTTCTAAATGGTATTCGCCATTGATATTGGTTATGGTACCCACACGGCCTTTTTCCCAATATACATTAACATATTCTATGGGGGTATTGCTGCCCAGTTCCAAAACGTTACCACTAATGTTTTGCGCAGCTACGGTACAAACCGAAAAAAATAAAAGTAGCGTTAGTTTCATGTCGCAGAATCCAAAGATTAAAAATGTGCCGTTTTAGGTTGCTATGTGGTTTGTAATTAGGGTGTTGCTGTGGATTATTAAAGATAGTGATTTTTTAGGGGTTTGAATTGGAGGTTCTATTTTGAAAGGTTTTTTAAAAGCATCCTTTATAGTTTTTCCCAAGAGTCATTAATTTCAATAGCTTCGATTTTTTTCCAGTTCCCTTCAAATTGAGTTTGCATATTTTCTTTTAACTTATCAGACATCATGGTGAAAAGAACCTTTTTATAGGATTTATTGGTCTTCTGAATTATGTTTTGCACTCCTTGAATAGAGTCGTCTACGTATAACACATCGATATTATTCGTTTCAATTTTGTTGACAATAGATAAAAAATCACCCCAAAAGTGATGAGGATTGGTTCCGTCGGTAATAATAAGTATGTTGTCTTGGCGGTTCAAGTATTTAGCAGTCGCGGCATGCTTATATTTTGGGGTTACGGTATAACTGCGCCAATCAAGCCTAATAATGTTAAGTGAGGCTATTCCCAAACCAATAAATACAAAAAATATCAGGGTGGTTGGAAGCTTTTTAGTTTTTATGCCATTTGAGAAGAAAAAGGACATTAACAATAACACCCCTAGGTAAGTGCCCAATTGATATCTGGCTACCACAGAAGCCATGGCTCCTCTTATGATATCTTGGGTGTAGAAGAAGGCAGTTAATGGAAACGTAATGAAGATAATGAACCAAAATGTGTCTCGTGTTACTTTTTTGTATAGCAGGAAAAATGCCCATGCTATTATAATTAAAACTAAAATGTTAACAATAAGTTGTACTAGGTTAATGCCCTCGAAACTATGGGTAAAATAGTTGGTAATCCATTCGCCTGTCAATGAAAATATAGCAAATGTTCTGCTAAAATTCATAAGTTGATTGGCTAATAGAGAAAAGGGAGAAAGTTCAAAAAAATGGGTCTGCCAAGAGAGTGCATTGGTAATTCCAGAGCTATGGTTGTAGATTTTTATGGCCCATGGAGCGAAACCAGCTAATATGCATACGCCCGTGGTAACATAGGGTTTTAAGGTGTTGCGTTTAAACAAAAGCACGTATAAAAAATGTCCAAATAAGATGACTCCTGCAGTTAGGGATGCATACAAGGTGCATATTCCAAAAAGTCCATAACCGATCCAAAATTTTAGTTTATTGGTTTTTAGAGCCAATAGAAGGAAACTGTGCAGACATAGTATTATAAAGCAAAGCAACATATTGTAACGGGCTTCATGTGCATAAATATGAAAATAGGGAGACATCGAAAATAGACTTATGGCCATCCAACCGGCAAGGTTGGATTTAAAGAGTTGCTTTGCCAATAGGAAAAGTACGGGAAGACATAGTACAAAGAGCAGCAGACTAAAATAACGGTAGTGCACATAGTTGTGACCCACTATGCGTTGCCAAACCCCCAAAACATAATAGTGCAAGGGGTTAAGGTTTACCATTTGCCACATTTGTGCATATTGATTGCCCAAACTAAGCGTTTCAGGATCCTTGATTAGAAATTTTTTGAAATAGGCAATATTATGGATCTCATTTTTGGCGATTTTTGCATCCAAGCTTAGCTCGGTATCTCCGGAGGTATGGTAGATGGTGTAGATTTCATCTCGCCAATAGTGTCTATTATCTATAGTGAGACATTTCATGGCAAAACTGGCAAGGACGATGATTAGGTAAAGCCAAGGTTTGGTTAGCAATTGCATGGTGGTTTTACATTTGGTTAGGTGACAAGAGTTCTCGGTTTTGTTCGTGCTTTCTTAAAGATAATGATTTTTTCGAGGTTTGTTTTGGAGGTTCTATATTGAAAGAGGTAGAATAGTAATAGAACAGTGGAGCTCTGCTATTTTTATTGTTTTCTTAACCATCCTAGGATATGGCTGTCTTGTATTTGCCATTTATTGTTTTGGTGGCTAAGTTGAAAGGTCTCCCTAGAGGAGCCCAATGGCCCCGGATTCTGTTGGATGATTTCTATGCTGTCCTCTGTGACCCCTGAAACAATGGCCACGTGACCATAGGGATTATACAGGGTGGAGTCAAATACTAAAAGGTCATTCGTTTTAGGTTTTGCAGCGCTAGAATTGCTGTACTGTATTAGGTTGCGGCGTTTATTTTTTTGTCCGTCTTGAAGCGTTTTGTCAAAGAAGTCCTTGGCATGCCCATAACTGTCGGGCATTTTATGGTGGAGATATTGGTAGTAATACCGTTTTACAAATTCAACACATTGGTATTTTAAGCCTAGGTTGTAGCCGTCCTTTGTAACATTTCTGCCATTCACATTGCCTACCTTGCCGTTATAAAACACCACCACATGGTTAAGGCTGTCTATGGCTTGGCCTACCTCATGCCGCGTGTTGAACACAACCTTATTGAAGGACCATGTACCCAAAATTACAGTCACTACCAATACTGTTATTGAATAGAATCTTTTTTTTGAAATCAATGCTTCGGGTTTTGTTCGGTTTGGGTTTTAGGTTTTTTATGGCAGTTAAAGTCTTTCAGTGACTATCTAAATTTAGCAAATCTTTTTTTTTTGATTGTGAAGGACCCTTACAACGTTAATGGAAGTGGTGTGGAACAAGAATTTTAACGGTTGATTTATAGGGATTTATATCAATCGAGGTTTTTAGGTACGATGAATCCTACACTATGGCTGAGGCAAAGAAATATTTTAAATGTTTTTACATTCTTCTTCAGAGTATTTTTTTGTCATTAATTGAAACTTTCCAAATTGATATTTTGATTTTATATTTAAAACTTTTTCCGCTTCATACTTCTCACTGTAGTTCAGGATGTCCTTAAAGTCAAGGAATTTACTTTTGCATCTGATGATATTGTTTAATAAGTTAAATATTAAATCATCAGTAAATATCAAATCTTTTGTTTCAATAAGTTTTGTGTCACCCTTATGTACAAATTCGCATCGTTTTGAATAAATTTCTTTAATTCTTTCTGCATATTTTTCATTAACCCAAGCTTCATGCCATCCCAAGAAATACTCACATCGAGAAATTAATTTTGAAGAAATTTTATCCTCGTCATTAATTAAAAGCATTTCAAGTGCTATTACATTCCAAATTAGACAGAAAGTTAGATCGTTAGAATTTTGGCTTTGTCCAACCATGGCTGAGGTACGATGTATCTTTGTTCTCCATTTCTTACTTACACTTGTTTCTCCCCTTATTACTTTTAGTAGTTCAAAAAAGAAAAAACTCTTATGGAAGTTAACCCATTTGTTGTCTAATATTAAAGGGACGATATTAGTTTTGTTTTGATATCTATTGTTGAATGTTTTCTTGTGCTTATTTATATGAATAGTTTGGTAGATTAACGTGTTGTCAGATGTTTTTATTTCAAGCTTTTTATTAAACTGCCTATTCGACCACCCAATTTGGGATAAGGAGAGAATGTTTAGTTCCTCTAATATTAATCGTATGCATTCATTTTGTTTTTCTTTCGGATTTCCTTTATAAGGCAAAACTGCGAATGTTTTTTCTGTTTTGAAGAAGTTATCAATCCGTTCTTTAAACTTGATATGATTTTCAGGAATTATATTGGTCAAATCAGAAAATGTGGTGGGTAGACCTAATCTTTTTCTAATCCGAGGAAGTTTACTTTTTGCTACAAAAGTAACGCGGTTGACTGTGAATTCTTGCTTAACATCTTTAGTTAATTCAAGACCGTGTATGGGAGTAATAAATATCCAATCTTGAAATTCTTCAGTTAATTTAGTCATCGTTTTGTTTGTCGGAAATATTAAAATATTTAATAAGACCTTTAAGGTGTTATTTTACTTCGTCTAATATAGTTATAATTCCTACAAAGTAATCCCTAAACTTTAATGGCCATGCGATACTATAGCAGGATAGCGTAGTTATCAACTGAAATAGTGATTCCTCCGGGTCCTTACAAGATTCTATCGCATGGCTATTAATGTTCTGTCCTTCTAGATATATGTAGCAGTATTTTACACTTCCACCACCCCAAAATAATCACTCAATGACGCTGTTTGGGTATAGGTATCCATAAAGGCGGCCCATACGTGCCATTGCATCCCCTCGCTAACATCGGGGAGGGCCATACTGAATTGTTGTGAGTTTCTAGGGGTATCAGTAAGCTGCCAAAAGTAATTGTGTGTTTGTGGGCTATACAATACGATAACTAGTTTGTCTGTGGGGTGGGCCATAGCTTTTGTGCTGTTGTCCAACCATTGCAATTGCAATTGGCCCGAAGTGGGCTGCTGCATGTGGGTTACTTCTAGTCCTCGTAAGGGCCCCATGGCAACGAGTGCCTTGGCGTATTGAATTTTAAAGCTGTCACCTTGAGGAAGTAGCGCCTCGCGCAAATGGTAGGACATGGCCAGGTTATAGCCGGTTTTTGAAAGTCCCGAGGCGTTAAAGGTGTGGTTAATGAGTTGTTTCAGCGGATTTAAAAACGCAGAAACAGTTTTAAACTTGTCGTGTTGTTGCTGTTGCGCTGGGGTGGGTTGGTGGTTGGTGTTCGCAGGTATGGAGCGAAACACATTGATGCCTTTCCAGGAAGTTCCTGCCAGAGGACCTAATTTTCCCGAAATGCCTCCCATAATCCCGTTGGGAAGTTGTGCCATGATGCAAAGTCAATTAAAGGGTTAGTTTTATGGCTTTAATTTATTGTAATTCTGTTAGTTATGCAAAAAAAATGTGAGAATTTATTTTATTGTGTCCAACTTTTGTCTAACTATATTAGGATTTTGTTCGTGAATTCTTTGTGTTTTCCTTGAACACATGGGGCCTTTCTCAAAGTATTCTTGAAGGAAATACGAAGGGACTAGATGGAAGGTAGTCGAAGGGATGTCTATGGAGGTTTTACAATTTTTTGATGACAAATCATTCTCATACAAACCATATATGCTTCAAACAAAAAAATGTGCCTATTTTAGACACTTTTTACAAGAAGGCTTTAATTAACAAAGCAGCAATAGACCCTTTAAGTGTTTATAGAATCTTGCTGCTTTGTAAGTTAAGTTTATGCGCCGTTACTTTGGTTTATAATCTGTTATAGGTTTCTATATCCGTAAACGTTTCTCCTCCGTCGGTATAGACATCTTTTAGTTTCATAGTAGTTTCACTAAGTTCCAAAATTTCATAAAGGAGAGCTTCTCCCTC
The DNA here is from genome assembly GCF_030908385.1 of Mangrovimonas sp. YM274. NCBI lineage: Bacteria > Pseudomonadati > Bacteroidota > Flavobacteriia > Flavobacteriales > Flavobacteriaceae > Mangrovimonas > Mangrovimonas sp. YM274. The sequence continues at coordinate 311,194 of NZ_CP133091.1, forward strand.
ATCAGTTACTGAAAGTGTGGTGCCGCTTAGTACATAGGCTTCTGGGGTTGCTTCGCCGCTCACAAGCGTACAGCCATTACCATCTTCAAAATCGAAATATTCTGAATAGTCATAAGTGCTTTCGGAAAAGATAACTCTGTCCAGGCAATCTGGATTTTCAACAAGCTCTTCGCCGTTTGAAGTGATAGAGGTTAATTCCCATTCTCCAATAATGCTGGCAGTTGCAGGGGTATTGTCGTTGCTGTCATCACTGCTACAGGATGCTAATAGTCCAATAGCAAGTGCGGCAATAATTTTTGGGGTTTTCATAAGTTGTTTCATTCTTTTGTTTTAATGATTGTTGTTTATAGTGATTTGGCACATAAGTTTTTTGAAGGTTTTTAGGCCTTATTCATAAATATACTCGATGGTGGCGTCAAGCTCTCCTTCCCAATAATAGTTGGCTGTTGCAGGGTAGTTGTTTGAGTTATAGCTATATTCATAAACTTCTCTATCATATCCCTCTCCACCATAATTAGCCGTTATTTTGGTTAAATTGTTTAGACCAGATTCAAAATATCCTTGAAAAGATCTATCCATTAAGTTAAGAATCTCAATGTGAGAGATGTTTTTGTAGATGCCATTATTGCTGTCATACTCGTAATTAAAGTTATAACCGTCCGCATAGTATCCTGTTATCTGTCCATTATCTAGGACAATGGTACTTTCTTGTTCTCCAAGCATTGATCCGTTAAAGCTTTTTTCGTAGCTTGATTCGGATACCGTTCCATCTTCGTTATAGGTAAGGTCCCAGCCCCATTCTTCACTGATGGATGAGATGTAGGCTGTATAGGAAGACAATCTATTCTCAACGTCATATTCTAATAACGTATATGTGGTTACTATGCCAGAGTCATTCAGTTCATTTATTCTGATAAGCATATCGTTTTCATAGATGTATTTGAATTTCCAACCATCAGAATCTTCAATGGAAATTAATTTGTCTCCATCATAAGAAAGGGTCTCGGAGTAAATTTCACCGTCAGTAAAAGTCCAGGTTATTTGCTTAAGGTGTCCTGTTTCTTGGGGGATTTGTGAATCGCTGTCTGAAGAGTCAGAGCTACATGAAAAAAGGGTTGCTGCCAAGGTTAGGGCAAGAAGTGATTTTTTTAAAATCATAATTTAGGGTTAATTGTTAAATGAAAGTTTTTTGGGGTGTCCCTTGCTATGGGCAAGGAACTATCAAGCTTTTGATGTCCTCAAAAGGACTTGAGATATAGAGGGCACCTACCGTACCTTTTGAAGGTATTGCGCATGTGCCGTCTATGGCTCGTATAGCCCCAACAGGAACGCTGTTATAGCGTAAATGGCTGGGAGTTGTTAATATGTACAAAGGGAACTGTTCTAGAAACTAAAGGAAAGGGTGTGGTTGGTAGGTTATGTGTCATGTTTTGATTGGTTGGTTAAACTGTTAAAACAGTATCGTTATTCATTATAAATTTTCATACTAATTACTGAAAAACGATCTAATATGGAAAAATATTATAAAGTTTTTAAAATTGAAAAGTGTCTTAAAAATCACCGCGAGGTAGGAAGGTTTTATAAGTGTCTCAAAACCAAGGAATGACTTTATTGAAACAATAGCGGACTTAAGGTAAAAAAAGATCTAAGGCCATCGTTTGGTTTGACATTTAAAAAGAGGGGTATCAAAAGAGAAGAAAGTATGCAGAGAGGTTTGTAAATAATGGAGATCGAGTTCTTTTAGGATGGATTATTTCTTGTCACTCCCCAAACAGGTATTCCTATCTTTAAAAGGGCCTATTTAAAACCTATAACTGAGGTACCTTTGGTAAAAAAAAGGGATACCTGGGCTTCATGATTTCTTAATCTATTGGCAACAATGGCTTATTCTTTGAGGGTTTTAGGTCTTAACCAAAGAATCCTACCACTCGCTCTATGGTCCAAAAGGCGGCAATGCTACCAATGGCATAGGCTGGAATGTTTTTCACAACCAAAGGCCAGTCTTTTTTGAGCGCCAATAGCCTTAAAATACCCAATACGGCAACTACAAATGCCAACTGCCCCAATTCTACACCCACATTAAAAAAGGCCAATGCCAAAGGAATTTCAGATTGCGGTAAACCGACTTCCGTTAGGGCACCTGCAAAGCCAAACCCATGGAGCAAACCAAAACTGAAGGCGACTAACCATGGCTTTTGGGCTGTTAAGGTGGGTTTTCCTTCGTGGATTTTGGTCATTTCAAACGCTAAAAACACGATGCTCAAAGCGATGATGGCTTCCACTGGTGGGCCGGGAAGATTGGCTAGGCCCAATACGGCCATACTTAGGGTAATACTGTGTGCCAGGGTAAAGGCGGTGATGGTGGTCACTAATTTTTTAAAGCCTTTGGTAATGATGATGAGGGCCAAGACAAACAATAGGTGGTCGATACCAAACCAAATGTGTTCCACACCCAACACCGTGTAGGTTTGTACGACTTGCCATTTGCTACTGCTGCCGGGTAAAAGGGCCATGGGTGCGTCTGGGTGCAGCATCAGGGAGACCTTTTCGCCGTTGAGGTAGGTAATGTTAACCAAAACGTCGACCATGGTTTTGTTGAGGTTGACAATTTCAATATGGCTACCCTCCAAAGCACGGTTTCCAACTAAGGTATAGTTGTGTATCATAGCACCGCTTACGGGTCTTGGGATTCCGGCTTCACTCAGCTGAAAACCATCCTCGAAGCGTGGGTATATTTTTAATGATAGGTCCCCCATGGCAGGAACTTTCCATAGTATTTGGTACTGGGTGTTGCTTTGTTGCACTATCTGCAAATAGGCAGGCCTGATCTCGTGGGCTCCTGTTGGAAGGGCGAACAATAACGCAAGTACCAATAAGATATAACGTAGGAAGCGTTTCATGGTTGTTGGTTTTGGGCCAGTTCATCTATGGTAGCTTTTTCAAGGTTGTCTGCTGTAATGCGCACCTTGTAATTGTCTCTAAGCGCTTTTAAGATGGCTGCTTGGCTTTCCTGCTCCATTTGGTATTCGTAGTCGCGCTGTACCTTGTCCTTCACGTCTGCAAAGTTTGGAATGCTTGGCGGTGTTCTGGATTCAATAAAAACCAAATGTACCCCATAGCCAGATACTATTGGCCCAGCCCATTCCCCAGTAGGCAAGGTTTCCAATTGTTGGGAAAACTGTTCGCCAAATTCACGGTTTAAGTAAAAGGCATCGGTGTCTTGAAGGGCGTAATCCAAAAGAAATGGATCGCCCTTTTCGCGCATGCCCTGAGTGTCTAAAGAGTTATATTCTTTTAATACGGCTTTGGCCTTGTCATACGGATTGACATGATTGTCTGCCGTGAACAGGATTTGGTACAGGTTATACCTGTAAGGTGTGGCAAAGTCTTTTTTATGCTCTTCAAAATAGGCTTTCAGGTTGTCTTCGGAAGCTGGTGCCACCAAACCGGAAAGGTCCTGCCCAAGGAATTCCATCTTTTGGGCGAGCCTGCGTTTTACAATCTCGTCGTTATGGTCTAGGTTCATCCTGAGGGCTTCCCGGTACAAGACTTCTTGGTTCACATATTTGTCGATAAGGCCCTGTAACTCTTCTGAGGTTGGAGGTCGTTGCCATTGCATGCGCCAAAGTTCGGCCATGTGTTCAACATCGGCATTGTCTACAACAATGTCCTGTTCAGTATCGCTTTTGTTTACTTGACTATACAATACAAATAGTAGGGCGCCTAGCAGGAAAAAGTGGATCAGGGGTTCTTTAATAAGTTGTTTCATATAATTAGTTTGGGTTATACCAAATTGGTGAACTATAGATGCGTTCTTGAATGGTTGCAGGGTGATTGGTTTCTTTTACATCAATACCCAATTCAATAGCATCGTATAAAGAATATCTTGGTGTTGGAATTTCCAAAACCCGCACATAATAAAAGGCACTTTGGCTAGGGTTGAAATCCGGATCTTTCCAAAATACTTTTAGCTCGGTAGCTCCAATGGAATTGGTGTATTTTCCTGTTTTTAGGTCTACAGTGTTGCCTACTTTTTGCTTACCGTCTGTTCTACCGTCGGATAAGGCGACATCATATATTTTTTCTTCAGCAGTGCCATCGGCTTTTAACCAGCCTTTAACCACTTGAATCCTATCCAAATTGGCGCCGTCAGGGTCTTTTAATGCGGATATCAAAAATCCAGGAGCCGCACCATTGGCAGTTTTATTTAAATCGCCTCCCATAGGAACCCCTTTGTCATAGCCTGTTTTTACCATATCTGCATTCAGGTCGTTTTCAGCAAAATTATAGCCGCCAAACACACGTAAGGTGATGCGTGGCCCTGTGGTAGCATAGACTTCTTTACGTTGAAAGGCATCCACAATGCTCTGGCGCGTATTGCTTTCGGCCCAAACGCCTACCCATCCAGCAGCGCCCATATCCCAGCCTTTGGAAGACCCAATGCCTGTAGGGTGAGCACGTTTTTTGGGTTCGGAATCATGTTGGCCTTTACCAGCAAAGTTGGTTTCTTCAATGGCAGACATTCCTGTATGGGAATCGGAGCTACCAACAAATCCAATTTTATAAGGATTGGCTCCAATTTTCTTTTCAAGTTCCAATCCGGTCATTAAGCCAGAGCGTACATAATCTGCTTTGGTTGGAGCTGGTCGTGTACCATCTGGGGTTAAGGCAAAATCATAGGTTTCAAAATCGGCAAATTCATCATTGGGTGACAGCGCTGGGTGTGTTTCAGAGTCTCCTTTAATTTGTGTAATCTCCACAGAACGCTCCCACTTCATTCGAGCATCGGCGTAGGCTTTATCAATAGGCTTCCCATTCAAGCGAGTTTCGGGAAACATGAGTCCCAAACTAATATTGGGGTTATGGGGGATGGCTATAAATTCGGCACCTGTTTTTTGACTCGTGGTCTCCAACCAGGCCCAAAGATCTTCAGGGTTGTCACTATCTAGAGCACTATATGGAATAAACTGTTTGGCCACATCGCCACCTTGAGGCATAAAAACCACTCTGTGCAGGTTGGCGCCACTGTTATTGGAAGACCATTCCCAACCTATGAGTGTGGTGAATTTTCCTGGATTGTTGTACTTTTCGGCTGTTTCTACGTATCGTGTCCAAGCTTCTTTTACTTTGTTGCCTCCAATGTCGTTGACTAAATCTTTAGCGCCAAGATTGGCATCGTTGGGTTGGTCGAACGCAGCATAATTTAGGATGTCGTATATTTTTTGCATGTTCTCTTCCGATTTGTTTGGTGCGATTCCCAAAAAGGCCTTTCCTGTTTTTGTGTCGGAAATTCCCGGTGTGTTTTCATACATTAAAGCGATAGATCCCAATAACTCGGCATGATCTGCAACCACAAGAAAATCTAAAGGTTTCGATAGTTTCCATGGTTTGCCTGTGGTAGGGCTTGTCACTTTTTCCCCTTTGGCAAACCGATAGGCAATTTCTGGGGTTGAATTTGGGGTTCCGAATAGGAACACATCAAAAGAGTTGCCGGTGTGGTTGTGGGTATCTCCCCAATACACATTTTTTAAAGCATTGGAAGGTACCTTAGTGGTCATGGTGGTTTCCTCAGGGGAAGAATTAAGAGCAATGCTTGTTTCTTTAGGAGTATCCTTGCAGCCTACCACAATGATAACCGAGAACATGAGGCTTGAAATAATAGCTTTCATAATAATCTATACTTTGTTTTAAAAATGCAGGTGTCTCAATAGATTAGGGGTTATACCAAATAGGCGAGGTATAGGCCCGTTCCTGAATGGTTCGCGGTACATCGTCTGTCATGGTAAGGTTGTAGTTCTTCATGTCGAAGGTGGTCCAACGGGGGGTTGGAATTTCAATAACCCTTACATAATAGAAGGCTTTTAAGGTTGGGTCGAAATCGGGATCTTGCCAAAAGGTCTTCAATTCGGTGGCGCCAATAGTATTTTCCCAAGACGCATTTTTCACGTCTACGGTATTGCCTACAGGAGGTAAGTTGCCTTTGGCATCCAAGCTGCGTTTGTCGGCATCGCCCCAAACAACATTATATACTTTTTCGTGAGTGTTACCACTGGCATCTAGCCAGCCTTTCACTACTTGAATGCGGTCTAGATTTCCGCTAGTTGGATCTTTAACAGCATGGATCAAGAAGGTAGGTGCCTTGCCTTCTGGGGCGGTTTTTAGGTCGCCTCCCATAGGCACGCCTTTGTCATAACCAATTTGTACGCTGTTGGTATCGGTTATGTCGGCGTCTGTATAGTTGAACCCGCCAAAAAAGCGCACGGTCATTCTAGGACCGGTAGAGGCATAAGTCTCCTTGCGTTTCATGGCATCCCAAAGGGCTTCTCTGGTGTTGGATGTAGCCCAAACACCGGTATATCCAGAAGCACCCAACTGCCATCCACGAACAAACCCGGAAGGGAAATCCAAAGCTTTTTCAGACCAACGTTCGGCACTGGGTTCAGAGGAAGCGTATTTTCCCCAATAATTGTCTTCTTCGGCAGTGGTAAGCGCCGTATGGGAGTCGGTACCTCCAGCAAAACCGTATTTAAAGGGATTCACCCCCAGTTCACTTTCCAGTTTTAAACCATCTTTTAAGGCCTTTCTGGCATATTCGGTTTGTAGCATGTCCTTGGTTTTAGGCACCATCACAAGATTCCCTTTGTCCCAAAGTTCAAAATTGGCAAACTCGTCGTTTGGCGATAAAATGGGATGGGTTTCGCTGGTGCCTTTTCCTTGAGTGATTTCGTAGAGAACTTCATATTTGTTTCGAAGCGTGGCCAATTCCTTGGTCAATGGAGACCCGTCGAAAGCCGTAGTTTTAAACATGAGTCCGTTTGATAGGTTTCCGTTATGCGGAATGGCCAATAGGGAGCCGCCAGTTTTGGCTTCAAAGTTCGCCATCCATTTCCACAGGTCTTCTGGGTTCTCCGAATCGAAGGTGGTCATTGGGCTCATCTGCTTAGCGATATCTCCACCGTCGCGGTAAATCACGTTGCGGTGCAGGTTGTTACCGCCCCCAAAATTGGAAGTCCATTCGTAGGCAATAAATGCGGTGAACTTTCCTGGGTCATTAAACTTCTCAACAATGTCGATATTTTTTAGCCAAACAGACTTGGCAAATTCCGGATCTGTAAAAACGGGAGGAAGGTTGTTGTTGGATTGGCGGTTGATGAGGTCCATCATTACCGCAGCAGCTTTTTCGCCTCCGGCTTCCATGTCGGTATGGTATTGGGCTACAATAGGGTCGCCCATAACGGCTTCATCTCCGTCGATAACAGCAGTAATTACCCCAGCGCCATCGGAGTGGTCTGTAATGGCCAACCAATCTAAAGGGCGGTTCAATTTGGCTTTTTGCTTGGTGGCACTGATGACTTCTTCCCCTCGGGCAAAACGTAAGGCCCCTTCTGGTCCTAAGCGGGTCCCTACGGCTCCTGCATCGGCAGACCAAGCAGTGTGCAAGTGCTGGTCTCCCCAATATACATTTTTTAAAGGATTGGTTGGTATGCTTGGTGTCATTACTTCTTTTTCGGCAGGGGTATTGTCGGTTGTGGTGTCTTCTTTTGGAGTGTCTTTGCAGCTCAGTATGAGGAAAAGACTAAGAAACGGTAATAGCAGTAGTCTCATAATACCTGTGTATTTACATTGTTTAAAGATGACATGTAGGTAGCTTAAGATTTACAGAGGGAACTACTAAGGTAACATTTTTCTATTGAAATGAATGAGGTAACTATTTAAAAAATAGAGGCTTACCTGTTTGTTGGTTTCGTGGGCCGTATTTGCCCAAGTGGTAAAAGGAAGTGTTGTTTTCTTTGGTCCTCGCTAAAACGGAAGAGACCTTTCCAACCGCCTAGCCAAAATCTGCCTTAATTATCTAATATACTTAAGTTGGTAGTTGGAAATTTTTGTGAATAGTTATGTTTTGAAGATGAGAAAACACAAAGCGTTATGTAGAAACAGGTTAGGTCCTGTGCTACATAACGCTTGCATCATGGTAGATACATCTTGTGTTTATTGCCTTGCGTCTGCTTTTAAAATTTTATCGATGGCTTTGTTAATGTCTAAAGAAGCTGCGGCTTGTCTTGGAGGATAATCCTTAAAGGTCATAAGGTGGGCATTTAAATAACCGATTGCCGGTTGGAACACCCAGGACTTATGCATGATAAGGTGAAAGGCCGTGACGTCATCATATTTTTCAAAAGGATCTTTTCTCAAATTAAACAGTCGTGGCATGGTGTGGGTAATCATGTCGTCAAAATAGCGTTCTTTGGTTGCAAAGTGCATTTTCCAAGGGCCCACACGCATGGCAGTAAGGCTGCTTTCGTAATAGTAGAAAAAGTAGTTTCGGGCTGAGGTATCGGTTCTTCCTGCCCAATAATCCCAATTATTGAAACCGTCGATATAAACTTTATAGTTCATGTCGCCTATTTTGTAGCCACTTCTCAGTTTGGTACTGATATCTGGAGACCCTACAGCGGCCATTATTGTTGGCAATACATCTTCATGGGCAGAAATACCATTGCGAATCAAGCCGGCAGGAATGTGTCCTGGCCAACGTACCATAAATGGTGCTCTTAATCCGCCTTCCCAAGTGGTCATTTTTTCACCCCTAAACATGGTGACCCCGGCATCTGGCCAAGTACTTTGTTCTGGACCATTATCGGTAGTGTAGATGACGATGGTATTGTTGTCTACGCCCAATTCTTTTAGATAATCCAATAATTGTCCCACATGACCATCATGTTCAATAAGACCATGGCCAAAAAGATCCATGTCTGTACTAATACCCGTGGCCAAATTTTTAGATTCCTCTTTTAGGTGAGTGTACACGTGCATTCTACTGGTGGCATGCCAAATGAAGAAGGGTTTACCGGCATCTTTGGCACGGCGCATAAAGTCTTTACTTTTGCTTACTAGGACCTCGTCAAAGGTTTTCATTTTCTCTGAAGTTAACTGGCCAACATCTTTTACGGTTTGCTTGCCAATCACGCCAAAGCGTGGGTCTTCGGTTTTGTCGAATTTGTCGCTGGCATAGGATTCTATTACGCCTCGAGGACCATATTTATTGGCAAATTCAGCTGTTTTAGGATAATCGGCTTGTTCTGGTTCTTCGGATACGTTGAGGTGGTATAGGTTGCCGTAAAACTCATCGAAGCCGTGGACGGTAGGCAGATGTTCGTTACGATCGCCTAAATGGTTTTTACCAAATTGCCCAGTCATATAACCTAGAGGTTTTAGGAGTTCGGCAAGGGTAGGGTCTTCTGGTTTGATGCCTAGTGGGTTTCCTGGTTGTCCTACGGTGGTAAGACCGGTTCTTACGGGTTTTTGTCCTGTAATAAAGGCGGCTCGACCAGCAGTACAACTAGGTTGGGAGTAATGGTCTGTAAATAATACGCCTTCCTTGGCAATCCTGTCGATGTTAGGCGTGGGGTATTGTAATCCCAAAGAGTAACAGCTTAGGGAATTGGGAGCTACGTCATCTACCATGATGACCAAAATATTAGGCCGTTCTTGGGAGAAACTCTGTAAACTCAAGATCAAGAGTAATGCAGTAACAACATGTTTCATAATAGTATCTATTGGTTATTATTAAGAGATTGCACAAATGTTAAGATTAGGGCTTGAGGAAGTTTAGTTGTAGGGGGTATCTAATTTAATAAAAAAAAACTTTCATTTTACTGTAAGTTTCTAATTTATAATGTTTTTAGGTTGGTTTGGAAGGGTTTTAGGCGTGTTTACCAAACTTTTTTAGGGGTGCCTTTGGGGCTAAGTTTGATGAGCGCTGGTTTGGGAGCACTGCCGTCAAAGATGAGTTCTGAAGCGAACAATAGTTGGTCCCTATCCATAAAGGCTACCCAATGTGGGGTGAAAGGCGCTGCGTGCTGATATAATGTATGTCTATTGCCTTGGGCATCGATCATTTCAAAACTTCGTTTTCCCCAATAGGCCATGAGAAGTCGCCCTTCCTGAAAGTCAACATCAAACACTTTGTTGCGGTCCAGGGGGGCATTGGTAATTTTAGGTTCTATAATATTATTCCACTCTTGAATTGTGTTTCCTGTTTGGGTTACCAAGAAACAGGAGGTGTCTCCTAACAAAAGAATGGTGCCGTCAGGTATAGCCCTAATGCGATTGATGGGGGTTTCAAATTCAAAATATAAAGAAGGTTGTTTGCCTTTTTGTAACGTGTAAACACTTGGGTAATTACCGAAGACCATTTGGGTGTCCGAAAGCATGAAGAATCCAGCTTCTCCAATGTGCCATCGGTCCTCAAACCAATCCCAGAGCACTTTCGGCTTTTGGTTTATAGTTGTTTTTAAAAGACGGATTTCAAAGGAGTCGGTAGTTTGTAAATAGCGACGTTCCAAAATATAAATGTCCTTACCCTTGGTGCTTAGCATAAAATCGCTTGCCGGATGTTCAGATTTTAGGAATACTTTAGGAGTGCTACCGTCTTTCCAAATCATAATGCAGGCGTGGTGCTGCGCATCATCAATAGGGTTGATGTACGACCAAAACACATAATTGTCTACTACAATCATATTGCCTGTAGGGTGAGCCCAAGTGATTGAATAACTCAAAAACACTGCGGCCCACATCCAATAGACTTTTATGTTTGATGCGATAAGCATATTTCTACATGAGCTTACATTTGGTCTGGAGCTATGGGGGCTGGTACTACGTTTTCAACAGGTTGAATGCTTTTTAAATACATGAACATGGCATGGAGGTCTTCGTCTTTTAAATCGGCATAATTGGTCCATGGCATAGGAGGCAGCAGCATGCGTCCATTGTCCATACCTTTAAATTTCCCTTCTTTCAAAGCTTTTTTAAATTGGGTTTCGCTCCAGCTGCCAATACCGGTGTCGTCAGGTGTAAGGTTGGCGGCGAAAGAAATTCCCCAAGGACCCGCACCCGCTGTTAGGTCTGGATAAAACATAGCAAACCCTTCTTTGATCATAGGACTTTCAAACTTGGCAACTGGACGGTCTGAAGGATAGCCGGAGAGCAGCAATTCAGGAATGATTTCTGGACCTTTTGGTCCCATTCGTTTTGGAGAGTGGCAGTCGTTACAGCCCATAATGCCCACAAGATATTTTCCCTTTTCAATGACGCTTTCAGGGGATGGTGTGGCAATGGCTGTTGCTACATCGGCTGTTTGGTAGTTTTCTTCTTTACAGGATACAATACTTAATGAGGCTGTTAGGGCAAGGGCCCAAAGTGTTGATTGGTGTTTAAATTTCATTTGGTTGATGTTTAAATAAGCAAGGGGTGCCTTGCCTAATATTGGTTAAAGCTTCTAAGATAGTAAAAGAGAAGGAGATTTGCTAAAGTCTTTGATTTTGAGGTTTATGGCTTGGGAGTTCTCTCTGTTCTTACGATTTGATTGCAACTGTTGAAACGAGTCTTCCCTTGTGAACTACACCAAGGATGGGAATGTCCTTAATGGTTTCTGGGGCCACTTTAAAAGGGTTCTTTTTTAGGATAGTGAAATTTGCCGCCTTTCCTTCCTTAATGGAGCCAATAGTGTTTTCTTGGTTCAGGGTGCGTGCAGCGTTTATGGTAATGCCTTGCATGGCTGTAAAAACATCTACTTTTTGATCTTGTGAAAAGTGGCTTTCTTCGGCGGTTTTCCTGTTAATGGCAGTCCAAGCCAATAGCAATGGGTTTGCGGGAGCCATGGCAAAATCGGAATGGTAGGATACAGGAACGCCACGTTGGCTGAGTTCTTTGATTCTTACTAGGTTTTCGGCGCGGTCTGGTCCAAGTCCAAATTCAGAATATTTGTCTGACAGGGCCCATAAATAGTAGGGGTTTACGGAGGCTTCCATGTTAAGTGCTTGCATTTGTTGGGCTATACTTGAGTCAAAATATCCCATGTGATGAAGGGTAAAGCGATGGTCTTTTCTGGGGTGTTTTTTTTGATCCTTTTTGTTGTAGTCCAATACTTGTTGTATGCCCAAATCGCCGTTGGCATGGACATGGATTTTGTAATCGTTGTTCCAATAAAAACTCAATTGTTCCTTAAATAGTGGCAGGGGAGTCATCCATTCTCCTTTAAACTCTTCACTTAAATAGGGTTCCTTCATTTGCATGGCCAAGGAATAAATGGCGCCATCGGAAAACAGTTTTACCTGCTTTGGCAAGAAGGTGATATTGTCTGTATTGTATTTGGTGGGCATGGCCTCCATAGCTTCCATAGCCTTGGCATTGTCGTTTCCGTTCATGCTATAGAGCTGTGTGCCATTGGGAATTAAAAACACATCATAGGGTGGGTTTTTGTCCATTTCACCTTTTAATAGGTTGTATTCCATATCAAAATCGGAACTGGGAAATCCGGGTTCTGCTATAGTAGTGATGCCGTTTTTAAGCATGAGTTGGCTCATCATGGCCAATCCTTTTTTATAGGAATCTGGGTTGATGAGGTAGGGAGCAATAACTGGTACAAGGGCCAACCAGCCACCTTCAAAGAAATGACCGTTTTTCCAATCTACCTGCGGATTGCCTTCAAAATCGGCTTCTTTGATGTTGAAGAGTTCTACGGCTTTGTCATTCAAATAGATTTCGTGAAAAGATCTGTGGATGATGCCAATGGGTGCATCGGGACACAATAGGTTTAAGGTATCCTTGGACATGGGGCCGTGCCATAATTGATGGTAGCCCCAAACAAAGAGCATTTTGTCTGCTTGTGCTTTGGTTTTTATTACTTTTTTGAGACGGGTTTTGTATTCTTCAGGGGTTTTGGCTGCTTCCGTAGCTCCCGTGGGTTTGTCCCAGCCATGAGGTGCAATGGTTTCATTTGGAAGCATGATGGCGGCGATAGAAGGGTGTAGATGGGGTTCTATAAAACCAGGCATGAGGGTGTTCCCTTCTAAATTGTATTGGGAAGCCTGGGGGTACTTACTAAGAGCTTCCTCCTTTGTGCCAACATAAGCTATGTTGTCGTTTTCCCTCACTACAGCTTCGACATATTGTGCTTGGTCACCTTCCATGGTAATGATGTCTCCACCAAAATAAAGGGTCTGTTCGCTGTTGGTTTTTACTGGTGTTTCGGGGGTGTTAGCTTCCTTTTGTTTGCAGCTCATAAACACAATCAGTACAAGCAAGACTACTATTGGTTTGTTGATTTTCATGATGACACAGTTGTTGGATGTTAAATAATAGTCATTGTAAAAGAGGAGTTATCGAATGATAAACTTTTAATGACTAATTTACGAAAATCTTGTAACTTAACTTTCTGGTAGTCAAATGAATGTTATTTTTTTTATGGAGTGCTATTCCCAATAAACCTCAATATGTTTATTGTTGAACATAGGGTCTTCAAAGTCGCCTTGAGGTTCGCACCACATGGTTTTGGGTAATCCTTCTATCTCAATTGTATAGTTTTCGTCAACAATACCACCTTGTGCCTGAAATTCTATAAGAGTGTTAAGAAGCGCTATGGCGGCTTGCTCTTTGTCTTCGGGAACGGCCTGAATGCTGATGTCTGGTCTACCATATTTTCGCATGCCTCTGGTGTGTAGCCATTTGGTGTCGTCTTCGTCTTCGTCATAACAAAGAATCATGACATGCTCCTTGGGTTGCGGTGCATTTGGAGAAAAGATATCGTTTATCCAATCTTTTTTGTCCCAAAATGTTACGGTTTGTAAGTCGTAAACCGCGACGCCACCGTGGTCCAGTAGGTAAGCAATCAAGCCAATGATGTCGCGATAATAATTTAGAGTATTGGTGTCGGCAACGTTACCAACAAAAATATAGCATTCCTTGGCGTTTTCAATTTGTTCGGCAAGCGTTGGGTTGTCTGTTTTTAGGGCTTCCCAAAAGTAGCCTTCCAGATAGCTTTTTGGCACTTCGGGGTGGGCATTGGGACCGTACTGCATTAAGTCGATGCCGCTGGGGAGTCCCTTGGTTTGGTATTGGGTTCCCGATAGTTTAAAATCCACATCAAAATCGCCATATACAACATAGAACAAATAAGGGGTGTCAAGTGGTTTGCAAAAGTATTGTCTGTTCCAGTCTTTAAGCTCTGCCATATATGATTGGTTTAAGTTTGGATAATCACAATTTGCAAACGGTTGTACTGGTAAGTACAACCATGTTTGCATTCCATAAATATAAATTATTTTGGAGCAAGTACAACAGTTTGCTGTTGTAATATGTTGATATAATGCGGAATGTATTGGATGGGTGAGAGGTCCGCTATTACCAGCAATGTTCGTTGTAGTAGGCGATAATGCCTTGAACATTTCTTCTTTCCAATTCTTTGTCTTCAATTTTTTTCATTAGCGAAGGACAAGAACTGAAGATTTTTAGATGTTTTTTTTTGATTCGGGTACCTATGCGGATCGTGTTGTCATTAACCTTTATAAAATAGTAATGCGAATCGTTGTCTCCTCCTGTTGACATGCTTGCCATTACCGTAGCGGCGTTGGGGAAGTTGTTGTTTTGGTTATATCTTTCGTCGCAATACAAAGTGATAGAGCCTTTTAATTTTTCGTATAAAAGCCTCGGTGCTTTGTCGTCATGTATTAAGACATATTTGTAATGTTTTCCCTCTGTGTCAAAGCCATCAATGCTGTGATAGTCGTATTCGGCAACTTCGGCATCCTGGTCAATTTTGAATTTAATGCCGCCTTCTGTTTTTATTTTAATGAGACCTCTAGAGGTAGACCCGTCCTTGAAAAATACGGTCCCGTTATTGTATTCGGCATAGGACAAAAAACAAACAAATAGGAAACACAGGGTAAGAATACGTTTCATAGTTGGTAGGTTTAGGGGTTTCTAATTATAAATACGGTTTGTATCCCGTTTTGGACTTCTTAACCTTACATTTAAGGTTTATTTTCTTACATATTGTGTTGTTTTGAAATTGAAATTAATACCTATGTAAGTGCTCGTTTATTGATTGATAGCAGTCATTAGAAAATGAGTTTTTTTGCATGTGCCAAATGGTGTTGGCGGTGCCACGAATAGATGCTTATGGTTTGTATAAATATACCCTTTTTGTACCTTAGGGTTGTGGGTTAATTGGGGTCTTGTAAAGGAACTTAATGGCCATCTGTTACGGCAATAGTCTAGGGCCTAAGACGTACATCCATAGTGTAAACCCCGAAACACCGCCTATCAAGCCTCCCAAAATAAAGTGGACTCTTAATTTAGCGGGGACTACTTTAAACATCACAAAAAGAGAAACGATCAAGCCAATAGTGCCTAGAAGTAATGCAATAGTCCCAGGCCATATGTCCAACATTACAGCAATAGTCATTTCGTCACCACCAAAAAAGCTTCCTTTTGAAGTAAAGAGTCGGCCTACAATGGAAGTTACCAAATTGAATACTTCTCTTAGCCAAAACAGCGCCAAAAAAACACCAAGCCAATCCACTAACTGAAAGCCTTGTTGGTGAATCCTCTTTTTTCTGTAGAATAGAAGTAGCAGGCCAATCGTTCCTGTAAGTGCGGTTTGTAAGGGGCCGCCAAGTGTTATTAAAAGACTGTCTTTTTGGTACTTGTTTACAGCGGTTTCGTAGGCTATTTTTCCTTCAAAGTCTTCGTTGTTTTTTATGGCGGCTTCATGGTTGGTGTACACTTCAGCGACATAGTCCCTCATGTCATTATCGTAGTAATTCATGCTGGCATAGTGAAGCTTGGTCTCATACCCTTTGTATTTGGCAACCAAGATATGGCCGCATTCATGGGATAGGGTGCCAATAACCGTAAACATCATGAATACGCCTATGAATAGTGCTAGTGGTTTTAGGGCGTTTAAAAACTCTTGTCTGTTCATGTTTAAAGTTCTTGTTCTATCTCCGCATCAATCAACTCCAAAATGGCATTTAAATCGTCCATAAGGGGGCTGTAATGTGTGGCTTCCATAGCACTACTGGATAGGGCGAACATTAAAAGGTTGTTTTCAAATTCCTGCGACTGTAACAATTCCAGATTGCTTGTAGGTTGTGCTGTAGGCTGTAAACCTATCTCTTGACTGGCCCCTGTAAGGTCGAATATGGTTTTTAAACTGTAGGCATCGCTCCTAAAAAGATCCAGTACTTTTTCTCTTTGAATGCCTAAGTCGGTTTCCTGTTTGCTAATGTCTTCAATAGTGGCAATCCAATTGGTCAATAAAATCCGTAATTGGTCATTGGACAGATCCTTTAAGCTTCCGGAGTTGATGATTTCATTCAACAGAGAGTTGTTGGGGTTAAAGGAAATATCCGATGCTAAGGTGTTGAACAGCAATTCTGAAAATACTCTTTCGGTAGGCGGTGTCTCTGGATGGCTTGTATATTGCAACAGTGTTTTGGCACCTTCAAAATTGCGCTTATTTACCGCAATGAGTTCCTTAAGTTTCAACTGGCTGGTAGTAAACTCGTCGTGTAGTCCATGTAAATAGGTTTGTTCCTTTTTTTTGAGTGCCCTGTTTTGATTGCTATTGTTCACCGCCAAGGCAATTAAAATACCAATGACCACCAAAACAATTTCCCCAATGGCATAGAGGAGGTATCGTCCGAATTTATTCTTGTTGAGCAGTTGCTGCCTGAGTTTTTTAAAGAATAGAATCATGCTTTAGGCTGGATGTCAAGAATCTGTGTTGGGAATAAAGATACTTTTTTTTAAGGTATGTTAACAGTTCATTTTTATATCCTTCTTATTCCATCTTCCAATGGGAGTTCTTGATTTAAGCATCAACCAAAATAAAGATGATTACTTCTCTTTAAACCTTAATCGAAATAACAATCTCCTCATCAAGGGCTATATGAGTGTTCTTTCTTGCTTCAGCTTTTATAGGAAGGAGATAAGTATCCCGTTTGGTGTCAAACCAAATGGCTGTTTGCCATTCATAGGTGCCTATTTTTGCAATCGCAGTCATTCGTCCCCAACCCTGTTCCTGCCATTTCAGCTGTGTCCTGATTTCTTTGGAGATGTCCTTAGGTAGCGAGGTAAAATACCAACCTCCCGGGGCATCATGTTTCCAGATGCGGCTAGTGAATTGATATGTAATTTTGCCGTCCATTGGTAACGGTATATTCGTTTTAAGTTGTCGTTAACCTTAAGAGGACACGAATAGTTGCTTTTCTCTAGAAACGGTAACCTATGCGTAAGTGTAAATTTCCAGCCAACTCGCTTTCGTCTCTAGAATAGCCTGCTGAGGAAGCAAAAATATAACGATAGCCAAGACCTATGCCTGTTTCAAAATTAAAATGTCTACCTAGGTTGCGTCTAATACCCCAAGTAGGGATAATAGAAACGTCACTAATAACCCTAACATTGTCATAGTTGGAAATTACAAACCAATCTGGGTGGTAGCTTCCTCTAAGAGATATAAAGTTACCGCTATTGCCATCAATATTTTTAGATTTATTGGATCTGCTATTGAGGTTGTAATACCACTTGGGTTCGATGGTAATTACAGGAGTCATTAAAAAGCCGGTTTTCTCATAATAGGTACCTCCCCAAATGCCGCTGTCAAATCCTAGTTCCGAACGAAAAACCAGACTGTTGGTAAGTTTGGCCTCATTATGTGCCCATACCCCAAAAAGTCCAATTTGAATGCCGTAAGTAGATTGTTCTACGCTTGTGTTTTGGGCGGTTGCCATAAAGCTCATGCCGCAAAGCATAGCGGCTAAAAAGAGGTGTTTCATGTTGGTTAAGTTCCTATTTTGGTTGAAATACTTGGCAACCAACACCAGGCCTCACAAACAATTCTTAAGTCGCCTAGGCAGGTTTGCTGTCTCAAAGATAGCTTTTTTTGCCAATTTCATCTTTTCTTAATTGCTTTTAAATGAGGAATCCACCTGCGTCAAAAAGGAACTTTCAAAAACTCCCAATAGAAATCGCCACCTTACTCTACATCCCTTTCACCAATGGGTTGTAGGTGTTTGGTATCGTAACCCGTAAAAAAGTAGGGGTAGTTGTCCCATGGCGATAGACCTTCCATTCTAGGGTCCTTGGTGTCTTTCAAATAGGCAAACAGCTCAGTTTGCAGTTCCTTGCATAGGTTGGCATACTCTGGTTGAGCGGCTAGGTTGTGCAATTGATAAGGGTCGTCTTTCACATTGTACAGCTCGGTGCCAGGGCGTTTCCCGGCAGCTAACTCATAAAATTGTTTCAAGGAATCTACCTCTTTGTTGGCAAGGATGTAATCACGGGATGGTCCAGCGTCGATATCGCCAACGTATCCTTGGTGCGGCGATAGAAAGTCTGGGTCGCCTGCAGGATATCTGTCTGGTTCAAAGTTTACCAGGTACAGCCAATCCCCTTTGCGGATGGTCCTTACAGGGTAAGGCATTCCGTCTGGGCGGCAGTAGGTGTGGCGTTCAAAAGCCGTAAACACGCGGTCTCTTTTAGCATCTATCTGTCCGCTTTTATTGGCAAGCATCACGTTTTTAAAACTGTTGCCGCTCATGCCTTCTGGGATTTCTATCCCGGCTACTTCCAATAGGGTTGGTGCAAAATCCGTAAAGCTGATGAAGTCTTCAATCTTTAGGCCCGACTTAATTTTATTGCCCCAAAAAATAGCCAAGGGCATATGTGTGCCATATTCATAGTTGGTGGCCTTGGCGCGAGGGAAAGGCATCCCGTTATCGGCGGTGGTAATAATGATGGTATTGTCCAGTTCGCCTGTTGCTTCCAGCATCTTGATCATTTTTCCTAAGTGGGAATCGAACCATTCAATCTCATAGTAATAATCGGCAATGTCACTACGCACGGCCTCACTATCTGGTAAAAATCCCGGTACCTGAATATTGGAAATGTCCTTACCGTTCTCGGCACCAATGCCCTGCTTGTAACCGCGGTGGGGCTCATTCCCGCCATACCAGAAAAAGAAAGGTTGTTCACTGTCCTTTTGAGCAAGGAAGGCTTTAAAATTCTCGGCATAGTCAATATCCGAAATGCCCTCTGGGGCCTTCATTTTAATAGCGTTATAGCCTTGGGCTATTGGTTGGGTTTGATAAGGCTCTTCAAGTTTGGAAGGGCCATAACCTTTACCGGTATAGCCGGTAGCATAGCCGTGTTGCTGCAATACCTGTGGAAAGGTCACGAACTTTTTCTGTAGGGCTCCAAACAGCAAGCCGCCTTCTTCAAGTTCCCAAATGTTCTTCCCTGTTAAAATAGAAGCTCTCGATGGCGAGCAGGAAGCCACATTGCAATAGGCATTTTGAAACATGATTCCGCTTTGGGCAATCCTATCCAAATTGGGCGTTTTAATTTCATTGGTGCCCTGTAACGAGGTGTGTACGTACGATTGGTCGTCCGAAATACAAAACAGGATGTTTGGTCTTTTCTCTTCTTTGGTCTGGCAGCTTGTTGCTAATGCTAGTACACCGAACAGTGACAAAAGGAATCCTAAATTACGGGAAGCTAAAAGTGTTTTGGGGAGATAGGTCATGCTTGTTAATTGAAAATCTTTAAAATAGACCCTATAATAGGGTGTTTGAAGCGCATTAACGCCTTGGTTGTTTGATCCCTCAAAGATACCCTTTTTTAGGTAAATGAAGCGGGTTAATGCCATAGCTCTAATTTACATGTGCCTTTAATAGGGGATTAAGGTGCTTAACGTCGATGATGGGAGGTGCCTGCTGTCTCTGTTCGTTCGTTTTGTGTCAAGCCAAAAGAGTGTTATCAACTATTTAGCTCCAAACTCACTTAACTAAAGGGCGTATGCTTTTATCCGCAATGTTCATTGTAATATGAAATGATGTCATAGACATGTTTCCTTTTGAGTTCTTTTGTTTCGATTTTTTGGATTAGGGAAGGACAGGAGTTGAAAAATTCTAAATGCTTTTTCTTGATTCTAATACCAATAGGAATAATTTCTTCGTCCATTTTTATAAAATGGTAAAATGCCGTTTGTGCTCTAGTATTAAAGAACGGCCCTCCAATAGTAGAGCTATTTGAGGTTGCAGGAATTGAATAAAAGGAATTATATCCTGTGTCGTCGTTATATAGGGTTATTTTTCCCTTGATTTTTTCATTTAAAAGTCTTGGCGGTTCATCACTATATACTTTTACATATTTTAGTCGTTTTCCTTTATAATCAAGGCCTTCAATGTCGCTATGGTCATAATAAATAACTGTAGAATCTTTAGCTTTCTTAAATTTTATACCTCCTTCATCGGTCATTGTTATTAACCCTTTGGAAAAAGTTCCATCGTTAAAGAATACGTTACCAGGAGCATATTGTGCATATGTAATTGTAAAGGATAAAATTGCGAATATGAAGAGAAGTTTTTTCATGGGATTGGAGGAAGGTGTCAATACAATATTTGGTTGGTTAAGTTTTGTGTTGCTACAAATCTAAAATATTTTCTTACAATTGAAAGTTATGCTAGAAACTGAAAGGGGGGCAAAAGGTTAAAGGTATTTTTTCGTCCTCATGTGAGACTTCGGGACCCAACCACTGAAACGGCCGTAAAATAAAAAGCTGTTTGAGGTTTTACGAGAGTAAAACCGAGTTCTTTTTATTTAGGGCTTAAAGTGTTGTTGGGTGAATAAGCACATGCAGACTTGATTTTTTGGCTCTTTTGTGTCAAGACAAAAGAGTGTTTTCAACTACGAAGCTCCAAACTCACCTTAATCGACTTACTAATTGGTGTATGACTCTTATCCGCAAACTGATCTATAGGAATCAAGGCATTGGTTTCTGGGAAATAAGCCGCTAAGTTTCCCTGTGGAATGTTATAGGCCACTACAATAAACCCATACACCTTGCGCTCCACACCGTTGTAATGGCTCATGATGTTCACCACATCGCGTTGGGCAAAGCCTGCTTGGTCCATATCCTTGGGGTTCATCAAGATCACACGGCGCTCGTTATGGATGCCACGGTAACGGTCGTCCAGCCCATAGATGGTCGTGTTGAACTGATCGTGTGAGCGAATGGTCATCAATAAGTATTCACCCTCGTCCAGCTCGTGTTTAGGCGCTTGTGTAATACTGAACTGGGCCCGTTGGTTGGGCAGTCTGCTAAAGTCTAAACGGCGTACATTGTTGGGTAGGTAATAGCCGCCATCTTTAGATTTGGTGTTCACATCTTTAAAGCCTTGGACCACTTGCCCTAATTTCTCACGTACCAAATCATAGTTAGACCCCAAAGAAAGCCAATCTACAGGATGGTTGCCTTGAAAATAAGCATGGGCAATACCTGAGACAATTTCAGGTTCGCTCTTTAAATGCGAGGAGGCAGGTGGCAACATACCTTTGGTTTGGTGTACCACACCCATACTGTTTTCCACGGTTAAATGACGACGTGAGTTGCCTTTCATGTCAATTTCCGAACGTCCCAAAGTAGGTAATATCAAGGCGGTTTGCCCTGTTATAAGATGGCTACGGTTCAACTTGGTACTGATCTGCACGGTGAGTTCACAGTGTTGCAGGGCTTCTGCTGTAAATTCGGTATCCGACGCTGCTGAAACAAAGTTACCGCCTAAGCCTATAAATACCTTGGCGTCTTTATTGTGCATGGCCTGAATGGCGTGTACTACATCATAACCCGACTTGGTGGGTGGGTCAAAATTGAAGGTGTCCTTTACGGCTTGGTTGTAGTTTTTGGATACATAGTGCATGATCCCTACGGTACGGTCACCTTGTACATTGCTGTGTCCACGTACGGGACAGGTGCCAGCACCGGGCTTGCCAAGACAGCCTTTCAACAGGAGCAGGTTGACGCATTCCTTAATGTTATCGACACCGTTTTTATGTTGTGTAAGGCCCATGGCCCAACAGATGATGATTTTGTTTGATTTGGCGAGGATGTTGACCACCTCGTCAATGAGGTGCGAAGGCACGCCACAGGCGTTCAGCAGGGCTGCTTCCGAATCGTTACCGAGGTTTTTGATAAAGGCATCATAACCGTGGGTGTAGGTCTTGATGAATTCATGATCAAATACCTGTTGCCCTTGTTGGTCCAAGGCGGCCAAACGTTTTTGGATGAGTTTTAGTAGGGCAATATCCTGGTTGATTTTCACTTGGAGGTGAATGTCGGTAAGGGCTACGCCACTTCCTAAAAGGCCATTCACTTCCTGTGGGTTTTTAAATCGGATCAGGCCGGCTTCTTCCAATGGGTTGACACTTATCACTGTGCCGCCATTGCTCTTGCATTTTTCAAGCGCCGACAACATACGTGGATGGTTGGTACCGGGATTCTGGCCAATAACCATCACCACTTCGGCTTTGTTAAAGTCTTCCAACGTCACCGAACCTTTGCCAATCCCTAAAGTTTCCGAAAGCCCAATCCCACTGGATTCGTGGCACATGTTGGAACAGTCGGGCATGTTGTTGGTGCCAAAAGCACGGGCAAACAGACCGTATAAAAAGGCCGCTTCGTTACTGGAGCGTCCGGAGGTGTAAAAAATGGCCTCGTCTGGATGTTGAAGGCTGTGTAATTGCTCGGCAATAAGGCTAAAGGCCTCGGCCCAAGAGATGGGTTCATAATGAATGCTATTGGGACGCAGTACCATAGGCTCCATTAAGCGGCCGCTGCGACCTATTTCATAGTCGGACCAACGTGAAAGTTCCTCCACCGAATATTTGCTGAAAAAGTCCCGGTCTACCTTTTTGGTGGTGGCCTCTTCGGCAAGGGCTTTGGCGCCATTTTCGCAGTATTCCCCAAGGCTGGAACGCTTTTCTGGATCGGGCCATGCGCAACCAGGGCAATCAAAACCACCTTTTTGGTTCATATGAGACAGGGTGCGCAAGCCGCGTACAATACCCATTTCCTTATAAACATGCTCAAAGGCAACCTTAATGGCAGGTGGGCCGGCGGCATATTGACCAGGCGTCGTGAGTTCTAGGCCTGTGAATTCTGGATTGCTATGTATGCTGATATCGCGCTTGCGTGATTTGCTCATGGGGTACAGTAATTAACCTCTTAAAAGGACTTGATTTGTAACAAAGGGATAAAATTACAATTTTTAAGGGGATGTGTTTTAATTTATCGCAAATTAACCGTATTTTTTATGTGAAATTCATAATGCCGTAACAACCATGAATATAGGGCGTTCGTGGTTTTTTTGTTGGGGCAGGGGTAAAATGATAGGATATATCATAATTTATATTATATTTGTGTAATCGATTACATAAAACAGAGATATGACACATTCAGAATTTAGGTATGCATCCCACCCAGTAGATGCTAGAACGTATGGAACAGAAGAATTACGCCAACATTTTTTAATCCCTAACTTATTCGTTAAGGATCAGATTAATTTGACGTATTCTATGTATGATAGGTACGTGGTTGGGGGAGCTATGCCTGTTGGTAAAGAATTGAAGTTGGAAACCATTCCTTACTTAAAGTCTGAAAACTTTTTGGACCGTAGGGAAATGGGGATTGTAAATGTGGGCGGTCGAGGAACCGTTACCGTAGATGGCGAAGTGTTTGAATTGGCTAAGAAGGAGGCGCTATACATTGGAAGAGAAACCAAGGATGTGGTGTTTGCTAGTGCCGAAGGAGAACGGGCCTTGTTCTATATCAATTCTGCACCGGCCCATACAAAATACCCAACCATGAAAGTTGGGAAGGAAAATGCCGAAGTTATTGAGTTGGGAGACGAGAAGTATGCTAACAAGCGCATCTTGAACAAATTGATCGTGAACAGCATTGTAAAAACTTGTCAATTGCAAATGGGATTGACCGAGTTATTGCCTGGGAATGTATGGAACACGATGCCTGCCCATACCCATACCAGACGTATGGAAGCTTATTTCTATTTCGATTTGGAAGAAGGGCAAACCATTAGTCACTTTATGGGAGAGCCAGAACATACACGCCACATTTTTATGGAAAGCAATCAGGCGGTATTGTCGCCAGAGTGGTCTATCCACTCCGGATCGGGAACGTCCAACTACTCCTTTATTTGGGGAATGGCTGGGGAGAACCTAGACTATGGCGATATGGATACCCGTACTCCTAACGAATTAAGATAGGCGCTATGACACTATTTGATTTAACGGGAAAAATTGCCTTGGTCACAGGAGGTACCCATGGTCTTGGAATGGCTATGGCAGAAGGACTGGCAGACGCAGGCGCGCAATTGATCATAACCAGTACTACACCAGCCAAATTGGAAGCAGCTCTTGAGCACTACCGAGGCAAGGGCTATCAAGCATCGGGCTATCTCTTTGATGTAACCGATGAAACCTTGGCGGCACAGATGGTGGAGCAAATGGTACAGGAACAGGGCGAGATAGACATCTTGGTGAACAACGCCGGGATCATTAAAAGAGAACCTGCGCTTACTATGAAAATAGATGAGTTCAGACGTGTGGTGGATGTAGACTTGGTTGGTGCCTTTATCATGGCGCAACTGGTGGGTAACCGCATGGTGAAGAACGGTGGTGGAAAGATCATCAATATCTGCTCCATGATGAGTGAATTGGGACGCAATACCGTAAGTGCCTATGCTGCCGCCAAAGGTGGTTTGAAGATGCTGACACGTAACCTTGCTACCGAATGGGCCAAATACAACATTCAAGTGAATGGGATTGGTCCTGGGTATTTTGCGACCTCGCAAACGGCACCTATCCGTGTGGATGGACACCCTTTCAATGAATTTATCATCAATAGGACCCCTTCTGCACGTTGGGGAAATCCTGAAGATTTAGCCGGAACCGCTGTGTTCTTGGCCTCTAGAGCTAGTGACTTTGTCAATGGCCAAATTGTATATGTGGATGGGGGAATCCTTGCAACCATTGGGAAACCGTCCAACGAAGATTAACAACAAACAAAAAAGGATATGTCATTTATACATGATAATTTTCTGTTAGAAACAAAGCAGGCCCAAGAGTTGTACCACAACTACGCGGCCAAAATGCCTATTATAGATTACCATTGCCATTTGCCACCGGCAGATATTGCCAATGATACCGTGTTTGAAAACATTACCAAGATTTGGATCAATGGCGACCATTATAAATGGCGCGCCATGCGTACCTTGGGTGTAGATGAAACCTACATTACAGGAAATGCTTCCGATAAGGAGAAGTTTGCGCATTGGGCCAAAACGGTGCCTTATACCATGCGAAACCCTTTGTACCATTGGACGCATTTGGAGTTGGCACGTTATTACGACGTATACGACCTGTTGAGTGAGAAGACTGCCGATGCTGTGTATGCAAAAACAGCAGAGTTGTTGAATTCGCCAGGCTATAGCTG
Organism: Mangrovimonas sp. YM274; assembly: GCF_030908385.1. NCBI lineage: Bacteria > Pseudomonadati > Bacteroidota > Flavobacteriia > Flavobacteriales > Flavobacteriaceae > Mangrovimonas > Mangrovimonas sp. YM274. The sequence continues at coordinate 336,326 of NZ_CP133091.1, forward strand.
CCAAAACTTGTTGAAGAAAATGAACGTGGAGGTGGTCTGTACTACTGAAGATCCAATAGATTCTTTGGATCACCACGCGAGATTGGCACAAAGCGATGCTACAGTGAAAATGAGCACCGCTTTTAGACCAGATAAGGCCATCATGATTGGCAGCGATGCCTTCAATGCCTATTTGGACAGTCTTGAAAATGTGGCCGAAATGGACATTCGTACTTATGACGATTTGAAAACGGCTTTGCGCAAACGTATCGACTATTTCCATGAACATGGTTGTCGTTTGTCAGACCATGGATTGAACCAAATTTCATTTGAACCTGCTACCGAAAGTGAGGTGAAAGCTATTTTCTCTAAAAAACGAGAAGGGAAAGCTTTGAGCCGCATCGAGGTACTTCAATTTGAAACAGCGATGTTGCTTTACTTGGCCGAAACCTATCACGAGTTAGGTTGGGTGCAACAGTACCACTTAGGAGCTTTAAGAAATAACAATACCCGTATGTTGGCACAATTGGGGCCAGACACCGGATGGGATTCTATTGGGGATTATTCCCAAGCAGAAACCTTGTCGAAGTTCTTAAATGCCTTGGATACTAAAGACAAATTGACCAAGACTATTTTGTACAACCTAAACCCTGCCGATAACGAGGTAATGGCTACCATGATTGGAAACTTCAATGATGGTACTATCAAAGGAAAAGTACAACTGGGCTCTGGTTGGTGGTTCTTGGACCAAAAGGACGGGATGGAAAAACAAATGAACGCCCTGTCCAATATGGGATTGATCAGTTGCTTTATTGGAATGTTAACCGATTCCAGAAGCTTTATGTCTTTCCCGCGCCATGAATACTTCCGTAGAGTGTTGTGCAACCTGTTTGGAAACGAAATGCACAGAGGCGAATTGCCAAACGATATGGAATGGATTGGCAAACTGGTGTCAGACATCAGTTATAACAATGCAAACGAATATTTTAAATTTTAATAAACTAATAAAAAACAATACATACCAATGAAAAAAGTAGTCACTTTTGGAGAGATTATGTTGCGCTTGGCGCCTCCAGGATTTTTGAGATTTTCACAAACCAATTCGTTTGATGTAGTGTACGGAGGAGGAGAATCCAATGTTGCTGTGTCGTTGGCAAATTATGGGGTTCCTGTAGATTTTGTGACCAGATTACCTAAAAACGATATTGGAGAATGTGCCCTTATGGAAATGCGTAAAAGAGGGGTGAATACACAAAACATCATCTTTGGTGGTGACCGTTTGGGAATCTACTTTTTGGAAACTGGAGCTGTATCCCGTGGTTCTAAAGTAGTGTATGACAGAGCGCATTCTGCCATTAGTGAAATCCAACCGGGAATGATCGATTGGGATGAGGTATTTGAAGGTGCAGGATGGTTCCATTGGACTGGGATTACACCAGCTATTTCCCAAAGTGCTGCCGATGTGTGCTTGGAAGCAGTAAAAGCAGCAAGTGCTAAGGGGATCACCATTTCAACCGATTTGAACTACCGTGCTAAATTATGGAAGTATTGTGATGCGGCCCATAGAGAAAAAATCATGACCGAATTGACGGCTTACTGTGATATCGTTCTAGGAAATGAAGAAGATGCAGAAATGCACTTTGGAATCAAGCCAGAAGGGATTTCAGTACAAACAGAAGGGCACAATGTGAAAGCAGAAGCCTTCTTGTCTGTATGTCAACAAATGATGGAGAAATTCCCTAAAGCCAAAAAAGTAATCACCACATTGAGAGGGTCTATTTCGGCATCCCACAACACATGGGCTGGGGTTTTATACGATGGTAAAACAATGTTTGAAACCCGTCAGTACCAAATCACTGATATTGTGGATCGCGTAGGTGGTGGAGATTCCTTTATGGGAGGTTTGATCTATGGATTGTTGGAATATCCAGAAGATGATCAAAACGCATTGGATTTTGCGGTAGCAGCGTCCTGCTTGAAGCACACTATTAAAGGTGATGCTAACTTGGTAACCATCGATGAGGTGAAAAAATTGATGGGAGGAGATGCTTCCGGAAGAGTAGCGAGATAATTCAATAGACAATTAATATTGGGTACATACATGTTGGGTTAGTCAAATTCCCAACATGTATTCCCATCTTCAATAGTAAACTAAAATGGCACAATATTCAAGACTAGAAGTGGCTAGTGTGATGAAAGAAACAGGGATGGTTCCTTTGTTTTTTCACAGAGATATAGAATTAAGCAAAAATGTATTAAAGGCTTGTTATGACGGGGGTGCCCGCTTAATGGAATTTACCTCAAGAGGGGATTTTGCCCACGAGGTGTTTGGGGAGTTGGTAAAATATGCCAATGCGAACCTACCGGGAATGATTTTGGGTGTAGGTTCTGTAACCGATGCTGCAGCAGCCTCATTGTATATGCAATTGGGAGCCAATTTTGTGGTAACTCCAGTATTGCGTGAAGATATCGCGGTGGTATGTAACCGTAGAAAAGTATTATGGTCTCCTGGATGTGGAACCTTGACTGAAATTGCACGTGCCGAAGAATTGGGCTGTGAAATTGTAAAATTGTTCCCAGGAGATATTTATGGACCTCAATTTGTGAAAGGTGTAAAGGGCCCTCAGCCTTGGACTTCCATCATGCCAACAGGAGGTGTGTCACCAACCGAAGAAAATTTAAAAGCTTGGTTTGATGCCGGTGTAACCTGTGTAGGAATGGGGTCGAAACTTATTTCTAAAGACATCTTAGCCAATAAAGATTTTAAAGGTTTGGAAGCTAAAGTTAAAGAGGCTTTGGACATTATTAAAAAAGTACAAAACAAATAGCATGCATCATAAACTAATTGTAGCCTTTTCCTTTTTGGGACTACTGCTTATGGGCTGTAGTGATCTTCAGGAACATCGCGTTATTAAATTGGGTCATGGTTTGGACGTGAACCATTCGGTACACAAGGCCATGGAAAAAATGGGTGAGGACCTGGCCCAAATTTCAGGAGGAAAAATGCAATTGGAAATATACCCCAGCCAACAATTGGGGACTGAAAGGGAATGTTTGGAACTGTTGCAAATTGGTAGTTTGGACATGACTAAAGTATCTTCTGGGGTGATGGAAAACTTCTCCCCAAATATGAAGGTGTTTGGAATTCCTTTCCTGTTCAGGGATCGTGCCCACTCATTTGAAGTATTGGACGGCCCTATTGGTAAACAATTGTTGGATGGGGGTACTAAATACTGGCTGAAAGGTTTGGCGTACTACGATGCAGGTAGCCGAAGCTTTTACACAAAGGATAAGCCTATTCACACGCCAGAGGATTTAAAGGGATTGAAGATTCGAGTTATGGAAAGTGTGACCGCCATTGATATGGTAAAAAGCCTTGGAGGTTCGCCGACGCCTATTTCTTGGGGGGAATTGTACACGTCATTGCAACAAGGGGTTGTAGATGGTGCAGAGAACAATCCGCCTAGTTTTTATCTCTCACGTCACTACGAAGTTTGTAAGTATTACAGTTTGGACGAGCATACGGCCCTACCAGACGTTTTGTTGATTGGAACGCACCTATGGGAGCGCCTTTCTGATCAAGAAAAGGAGTGGTTGCAGGAAGCTGTGGACAAATCGGTGGTATACCAACGTGAATTGTGGGCAGAAGCGGAAGCGGAAGCCTTGAGAGAGGTGCAAAAAGCAGGTGTGGAAATTATTAGACCGGACAAAACACTCTTTTCTGATAAGGTGCAAGGCATTTACGAGCAATACAAAAGCAATCCTGAAATGTATCGTTTAATCCAACAAATTAAGGAAACCGAATAATATGGTGCTTCGAGAAAAAATAGACAATGTGTTAAGCAAAGCGCTCATCATTATCATGAGCGTTATGGTGGTAAATGTACTGTGGCAGGTCTTTACCCGTTTTGTGGTGGGAACGCCCAGTTCCTTCACCGATGAGTTGGCCCGTTACTTAATGATTTGGTTAGGGGTTTTAGGGGCAGCTTATGTGTCCGGAAGAAATATGCACGTAGCCATTGATGTACTTCCTTCGCGAAGTAGTAGGCCTGTTCAAAGAAGGTTGCACTTATTGGTGTATGGCCTCATTATCTTGTTTGCTTTTGCAGCCATGGTTGTGGGCGGTATACGACTGGTGTATATCACCTTTTTGTTGGGCCAACATTCTCCAGCATTGCAAATTCCGTTGGCCTTCGTGTATATGGTGATTCCTTTAAGTGGCCTGCTCATTATTTATTACAAAGTTTCAGATATTAAAAAGACCTTATAATGGATATTATCCCAATATTAGTTTTAGTACTCAGTTTTGTTTGTTTTTTAGCTATTGGAGTACCGGTGGCTTGGAGTATTGCCATTTCGGCTTTATTGACCATGTTGGTAAGTATCCCTGCCATGCCTGCTTTTACGACTATTTCACAGCGTATAGGAACAGGTTTGGATAGTTTTGCCCTGTTGGCAATTCCCTTTTTTGTCCTCTCGGGGCAGCTCATGAATAAGGGAGGCATCGCCCATAGGCTCATTGCCTTTGCCAAAACGTTGGTAGGGGCATTACCTGGAGGCTTGGCCTTGATCAATGTTATTGGTGCCATGTTGATGGGAGCTATCGCAGGATCGGCGATGGCATCGGCTTCGGCTATGGGGAGCATCTTAGGGCCAGAAATGGAAAAGGAAGGCTATTCCAAAGAATTTGGTGCAGCGGTAAACATTACCTCTGCTACCACGGGATTGGTAATTCCACCAAGTAATGTATTGATTGTTTACTCACTTGCCAGTGGCGGTGTGTCTATTGCAGCCTTGTTTTTGGCGGGGTATATTCCTGGAATTTTAACAGGGTTGTTCTTGATGATTGTCGCCTCCTTTTGGGCCAAAAAGAAAAAATATAAGCTTGGAAAACGCAGTTCTTTAAGAGAAGTATTTAAAACCTTTATCGTAGCGGTGCCTAGTCTGTTTTTATTGGTAGTGGTTATTGGGGGGATTGTTTCTGGGATATTCACAGCAACGGAGGCTTCGGCAATCGCGGTGCTGTACACCTTACTTCTAGGGTTCTATTACAAGGAAATTTCCTTTAAAAGCTTACCGAGCATTTTATTGGATTCTTCCGCAACTACAGCAATTGTAATGTTGCTTATCGGAACTTCCATGAGTATGTCTTGGGTACTTTCCTATGAAAGTATTCCGCAGAACATAAGTTCGGTATTGCTTGGTATTAGCGATAACCCAATCATCATTTTATTGATCATTAACCTCCTCCTATTGTTTGTGGGAGTGTTTATGGATATGACGCCAGCGGTATTGATTTTTACCCCCATCTTTTTACCGGTTGTAATCAAGTTGGGAATGGATCCTGTGCATTTTGGAATTATCATGGTATTGAACCTTTGTGTGGGGCTTTGTACGCCTCCAGTAGGATCGGTGCTGTTTGTGGGGGTTGGTGTTGCTAAAACTACAATCGAAAAAGTAATCAAGCCTTTAGTGCCTTTGTTTTTGGCAATGATATTGGCCTTGTTCTTGGTAACCTATTTCCCACAATTATCATTGTGGTTACCAAGTTTATTTGACCTTTAATTATTAGAATTACGAACGAAGAATTTCATAGAATGAAAACATTAAATAGAGAAAACCTAGGCATAAACGAGCAACTGCCAATCAAGGTGGTGCAATTTGGAGAAGGAAACTTTTTGAGGGCTTTTGTGGATTATGCCATTCAGGAGCTGAACAAAAACTCAGGTTTCAATGGAGGTGTTGCCGTGGTGCAGCCTATTGAACACGGGATGGTGAATATGCTTAATGATCAAGATGGCCTGTACAACTTGTTTATGAATGGGGTTAAGAAAGGAGAGGAAATTCGCGATAGGGAATTGGTAACCTCTATTGTAAAAGGCATTAATCCTTATACCGATTTTGATCAGTATTTGGCCTTGGCCAAGGAAGACAGTTTGGAATTTGTTATTTCCAATACTACCGAAGCCGGTATCGCGTATGATGCCAATGATACTTTAGAGATGCAACCGCAAAAGTCTTTCCCAGGAAAACTGACGGCTTTATTATACCACAGATTCCAACATTTCAATGGCGATGCTGGAAAAGGATTGACGATTATTCCATGTGAGTTGATCAATTATAATTCGGATACGCTTAAAGAGATTATTTTAAGATATGTTGAGGAATGGGAATTGGGAGATGCCTTTAAGCAGTGGATTGAAGAGCATAATAGTTTCCATAATACCTTGGTAGATAGAATTGTCCCTGGGTATCCAAAAGATGAAATCGAGAGTTATAATGCCCTATTGGATTATAAAGATAATTTGATTGTAACGGCAGAAACCTTTTTCCTTTGGGTTATTGAAGGAGGGGAAGAGCTGAAGAAGAAATTGCCATTTGAAAAGACAGGTTTGGATGTGAAGATTGTAGACAACATGCAACCGTACAGAACACGAAAAGTACGCATCCTGAATGGGGCGCATACCGCTTTGGTGCCGTTGTCTATTCTCTATGGAAACGAGACTGTAAAACAGTCGGTAGACGATGCCTTTACGGGATCATTTTTGAATGCAGCGGTGTTTGAAGAGATCATTCCAACCTTGGATATGGACAAAGCAGAATTGGAGACTTTTGCCGATGAAGTGTTCGATAGGTTTAGAAATCCGTTTATCAAGCATTTGTTGTCCAGTATCGCTTTGAATTCGGTATCGAAATTTAAAGTGCGCGTATTGCCAAGCCTTTTAGAATATGTGACGGAAAAGCAAACGTTGCCAAAGCATTTAACTTATGCTATGGCCTGTTTGATTCAATTTTACAAAGGACAATGGAAAGAAATGACATTGCCTGTGAATGATAGTGAGGACGTGGTAGCAGAGTTCAACCGCATATGGGCGTTGCCAAATCTTGATGAGGTAGGCAAGGAAACCTTGGGGAATGTTGCGTTTTGGGGAGAAGATTTAAATAAGGTAGAAGGCCTGACGGCGGCCATTACGTTAGCTTTACAGGAAATAGAGACTAAAGGTATTGAACAGGGACTTAAAGAGTTTAAAGACAAAATTTAAGCATTATGCAAGAGAAATTAATTAAGGTTCATCCGTCGGATAATGTGGCCGTAGCATTGATAGATTTGAATGCAGGTGAGGAGGTGACCTTTGAGGGAAACACTATCAAAGTGATTTCTAATGTAAAGGCAAAGCATAAAATAGCGCTTTCCAATTTTGATACGAATGACCGTATCATTATGTATGGTGTATTGGTTGGAAAAAGCAATCAGCCTATAGCGTTGGGCGAAGTGCTTACCACTGAAAATGTAACGCACCAAAGTGAAAAAGTATATAAGAAAACGGGTGATATTGGTTGGTCGGTTCCTGAAGTTGATAAGTGGAAAGACAGAACATTTATGGGCTACCACAGGGAAGATGGGCAAGTAGGAACCGAAAACGTATGGTTGTTTTTCCCTTTGGTATTCTGTGAAAACAGAAATATCGAAAAGCTTAAGGAGGTTTTTGAAAAGGAACTTTTACAACAGCAAGTAAGTCAACAGCAGTTGCTATTAAGGGCTTTAGTGAATGGAGAAGAAGGGGAGGAAAGTCAACTAAAAAATGCGACTTCCAACCGCGTATTTGACAATATTGAAGTGAAATTTATCACCCATGCCGGTGGTTGTGGAGGTATTCGTCAGGATTCTGAAAGTTTGGCGAGACTGTTGGCAGGCTATGTGAACAATCCTAATGTTGCCGGTGCTACGGTGTTGAGTTTGGGCTGTCAAAATCTCCAGATTCAGATATTTAAGGATGCGTTGGAAGCCATCAATCCGAATAATAAAAAGCCGGTTCAAATATTTGAACAACAGCAAATGGGTACGGTAGATGACATGTTATCCACAATTATCAAAGAATCTTTTGCGGGCATAAAAGAAGCTAATAACATTAAAAGACAACCAGCACCGCTTTCTAAATTGAAAGTTGGTTTGGAATGTGGTGGCTCCGATGGGTTTTCAGGTATTTCTGCCAACCCAACACTAGGATATACCTCTGATATGTTGGTGGCTTTGGGAGGTACTGCTATTCTTGCCGAATTCCCGGAATTATGTGGGGTAGAGCAGGAATTGGTAAATAGATGTGTTGAAGAAGAATCAGCGAATAAGTTTCTGGAGTTGATGCAAGCTTTTGAAAAGTCGGTGGTAGATGCAGGCTCAGGATTTGATATGAACCCTTCACCGGGGAACATTAAGGACGGCTTGATTACCGATGCGATGAAATCGGCTGGGGCGGCTAAAAAAGGAGGAACTTCACCTATTGTGGATGTTCTGGATTATGGTGAATACATTCATAAAGCAGGATTGAATTTGTTGTGTACACCAGGAAATGATGTAGAGAGTACGACTGCTTTGGTCGGTTCTGGGGCTAATTTGGTATTGTTTACCACAGGTTTGGGAACACCCACAGGAAATCCTATCGCGCCAATTGTAAAAGTGTCTTCCAACACAGAATTGGCAACCAAAATGCCGGACATTATTGATGTGGATACAGGTGCTGTAATACGTGGAGAAAAGTCCATTGCCGAAATGGCCGATGAGATGCTGGAATACATTGTAGCAGTAGCCAGTGGAGAGGTGAAAACCAAAGCGCAGTTGCTCAATCAAAACGATTTTATACCCTGGAAAAGAGGGGTGTCTCTATAATATTAATTTAATTATTTACCTGATATGAGGAAGTTTAGTTTTCAATTACTTGTATTGTCTTTAGTTTTGATTGCCGTTGGGTGTAGTAGTGATTCCTCGGATGATGAGGAGATTCAAGTTACTTCAATAACTATTCTTGGCGAAACGATAACAGATGGATTAAGTAGTCAATTATCTGTACAAATTGTGCCTTCAAATGCTACAGAAACCTCGGTGGCTTGGTCTGTTTCAGATCCTTCAATAGCTACGATTTCCAATAATGGTTTATTGTCGGCTGTGTCTAATGGATCTGTTACTGTTAAGGCAACTGCTCAAGATGGTTCAGGTGTTTTTGGAGAACGTTCATTTAGCATATCAGGAGTAGGCGCTGGTCCAGTGATTATGGTTGAAACCAGTCAGGAGATTATCGAAGCTATTTTAACTGCTTCTGCAGGAGATATTATTTACATTAAGGGAGGTGAGTATGAATTTGCATCTACTATTAATATGTCGGCAGATGGAAGCTCAGGGAATACCATTGTTTTCATGGGGGATCCTGAAGATGCTACACGTCCACAATTTAATTTCTCTGCAATGTCTGAAAACTCAAGTAACAGGGGGATACAACTTTCTGGTGATTTTTGGGATATTAAAGGGATAGATGTTTTTGGAGCAGGGGACAATGGCATGTATATTTCAGGGGATAATAACTTGATAGAGTTCTGTACCTTCAGTGAGAATGCCGACTCGGGGTTACAAATTTCAGGAGGCGGAAGTAATAACACCATACTAAATTGCGATTCCTTTTACAATGCTGATTCTACACTTGAAAATGCCGATGGTTTTGCATGTAAGCTAACAGCTGGAACAGGCAATAAATTCATAGGATGTAGAGCTTGGCAGAATTTGGATGATGGTTGGGACGGTTATTTGCGGGATAATGATAATATTACCACCTATTATGAAAATTGTTGGGCCTTTAAAAATGGTTACTTAATGGATGGTAGTGCTGGAGTTGGCGATGGTAACGGTTTTAAAACAGGAGGTAGCGATGACAAAACCTTAAAGCATCATGGCGTTTATAAAAACTGTATTGCTGCTGGAAATATTTATGATGGTTTTGATCATAATAGTAATAGGGGAGATATAGAATTGTATAACTGTTCGGCTTACAACAATGGACGTAATATCAATTTTAGTAGTACCAACATTGCTAACTTCTTATTAATAAAAAATTCATTGTCATTTGAAGGGATTAATTCTGATTCATATTCTGCTACACAAACGGATATTTCCAATAATGGATGGCAATCTGGATTGACTACAGATGCTTCGGATTTTGTGAGTTTGGATATAGATCTTTTGGCATCTCCAAGAAATTCAGATGGCAGTTTGCCAGATATTGATTTCTTAAAACTATCATCAGGTAGTGACTTAATTGATCAAGGCGTTGATGTTGGCTTACCATTTTTAGGAGCAGCTCCAGATATAGGTGCTTTTGAATATCAAGACTAGGAGTGTCCTCCTTAGTGTTTGTCAATAAGACTATTGGTGTATACCTCTATATTGGAATATTTAGAGTCTAAAGAGCTTAAATGCGAGTCTTTTAAGCTGTAGTTTAAGCCATTTTGAAGTTCCCAATCATCTGGAATACCATCACCATCGCTGTCTTTTGGACCTTTTTGGTAAGGGAAACTAGGCCAAGCGCCCACGTTGTTTTGTGAATCAATAATTCCATTGTCGTAGGAGGCATTTCCGTTAATTACATTCTCAATAATCCTAAGGTCTACAGCATCTTTATGCAAACTCGCTCCGGCTTGCTTTAAGACTAATTCCATAGCTTTTTGTGCTGTATTAGTGGTTACATTGTTTACTATGCTAACAGGTTCTTCTAATTTTGCTTGAATAGGGTTTTCGCATTGCACTCCACCGTTCCAGTTGTTTTGTGAGATTGTGTCATAGCCGTACACATAATTTCCATGGACATAGAATTGACCATAGGGTAAGGAAGGGCTAACGATTCGGTCTAGTTTTGAGGAGGTCGTAGCTGGGCCAGATTTAAAATAATTGTTAACGATATTGTACTGTCCTTTTTCGCCACCATAGATACTGTTTTCGCCCCAATTGTAAATGACATTATTTCTAAAATCCACAAATTCATTCTCCGAGTTTTTAGTGGTTTTAGAGCCGCTAAACCTAGGGTTTCTACTATTGTTATGAGCTAATAGGTTATGATGAAAAGACGCCTTGACACCGCCCCAAATGCCGCCATATCCATGAGCGCCTTTGTGGTGTACAGAGCGATTAAGAGCTTCTGAAACAATACTCCATTGAAAGGTGAAATTAGTATTGTTATAAAAGGATGCGTTTTCGTCGGTTCCCCAGCTAATCGAACAGTGGTCTATGATTACGTTATCAGTATCTCTGCAGCCTAGGGCATCCCCTTCAATTTCATGAATATCACCCATTCTAAACCTAAGATACCTTACAATGACGTTATCAGCCTTAATGGTAACAGGGTATCCTTTAATAGTGATCCCATCGCCTGGAGCGGTTTGGCCCAAAATGCTTAAGCTCCCTTTGTTTATATCTAACTTTCTTTTTAATTCAATAGTTCCAGACACTGCAAAAACAATGATACGTGGCCCATCTTTTAAGATGCCTTTCCTAAGACTTCCCTCTCCGTCATCATTGAGGTTGGTTACTACGTAAACCAATCCCCCTCTACCTCCTGAGGCATATTTACCAAAACCTTCGGCTGTAGGAAATGCCAAATTTTGTGATACAGAAATACCGTAAAAGCTTAAAAATATTATGTAAACGAAAGAATGTTTTAAAAGACTCATGGGTTATGAAATTAAAAAAAAAGAGGAGTGATTGTATATTCACCCCTCTCTTTATTACTAATTTAAGATAATTTACTGTTTTATTGATGCCAGCGAGGGTCCCCAATATTATAATCAATAATAGATTGGGTACTCACAGAGAAATCTCCGTTAACAGGATCTGCAAATCCTGGATCTACAGTGGTATACGTAGTAGAGTCATCATATCTCGCAACAGACGAATCATATAATGTTGGTGCATTGAAATAGTTGTTGTCTGCAAAGGTAATACTCTCATCTGTAGCACTATTATCTGAATATCCTTCTACCTCGGTGTCTGTTATTAGATTATTGGTAGAAGTAATATCGTTGTCAGCAAATCTTACATAAAAGATTCTTCTGCTAGAAGAATTGGAGCAAGCATATAAGGTACAATTAGATAAGTTGATGTTACAGGTTAATCCTGTGCCATTAGAATCTCCAGCGGCATCCACTCTAAAGAAATCTCTACCTGGAGCACAATTGTTGAAGGTGCTGGTGTTAACATTGATGTTTAACACATCAGAGTTTCTAAAATCTATGAAGTCACCTCCACTAGTCATAACATTAGTTACAATACAGTTTTCAACTGTAAGTGAATTCAAAATAGCACCTGTTTCGTTTCCAGCAACAAAGGATCTGTCATAGTCATGAATATTACAACCGCTAATGGTTAAGTTGTCAAAACTACCAGCTCCGGTGTATCTTACCACATCTATTTGTTCATTGGCAGCGTCACCTGTAAGGTCTAAGTCGATTAGATTAACATCGGTAGCACCACCAACTATAGAAAAGCTCAACATTAATAAAGGTTTGTCGAAGCTATAAAGTCCTGTAATGGTAATAGATTTGTCTAAAGTAACAGAACCTGACTGAGCTGTATAGTCTCCAGCATCCAATACTAAGGTTGCTCCAGGCTCGGCATCTGCGATCATTTGCAGTAAATCATCATCTGTCGTTACCAATTGGCCATCGCCGATATCGATCCCTGTGGTGAAAGTGGTGTTACCGCGCACAGTAGTATTATTAAATATCTGTGCAGTATACTCCGTTTCACCTGTAAGACCTGTGACTACGGCAATTCCAGTTGCCATTTCTTCAGGCGTGATGTCATGAACGATATCACCTGGCTGAAGTGCTATATGGGTTACCTCGCTATTCGCGAACCAGCGTAATGTGGCTTCGGTTGCTAAAATATCTCCCGGTTCCTCAGGAAGGAATAGCTGTTCGGTTTCTGTTAGAGCAGTAATGGTAGCATAGTTAGAGTCGGCTAATCCTCTATTACTGATTGCTTTTACACGAATGTAATAAAGTGTTTCTGCTTCTAGTGGAATCAAAACAGGGAGTTCCTCAGAATTCACGGTTACTGTTTCTACAATTGGGCTAAAGTTTTCATTTTTACTAACTTCAACTTGATATGTGTCAACATTTTCATCGGTATCCCAATTAAGTTCAATATTTACTTGGTTTCTGATGAAAGCCTCCAATTCGGTAGGCATGAATTCTCTGTCAATTTGTAATTCTTCAATCAATGGTTCTTGCTTGGTACAACTAGCTACCGAAGCCAGTATTACCATGAGCACGAAGAATGATTTTAATATATGTGTTGTTTTCATAGTGTATTGTTTCTTGTTAGTTGCTTTTTAGTATCCATAATCGTTTACTAATTGACCATTGCTACCATCGATAAAAATTTGCCAAATAGGCCAAAACTGTCTAGTATCAGGGTCTACGCCTGGTTTATAAATAAATTCGATGAAATTATCTTCAATCAAGGTCCAGTCTTTAGAAGAATATTCAGGACCTGGATTGTCCGTTTCATTTCTATTAAGACCATAAACCTCTAAAGTTTCTCCATCCTCTTCATATTTATAATATAAGGTTGTAGGAACATCGGCATACTCTCCCGTACGATTTACTAAGTTGGTCATTTTTGCTTTAGCCTCTTCCAATTGTTCCCCTAGAAGGTTCCAACGAATTAAGGCTTGTTTGCGTTCCATTTCACCAGTAAATTCATATTGATGTTCTTTCACAATCGCATTAAACATCGCTTCTTGGCTTCCTAAATTATCAACGTAACTGTCCACTTTTTCAGCGTGAAGCTCAGATGGAAATGCACGCATTCTAATTTCTTTTAAATACGGTGCAGCAGCGCCAGGACCATTAAGCTCATTGGCAGCTTCGGCGGCAATTAATAAAACTTCTGCAAAGCGCATGTATATTTTATTAAGACCATCATCATTTGTGGAAGTCACATATCTGTCCATCCATTCATAACGATACTTTCCAAAATACCAGGAATCCATACTTGTTAACTCTTGTTGCGAAAACGCTTGCTCATTAGGTGAGGCATATTCGTAAGGAACACAGGTTACATCTCGGCGTGTATCATCTTCGTCGTAATCATAAAAAACGGTTGCCAATGGGCCGGCAGCGCCTCCTCTAGCTTGACCCGTATGCTGATCAACTCCTCTATGACGTACTCCAAAAGAAAAAAGCACACGACCTCTACCAGCACTAAAAGGAATTTCCCATAAAGATTCACCTCCCGCTGCTATATTTTCTTGATTATAACTTCTCCAAAACCCTTCAAAAGAAGGCGCTAATTGTGTTGTACCACTTTGAATGACATCGGTAGCTTCTTGAAGCGCCAAGGTGTACATGTTTTGAACTGATAAATCAGGATCATTACTTCTTCTAACACCATCAGGGTATTGTTGGTACCCACTAGCGATCATAGCCAAACGTGCTCTGAAAGATTTTACGAATGCTTTGTTAACGCGTTCTACAGAAGTTGTGTTGGCTGTTTCGTTAGGCCATGCCACTAATGTGCTGGCCTCGGCTAGATCTTCCAAAAGTTTTTTGTAAATCACATCACGACTTGTTTTAGGCAAATATTGTGTTTCTGAAGTAATTGGTTCAAAGCGATAAGGGACATCTCCCCAAGCTTTCATTAGGTCGGCATAATAGATAGCTCTTAATGTTATTGCTTCGCCTAACAATTGGCCCATGTCACTACCGGGAACAGGATCACCAAATTCTCTTAAACCGTTAATACAAATATTGGCACGTTCAATTCCTCTATACATCATCACCCAGGCATTGTTGTCTGTATTCATTTGGGTATTTGTCGAAGACGCATCATAGATCATCAAGGGAGCCTGTGAGCTTCCGCTTTGATTGGAACTGTAATGATACTCGGTGTCTGTATTAAATCCATAAAAGGGAATAAATCTACCTCTGTAGGAGTTGGTTTGCCCCATAGGCTCCAAAATACCGTCCACGGCTCCTCTTGCTAATCCGTAAGTTGAAAAAATTATAGATTCTTCCAAAGTGGACTGAGCTGGAGCTTCTAGGAAGTCTTCATCAAATTCATCGCAACCAAAACATAAGCCCATGAGCAAAATTCCGGTTAATATATATATCTGTTTCATCTTAATAATCATTTTAATTAAAAGTTTAGGTTAAAACCAAATACTAGTTGTCTACTTCTTGGGTATGGAGAATAATCCACTCCAGGTGTTAGAGGTGTTCTTCTTCTAGTTGAAACCTCTGGATCAAGTCCTGAGTAATTGGTAAGAAGAAATACATTGTTAGCTGTAGCATAAAACCTTAATTTGGTGATTCCGGTCGCTTCCAATAAATCATTTGGTATGGTATAGCCTAAAGTTAAGGTATTTAATCGTAAAAAAGAACCGTCTTCTACTGCCCAATCCGTAAACATATATCTTGGCATGTATGGGGACCACAAGGTTGTGTTGGCATTAAGTGCCGCTAATGCATCTGGATCGGTTACCAATTGTCCTGAAGCAGGGTCTAGATTGGTCCATCTTGTACCATCAGCCATTTCGGAGCTTAAATTTCTATACTGCCCATTTTCATTGGAAGTTGTAAACTCAATTTTGTTAGCGTTATAAACGTCGTTCCCTATGCTATAGTTGAATGCCGCCGTTAAGTCGAAACCATAGGCATAGGCATTTAGTACAAAACCTCCCGTTAAGTCTGGATTGACATCTCCTATAATGCCTATATCATCTTGATTAACTATGCCATCACCATTGGTGTCTTTTAATTTCATAGATCCTGGTTGAACTTCTCCTCCTAATGCCTCTGCACTATTAACAACCCCATCCAATAAGGTGTATTCTCCCGTAGTTTCATCATAACTAAAATCGGATACTTCATATCTTCCATCGTTTTGATAGCCAATCATGGTTCCAATAGATTCACCTACATAAACGGCATAGTCGTTACCTATTTGAGATGAAGCCCAGTTGGTGTTGGTGCCAAAGTTATCCGTGATTCCCAATGAGTTGATTTTGTTTTTGTTCATGGACATGTTTAAGGAAAGGTTCAATCCATAGTTTTCCTTTTGAATAGCAGCAATATTTAGGGAGGCTTCGAAACCAGTATTTTGTACCTCTCCCATATTTCTATATTGGGCATCATAACCAGTACCTGGCGTTGGGAACCTTATTAATAGATCTTCCGTAATGTTTTTGTATAATTCAAAAGACCCGCTTAAAGCGCCTTTGAAAAACCCGAAATCAAGACCAAAGTTTTGAGATATTGTGGTTTCCCATTTTAAACCCGGGTTAGGCATAATGTTAGAAGCTGCCCAATACGAATTTATATCATTTAAATACGATGTGTTGGAAGATAAGAAGACTCTAGAAGTTTGTGCTGTAGGAATACTGTTGTTTCCAACTTGACCATAACTTAATCTTAATTTTAATAAGTCTACCCAAGAAGAATCGCTTAAAAAGGCTTCTTCAGAAATTTTCCAACCCAATGCCGCAGAAGGGAAGTAGCCCCAACGGTTGTCTCCTAGGAATTTACTGGATCCATCCATACGATAGGTAGCTGTTAATAAATAACGATTTTTGAAGTCGTAGTTCACACGTCCAAAGAAGGAGAGTAATTTATCTTCTGGGCTGTAAAAATTATCTACCGAAAAAGGATCTCCTTGCGTTGTTAAATTAAGAGAGGTTTGAAAATCAAAATCTTTTGGGAAACCGTGAATTTCTGTTTCTACCAAGTGGTTTTTGTAAACAATCATTTCTTCCCCTAGCATTAACTTTAGGTTGTGATTTTCGTTATCGGCAAAAATAAAGTCGTAGTTAAGGGTGTTGGCATTTCTAAAGGTTTCTCTTTTGCGGTCGCGCATCCTTAAGGCCGGCATTTCTTGATTTTCAACTTCGGGTCTGTTTCTAGAGTAATAGGTAGATCTTCCGTAGAAACGGTAATCTAAATCATATCTTTTGTTAAAACCTACTTCTGTTCTGTAATTAAGTTGCTCTAGTATATCCCAGCTAAAGCTACCTACCATATTAAGGTTTTCGTTTAGTTTTCTTTGTTGGTTATCGTCTACAGCAACAAAAGGATTCACCAAATAATTAGACAAGGCTTCATCTGTATTGGTGGTTGTAATTCCAGGTAATGGAATTGGAGAATACCCAACACTATGTCTTAGACGGGCATCTGCCGAAGAGACTTCATTTTGCTCATTGGCACCACCACCATTTACTTCAGTGTCGGCATAACGAACGGTAAAGGATAAATCAACTTTGTCGTTTGGCTTGCTTTTTAAAGCAAGGGATACGTTATTTCTTTTAAAATCAGAACCAACCATAATGGCTTTTTCATCAAACAAGGCGTAGTTGAAGTTATAGTTGATTTTGTCACTTCCTCCTCTAATGGCTAGATCACGACTTTGTACCTCACCTTTTCGTCCATAAATTTGTCTTTGCCAATCATTGCCTTCCATACCTATATATTGGTCGTAATCATCATAGGAACCAAAATATTCTTCATACGTTTCAGGTTGCTCATCCAAAAGGGCATACTCGTATTGCCATTTCACATAATCTTCAGGGCTTAATACGTCAATCGTTTTGGCTATTTCCTTAAAGCCATAAAACATATTGTAATTTACGGAAATTTTACCTGGTTGTCCACTTTTTGTGGTGATGATTACTACTCCATTAGCACCTCTAGAACCGTATATGGCGGTTGAGGAAGCATCTTTTAAAACAGTAATGCTTTCAATGTTAGAAGGAGAAATGTCGTTCAAGCTTGGAGCAGGGAAGCCGTCTACGATAAGTAGCGGGGAGCTGTCTCCTGTAATAGAACCGGCACCACGTACCCTAATGTTTATTTCAGAGTCGGGTGAACCTTCAGTGGAAACTACCTGAACCCCGGCAAGTCTACCAGTTAGGGTTTCTGCTACACTAGCTATTGGTTGCGCAGCTAAGTCATCTCCATCAATGGCCACTACGGACCCAGTTAAATCAGATTTTTTAGATGTACCGTATCCAATAATAACAACTTCATCAAGTGATTCCAAGTTTGGTTCGAGGGTAACATTAATAGTGGTTTGTCCTGCCACTGGTATTTCTTGGGTGGTAAACCCGGTATAAGAAAACACCAAAACAGCATTACTGTCTTCAATTTGTAGCGTGTAATTTCCGTCAAAATCGGTTGTTGTTCCGTTCGCTTTGCCTTTAACCAGAATATTGGCGCCAACTAAGGGACCTCCCAGTTCACCATCTGTCACAGTTCCTTTAACGGTTATACTTTGAGCGTTCAAAGCTGCCGCACTAAAAACAAAGGTGAACAATAGGATTATCGAGTGAAACTTTAATGGATAAAGTCCCTTTGTTTTTCTCCTAAGAGAGTGTAAAAACAAAGCATCAATTAAATTGTTGTGCATAAAATGAGTTAGTTTAGAATATTAATATCATATGTAATCGATTACCCAAAGTTATCATATATTTTGAAAAATACAATTTTTTGTTAATTTTTTTTAAAGATTATGAATTAAAGAGCCTCGAAATATCGATGTGGTAATCTATATATGAAGTGTGTTTTAAGAAGTGGTTTTTGGGGTTAAATATGAATTAGAACTATTTTATCTGTATAAGTGATATTTTATAAGTACCTAATCGGTTTTTGGTTGGGATTGGTTAGGGTAATTTTGACAGGGATTGGAGGAGTAATCGATTGTAAATTCAACAGAGAGCAATGTCTGTTATTAATAACAACGGTTTGTTGAAAATAGGAGGAAAGTGGAAATTATATTTTTTATTTGGGCTCTTAGCTAGTAATTGAAACCTGAAAGGGGGGTATGATTGAGGAGTGTGAAACTTTTTTTCATGGAAACTAAAATGTATAGTTGACATTTTTTTATCACTCAGCAAATTTAATTAGAAGTAAAGGTGGTTGTGACACAAGAAATAAGTAGTTCCTTTTTTCTGTTTGTGTTTTCAGAATTCAGTGGAGGTTATAATTAGTCTAGCCTTTTTTTAATGAGGATTTCCTAATCATTAATTCTGGGCTTAGTACGACCTTCTTTTCAACTTTTACATTATTGGTGTTGTTCACTTGCTCCAAAAATACTTGGGCAGTTATTTTTCCCATTTCCAATGGCGATTGGTCAACAGAAGTAATAGGAAGTTCCATGAATTTTGTAAAAGGTTCATTACTAAAGCCTATTACGGCACAATCTTCAGGGATTTTTATCCCTTGTGATGTCATTTCTTGGATTGCTCCCAAAATAACGGGGTCACTTGATGAGAAAATGCCATCTGGCTGAGGATTGAGCTTCATTAACTTTTTGGCAGCCTTTTTACCTTCCTCAACTTTACTTCGTACCAATTCCACATAGTTTTCATCATATTCAAAACCATTATCGAGCAATGCCTGCTTGTATCCTGAAAAACGTTCGTCATATATCTCAATGCTCAGGTCACCGCCTATGTGAGCAATATGTTGACAGCCTTGGTCTATAAGGTGCTTGGTCGCATTGTAAGCCGCTTCGTAGTCATTGATGGTTACCGAGCTTACTCCCGGAATGTTCTTCTTGCGGTCAAAGAAAATCAACGGCACATTCTTTTGAATGATTTTATGAATGATATGATTTTCGTCAAGGGCAACATTGGATGCAGAAATCATAATACCATCCACTTGAGCGTTTAATAGGGCTTCCAAATTTTTGGCTTCCAGGTCTTGATCATTGTGGGTTTGACAAATGATGACATGGTAGCCATGTGGGTGTAATTCCTCCTCAATACCACGAATAACGGTGGAGAAGAAATTGCGGTCAATTCTAGGAACAATTACCCCTACGTTATTGCTTTTACCGCTTTTAAGGGCTACGGCCAATTTATTGGGCTCGTAGTTCATTTTTTGCGCAGTTTTTAGTACCAGCTCCCGTGTGGCTTTGCTAATCTTTGGGTTGTTGTTAAGGGCTCTGGATACCGTAGCAGCTGTAATGTCCAGCTTTTTGGCAATGTCGTAGATAGTTGTTTTTTTGTTCATTAAAAGTAACGTTACATAATGATTGTGCAAACATAAGCAAAAGCATTGGACTTGTGCGTATTGTAATGTTATCGATTACCTAAGGGTTTTGAAATTGGATAATTTGATGTGAATTTTTACAATTTATAAAAAAATTAGCCTAAAAATAGATAATTAAAAAAAAATGGATCTATTATTTGCTACTAATATAATATTTTTTTGAAAAAAATTTGGTTGCTCATGACATTTTAATTAGGTTTGGGTAATCGATTGCATTTGTGAATAGAAATTTAAGAAATCTGAAATGAACAATATATTAAAAGCACATCTATCTAAGCTTAGTTTTAGTAATCTCGTAATGTTTGTGTTTGTGATGATAGTGTGCTTTTTTTCATGTGGTGAAAAAAAGCAACAAACTGTAAGTAGCACCCCGGAAGGTAGTCCATGGACTGCAATGCAAAAGATTGTTGCCGAGGTAAAAGCGCCTAGTTTTCCGGAGGCTACATTTAATATTTTGGAGTATGGGGCTGTGGCAGATGGAACTGCAGATAATACGGAGGCTTTTAGGAAAGCTATTATGGAATGTTCTCAAAAGGGCGGAGGGAAAGTTGTAGTGCCTTCAGGACAATATTTGACGGGGCCTATTCATTTGGAGGATAATGTCAATCTGCACTTGGAAGCTGGTGCCGAAATTTTGTTCAGCACGAATCCTAAAGATTATCCGTTGGTGCATACTTCTTACGAAGGGATTGAATTGATGAATTATTCCCCTTTAATTTATGCTTATCAAAAAAAGAATATTGCCATTACAGGTGAAGGAACTCTAAATGGACAGGCTTCCAACGACAATTGGTGGCCATGGTGTAAAAAGGAGGAGTATGGTTGGAAAGAAGGGATGGCTTCCCAGCGTGATAGTTTGAATTTACCTAGATTGATGGAAATGGGAGAAACGGGAGTTCCTGTTGCCGAACGTGTTTTTGGTGAAGGGCACTATTTGCGTCCAACGTTTTTAGAGCCTTTTGAGTGTAGCAATGTGCTTATTCAGGGAGTGAAAATTGTCAATGCGCCTTTTTGGGTGATTCACCCGATAAAGTCTAATGACGTCATTGTAGATGGAGTAACGGTGGAAAGTCACGGGCCTAACAATGATGGTTGCGATCCTGAATATTCTAAAAATGTCATCATCAAAAACTGTGTATTCAATACCGGGGATGACTGCATTGCTATTAAGGCAGGAAGAGATGCTGAAGGACGTAGGGTTGCCATTAAAAGTGAAAATATTGTGGTGCAAAACTGTAAAATGATTGACGGACATGGAGGTGTCGTAATTGGTAGCGAAATGTCGGCAGGAGTTTCCAATGTATATGTGGAAAACTGTAGCATGGATAGTCCACATTTGGATCGTGCTATTCGCATTAAAACCAATTCCAGAAGAGGTGGTGTGGTAGATGGTGTCTATGTTAGAAATGTAGAAGTTGGTCAAGTTAAAGAAGCCGTTTTAAGAGTGAATCTGTTTTATGCAACCTATGCCAATCAAACAGGGGAATTTATACCAACGGTAAAAAATATTTACTTAGAAAATATGACGGTTAAGAATGGCGGGAAATTTGGCATTTTGGCCAAAGGGTTTCCAGAGTCTCCAGTGCAAAATGTTACATTGAAAGATGTCGTTATAGAGCAAGTGGATTCGGTTTATTCTTTAGAAAATGTGGAAAATATAAAGTTTATCAATACGCACATCAATGGGGAGCTTATCAAGAACTAAATGCCTTAAGATGAGCGAAAAGAAGTAGTGTTAAAAAAATACGGAAGGAGTTTCTATGGGATATTTAAATCATTTAGAAATAAAAGATTTCAATGGTCATTTAGTATCGGTTGTCCCTAAAATCCAGCCTGTCAATAGTATTGTAATTGCATTGTTTGTTAGAGGTTAAATTAGATGCAATTAGAGTGTTTGCATATTTGAATTAGTTGGATAGGAGCTTGATATAGAATTATCAAGCTCCTGTTGTTTGCAAGAAGTAACCTGAAAGTAGTCATGAAAATAGTGTTTAAAATTGTATTTGTGTTGTTTTCAATGGGGAATGCCATGGCGCAGTATACGGTACCTTTAGATACTAGTTACACCTCTCAAAGTGCCTTTTTAAAGGCTCAAAAAAAATATCCAGCTGTTGAATTAGTGACCTTGAAAGAGAGATCTAAAGTTAACGAGCAAAGAGATATTGTTTATAAGATTATTGAAGGGCGGGCGCTACATTTGGATGCGTTTTCAAAGTCACAAAAAACAATTAAGCCGGCAATTATTTTAGTCCATGGTGGTGGATGGAAATCTGGTAATAGAACTATGTTGCAACCATTGGCGCAACAATTGGCAGAAAAAGGGTGGGTTTCCTTTACCGTTGAATATCGATTGTCGCTAGAAGCGCAATTCCCGGAAGGCATCAAAGATGTCAAGTCGGCTGTGAAATATGTAAGGAAAAATGCAGAGGACTTTGGAGTGGATGCGTCCAAAATGGCTGTTTTGGGTTGCTCTTCAGGAGCTCAAATGGCCTCGCTAATTGCAGCTACTAATGGAAATTCTGAATTTGATGATGTAGATTATCTGCCGGAAATCTCTTCCAATGTTGAAGCGCTGATTAATATTGATGGAATTTTGGCGTTTCATCATCCTATATCTGAGGAAGGTACTTTAGCTTCGGAATGGTTGGGAGGCACTTACCAAGAGCGTCCCGAAATTTGGCATCAGGCTTCGGCACTTTCACACGTAAGTAGAAACACAACGCC
This sequence comes from Mangrovimonas sp. YM274, assembly GCF_030908385.1. Taxonomy (NCBI): domain Bacteria; kingdom Pseudomonadati; phylum Bacteroidota; class Flavobacteriia; order Flavobacteriales; family Flavobacteriaceae; genus Mangrovimonas; species Mangrovimonas sp. YM274. Next base: position 358,895 of record NZ_CP133091.1, read on the forward strand.
TTCACTATTTATCAAAAGTGACTTTGACAGATTTCAAGCAGGAAGAGAAGAGTTTGTTGCTGTTTTAAAGCAAAATAATATATATTATGAAGTGAAATCCATACACAATGCACCGCATACCTTTTGGTTGTTTCAGCCTTGGTTTGATGAGGTTTTGGAATGTGTGGATCAATTTTTAAAAACCGTATTTTCCAACAATTAAAACTAAATTATTATGAGAAGAATTAGCGCCATACTCCTTTTGATGATGTTCTTTGGGGTGTCCTGTAAAGATAAATCAGCTCCAAAAGAAGCAGAAGCAACTCAAGAAACCGAAGTGGTAAAAGAGGTAGTTGAAACTCCTAAAACCTATGCAGAGATTTCCATTGCAGAAGGAGGGGAGTGGATAGATGGTCCTAGAGATCATAAGGAATATAGTGGCGGAACGTCATTTAAAAATGTAACATCCTTAAAAGTTCCTGAACAACATACGGATCATTCTTGGTATATCCGTTATGAAGGTCCAGGTTGGGAAAGTAGTAAAGTGGGTTACAGACTGTATCTGGATTGGAGAAATGCCATTGACATTTTTGGAAAGGTAACCGATGAGATGGTCTTGTCTCAAGTGGGGCAGGATGGCTTTGATTCGTACCATGAATTGCAGTCTTGGGGAATGGACATCTTAAAGGCCGGGAAATCTATGGGAATAGGTTCTTTGGGGAGATATGATGGTACGGAAGTGCTGCACTTCAATGAGGTGGATTCTACGTTTGCCAATGTTGAGAATATGGCAAACATGTCTGTGGTGAATGTAGATTATTTTGGATGGAAAACCATGGATGATAAAATCGATTTAAAATCGCAATTGAGCATTCAGCCTGATAGTAGAATGACTAAACATACTATGACGCCTTCAAAAGCGATTTCAGGAATTTGTACCGGTATTGTAAAATTTGATGGCATTGATTTGATCCAGAAGGAAAGCGATACTTCAGATTGGGCCTACATTGCTACTTATGGAGAGCAAAGCTTAGTGCCAGATAATTTGGGGATGGCTGTATTTTATAAAAAGTCAACAGTGGAACAAGTTGTAGAAGGACCTCATGATCATTTGGTAGTGTTTAAACCAACAACAGAAGCAGTATCCTTTTACTTCTTAGGTGCTTGGGAAAAAGAAAAAGATGGCATTACTACAAAAGAAGGTTTCTTGACTTATTTAGATGGGCTTTTGTCGGAATTAAATAACAATACCTTGTAATGAAAAGAGGTGCCCAAATGTTTCTTTTTGGATGGCTTTTTGTAGGAGTCCAAATGCTTTGTGCACAAGAAGCATCATTCACTATTGAGGATTGTGTTAATACCTTTTCAAAAGACCAAACAGTGTCTACCAAGGTGGGTTATCAATATTGGTTTGTAGATAAGGATTTCCTAGACGGAAGGACCATTAAAATGAGTGTGGTGGCACCAGGAAAATCAACCCATGCGCCTCATAAACATGTCGAAGATGAATTCTTTTATGTTCTGGAAGGGACAGCCAGATTTCATTTAGATGGAAAGGAAGTAGTGGTAGGTGCCAATACCAGTTTGTATTGTCCGTCAAACAGCATGCACGGTATTAGTAATGCCGGAGAAACCGAATTGAAATATTTGGTGATTAAAAAATATGAGAAATAACAAATGAAAAAGTATGTAAAATCAGTTCTTGTTCTCGCCGTTTTAATGGGGGCAATGAGCTGTAAAGAAAATAAAAAGGAGGTTGTAACTGCAGAAGAACCTCAAAAAGAAATGACAATTCCAAAGAATTTAAAATGGTCTGAGCGTATGGCCTTGTCCGAAATTGTGCGTTTTCCAGATCCTACTACGCTTGATTTTCGTGATAAGCCAAGATGGAGCTATACCAACGGATTGGTGTTGCAGGCCATGTCTAGGGTTTATGAGCAAAATCATGATGAACGCTTGTTTGATTACATCTACGATTATGCCAACCGGATGATTGCTGAAGATGGAACGATTGATACCTATAAGCTTAGTAATTATAATTTGGATATGATTAAATCTGGAGATGCCGTGTATTATTTGTACAATAAAAAGCAGGAACCCAGATTTAAAATGGCCATGGACACCCTTCATAAGCAATTGGAGGGGCAGCCTACGACTTCAGAGGGAGGCTATTGGCATAAAAAGATCTATCCGTACCAAATGTGGTTGGACGGAGTTTTTATGGCAGAGCCTTTTCATGCCAAGTATACCACAACATTTATGGATGGTGCCGAGGCAGCAAAAACTTTTGACAAAATCGTGCTTCAATTTGATTTAATTGAAAAGTACAATAGAGATCCTAAAACAGGACTATACTATCATGGTTGGGATGAAAGCAAAGAGCAAAAGTGGGCCGACAAGGAAACTGGTCTGTCCCAAAACTTTTGGTCCCGCGGTATGGGCTGGTATGGCATGGCTTTAGTGGATGTATTGGATTATTTGCCAGAAACCCACCCGGGAAGAGAGCGAATTATCAACTACCTAAACCAATACGCCGAGGCTATTGTGAAATATCAAGACAAGAGCGGTACTTGGTATCAAGTATTGGACATGCCTGAAAGAGAAGGAAATTATTTGGAGGCTACAGGTAGTTGCATGTTCACCTATGCCTTGGCTAAAGGTGTTAACAAGGGCTATTTGCCAAAATCATATGTAACCTATGCTCAAAAAGGGTTTCAGGGTGTTTTGGACACCTTTGTGAGTGTGGAAACCGATGGCATGGTAAATCTTAATAAGTGTTGTGCCGTAGCAGGTTTGGGAGGAAATCCTTATCGTGACGGTACTTTTGAATACTACATCGGAGAAAAAATTAGAGCTAATGATCCTAAGGGAACCGGACCTTTTATCATGGCTGCTTTGGAGTTGAATCAATAATCAAAAAGCTTTCCTCAAATTTATGAAACTAGCAATTAGTTTATTTTTATCCTGCTTATACTTGGGTCTTTCTGCACAAAATTCCACACCATTATCTCAGGTTTGGGTAGCGGACAATGGTGATGGAACCTATAAAAACCCAATCCTTCATGCCGATTATTCCGACCCTGATGTTGTAAGGGTGGGTGACGATTATTATATGACCTCCTCATCGTTTAATTGTTTGCCTGGCTTACCCATTTTACATTCCAAGGATTTAGTGAATTGGGAATTGATCAATTATGCATTGCCAAAACAGCCACCTTATGAGGTGTTTGATAAGCCACAACATGGAAATGGGGTTTGGGCGCCCTGCATTCGATATCATGATGGTGAATTTTACATTTACTATCCCGATCCGGATTATGGTATTTACATGGTGAAGACTAAAGATCCTAAAGCTAACTGGTCTGAGCCTATTTTGGTAAAAGGCGGAAAAGGTTTGATTGATCCAACACCTCTTTGGGACGATGATGGCCAAGTCTATTTAGCCTATGCATTTGCAGGAAGTAGAGCAGGGATTAAAAGTCTACTGGTAATTTGTACCATGAACGTCGAAGGCACAATCGCCAATGATGATGAGGTCATGATTATAGACGGACATGAGGAAGAACCAACAATAGAAGGACCTAAATTTTACAAACACAATGGCTATTACTATATTTTTGCACCTGCAGGTGGAGTGGCAACTGGGTGGCAAACTGTGCTGAGGTCTAAGCAAATTTATGGGCCTTATGAAAAGCGCAAGGTAATGGATCAAGGAAAGACTTCCATTAATGGGCCTCATCAAGGAGCTTGGGTGCAAACGCAAACAGGAGAAGATTGGTTCATACATTTTCAGGATAAAGGCACTTATGGTAGAATTGTTCATTTGCAGCCTATGAAATGGGTTGATGGATGGCCTGTTATTGGCGAAGATAAGGATGGTGATGGTATTGGAGTTCCTGTGGCTTCTTATAAAAAACCAAATGTAGGAGCGACTTATTCCAAAGTAACACCTCCAGATTCTGATGAGTTTAATGATCCATCTTTAGGATTGCAATGGCAGTGGCATGCCAACCCAAAAGTGTATTGGGGGTTTCCAACAAGTATGGGACATTACACCATGTATTGCATGCCCAAAGGAGAAGCTCAGAACTTAATGGATGTTCCCAATTTATTGCTGCAAAAGTTTCCTTCGGAAGAATTTACGGCAACCACCAAAATGACTTTCAATGCTCGTTTTGATGGTGAGCAAGTTGGGTTTTTGATCATGGGATTGGATTATAGTTATCTTAAGGTGGAGCAACAATCAGGTAAATTAAGGTTGTCTCAGGTAACTTGTATGGATGCCGATAAAAAAGGAGTTGAAAAGGAAAACGCTTCAGTACCATTAAAAAATAATACCTTCTATCTTCAGGTGAAGGTTGGAAAAAATGGTATTTGTGAATTCTTCTATAGTGAAAATGGGAAGAAATTTAAATCGATAGGAACTTCTTTTAAATCTAGAGAAGGGAAATGGATAGGAAGCAAAATAGGCTTTTTGGCATTGCGCGATGGTGTTATAAACGATGCAGGTAGTGTGGATATTGATTGGATTAGATTTACCGAATAATGAATAAATCAACGGCAATATTGATGTTATCGTTGTTCTTAGGGTGTAGTTGCTTGTTGTTTCAAGGCTGCAAGTTAGAGTCATCTACCGAACTTCCTTTTTCCGTGAAATCGGATTTATTTGATTCTTTGCAAGTGGCTGATTTGGGTTTGAAGACACCTAATGGAATTGAAACTTTTTCAGTATTTAAACCGTCCGATAGTACCGACCATTTTAGTAACGGTGCTGTTATGACAGCTTTTAATGGCTACTTGTATTGTCAATGGCAAAGCTCCAAGCAAGATGAAGATTCAGAAGATACATGGGTGGCTTACAGTAGAAGTAAGGATGGTCGTTCTTGGTCTAAGCCAATGGTATTAGCGGAGACACAACCCAAGGGCTATAGCACCTCTGGGGGATGGTGGAGAAATGGGGATACTTTGGTAGCCTATTTCAATGTTTGGCCATCAAAATTAGTACCCGAAGGAGGCTTTGCCTATTATAAAACGAGTGTGGACGGCATGCATTGGTCTGATAAAAAGCCAGTATTAATGAAAGATGGTTCTCCTATGCAAGGGGTATTCGAACAAGACCCACGAAGTTTGGAGAATGGACGGATTGTTAATGCGGCTCATTTTCAACCTGGATTACATGTTGCTCCCATTTTTACGGATGATCCTTCGGGGATAAGAGGTTGGACTAGGGCCGATTTTTCAAATAGCTCCTCCAAAAATGAAGTATCTCGTGAAATCGAACCAAGTTGTTTTAGTCAAAACGATCAGACGTTGGTGATGGTTTTTAGAGATCAGTTCAGTTCGTTTTTTTCCATGGCATCTGTAAGTCATGACCTTGGTGAAACATGGACGAGTCCAATGTTAACCGAAATGCCAGATTCGCGCTCCAAACAAAGTGCCGGTAATTTGCCAGATGGTACAGTGTATTTGGTAAATAATCCTGTACATTCAAAAACGCGGATGCCTTTGGCAATTACTTTAAGCGAAGATGGAAAGTTTTTTGATAGGTCATTTGTGCTTAGAACAGGAGGGGAAGGTATTCAACCCTTGCGTTACCAAGGAAAATATAAACGATTGGGATATCATTATCCCAAGTCGATGGTGCATGATGGATATTTGTATGTTTCCTATACCACGAATAAGGAAGATGTAGAATTTACTAGGATTCCATTAGACAGTTTGAAAGATTAATTAAAAGGAAGACTAGTCTTCAGTTTTGAATCAAAATGAAATTAACCAAGATACATTATACTTTATTTCTAGTCATAAGTTTGACGGTGAACTTAGGCGTATTGGCCCAAGTACATGACCAATCCTGGAGAGCCATAATTTATCAGGAAGAAGGAGAATGGTTTGCTTCGGAAGAGGCCAAGGCAATAGCCGAAAATGTTCTGTTATACCAACGGGATATCGGTGGTTGGCCCAAAAACATCCAAATGCATTTGCCTTTGAATTCAAATGAAAAAAAGGAGTTGCAGGAGTTGAAAACTCAAGGTGAAGGCTGTACGACAGATAATGGCGCTACGGTTCAGGAAATGCGTTTTCTTTCTAAAATGTATCGCCAAGTTCCCGATGAAAGATATAAAGAGGCTTTTCTAAAAGGTGTGGATTATTTGTTGGCAGCCCAATATGATAACGGAGGCTGGCCTCAATTTTATCCGCTTAAAAAGGGGTATTATTCACATATCACATACAACGATGATTCCATGGCCAATATCATGAAGCTGCTTTTGGAATTAAAAAATAAGTCAGGATATTATTCCATAGAACCAGATGAAACAACTCTAATAAAAATAAATATCGCTTTTGAAAAAGGCGTTGACTGTATTTTAAAAACACAATATGTTCAAAATGGGGTTTTAACAGGATGGTGTGCCCAACATGATGAGACAACTTATTCGCCTGCTAAGGCAAGGGCTTATGAATTGCCTTCGTTAAGTGGGAAGGAATCGGCTAATATTGTGTTGCTGTTAATGGCTTTAGAACAGCCTTCCCCTGAAGTTGTGAAGGCTGTAGATGCGGCTGTGGTTTGGTTTAAAAAGGTGAAGATTGAAGGTTTGCGAGAAAAGCGGTTTTATGACGATTCTGGAGAATTAACTGAAAAAATAATGGTGCAAGATCCTAATGCCGAAGCTATTTGGGCGCGCTTTATGGAATTGGATGATAACAGGCCTTTTTTCTGTGATCGTGATGGAGTCAAAAAGTATTCAATGGCTGAAATCGGAGCCGAGCGAAGAAATGGTTATGCATGGTATACCAATGAGCCTAAAGAGGTGTTGAAACGTTATCCAAAATGGAAGGAGAAGTATGGGAAAGAAGCAGAAATCATTTATAAAAAACCAATGAATGAACGTTATATGGTGGTCGCTAAGGATGGTTCTGGGGAATATACCAGTATTCAAGAGGCTATTAATAATACAAAGTCCTTTCCGTATGATCGCATAACCATTTTTGTAAAAAATGGGGTGTATTATGAAAAGGTAAAGGTACATGAGTGGAATACTAACTTGTCATTGGTTGGAGAAAGTAAGGAGCATACAATTATTACCTACGATGATTATTTTGATAAAATTAATCTTGGAAGAAATTCTACCTTTTTTACCTATACCATGTTAGTGGAGGCTAACGATTTTGAAGCTCGGAATTTGACCATTCAAAATACGTCGGGTGATGTTGGGCAGGCTGTTGCTTTATCGGTGTTTTCAGATCGTGTTATGATACAAAACTGTAATATTTTAGGAAATCAGGATACTTTGTATGCCTCAGGGATTGGGAAGCAATATTATAAGGACTGTTATATTGATGGTACTACCGACTTTATTTTTGGAGGGGCTACGGCACTGTTCGAGAATTGTGTTATTCATAGTAAAAAGGATTCTTACATCACGGCGGCATCTACTCCTAAAGGCGCGAGTTTTGGTTATGTGTTTTTAAACTGTAAGTTGACTGCAGAAAAGGGTGTGACAGAGGTGTTTTTGGGACGGCCGTGGCGTATTTATGCGCAAACCGTGTTTTTGAATTGCGACATGGAAGGGCATATTTTTCCGGAAGGTTGGCATAATTGGTCAAAGCCAGAAGCAGAAAAAAATGCCATTTATGCTGAATATGAATGTGAGGGAGCGGGATTTCGTCCAGTACAAAGAGTGCCGTGGTCGCATCAGTTAAATAAGAAGGAGGCAAAAAGATATACGAAAAAGAACATCTTAGGTGAATATCCAAAAAGTAATGAACCAGAGTGGTATGAACTATTTTAAAATATTATTACTACTAATTGTGTTGGCAGGTTGTCAAAAACAAATAGAACAGGTTGAAGAACCTCAAGCAGCGATTACAATTTATGCTGTGGGTGACTCTACAATGGCGAATAAGAAAGATCCAGAGGAGAATCCAGAGCATGGATGGGTACAAGTGTTGCAGCCATTTTTTAACGATAAGGTTACCGTGGAAAATCATGCCGTAAACGGACGTAGTACCAGAAGTTTTATTGCGGAAGGACGTTGGGATTCCGTGGTTGCTAAATTAAAGCCAAAAGATGTGGTTATTATTCAGTTTGGACACAACGATCAAAAGGAAAACGATCCAAAAAGATATACCAATCCGCATACGGCATATCGTCATAATCTTATCAAAATGGTTCAGGAAACGCAGGAGAAAGGAGCAAGGCCAATTTTGTGTTCTTCTATTGTAAGAAGAAACTTTAACGAATATGGCACCTTGGTGGATACGCATGGTGTGTATCCTTTGGAGGTAAGATTGGTTTCCAAAGAATTGGAAATTCCTTTTGTCGATATGCAGTATTTAACAGAGCAAATGGAAGAGTTTTATGGAGTGGAAAATTCCAAGAAATTGCACCTTCATTTCACTTCTGGGGAACACCCTTTTTATCCAGAAGGAAAAACGGATGATACGCATTTATCGGCTTTAGGTGCGATTGAAGTGGCGAAACGCTTTGTACAAGCTTTGAGGAATTCTGAGAGTTTTCTTGTTCCCTATTTAAAATAGATGTTATGAAGGGGTTATTGTTCATTATCATGTTACTTGGGGTGAATTTAAATGCTCAGGTAGACATGGATTCGACTATTGCTGCTATAGAACGTAGGATAGCTTTGCCGCAGTTTTCAAATTACCGGGTAGATGTACAGGATTATGGGGCTAAAGGGAATGGAGTTGCTGATGACAAGAAGGCTTTTGATAAGGCAATGAAGGCATGTAAAAGGAAGGGAGGAGGGACTATTGTTGTTTCCAAGGGAGTATATGTATTAAATGGGCCTATTCATTTTGTGAGTCATGTTAATTTGCATCTGGAAGAAGGGGCTTTTTTGCGTTTTGGATCGAACCCTGAGGATTACCCTTTGGTTCTGACAAGCTGGGAAGGTACTATGGTTTATAATTATAGTCCAATGATTTATGGGGTTGGTTTGGAAAATATTGCAATAACTGGTAAAGGAACTATTGATGGTGAAGGAGGATCGGCTTGGGCGGATTGGAAGGTGAAGGAGGGAGAAGGGAAACAATTGACTCGGGATATGAACCACAATAAGACCCCTGTTGAAGAGCGTGTTTTTGGAGATGGCCATTTTTTACGCCCTCAGCTAATTCAGTTTGTGGATTCTAAGCAGATTTTGATTGAAGATGTTGTGATTGAAGATACTCCTTTTTGGTGCGTGCATTTACTTAAGTGCCAAAATGCTACTTTAAGAGGGCTTAGATATAACTCGCATAACAAGAATAATGATGGGATTGATTTGGAATATTCTCAAGATATTTTGATTGAAAATATTACTTTCGATAATGGAGACGATAACATTGCTATAAAAGCTGGAAGGGACCATGAAGGGAGAGCTAATAGTGCTATACCATCAAAGAATATTATTGTTCGTAATTGTAAATTTAAAGGACTTCATGCCGTTGTGATAGGAAGCGAAATGTCGGCTGGCGTGGAAAATGTAATTGTTTACGAATGCACGGCGGTTGGGTATTTGAAGCGTGGCATTTATTTTAAAACAAACTCAGATCGGGGAGGGTATATAAGGGATATTTATATTTCTAATTTAAAGTTTTTAGAAGTTGAAGATTGTATTTACATGACTTCAAATTATCATGGAGAAGGAGAAGGGGACTTTCCTGCTAAGATTTCAAATGTTCTTATTTCAAATATTGGCTGTGGGTCGGCTTCAAATGCTGGTATTGTGATTGAAGGGGATCCTTACAAAAAAGTGGAAAATGTTTCTTTAAGGGATATTTCCATTGGGTACGCAAAGAATGGTTTGACAATACTCAATGCACAAAATTCCATTTTGGAAAATGTTGTAATTGGTGAGCAGCAAGGAGTGCCTAGTTCTGTTAAATAGTAAAATTTTAAAAATGACTTTAAAAAAAAGAATGATTTTTGGCTTGGTAGTACTATCTGCTTTAAAAGGCTTATATGCTCAAGAAATAATACAATTGTATTCTGGATATATTCCTAATGCCATAGAAGATGAAAATTATCAAGAAGAAGCTGAGGTTAATGAAGGAAAATTGATAAGGTCTTTTAAGGTTTCAGAGCCAACGTTAACAGTTTTTAGGCCCCAAAAAAGCAATGGGACGGCAGTAATTATTTGTCCGGGTGGAGGGTATAGACATCTTGCTATGGATAAAGAAGGATTCAAACCAGCTAAATGGCTCAATGAACTTGGGATTACTGCTTTTGTTTTAAAATATAGGTTGCCAAATGATCGTATTATGAAAGATAAATCCTTGGGACCATTACAGGATGTACAGGAAGCTTTCCGATATGTGAGAAGTCATTTGGATGATTATAATATTGAGGGCGATAAAATTGGAGTCATGGGATTTTCTGCAGGGGGACATTTGGCAGCAACAGCATCAAACATACATGAGATTGTTCTTAATGATGAAGACAAAGTAAATTTAAAACCTGATTTTTCTATTTTGGTTTACCCCGTAATTTCGATGGAAGAAGGAGTTACACATCAAGGATCAAAAACTAGTTTGCTTGGAGAAAACCCTTCAAGAGAACATGTGGAAAAATTTTCAATTGAAAATCAAATTGATGCTCAAACTCCAAGGTTTTTTTTAGTTCATGCTTCAGATGATGGAGCTGTACCTGTTGAAAATAGTCTACGTTATTACGAAAAGGCTTTAGGTTATGGAGTAAATGCTGAGTTTCATGTTTATAATGAAGGTGGGCATGGTTTTGGTTTAAAAGGAAGGGGGAGTAGTGCAGGTTGGACTGAAGTTTTGAAAAATTGGCTTAATTACCAAGGGTTAATTCAGTAGTTAGACGATATTTTTAGAACGTAAAAATTCTTACCTTTTTTTGTCAAATAACCTTGAAAATAACGCTTAAAGGAATAAGTAAGAAAATTCTTTTATTAAATTATAAATGGGAATATCTTGGGGTTTATGAATCTATTGGAAGGTTAGTCTCTTTTTTTTAATGAAAGCCTTATTGATTATGACGAACATATATAAATTATAGTGTTTTAAAGAATTGGGATGTATTATGAAATTATGATTATCCATAAGTTTTTGTTAAAATCATTAATTTCTGCACTTATTTTTTGAAATGCACTTCATCGGATTTTTTTGCGTTTTATGGAATGTTTTTTTTGTTTTTGTTTTGTAAGGTCACTTTTTTTTATAATTTTACCAAAGAAATTGGTTTAGGTTGTACAATTGCAATGGTATAATTAGGCTAGTTTTTGTTGATCATTTGTTTTAAAAATTGATAATAGTTTTGGTAAAATGATTGTTAAATTAGCGAGTTAAAACCTCACTTTTGCATTACGTACTTTAATGAAAATACAAAACAAAAAAATAGTGGCCTTAATTTTATTTGTATTGGTGAGTTTTATGTGTTCTGCACAGGGAGATGCTACTCCTGTTCCTCCTCAGCCTGCGCCACAAGGAACTATTCCTCCAGGGCTACCGATTGATGGTTTAATTTCAGTTTGTTTTATTGTTGCAAGTGTTTATGGGGTTAGAGTAAAACGCAAACAGAAAAAATAGAATTGTTCTATTAAAACAACTTGTGTAATTGGCTAATATATTTTCCCACAACGTCAAATTCTAGATTTACAATACTTCCTCTATCAAACTGATTGAAGTTAGTATGTTCAAAGGTATAAGGAATAATAGCAACGCTAAATTCCCCCTTTTTAGAATTTACCACCGTCAAGCTTACTCCATTCACGGTAATTGATCCTTTTTCAATTGTTATATTATGTAGAGATGGGTCATAGTTAAAGGTGAATACCCAACTTCCATTTTCATTGATGATTGATGTACAAGTAGCCGTTTGGTCTACGTGTCCTTGAACAATATGACCATCCAAACGGTCTCCCAATTTCATGGCTCGTTCCAAATTTACTTGGTCACCTAATTTTAAATTGCCTAAATTTGTTTTGTTGAGGGTTTCTTTAATGGCCGTAACGGTATATTCTTCGTTTGAAATATTTACTACAGTTAAGCAAACTCCGTTGTGTGCAACGCTTTGGTCTATTTTGAGTTCGGGGGTAATCTTACTTTTTATGGTAATATGAAGGTTGTCTTGTTCTGTATGCAGATTTGTAATTTCTCCTAAGTCTTCAATAATTCCAGTAAACATAATGTCGAATAAATGGTTAAATTTGCAGGTATAAAAGTACGTACAATTATGGTATTTGCTTAAATGAACTGTCATTTTTTGGATTTTGGCTTTCGTTTGGAAGTCATGGGCACGTGACAGTATGAAAATTGAATCATATTTAATGAAAAAAGATAATACGATAAAAGTTGGAATTTCAGTAGGGGACTTAAATGGGATTGGACCAGAAATTATTTTAAAAACCTTCGAAGACCCTAGAATGCTTGAGTTCTGTACTCCGGTAATATTCGCATCCATAAAGGCGATGTCTTTCTATAAAAAGCATATTGGTAGTAGTGCAAATTTGCATGGCATCCATGATATAGGTCAAATAGTAGATGGAAAGATTAATGTATTGAATGTATGGAAAGAAAATGTTACCATAGATTTTGGGAAGGAAGATGTTAAGATAGGTGAATATGCTATAAAATCTTTGGAAGCTGCTACTCACGCTCTTAAAAAAGGAGCAGTGGATGTATTGGTCACCGCTCCGATTAATAAGTATAATATTCAATCTGAAAGTTTTAAGTTTCCCGGGCATACGGATTATTTGGCAAAGGAATTGGGGGGGAAGAGTTTAATGTTTATGGTAACCGAAGATCTTAAGGTAGGATTGCTTACAGATCACGTCCCTGTTAAGGATGTTCCAAAAAGGATTACGCCACAGTTAATACAAGACAAAATAAATACGGTTTACATGTCTCTGGTGAAGGATTTTAATATTAATAGACCTCGTATTGCCGTGTTGGGCATTAATCCACATGCAGGTGATAATGGTGTAATTGGTGAGGAAGATGATAAGGTATTAGGGCCAACGTTGAAGAAAATAAGAGAGTCTGGTAAGTTGGTGTATGGTCCTTATTCGGCAGATAGTTTCTTTGGTTCGAATAATTACAAAAATTTTGATGCTGTAATGGCCTCATATCATGATCAGGGGTTAATTCCTTTTAAAACTATCTCATTTGGACAAGGGGTGAATTTTACTGCCGGCTTGGATAAAATTAGAACATCACCAGACCATGGAACAGCTTATGAAATTGCGGGAAAGAATCAAGCAGACGAGAGTTCTTTTAAAGAAGCTGTATTTATGGCTCTTAAGATTTATAAAAATAGAAGTGAGTATGAGATACTTTCAAAAAATCCATTAAAAAAGGCGCCAAAAAAGATATAAACATTTTTTGTTTATAACAAGTAGTAATAAATAAAAAATTTATATATTTGCAGGCTCAAAATGACAGTGACTATGAAGCCCTTAAAAGAATATACCATACAATTTGTAGGTTTAAAGGTTGGAAAGCATCATTTTGATTATCAAATTGATAATAAGTTCTTTGAGCATTTTGAGTACGAAGAGTTCAACGATGTGAATATTGATACCCATTTGGATTTTGAAAAGAAATCCACTTTAATGGAGTTGCATTTTTCTGTTGAAGGTACTGTGAATGTGAATTGCGATGTAACTAATGAACCGTTTGACCAAGACATTAAAGGTCATTTTGATTTGGTTGTGAAGTTTGGAGAGGACTACAATGATGAATATGAAGACATATTGATTTTGCCTCACGGAGAGTATGAATTGAATGTTGCGCAATACATTTACGAATTAATAATATTGTCGGTGCCTGCCAAGCGTGTGCACCCAGGTGTTATGGACGGTTCATTGCAATCAGACGTACTTAAAAAGTTGGAAGAGTTGAGCCCAAAAGGCGAAAAAGAAACTAAAACATCGGAGGAGATAGACCCTCGTTGGAATACATTAAAAAAACTATTAACGGATAAATAACATATAAAATGGCACATCCTAAAAGAAAGATTTCTAAAACAAGAAGAGATAAGAGAAGAACACATTATAAAGCATCTGTACCTCAGATAGCTACGTGTCCTACTACAGGAGAAGCTCACTTATACCACAGAGCTCATTGGCACGAAGGAAAGTTATACTATAGAGGTCAAGTGCTTATTGACAACTCTGAGAAAGAAGAGAATTTAGCATAAGTATTATGCATGCATATAATAAAACGCTCAGCAATGAGCGTTTTTTTTATGATTAATTTTTTAAAGTCTCAAAAACAAGTTAATTTGCGCCGTAGTTGACTAAAAAAGTAGTAATTTCGTCAAAATTTACTTGTTTTTGGCCTATTTTGCCAAAATTTTGGATAACTAATAAATAAGTAATGAGTAAAATCACAGCGGCAATTACAGCTGTAGGCGCCTATCTTCCCGATTTTGTATTATCAAATAAAGTTCTAGAAACTATGGTTGATACAAATGATGAATGGATTACTACTAGAACGGGAATCAAAGAAAGGCGAATACTTAAAAAAGAAGGGGCAGGAACATCTTACCTTGCCATCAAAGCAGCAGAAAATTTAATGGAGCGCAAGCAGGTGGATCCCAAAGAAATTGATTTGGTGATCGTAGCCACGGCTACACCAGATTTAATGGTGGCATCTACGGCAGTTTATGTGGCTTCAGAAATTGGTGCAACCAATGCATTTGCTTACGACTTGCAAGCGGCATGTTCAAGTTTCCTTTATGGTATGTCTACTGCAGCAGCCTATATCGAGTCTGGTCGTTATAAAAAAGTATTGTTGATTGGAGCCGACAAAATGTCTTCCATTATTGATTATACGGACCGGACGACCTGTATCATCTTTGGAGACGGTGCCGGTGCAGCGCTATTTGAACCAAATACCGAAGGGCTTGGGCTTCAAGATGAATATTTGAGAAGTGATGGGGCTGGAAGAGAGTTTCTTAAAATTGAAGCGGGGGGGTCTATCTTACCTGCCAATGAAGATACTGTAAAAAATGGCCAGCATTTTGTTCATCAAGACGGGCGTACGGTATTTAAGTTTGCTGTATCCAATATGGCTGATGTTGCCGAAAAAATCATGAAGCGTAATAACCTTAACCATGAGGATGTGTCTTGGTTGGTGCCACACCAAGCAAACTTGCGTATTATTGATGCAACTGCCAATAGAATGAGCCTTCCTGAGGAAAAGGTTCTTAAAAATATCCATCGTTATGGAAATACAACTTCGGCCACTTTGCCGTTGTTATTAAGTGATTTCGAGTCACAATTCAAAAAAGGAGATAATTTAATTTTTGCTGCCTTTGGAGGCGGATTTACTTGGGGATCGGTCTATTTAAAATGGGCCTACAATTCCTAATTCTTAAACTAAACTAATAATATAATTAAACTATTATGGATATAAAGGAAATTCAAAACTTAATCAAATTTGTAGCCAAATCTGGTGCAAGTGAGGTTAAATTGGAAATGGACGATATCAAGATCACCATTAAGACAGGAAGTGAAGATAAGGGTGAATCTACTACCATCTTACAACAAATCCCAGTTAACAATCCTATAGCACAAGCGCCTCCAGTAGCAGAGGTGCAAGCTACTGTACCTGCAGCGGCTCCCGCAGCAGCTCCAGCGGATGACAATTCAAAATATGTAACTATAAAGTCTCCTATCATCGGTACGTTCTACCGCAAACCTGCTCCAGACAAACCTGTATTTGTTGAGGTAGGTAGCACGATTAAAGAAGGAGATGTGCTTTGTGTAATCGAAGCCATGAAATTATTCAACGAGATAGAATCTGAAATTTCAGGTAAAATCGTAAAAATATTGGTGGACGATGCCTCTCCAGTAGAGTTTGATCAACCATTATTTTTAGTGGACCCATCTTAATGTAAAATCCCAATTTTCAATTCCAAAACCTGGAGAGGTGCTTCGGGATTTGTTTTTTGAATATTGAAAATTTGAAGAATTTATGTTTAAAAAAATATTAGTTGCCAATCGAGGAGAAATTGCACTACGTGTAATTAGAACTTGTAAGGAAATGGGCATTAAAACGGTAGCCGTATATTCTACGGCAGATGCCGATAGTTTGCACGTTAAATTTGCCGATGAAGCGGTTTGTATTGGTCCTGCCCCTAGTTCAGAATCTTACTTAAAAATGTCAAATATTATTGCAGCTGCAGAAATTACCAATGCAGATGCAATTCACCCAGGTTATGGATTCTTGTCTGAAAATGCCAAGTTTTCAAAGATCTGTGAAGAACACGATATCAAGTTTATTGGTGCGTCTCCTGAAATGATTTCGAAAATGGGAGACAAGGCCACTGCAAAAGCAACCATGAAGGAAGCTGGCGTGCCGTGTGTACCTGGTAGTGATGGAATTATTGCCAGTTACGAGGAGTGCGAAAAGTTGGCCGAGGAAGTTGGTTATCCTGTAATGCTGAAGGCTACTGCCGGAGGTGGTGGTAAAGGAATGCGTGCTGTTTGGAAGGCCGAAGACCTTAAAAACGCATGGGATTCCGCCAGACAGGAATCTAAAGCAGCCTTTGGAAACGATGATATGTACATGGAAAAACTTATTGAAGAGCCAAGACATATCGAGATCCAAATTGTTGGAGATTCTAGAGGGAAAGCATGTCACTTGTCAGAGCGTGACTGTTCTATCCAACGTCGTCACCAAAAATTGACAGAGGAAGTGCCATCACCATTCATGACCGATGAGTTGCGTACCAAAATGGGGGACGCAGCGGTAAAGGCGGCAGAGTACATTAAATACGAAGGTGCGGGAACCATTGAATTCTTGGTGGATAAGCACCGTAACTTCTACTTCATGGAAATGAATACGCGTATCCAAGTAGAGCACCCAATTACAGAGCAGGTAATTGATTTCGACTTGATCCGTGAGCAAATTTTGGTGGCTGCTGGTGTGCCAATTTCTGGTAAAAACTACGAGCCAAACTTACATTCCATTGAATGTAGAATCAATGCTGAAGACCCGTTTAATGATTTCAGACCGTCACCAGGTAGAATTACTACATTGCATGCCCCAGGAGGCCATGGTGTACGTTTGGATACCCACGTTTATGCAGGGTATACCATTCCTCCAAACTATGACTCTATGATTGCAAAGTTGATAACAACAGCTCAAACAAGAGAAGAAGCTATCAATAAAATGAAGCGTGCTTTGGATGAGTTCGTGATTGAAGGAATTAAAACAACCATTCCTTTCCACAGACAGTTGATGGACCACCCAGATTATCTTGCCGGAAACTATACCACCAAGTTTATGGAAGGTTTCAAAATGCAAGATCTTAAGGAAGAAGAATAACATATTCCTATAAAATAATAAAGACTCCGAATTGTAAAGTTCGGAGTTTTTTTATGGTGTTCTTTTGCCCAAAAGTATTTGGCCAAAAGTCAGGCTGTCCGTTGTATCTTTTTGTGAAAAACAAAAAGGATGTCACTTCCATCCTTAACACGAAAACAGTAACTTCGTAATATGAATTGGTCTTTTTGGGAAATACAATCTTGGTTCTCCAATGTCGATTTTACCATTGTTGGCAGTGGTATTGTTGGGTTGAACTGCGCTTTGTATTTAAAGCAAAAATATCCAAAGGCCAAAATCCTTGTTTTGGAAAAGGGCATCTTGCCTCAGGGAGCCAGTACCAAAAATGCCGGTTTTGCCTGTTTTGGGAGTCTTAGTGAGATTTTGGAGGATTTACAGTCCCATGATGAGGAAACTGTATTTCAATTGGTGCAAAAGCGTGTGAAGGGCTTAAAACTATTACGTCAAAATTTAAGTGATAGTGTTATTGATTTTAAACAACACGGAGGTTACGAACTGTTTACTCATGCACAGAGTGCTTTATTTGATGCTTGTTTGGAGCAAATGGAATCTGTTAACAAGTTGCTACGCCCTTTGTTTGAGGAAGACGTATTTGTCCTGAAGGAAAATACATTTGGCTTTCAAAATGTGCAAAACAAATTTCTATACACGCCTTATGAAGGTCAGATTGATACTGGAAAAATGATGGAGGCTTTACTTTGTAAAGTTCAGTCATTGGGGGTGAAAATCTTAAATAACGTCGTTGTTGAAGGCTATTCGGAAACCAATACAGGTGTAGTTATAAAAACGAAGGATTTTGAAGTTTCAACTTCCAAATTATTTGTGGCCACCAACGGATTTGCGTCCCATCTTTTAAACGAAACCGTCTTGCCGGCAAGAGCTCAAGTGCTGGTAACCAACCCTATCAAAAACTTACCGTTTAAAGGCACCTTTCATTTGGATAGAGGGTATTATTATTTCAGAAATGTTGGGGGTAGAATACTCTTTGGAGGTGGTCGAAACTTAGATTTTAAAACAGAGGAAACCACACAATTTGGACTTACGGAATTGGTTCAAAATCAATTGGAAGATTTGCTTAAAAATACAATATTACCAAAGATACCATTTAAAATTGAAAACCGATGGAGTGGTATTATGGGGGTTGGCTCCCAAAAGAATTCAATAGTAAAGCAAGTGTCCAACAATGTGTTTTGTGGTGTAAGATTGGGGGGAATGGGTGTAGCCATTGGGAGTTTAGTCGGGATGGAATTAGCTGAATTGTTAGAATGATATCATGAAAAGACTTTTACGATTTCTTATAAAACTTATTTTTCTGTGGATTATTCTTTCTGCAGGTTTTGTCATTATCTATCGTTGGGTGCCAGTTCCAATCACACCGCTGATGGTAATTCGGTATTATGAACAACCAAAGGAGAAAGAGAGACAAATGTGGAAAC
Source organism: Mangrovimonas sp. YM274 (assembly GCF_030908385.1). NCBI lineage: Bacteria > Pseudomonadati > Bacteroidota > Flavobacteriia > Flavobacteriales > Flavobacteriaceae > Mangrovimonas > Mangrovimonas sp. YM274. The sequence goes on from NZ_CP133091.1 coordinate 377,629, forward strand.
ACGATTGGGAACCTTTGGAAGCGATTTCCAAAAATCTACAATTGGCAGTAATTTGTAGTGAGGACCAGACCTTTGTAAAGCACCATGGTTTTGACGTAAAAGCCATTGAAAAGGCCTATGAAAATAACAAAAAAGGTAAGCGGATTATAGGAGGAAGTACCATCAGCCAACAAACGGCTAAAAATGTGTTTTTATGGCCAGGACGTAGTTGGTTGCGCAAAGGATTGGAAGCGTATTTCACATTTTTAATTGAATTGGTTTGGCCAAAGGAACGTATCATTGAGGTGTACCTTAACAGCATTGAAATGGGAGATGGTATTTATGGAGCAGAAGCCGCTTCTAGCTATTGGTTTAAAAAGCCTGCCAGTAAATTAACCCAATATGAGGCAGCCGCTATTGCGGCAATTTTACCCAATCCAAGACATTACAAAGCTCAACCTGCCACAACATACATTCAGGGGAGAAAGGAGTGGATTGTTAAACAAATGGGCTTTTATGGACCTTTAGATTATTCTGTTCCCAATGAAGAATAAAGAATTAATAAAACCTAAGTTGCTGCATCAATGTATGGAATTGATAGACGCTCGGTTGAAGGTCAGCCAACAAAGTATTCTGGATATTCAAGAATCACTAAATTCCGAAACCAAAAGCAGTGCGGGAGATAAGCATGAAACAGGCCGTGCTATGTTGCAATTGGAACGGGAAAAGGCAGGTCAACAATTAGCAGAACTGGAACGTACTAAAGCTGTTCTATCCAAAATAAATCCTAACAGTAGCCCTAAAATAATTGGTTTGGGGAGTGTGGTATTTACCGATAAAGGTAATTATTTTATAGCTGTAAGTTTGGGAGAACTGAATATTGAAAACACGTCTATTTATGCTATTTCTGCAGCCACTCCAATTGGGCAATTGCTAATGGGGAAACAGGTTGGGAAGGAGATTGCTTTTAGAGGAAACAAAATGATAATTCTAGAAACTATTTAGAGTATTCCAAAAAAGTTGGGGTTCCCGGTTTTATATTTTCAAAATGGTTAAAAAAAACAGTATCGCCATTTAAATCTGCTTCAATCAAATAATAATTCCCTTTAAAATAGGCTTGTTTGACGGTTGCTTTTAGGTTGGAATTTGGAACTACTTTTATCTGGTGTGCGTAAACAATATCGCCATTAAGAATATTGAATTCTCCAAAAAAGGACGCTATTAATGGTGTTTGTGGGTTGTTGAACAAATTTTCCGGGGAATCATTGCCCACAATTTGATGCTTGTCCAAAACAATCATTCTATCTGAAAATCCTAAAACATCTTCACTATCATGGGTGGCAACAATACAGGTAATTTTATGTCGCTTTAAATATTGAAATACATTTCGGCGTAGGGATTGTTTTTTAAAATTGTCGATGTGGCTAAAGGGCTCATCCAATAACATGATTTCGGGCTGTTTCGCCAAAGCTCTAGCTAAGGCCACACGCTGTTTTTGGCCGCCGCTTAAGGTCTTTACTTTGGTTTTGGCAAAGTTGGTCAATTCTACGACCTCCAAGAGTTCTGCGATTCTTTCTTGTTTCTCTTCAGGATAAAAGTTGGATAAGAATTTTCCAATGTTTTCCTCTACCGATGTGAAAGGCATCAAATCAAATTCTTGGGCGACATATTTCATGAAATCGTAGCCAATGACCAAATTGAATTTTGGTCCCAATATTTGGGTGTTTTTCCAAAAAATTTCTCCTTGGTCCAAGTCGTGCTCACCATAGAGTAGCTTTAGAAGGGTGCTTTTTCCAGAGCCACTCTCGCCAATTATGGAAAGGTGTTCACCGATGCCTACTTGAAAGTTGACATCTTTTAATACCGAATTGTCCTTATATCGAAATGATAAATCTTTTACATGAAGCATGCTGCAAAAATAACATAAAAAAACGCTCATATTAGTGAGCGTTCTTTCAATGTTATGAATTCTAATGTTTGATAAACTTTTGAGTTTTTATGGATCTATTATTTACAAGTCGAAGGATATAGTTCCCATTAGCTAAATTGGATACATCAATAGTATTGGAGGTTAGCTTCGCATTTAAGACTCGTTTTCCTTGAAGGTCAAAGACCGTGTATACGGTATTATCTAATTGTGACATAGAACTAAGATGTAATAGGTCTTTTGTTGGATTTGGATAAATGATTAAATTATCAACGATAGAATCTTCTAGACTAAGGGTTTGACTTTCTTGAATTACTAGGGAACCGTTTATTGAAGGGTTAAGGATTTCATCAATAGCACCAGAGGGCCAGTAAACTCTAACATAATTTATGGTAGTATCAGTACCAAGACCAAAATGCGTATTCAGGGTGTGCATATATTTAAAACCTTCTCCACTTCTTACATCTCTTATTTGAATACCGGAGGGTGTGCTTATTTCTACTCTAGCTCCAATGCCGTTTCGATTACTTCCCTCTTCGCTTTCATGGATATTTCCTATGGTTACGATTTTAATCCAATTATTGTTATTAGTATTATTAAAATAAACTTTATTAAGATAAAAGAAGTCTAAAAATCCATCGTTATTTAGGTCTCCGATTGCCCCTGCCCCAGGAACATTTAAGTCATGAACAAGTCTAAAGGTCATGTCTCCATTTCCAAATAATATATCACCATTGGTATAAATATCCAGATTTCCATCATTGTCAAAATCTCCTGGGATATTCTCACGTCCAAAATTGGCATGAGTATCTGCAATATTCACAGACACATCTGTAAAGGTGCCGTCTCCATTATTCATCATAAGTTTATGGTTGTTAACGGATAATAGGTCGTTATTATTTTCATAAGACCCTACATAAACATCCATATCGCCATCATTATCAAAGTCTCCCCAGGCTGATGACCATGTTTGGACAACATCGGCTAGTCCTGAAGCCTCACCAACTTCTGTATAGGTGCCATCTCCATTGTTTTGGTATAATTGATTGGTACGTCGGGCATCAGATCCACCGCATTTGGCCATAAACATGTCCATATCGTAATCATTATCATAATCTATCCAAACAGACCCGTAGTTACCACCAGTAGCATAATCCCCAAGACCATTGGTGTTTTCATAAATTAAATTATTATTTCCATCATTAATATAGGAAACGCTTGGTGCCAAATCATGACACATAAAGGCATCTAAGTGTCCATCGTTATTAATATCTACAAAATTACCTCTTTGAGAAAAAACATATTCAGTTCCTGAAACTTGGTTAAATGATGTCCCATCATCATTGGCCTGCATAAAGGTTACTCCATTAGATGAACCATACATAAGATCATTAAATCCATTTGCATCAAAATCACCAGCAGTCAAACTCCATGAAGGGGGATAGTTAGGTTCTTCCGTTGAAATGGAGACATTATTAAAACCTCCCTCAGGGAGTTGATAATTTATATTTATTAAATAATTGTCAGGTTGGTTGTTTATGGAAACAGTGTCATCTAGAAAATCACCATTCATATCTACCACAGCATAATCTGTTCCCGTAGCAGTTTCGAATTGGTCACTAAAATTTATGGTACATTCTGTTAAGGTAAATTCAAATGGACTGTCATCCCATTTGTTGTCCCAGACAATGTAATATGTGCTGCCACTTTGCGCATCAAAGGTTACTACGGATAAATCACTTTCATTAATTGACATTCCATGATCATCGTTTCCTGACACACAGGTTAAAGAGTTACAGTCCCCTGAGAAAATATGAAGTCTTGTGTTTAGATCAATATTAGAATTTAATTTGGAGCTTATGGATACGGTATAATTTTCTTCCGGAACGTATTTGATCCATTCAGCAGCAGTCGCATCCTCCGCTCCAGAAATACAATAATTTAAAGGAACTTCCCCATTTATGGTTCCAACGGTATAGGTGCCTTCAACTGCGGAAGGTTGTATAGAGGCGTCTTCACAAGAATCGTAACTCTGTGCATGTAATACAAACGAGGTTATTAATGCAGAACATATAAGTAGTTTATTTTTCATAATTAAATGGATTAACTATTATTCACAGTTTATATTTAGAGAATTGATCCAAGTTTCCATTAGTTCAATTCCTTCATCGTGTTTTAAGGTTCTCCCCAGCATGGGCATTCTCAGGGATTCTTCAGTAGTGTTCAGTCTAGTTACTATTGCAGAGTTTTCAGCGTGACCTGGATTGATAATGTTCAAAGGCATTGCGTCGAAAGAATCTTGGGCTACCATACAAAGCCCTAAATTGCCTAGATCCTCTGTTTTATGGAACGCAAAGCGAAGTTCTCGGTAATTGCAATGTCCAAATTCGGAATGGCAATGGGCACAGTTAATATCTAAATAGGAACGGACTCTTGATTCCAAATCTTGGGTGTCATTATCCCAAGGAACCATATGATTTATGGAATTTGGTATATCGGGATTTAAATAGCCAAACTCAACCCATTTTTCCAATTGATTCATAGTGCTACCATCTTGGTAGGTAAAGTTGCGGTCCAGGTTTTGTGGTTTAACTCCAATTGGATAAGGAGTATCATTTTCCGATTTATGACAGGTAAGGCATTCGGGATAGGCTGGTATACGATAATTGATAGTTTTTTGGACACCGTTTTCTCCAAATTGGAAAGACTTAAAGCTGCCTGTAAGATCAAAACTAGCTTCTGTTTGTGAATCGTTCCAAATATAATTAGCAAAGACCCAGCCTTCTTCCTTTTTTATTTGAAGTCTGGTTTCTATAAGTTTTTTAGAGCCTTCTGGAAGAACTTGGTCATAATAGAAGTTTTTGATAAGAATAGTACCCAATGGGAAGTCAATAATGGAATAGTCATCGACGTAATGAGCCTCAGAGCCTTTGGGCATCCAAACAAAACGCTTTTTATGGGCGTAGTCTGAGAATAGAGGAGAAATGACATCGTAGGGCAAAACGCCGTACACGGGAGCTAAATCGGAAAGAGTGCCCTCAAAAAAATTATACTCGGAAAGGGTAGAGTAAGGAACATTCTCAATATCGAAAACTACGGGAGAAATCTCTTCGGGTTCCTCTATTGGGATATAATGATCGTCGTCTTTGGCGCAGGAAAAAAATACCAAGACCACCCAAAAAAAGCTAATTACCCTTACATAGTTTTTGCACATTCGCAGTAAAATTTGGACAACTAATATAATTCTTTGTGAAGATTGAAAGTAATTAATTAGTTGAATTACATGTTTTTACTGTTTATTTGAGCAATGTTTTGAGGTTTAACTTAGTAATTGTTTGAGTGGTCTTGGTTATAATGTATTTAAATTAAATCAAGCTGTTCTCCAACAAATATTCTGCTATTTGAATGGTGTTGGTTGCCGCTCCTTTGCGTAAGTTGTCTGCAACAATCCACATGTTTAAAGTGTTTGCCTGAGATTCGTCTCTTCTAATCCTTCCCACAAATACTTCATCCTTATCATGAGCATAAATAGGCATTGGATAAGTGTTTGTAGTGGTGTCGTCCTGAACAATTACTCCAGGTGTTGCACTTAAAATAGTTCTGATATCCGCTAAGTCAAAATCATTTTCAAATTCCACGTTTACAGACTCACTATGTCCTCCTGCTGTTGGAATTCTCACTGCAGTGGCTGATACGGCGAAGGAGTTATCCCCTAAGATTTTCTGAGGTTCTTTAGCTAATTTCATTTCCTCCTTTGTGTACCCATTGTCTTGGAACACGTCACAATGTGGCAATGCATTACGTCCAATTGGGTAAGGATAAGCCATTTCGCCTTCTACACCTGCAATTTCGTTTTCCAGCTGTCTAACCGCTTTTACACCTGTTCCAGAAACAGATTGATATGTAGAAACTACAACACGTTTCATTTTATATTTTTCGTGAAGTGGGGCCAATGCCATTACTAACTGAATTGTTGAGCAATTTGGGTTGGCAATAATCTTATCTTCTTTTGTTAATTCGTTAGCGTTAATCTCAGGAACTACTAATTTTTTTGTTGGATCCATTCTCCATGCAGAAGAATTATCAACTACAGTAGTGCCCACTTCGGCAAATTTAGGAGCCCATTCCAAAGAAGTGTCTCCACCAGCAGAAAACAAGGCAACATCCGGCTTCATATTTACGGCATCGGCCAAACCTACTACGGTATATTCCTTATCCTTAAATGTAATTGACTTTCCAACAGAACGCTCTGAGGCTACTGGGATTAATTCTGTTAATGGGAAATTGCGTTCTGCAAGAACTTTCAGCATAACTTCTCCAACCATTCCGGTTGCTCCTACTACTGCTACTTTCATGTTACATTTATTGTTTAAAAGGTTTTTGAATTATTTTGAGCAAAGCTAAGTATTAATTGAGTATTTAGGGTATAAAAAAAGCCTCAGTGTCTTAAAAACCAAGGCTTTTTTACAACAAATAACAAAAAGTTATATATTTAACAATTTTATTTTTTTAGCAAATCTCGAATTTCTGCCAATAATTCTTCTTGGGTTGGTCCGGCTGGTGCAGCAGGGGCCGGTTCTTCTTTTTTCTTAAGTGAATTAATGCCTTTTATAAGCATAAACATTACAAACGCCACAATGATAAAGTCGATAACATTGGTTAAAAACTGTCCGTAAAGCACGGCAACTTCCCCTGTTATTTCCCCTGCGTCGTTGGCAGTACCTTCTGTAATGACATACTTGAGGTCTTTGAAGTCTGATTTGAAAATCAAACCGATTAGTGGAGAAACAATGCCTCCGGTAAAAGAGGTTACCACTTTGCTGAAGGCAGCACCCATTACGAAGGCCACGGCAATGTCTACCAAGTTGCCCTTCATTGCAAATTCCTTGAATTCTTTTAGCATAAGATGTGTGTTAATTAGGTTATTAGAATACTAAAATACCAAAAAAACAATCAGCTCAAAATCAATTAAAAAGATTATTCTATAATGACTCTTTTCACTCTTTGTGAGATTGCTGTGAGGATCTCATAAGAGATGGTATTGGCAGTTTGGGCAAACTCTGAAGCAGTAGGCTGTTGACCAAAAATAATCACTTCATCACCTTCTTTGCAGTCTATATCGGTAATGTTTACCATAATCATATCCATGCAGACATTTCCAACAATTGGAGCTTGTTTTCCGTGTATGGTAACAAAGCCCTTTCCATTGCCATATTGTCGTCCAATACCATCGGCATGACCAATAGGGATGGTGGCCGTTTTTTGAAATTTATCAGCTTTAAAGGCGCGGTTGTAGCCCACGGTTTCCCCTTTCTTGATATGGTGAATTTGTGAAATAACAGATTTAAGGGTTCCGATAGGTTGGAAGTTGTGGTTCTCTTCTTCTGAATTACCAAAGCCATACAACCCAATGCCACTGCGTACCATATCAAAATGGGCTTCGGGATAATTTAAAATGCCCGAGGTGTTGCACATATGCAGCATAGGTTTAAAGCCAAGGGTTTCGGTAAAGTCTTTGGCAATGGCTTTAAAGGTTTTAATTTGGTTTAGCGTGAATTCCTTTTCATTCAGGTCTTCACTGGCGGCCATATGAGAAAATATAGACTTCACGCCAACAGCGTTTGTGTGGCTTAAAATAGACGCGATCCCTTTTACATCATATTCTGAAAACCCCAATCTGTTCAGGCCAGTATTGAATTTTAAGTGGATGGGATAAGTGTTTTGCCCTTCTGATTCTGCAATGGCAATAAATTCATGCAGTACTTTGGAATTGTACAAGCTAGGTTCTAAACAACGTGCCATAAGTTCCTTAAAACTTGTGGGCTGTGGGTGCAGAACCATAATGGGTTTGGTAATGCCTGCATCCCGAAGTGCAATACCTTCACTTGTGTAGGCTACGGCAAAATAGTCTACTTTAAGATCCTGGAGGTAATTGGCAATAATTTTGGCATCGTGACCGTATGAGTAGGCTTTAACCACGGCCATAAAATGAGTGTTTTTTTGAAGTTTGGACTTAAGATAATTATAATTGTGCTTTAATGCTTTTAAGTCAATTTCAAGGGTAGTTTCCTGGGCTGTGGGCATTACTGTTCTTCTTTGTTTTTTGGAGAGATATCTTCGGCATCGTTCACGTCCATGTTTCTCACTTTGTCGCGCAGCATACTTTTGTAAAATGCCGCTCTGCTCAAAGGTTCGTATTCATCAACTTCCCCCAATAAAACCAAAGCATCGCTCTTGGTTTTTCGGTGGCTGTACTGGGCTAAATTTCCGGTTTTGGTGCATATGGCATGTACCTTTGTAACATACTCGGCGGTAGCCATCAAGTTGGGCATTGGGCCAAAGGGATTGCCTTTGTAATCCATGTCTAATCCAGCAACAATTACTCTAACTCCTTTGTTGGCTAGGTCATTGCAGATTCTTACAATTTCGTCGTCAAAAAATTGGGCTTCATCAATACCAACCACATCACAACCATCGGCCAGAATAGGAATATTAGCAGCTGCAGGCACTGGGGTTGAACGAATTTCATTGGCGTCGTGAGAGACTACCTTTTCGTCATCGTACCGCATATCGATGGCAGGTTTGAAGATTTCTACTTTTTGTTTTGCAAATTGGGCGCGTTTAAGACGGCGGATCAACTCCTCGGTCTTGCCCGAAAACATCGAGCCACATATCACTTCAATCCAGCCAAATTGTTCTTTGGGGTTTACTGTATTTTCAAGAAACATTTTGTAATTTTAACGCTAAAACTAGGCTAACTTTCGTTTTCTATAAAGGTGGCGTAAATTTATCAAAAAACAAAAGCATAAATTAGATTAAATTTTAAAAGTTATGAAGAAGAAGTTGGAATCCGAATTGATGAGCATTGCCCACAGAATCCTAAAATTAAAAGGAAGGGATGACGTGGAAAAAATGCACGCCGAGGTTGGAGCGCTTTATGAGAAACTTTCAGTTTTAAAATTTTTACAGAACAATTTTGAAGGGGATATTCCAAGCATAGGAAGTGACTCCTCGTTTTTTGGAATGTTGGATAAAGCATTCAATAATACAGTTAGCGACAGTATAGAAGTAGAGGACAGAATTTATACCGATATTGACGATACCCAACATGAGGAAATCATGGAGCCGGCTATTGAAAAGATAAAAGATATTGTGGCTCAAATGCCAGAGGAAACGCAACAAGTAGATGAACTTTTTGAATCGGCAGTGCCTAAAAATGAATTCAGAAATGATGTGTTTGAAGATATTACCGCCGGTTTTGAAGAGACGCCTGTGTTTGAACCTTTAACTGAAGCCAATGCTCGTTTTGAAGCTAAAAAATCACTAAATGATAAACTTAAACGTGGTGGTATTGCCATAGGGTTGAATGATAAAATTGCTTTTATCAAGCATTTGTTTGATGGAAGAAATGAAGATTACGACCGAGTCCTGTCTCAAATCAATACCTCTGAATCGTTTGAGGAGGCTAGTAACCTTATCCAAAATATTGTGAAGCCAGATTACAACCAATGGCAAGGAAAAGAAGCTTATGAAGAGCGTTTTATGGAAATCATAGAGAGTAAGTTTGGTTAATAGTTCAAATATATCCATCCAATAATCGGTTTTTGATTATTCGGTAATTCAAGAAGATAATAATAGGTTCCTACGGGGAGAACTTTATTGGTTTCAGGAAATCCCATATTGGGTCTGCCATCCCAATTATTTTGGTAATTGGAACTTTCATAAATTTGAACGCCAAGCCTGTTATATATTTTTAAGATATTTCCAATATAATCTTCAATGCAAGGTATTACCAAAAAGTCATTGAATCCATCAGCATTGGGAGATAAACCTTCAGGAATCACCAAACAATTATCAACAGTAACAAATGCATTCGCGTTATTGTTTAAGGGGTTTCTATCCAATTCATTTACATCTTCAAGGAAGGCTACATTCAAAAGGTCTTCGGAAGAGCGTACTCTTGCCGTCATGGTGAGTGTTTCAGATTGACCGGGTTGCAAAATGGGAATATTCCAAATAAAGGTTGCCATGTCAAAATTGCCTAATGACACCGTTGCCGATAGGTATTCGTAACCAAGGGGCAGATTGTCTGCAATCACAATATTGTTGGCAATGGTAGTGCCCAAATTAGTTGCCGTCACCACAAAGGTTACTTCGCCACCAATAGAAACGTCTTCTGGTGTCACCGATTTCAAGACTTCAATATCTACATCGCTGGTGTCCTCAATAACAGTAAGCTGTGCAAAGGTCTGTGATACGTCTATATTGCTTAAATCGGTGAAATTATTGCTGTCATTAATATAGGTGCCAGTTATGCTACTAGTAACTGTTACGGCAAACTTACAGCTCTCCACACCATCTGGGAATGTAAGATTATTTATGCCAATTGCCGTATCTCCCTGATTTCCTGTAAAAGTTGCGGTACAGCCATTATCTTCCGTCCAATAAGGTGTTCCAGAAAGCACTAGTCCGTTAGGAAGGTTATCTGTAAAGGCAATCTCACTTTGTGCTGGGTTGGAATTGATGTTATAGATGGTAAATTCCAAAACACTTTCCTGATTTTCCATTATGGTATCAGGGGTGAAAGCTTTTACCAAAGTAGGGGCAATCACTTGAATATTACTAATGGAAATATTAGTTTCTGGCGTTAACTCATGATTTGTGGTGCCATTTGGGATGGCTTTAGCTGTGTTGTTAAATGCCCCACCGTAATTTGGAGCCGTTACAGGGATGGTAACTCTAATTATAGCTCCCGCTTCCATATTAGGAATCGTACCTGTAATAGTATTCTCTGTTACGGTAAAAGTATTTATGCAAGTGGCTGTTCCTGTAATAATCTCACAGGTAGGTGTTCCGTTAACGGCGAACTCATTGCCTAATACATTTTCAAACATAATGTCTGTGGCATTGGAGCTTGTCACACTATTGCTAATATCTACAATCCAATCAAAATCTTGGTTGATGGGCACTTGAGTAAACTCAGGAAAGGTCTGTACAATTAAATCAATACAAGGTGCTAGATAGGAGGTCGTGGAAACAGTGTTGTTACTGCTATTAGGGTCTATTACTGTATCATTGGCATGGTTGATACTAACATTGTTAACTACCGGAACCCCTATAGCCGAACATTCTGTTTGCCAGTTCACCGTAGCTTGAAAGCTAACGGAGCTTTGACCGGGAAGTACCCAGTTGTCTTCAGTCAATATTTCCCAAAAGATGTCGTTTTCACCATCTTCGGGGACTCCGTCCTGAGGGGTATTTAAATAGGCATGAGCAATAGGAAAGCATTGTGCGGTTCCTGTAGTGCCTGAACATTCAACGGAAATTAATTCTCCCAAAACATCTGTTTGACTTTCCAAAGTCATATAGTCTGAAAGTATAATAAATGTATCCTCATTTCCAAGGTTGCTTACGGTGATTTCATAGGTGATTGGTCCCCAATCCGTGGTGTTCAATGCGCTGGTGCCTTCTGGAGGCGCTGGGTCTATCTGTGTTTTCGCTACTGTGATATCTGAAGAGGGACAGAGCGATGTTGGGGGAAGTGTTACATAGTCGCTTTGCGCACTGTTCTCAATATTGGTATCAAACAATTGGGCTTGTAGGATGTTCGTTCCGCTTCTTACATGTGCTACCGTATTTTGAATGCTTGTAGAACATTCGGGTTCTAAAAAGATAACTGTAGTTGTTATGGTTATGGTAGCACCTACGGGCATATCAAAGGTACTCGTTGACCACAAGGCATCCTGAATGCTCAGGGTAAAATCATCACAGGAGACATTTCCAGTAGTATCTGTGCATTCCACAGAAATAATGTCCCATTGCACTGAAGGGGACAAGTTTTGAAGAAAAAACACTATTGGGGCATCCATAGGCCCATTGTTACAGACCGTAGTTTCAAAAACCACTTCTTCTCCCCAGTTGACCACTTGAGAAACATCTGGAGAAATTTGCACGGTATCAATACAAATATCGGTAAGGTCACAGGGCTCAGCGTTTAGTAAGGGAGTTGTGACTTCGTTAGAAAGGTTGGAAGATTCATTGGTATGGTCTAGGTCAATGGAAACAAAACTGTCTACCGATATTTGGTATGGAACCATTGCGCAAGTGGCATTTAGGAATTGATAGGTAACCTGAAAAGTTACAGAACCGCCAGATGTATATAAATGAGTATTGTTATAGACCAAAATACTACTAGCTCCACTTACAACCACGGGACTAGCTGATATCTCAGAAACATCTGGGCACTCGGTGCCATTGGTAGCCCCAATACACTCTAAAGATTGAAGTGCCACAACGGGGGATCCTCCATTTAAGTTGCTGTTTAAGGACATTTTACCGAAAAAGCCATTCAAAGGAAAATCGATGCTACTGTTATTGGTGATGGTGAATTCATAAGTCACCGTATCATTCCAAGCTGAAATACCGGTTCCTGCAGTTGGGTTGATTTGCGCATAGGTTACCGTAAAATCTATAGGAATATCAATAACGCCCATCGAGATAATGGATTCGTTATTATTAGGGTTGGTATCTGTAGTGCTATCGGGTGGGCTCACTGCTGCGTTCACGGCAATCCCTCCCAAGATCACAGGGGCATGCACAATAATTTGTATCTCAACACTGGCATTGTTGGGCAAACTTGCCACCGTACCCGTAAGTATATTTCCCGCGCTTAAACTAAACCCAGAAGCTGCCGAAGCACCGCCAAGGTTGTTTTGCGATTCATAGGAAACCACGGTAACATAATTGCTCATTTCTACAGAAAAGCTGGCATTATTTACCGCATTTCCAGAGTTGATGATGGTAACCACATACTGAAATTGCTCATAAATCTCTACTTGTGAAATATCTGTGCCACTGAGGTTTTGGGCTTCCACAACAACAGCTAAATCGGTGGTTTGTGATTGGAGGTTTAAAAAGGCAAAGCAAAAGAAAAGAACGAAACTAACTTTTTTCAAGCTCATAAATTGGTTGGGTTGGTTTTATAAATTAGATGTCAAATACCTTCGTTGGTTGCGTCAATATAATGAAAAGATTGTACTTTTGAGCTCTAATCCGCCTAAAATGAGTAAGCTTTACATTGTTCCCACGCCCATAGGAAATCTTAAGGATATGACATTTAGAGCCATTGAGGTTCTAAAGGAAGTCGACTTGATCCTTGCCGAAGACACCCGTACCTCAGGGAAATTGCTGAAGCATTTCGAGATTGCCACGCCCTCGCAATCGCACCATATGCACAACGAACATAAAACGGTAGAAGGCTTGGTGCAAAAACTAAAGGGCGGCATGAGCATTGCCTTGATAAGCGATGCTGGGACACCGGCCATTTCAGACCCTGGATTTTTATTGACTAGGGCATGTATTGAAAACGGTATCGATGTAGAATGCCTGCCTGGAGCAACTGCCTTTGTACCTGCCTTAGTGAATTCAGGCTTGCCTAACGACAAGTTTGTGTTTGAAGGCTTTTTGCCAGTGAAAAAGGGACGTCAAACAAGACTCACCCTCTTGGCCGAAGAATCCCGAACCATGATTTTTTACGAGAGTCCGCACAAGTTGTTGAAGACCTTAACAAATTTCTGCGAATACTTTGGTGCCGACCGTCCCGTGTCCGTATCTAGAGAGCTTACCAAGCTATACGAAGAAACCGTGAGAGGAACTGCTCAAGAGGTTTTGGACCATTATACCCAAAAGCCACCCAAAGGGGAGATTGTGATTATAGTAGGCGGAAAGAAATAAGCCCTAAAACAACATTAAATAAACATAGAGACACATGACGATTGACGCATTCAAACAAAAATTACAAAGCACACCAAAACAAATAGAGTTTGCAGAAACCATGGCAGTTGTAGAAGCCAACTATAATTTTACGCCTACGGCTTTTACTAACGGTAACCTACACAACAAGGCGGGAGAAAACTCTGGCTCTTGCAAATTGTTGGCCTTTGCCCAATTGCAAGGCTTTAGCCAGGAAGACGCTTTGGCTTGCTTCGGGAAGTTTTATTTTGAAGAGGTATTGAACGACCCAAACGGTACGGGGCACCAAAACATTAGAAACTTTATGGCTACAGGCTTTGAAGGTCTTAGCTTCGAAGGTTCACCATTGCAGGAAAAATAGTTGCAGGCACGTAGCGGGTTGTTAAATTCCTTTTTTAGCACATCAAAACCCGTTATTTCGAGTGGCATTTCACAGAAATGCTGTATAGAGAAAAGGGTTTTGAAGGGTTTTTAGGTTTCATTGCAGTTGTTCTCATGATTATTGCGAAAAACCAGGCAAGCTGATGAATGATTGATAAACGTAAAGCACTCCGTTATGTATTGATGGAGTGCTTTCTTTTTGGATGCCACGTGATGCAATCACGCGGGAGCGTTGGGGCGGTATTTTTTTTTAATAAACTTGATTATAAACTTATCGTTATGAATCAGTTTTCTGTTTTGAAGACTTTTTTATAGCGTTGCTGATAGCCTCGATATGTTTTGCTTTGATTGAATATTGAATTGTACCCTCAATATAATTGCTATAAACAATTTCGCCAGTTCTAGAATTCACAACTTGTATAAATTGTTCTGCATTCATACGGGCATATCTTAAATAGTGCACTTCTTCATTGTTCATTATTTTACTGCTCAATTCTTCATCTGCTATAACTTCATAGTTATAATCATAGTGCTTAAATACCTTTTGAAGTTTTTCATCGGTCAAATTATTATAGTCTGTAGTTAAATAGGATGGAATATAAAGGGTAGAGTTGCTTAAATTTTGAAGTTCTGCTAAGTAACTGTCTTGGTACATCCAGTATACCTCTTCATCTATGAGGAGCTGGTTTATTTTTTGAAAGTAATTTTTTAAGAATCCAGGGCTATAATTGTAGATGACCTTTTCATTGTACATTAAGTGCATTGCCTCGTCCATTTTACGCCCTTGCATGGCAGTAAAAGGGAACCCTGCATATAAATAGAAGCGTGCCACATTAGTGGTGTTAGATTTTATTATTTTTTCTAATTTTCTCTCCTTTTTCTTGGGGGAGAGTTCTTTAAGTTCTTTAACTATAGTATTAGAATCATACATGGCGAAATCCATATACGTAAACAAGGAAACGCTTTCGCCTCCATATTTCATCTGTTTGATCCTTTTAAAGCCAGATAGTCTGACTATTGAGTAGTCATTGCCCCAATAATCTTCAATTTTAAAATCTGGTAACATTACAACTTTATAAGGAGTTACCGTCCATGAAGCTTTAAGTATGTTTTCGTAAACTTCTTTTTCGTAGATGTTGGATAGCACAAATACCGTTGTAGATTTTTTAAACTTTTCTAAAACTCCATTTTCAAAATTAGCAGAAGGGCCAATGTGTTTTGAACTCACCGATACTTGGGCATATGCTTGGTAAGCAATTAGAGATACTAATAGAAGTAGGGTTTTTAATTTCATTTGTTATGGTTGGTTAAAGGTTAATTGAAGCTAGTTGTTTTAGCTACTTTTTCAAGTTTAAATTTAGACAATTGAGGAAGGATTTAAATGTGTTTTTATACAAATAAAAAGGATTGTTATTCAAGGTGTTGAAAATTAAAAAGTTATGTTCGGGAGAGTTTAGTGATTTTGTTCTGTGCAATTTATTGAGTTTTGATATAGATAAAGCCTTGGTTTTCAAAAAGCCTGTTCACATCCCCCTTACTCCCCCTTCAAAGGGGGAATTTACTTGGGTTTTGATATGGTTGTCTTGGGGATGTTTATTTCTCAATAATCACCTTACGCTACCGCGCGATTATATCGCGTGGTACTCTGCCCTCAACCACCCCTTCTAGGGGCTTTCTAGGGGTTTTGTTCGAGGATTCTTCGTGTTTTCCTCGTAAAACGTGGCTTTTACCGAACAATCCTCGAAGGAAACACGAAGGAAACACGAAGGAAAAGTGAAGGAAGGGATATGAAGGGATATGAAGGGATGGGGTAATTGTTAAGAAATTAGTGCGGAGGTTGGGGGTTTTTGTGTGGTGGGAGTGGTGCTTGTTTGGCTGTTGGTGTTTGTTTACTTTGCTTGCCTAGTGCGTTCATTTTCTTTACTCGTCTAAAGAAAACGAACCAAAAGAAAAGACGCCCTGTTGGCAGGTCTTTGTGATGTGCCAACACAACCGGAAGAGGGTTCCTAAATGTTCTCCAAGGCTTCGAACATTTTTAACGGAGCTCTCTTCCTTGACTTACAACAGGTTGTTCCGTCGTTGTCGGAATGGGGTTTGGTGGTTCATAGATGTGTGTAATGTCCTCATTTTCGACTTCGGGACCCGTAGCTGCAACCGACGTTAAAAACAAAACGCTGTTTGAGCCCCAAGAGATTGGGGCGAGTTCGTTTTGTTTAGGCGGTAAAGCGTTACGGGTGAATAAGAAAATGCAGACTTGATTTTTTGGATCTTTTGTATCAAGACAAAAGAGCATATAAAGAAGACGGTTCAGTTATTTCGCTCCCTCTGCTTGACAAACCTTCTTTGAGATTGTAATTCTTAAAATTATCTTTTACTCCAAAGCAAACAACCTATTGACTACATCAATAAACGCTTCATTCCATAAACGGTTATCATGCCCGCTCTCAAATTCTTGTATTTCGGCAAATGCCTTGAGTGTGGCATATTTTGCCTTAATAAATTCGGCATCCTCTTTAAGGAAAAAGGGTTCCTCGCTTCCATAGCGTAAATATAGATTGGGGTATTGCATGTTGCTGTTCCAATTATTGCTTTGGATGTCGCCTCCGAAAGTTGAAAAACATAGATAGGTTCCGATGGTGTTTGGATGCGAGTTCAAGAGACTGACTCCAAATCCGGCCCCATTGGACACGCCATAGAAGTACCGATTATCTTTTTTGGGTTTTTGGAGGTATTTGCTTTCTATTTCAGGAATGAACTCTTCAACAAAATAGGCTTTATGGTTTTTAAATCTGTGGACCAATAAGGAATCTTCTTCTCTCGAAGGGTGCCTGTCTATGTATTCAAAATTTCGGTAGGTAAGGTATACCTTATTGCCATCACCAGTGGTTGTGCTTGTGCTGTCTGCAATTTTACTGTTAGAAAAGCTGGCAACAAAAATTAGGGGTTTTATAATTTGGTGCTCAATTAACGAATCCAATAAGTGTTTCTTTTGCGTTAAGTGGCTATTGCCATCAGTAGCGTACATAATGGGGTATTGCTTGCTTGGGTTAAATCCCTTGGGCAAATACACAATATGCTTCCTATATTCGGAAAGGTGAGTGCTGTAAATGGAATCTGTAAAGAATTGAGATGTTGCATTTCCTTTATCAAGTTTTGAATTACAGGAAAACGTCAATAGGAGTGTACACCCAACAACAAATACTACGGTTTTAATGCTCATAGCAGTAGTTTTGAACAATTGCTTTGGAGATTATGCTAAAAAGTTGGCATAAACACCTTTTTATTTAAATGATTAGGTTTTCAATAGCTATTTCTAGACCTTACAGAATGAATGGTAATTCACCGGTTAAAACCACTTATCCGTTCACAAAATACTGTTGGTATTTTAAAATTTCTTGTGGATTTTCCTTCATATCTATTCGTTTTACTTCATTGCCCTTTTCGTCAAGTTCGATAAGGTAATGCTCGTCGCCTTCATCCAACATACGCAGAAATACTTTCAAGCTGCCATCGTCGTTATAAAACTTTACGGCTTCAAAATTGTCGTAGTTGGACGAGATTGATTCAAAAAATACTTTACCATTTCTTATGTCTTGGGTTATGGTGCGGCCATCTCTAATAAAGAGTTGCCGTGTGATGTTGCCAATAATATCATAGGTAGCGGATTCTATTATCTCCCCTTTTTCTATAGTCGCTTCGGTTTCTAGCTGTCCACTTTCATAATAAGTTTTTATGGTACCATATTGAAGGTCGTTGTTATATGGAGTTTCTTTTTTGAGGGCACCGGAAGGGTAGTAGGTTTTTTCGATACCGTGTTTCTTACCGTTAGAATATTTTGAATGCGAAAAGATTTCACCGTTATTATGAAAAATCAAGTAGTCACCATTCAAAAGGCCTTCTTTAACATTGAATTCTTCCCATTTTTGGACCTTATTGCCAACTACATAATAGCCGTCCATTAGTTGCTTGCTTTTGGAAAGTTTGTAGACAAACAGACCTTTGTAGGAATCAATGACATAGTCATTTCTGTCAATAAAGGTAAACGCATCAGTCGGTTCCTTTTGTTTACAATTGTTTAGTGTGCCAATAAGTAATAAGGCAAGTAGTGGTTTAAATTGTTTTATCATGTTGGTTATATATGTTTTCCTTTGTTCCATCCATGTTTCCCCAAATACTGATTGCCGCTTTCCACAGCACCTTCCTCAATAGATGTGCCCATGCTGTCATTCCAACGGTTCAGGTAACCAAACAGGGAAATCACGCCTAGCATTTCTACAATCTCGCCTTCGTCCCAATGTTGGCGTAGGCGTTGTTCGATGGAGGTATCCACGGCGTTGGGTACTTGGCTGGCGGCAAGACTAAAATCCAGTGCGGCACGTTCGGCCTCGTTAAAGGCGGGGTGGGTACGGTAGTCCCAAATATGGTCCAATTGCTCTTGGTGGGCCCCGTAGCGTTCGGCCGCCCTAATGGCGTGGGCCTGGCAGTACCTACAGCCCGTGGCATTGCTGCTCACCCAGGCAATCATGCGCTTGAGGGCAGAAGTAACCCGTCCTTCGTTGGCCATCACCGCTTTGTTGAGGTTGATAAAGGCCTTGGAAATGGCTGGACGCCGCTGCATGGTAAGCACCGAGTTGGGACAAAATCCCAAGGTTTCGTTAAAGAATTCGGCTAGTTCCTTGGTTTCCTGGTCATAATCTGGCGATAATGGTGTGACAAGTGGCATAATTGTTCCTTTTTAGGGTTTTAAGTAGTATTTTTGAACTAACAAGTAACGAAAAAATCACAAAAGATGACACATAAAGTTGTAACGCACTGGAAAGGGAACTCTCAATTTGAATCGGATAACCCAAGCGGAAAGACCCTGTTTATGGACACTTCAGAAGAACACGGGGGGCACAATTCGGGACTAAGACCTAAGGCCATGATGTTGTCGTCTTTGGCAGGATGTTCCGGTTTGGATGTGGTATCCATTTTGGACAAAATGAAGGTGCAGGTATCCGATTTTAGAATAGATACCTTTGGCGAACTTACCGAGGAGCACCCAAAAATCTACCATACCGTTAATGTGGAATACCATTTTTATGGCGAAAACCTTAATGAAGACAAAATAAAAAAGGCGGTAGATTTATCTGTCGAAAAATATTGTGGCGTTATGGAAATGTTTAGGAAATTTGCAACTGTAAATACTTCTATTCATTATCACAACAAATAGCATGCGTTGGACGCTTAAGCCCAAACCACCAAAGGAACAGATTGCGGCCCTAAAAGAGGCCCTTCAGGTAGATGATATTGTAGCAACCTTGTTGTTGCAACGCAATATTGAAAGCTTTGAAGAAGCCAAGGATTTTTTTAGGCCTTCTTTAGAACATCTGCACGATCCCTACCTAATGAAGGATATGGACAAGGCGGTGGCAAGGATTGAGCAGGCCCTTTCACAGGGCGAAAATATTTTGGTATATGGCGATTATGACGTAGACGGAACTACTTCTGTGGCCCTGATGTCGTCCTACCTAAAAACGAGAACCGATAGGGTGGCTACCTATATTCCTGACCGTTACGATGAAGGGTATGGGGTGTCCTATAAGGGCATTGATTTTGCCGATGATAATGACTTCTCCCTTATTGTGGCATTAGACTGTGGTATCAAGGCCATCGACAAGGTAGCCTATGCCAAGGACAAAGGCATCGATTTTGTTATCTGCGACCACCATAGACCGGGGAGTGACGTGCCCCAAGCGGTGGCTGTGTTGGACCCAAAACAAGAAGATTGCCAGTATCCTTACAAGGAATTGTGTGGTTGTGGGGTAGGCTTTAAGTTGATTCAGGCCTTATCAGCCAATGATGGCAAAACCATAGAAGACCTTACTGAATATTTGGATTTGGTGGCAACAGCCATTGGTGCGGATATTGTTCCTATTACTGGAGAAAATCGAGTATTGGCCTATTTTGGCATGCAGGTCATTAATGCCAAACCAAGACCGGGCTTTCAGGCTATCATCAACCAAGTAAAGAAAAGTAACCTGAGTATTACCGATGTGGTATTTATTATTGCCCCGCGTATCAATGCGGCGGGACGCATGAAACACGGGAACCATGCGGTGACGCTTCTTACTGAAGAAAACCCTGCCCTTGCCGAACAGTATGCCGGCGAAATTGAAACCTTCAACAGCGATCGACGTGAAGCCGACCAACAAATAACGGTGGAAGCCTTGGAACAGATTGCGCAGTTACAGGAGCAGGAACGCTATACTTCTGTAGTATATCAAGAACATTGGCACAAAGGCGTGATAGGCATTGTGGCTTCCCGATTGATAGAAACCTATTACCGCCCTACGCTGGTATTCACCAAAAGCGGGGATAAGTTGGCAGCTTCGGCACGCTCTGTAAGTGGCTTTGATGTATACAATGCCCTAGAGGCCTGTAGCGAGCATATAGAGCAGTTTGGAGGGCATAAATATGCGGCAGGATTGACCTTGAAGGAAGAAAATTATGAGGCCTTTAAGCAGGCTTTTGAAGATGTGGTGTCGCAAACCATAGACAAGACTCTGTTAACTCCTGAGATAAAAATTGACACCAAAATTGAATTGCATGAGGTGAATGCCAAACTCTGGCGTATTATGAAGCAGTTCGCTCCTTTTGGACCGGGCAATATGTCTCCCATTTTCATGACCGAAGACCTCGTAGATACGGGCTATGGAAAATGTGTGGGCGAAGATGATAAGCATTTACGGATTACCGTTGGTCAACCTTTCAATCCGCAATCAAATGGGAATACAATTGTGGGTATTGGCTTTGGTTTGGGTGAAAAGCTCCCTTTAATTCAGAATAAACAACCTTTTAAGGCCGTGTATTCCATAGACGAAAACCATTGGAATGGTACGGTGTCCCTACAGATGAAGTTACGGGATATTAAATAATTGAATTAATTGTTGCTATGACTGTATCCATTTGTTTTTTCAATTTTTAAAGGAAATAATTGTAGGACTTTTGTCAACAGAAATAAGTGTTTTGGAGGTCGTATTCTCAAAACAAAAATTATTCAAAATGTCAATGGAATTAACGACTTTTGAATATGGATATTATAATAGTTAAGTTGTTAAACAATCAGTGTAATTTATTATAATTAAAATTTAACTTATGGCAAAAAAAGACCCATATGCGGCCTTGCGATATAAAGAGTTCAATACCTTTTTAGTGGTGCGTTTTGCACTGGTGTTTGCATGGTCCATGCAGTTTATTGTAATAGAATGGCAGGTATATAGCATTACAAAGGATCCTTTATCCTTAGGGATTATTGGATTGATGGAGATCATTCCTGCATTGTCTATGGCGCTATTTGCTGGGCATATTGCTGACCAAAGAGAAAAGCGCAATCTGTTGGCTATTTGTATTTCTGCATTTTCCTTGATAAGCTTGGGACTTTTTCTCTTAACGTGGGACGTGGTAGTTGCTGATTGGCCCACACGAACCATTTTGTATGGAATTTATGCCTTAGTGTTTTTTGGTGGGATTGTAAGATCCTTTTTTGGGCCTACTATATTTTCTCTAGTAGCTTTGATTGTACCAAAAAAAGTCTACCCAAATGCCGCTACTTGGAGTAGTTCTACTTGGCAAATGGCCAGCGTGTTAGGTCCTGCTACAGCTGGTTTGTTAATTAGTGTGATAGGAGTACATTGGACCTTATGTTTTGTTTTTGGTTTGGTGATGCTTGCCTTAGTTGTTCTATTTCAAATCAAGAAAAAACCAGTGCTGAACCCTAAAATAGGGGAGCCTGTGCTTCAGAGTTTGAAGGAAGGCGTACGCTTTGTTTTTAAAACCAAAGCCATTTTAGGAGCTTTGACGCTAGACATGGTAGCTGTATTATTTGGAGGGGCCATCGCCTTATTGCCAGTGTTTGCGCAAGATATTTTAAAAGTAGGTAGTGAAGGATTTGGCGTGCTAAGAGCTGCACCTGCTGTAGGAGCCTTTTTAACCATGTTGACCACGGCATATATTCCTATTAGTAGAAAAGCCGGGATGAAGCTATTGGGGGCAGTATTTGGCTTTGGAATATGCATCATAGTATTTGGGTTGTCATCCATCTTTTGGGTCTCGGTAGTGGCCCTTTTCTTTAGTGGTGTTACCGATGGGGTGTCTATGGTAATTAGGCAGACCATTCTTCAAATCAAGACTCCAGATAACATGCGTGGACGAGTATCTTCTGTGAATTCTATGTTTGTTGGATCCTCTAATGAGTTGGGTGCCTTTGAGAGCGGGGTGACTGCAAAATTAATGGGAACCGTTACTGCTGTGGTTTTTGGCGGTACAATGACTTTGATTACAGTAATAACAACAGGATTGGTGTCTCCTACCTTTAGAAGACTAGATCTAACCAAAGATTTGGAAGACCATGAAAAGGAAGACCTCTAATAGGTCTTTAAATGCATCTCTTTACCATCAAACACGCCGTAGGTGTAATAATTAATCCAGTCACCTAGATTAATATATGTGGAGTTATTGCCTAGGTCTATTTCCATAGGTAAATGGCGGTGACCAAAAACAAAATAGTCTCTATGCTTGTCTTCCAATTTGCGTTTGGAATATTGCACGAGCCATTCTTGGTCTTCTCCTAAAAAGCTGGCATCCTCATCTCCAGAGATGAGTTTGTTCTTGACGGAAAGGTATTGGGCCAGCTTTACTCCAAGATCTGGATGTAACCAGCGAAATAGCCACTTACTAAAAGGATTGGTAAACACCTTTTTCATACGCTTGTACCCTTTGTCTCCTGGACCTAAACCGTCGCCATGACCAATAAAGAAAGTGGTGTCGTTGAAGGTAAATTCCTGTGGTTTGTGGTATACAGGAATATTGAGTTCTTCTTCAAAATAGCCATTCATCCAAAGGTCGTGGTTGCCAACAAAAAAGTAAATAGGAATACCTGAATCGCTAATTTCTGCCAGTTTGCCAAGGGTTCTCGTAAATCCTTTTGGAACTACGGTTTTGTATTCAAACCAAAAATCAAAAAGGTCTCCCATTAAAAAGATAGCAGCGGCATCCTGTTTGATTTCGTCTAGCCAGGCCACAAACTTTTGTTCTCGTGGACGAGAGATTTCTTGTGTAGGGGCTCCCAAATGGTTATCGGAAGCAAAGTATATGCGTTTTCCTTGGGGGATGTTCATCGTTTGTGAAAAATATAATCGGTTACAGGAGGCTTGATGCCAAATCGTCTAAGGTCTGAAATTAATTGTCCCTTGTGGTGGGTATGATGGTTTGCAATGTGGAACAAAATATCCTGTACTGTATTTTCAAAAGGTTCGGCGTTCGAGTTTAGATATACTATGGGTTCTTCAAAGTCAAAAGTATCAATTATTTTAATAGTAGTTCTGTAATTGATGGTGTCTATGATTTTAAAGTTCTCCAAAGGGTGTATTTGGTATACCTCGAAAGGTGTGGTTTCCAATATTCGGGAATTCCAAATTTGGTGGGCATTTAAACAATGGGAAAACATGACAGGAGTACGCTCTGAAAGCTGTTGGTGATGCTTTAGAAATACATCTATAAGCGTTTGGTTCATATGGTGATGGTACTCAAAAATGTCTTTAAAGAAGTCCTCCATGTATGTTGGTATTGCTTGTTAAAGTTAGTCTTGTCAGTTGTTGTCGCTAGCAAACCATTCGGCGTATGACGAATCGGTTTCCTGTAGTCTAAGCGAATGGAGATGTATGTTTTGGGGCAGTCTATCTTGGATTTTTTTAGCAAAATCGATTACCATCATTTCACTTGTTGGTTGGTAGTGTACCAAAAGTACATTGTGTCCGCGGTCTTCCAACTCTTTGGCCAGTTCTATATGCGGTGTGTTTTTGTTGAATACCGTAGCGTGATCAAATACATCGACTATTTCTTCCTTGACAATCTTTTTTAAATCCCCAAAATCGATAACCATTCCAAACTTCACGTTAGAGGTGTCTGAAATGGGTTGTCCAATTACTGTAACTGATAGTTTGTAACTGTGGCCGTGTACATTTTTGCACTTGCCATCATAACCATAAAGGGCATGCCCTGTCTCGAAAGAAAATTGTTTCGTAATTCGAATATTGCTCATAACCAAAATATTTCATTGCAAAGGTATTGAATTTGTAAAAGCAAATGGTTTTTAGATTACATTTGCGCACTTTTTTTAGATCTATGAAATTATGAACGAGCTCTTTGAGCAACTAGAGTTTGTTGAAAATCCGCTTTACGAGAAAGTTATAGCTGATATTTTAACGCAGAAGTATAGTATTGTGGAACAATTCTTTACTGCTGAAGAGGTCGCCGCTTTGCGCGATTCTTTAATGGAAAAGCACCAATTGGATGCGTTTAAAAAAGCGGCTATTGGCAACCGTGTGAATGAAACCATAGAAAAGTCCATTCGAGGCGATGTGATTCTGTGGATTGATGAGGTAAATGCCAACGCTACAGAGCAATTGTTTTTTGATAAGATCAATCATTTGGTAGGCTATCTTAATAAGACCTGCTTTATGGGTATTTTACAGAAGGAATTTCATTATGCGCTATATCCCAAAGGAACTTTTTATAAGCGCCATTTGGATACATTTCAAAATGACGACAGACGTAAACTATCGTTTGTGTGTTATTTGAATGAGGAAGATTGGCAACCGGAAAATGGAGGTGAATTGGTATTATACCTCGATGAGAATGGAACAGAACAGGAAAAAGTTATTTATCCTTTTCCTGGAAGAGTGGTAATTTTTGAAAGCCAGCTAATTGAGCATGAGGTAAAACCTGTGGATACCCAAAGATTGAGTATTACAGGTTGGTTGAAGACACGCTAATTTTAGCGTCTTTTATTGCGGTTGTAAATGTAGATGATTACCAATACAATGGCCAGGATTAAGAACAAGCCGTTACCACTTAAAAAGTTTAGGAAATTCATGGTGTAGATTAATTTTGTTTGTTTTTGTTATATCTAAAAATGAGGTAGGCAATGGCCACTAAAACCACAAACGGAAGCAGGGAACCAATAAACACACCAATTTCATAACCAGAATCTGGAGCGTTTTTGATTTTTTCATCTATATCAACTTGTAGAATTGTCAATAACATGGCGGCAATTTGCTTAATGGCCAAAGTTAACTGTTTTTAGAAAGAGGCATAAACATTTTTCTAAATTTTATGATAAGTGGAATACCTCTAGCTATGATCCAAAGGGTAAGTGCCATAAATATACCGTAGAGTTGGTAGTTGAAATAGTTGAACAGAAGTAAGAAGGGAACAAATACAAGAAAGGTTGCAAATAGCAAAAGGTTTCTTAAATAGGCCATTTTGCCTAAGCCTTTAAACATGCCGTCAAAAATAAAGGCTAGCGCACAAATAGGTTGCATGGCCAAGACCATCCAAAATATTTTATAGAATTGGTTTAATACCGCTTCATCTGAAGAAAATATTCTTCCGATGGGTTGGTAAAATATGGCTCCTAGTACAGCCATAATTATTCCCACTATAATACCATAAATAATGAGTTTGTTGCTTAACTGAATAAGCTGCTTGTATTGTTTTCCTCCCAATAGTTTTCCTGAAAGAATATTACCTGCACTTGCATACCCATCAATCAAAAAGGCGCCCAAAAACCAAATATTAATAGCAATAGTATAGGCTGCAATGTATTGGGCTCCATAACTAGTGGCAAAGGAACTGGCAAAATACAAGGTAACATTCAAGGCTATGGTTCTTACAAAAAGATTGACGACCATTACCATAAAAGTTTTTATTTCTTTGTTAAAAGGAAATCTGGCTCGTAACGGGATACTGGTTTTTTTGTGTAGGTATATGGCAGAAATAATGGCCATGAACAGTTGTGCCAATACACTGGCATAGGCGGCGCCTTTAATATGCATGGCGGGAATAATGTTGTCGATTCCATAAACCAATATTATATCTAAGATGATATTGGAAACAGCGCCAGTAATAGCTATAACCATTGGGTAATAAGTATTTTGTAAGCCTCTAAAAGCTCCAAAAACGGCAATGGTAAATAGGGTAAACGGGAATCCGAAAATGCGAATTCTGTAATACTCCACACAATATTGTAATATGACATCGCTAGCATTGTACAATTTGAAAATCGTTTGGGCAAAAGGGTAAGTAAGGGCAATAATAAACACACTAATAGATGTAATTATTACAATGGCCTGTGCAGGCAATGATTTTACTTCATTTAATTTTCCAGCTCCCAAATATTGCGAAATGATTGAGGAAATGGCGCTTCGTGTTTGTCCAAATACCCATATAAGCATAGATAGAAAGGTGGTCACAATACCAACGGCAGCTAGCGATTCGGTGGGGTTGTGTTGAACATTACCAACAATAGCGGTATCCGTTAGGGAAAGGATGGGTTCAGAAATACCAGCAATAAGTGCTGGGATGGCTAATTTATTTATTTGTTTTAAATTGATTGAAGTGCTCACAATATCAGTTCGTAGCAATAAAAAGGATGCTCACTTTGGTTAGGGAAGTATATTGCTTCCAATTGTTTATAGCCGCGAAGTTCGTAAAATTTTTGGTTTCTTTTGTTTAGGGAAAAGGTATCTAGACGAATGGAGTTGAATCCATTAATTTTGGCATAGTTTTCCATAGCCTCCATGAGTTGCTGGGCAATCCCTTGTCCTTGATACGTTGGATGTACAGCCAATCTATGTATATACAGGTTGTTACAGTCTTTAGTAAGCCAAGAAACCGCGTTATAGACTTCATCTTTTACATGATTCCTTGCAACACAAGCACATATTTTATTTTCTCTTTCATAAACAAAAAGCTCCCCTCGTTGAATGTCAATTTGAAAGCAGGTTTTGTTGGGGTAAGTATCATTCCATTGATAAATGCCATTGGCACGCATATGTTGAGTGCAGGCTTTTGTTAGGGATATAAGGGGCTTTAAATCCTCTATGCTTGCTTTTCTAATCAAGTGAACTTTTTTAATTATAAATTTAAAATTTTAGCTTTGAAATTAAATAATATTTCGTTTTTTTGCAGTCTCATGACAGTTATGTTGTGGGATACAGTTGAGGGGCATTAGCTCAGCTGGCTAGAGCGCTACGCTGGCAGCGTAGAGGTCATCGGTTCGACTCCGATATGCTCCACTTTATAAAAACGCAATCTTTTAAGTTTTAATTGATTGCGTTTTTTTGTTTTTAGACTTCTTTTTCCTCAAAATCTACAGCTGGATTGCATATTTCCAATATTAGGTGCTTTAGAACCTCCGAAAAGTGCTGTAAAGTGTCGTCGTCAATTATGGAATTCTTTTTGGCGTAGGATCCTGCTCTATCCTTTTTAGCGAATTTTAAAAACCCAGCATTTAGGTTTTTAAATGAAATAATACCAGCTTCCATGTTTGTGGCTGCTATGTTTCCGGAGGCTTTCATCATTAAGGCGTAGGACAATACTTGAAAGCTTTTACTGTATTTGTCATAATCGCTTGTAAGGTCCTCCCAATTGACTACTTCTACTTTACCTTGATCTACCTTGCCACTTTTGTAATCAATAATTCGGGTTATTCCATTGTATTGGTCAATGCGGTCTACTTTTCCGGTTAGATAAACTGGGAATTCCAATTCAGGAATAGGCAATAGGGTTTTAAATTCCTCCTCTAAACCTATAATTTTAATTTCATTTCCCTTTTTAAGGTCATCTATTTCCAAATTTAGGGTGTTCAGTACATAACGTTTGGCCACTTCATAAATAATGAGATTTTTGCCGGTAGTGATATCTCCTTCCTTGTACGTGTCTCTAAAGTGTTTTTTCACCATGTCGTCAATTTGTGCTTTCATGGCTTGTAAATGAGCAATCTCAAGCAATTGACCTTTGTAGGGGGTATATAAATCTTCTAAAGTGTTATGGATTACAGTACCTAGGGTGTTGGCGGCAATAGACTCTTCAACATCTTCATAAGTCTTTACTCCTAAGATTTTTTGAGTGTAAAAGTCTATGGGATTTCGTATGTAATTGGTTAGCGAGGATGGTGAAAAGCCAGCTTTGGAAAGTTTTTTAAGTTGCTCGAGGACTGGTTCAGTTTTCGTAATTTTTTTTAATTGTTTGGTGATTTTTGGAATTTTAGGGGTTACCACCTTATGGTCAATGTCATGGATGCCTTCTATTTCCAATTGGGTTATGAATCTACTTTTTTCTCCTGTGTTGAGAGCGTCTGTTTCGGTGTTGTATAGTATATGGACATCTTTGGCACGTTGTAGCAAACGGTAAAAGTGGTAGGTGTAAACAGCATCTTTTTCTTTATAGGTGGGTAGCTTGTTTTCTAGTTTAACGTCATAAGGTATAAAGGAGTTTTGACTCTTTCCTGCGGGTAAAATCCCTTCATTTACAGATGCTATAATTAAGGAATCAAAATCCAATGCACGTGTTTCCAGCATTCCCATAATTTGAAGTCCTTCCAAAGGTTCTCCTTGAAAATCTAATGTTTCCGTGCTTAATAATTCCTTGTAAAAACTATAAAGGGTAGCAATAGTTTGGATGTGTTTGTGTTGACGATTTAAGGTGTTGAGTTCATTGAATAGTGCATTAAAGCGATAGAGGTATTCCAATGGTAGCATATTGGAATCTTTATCTAGGTCAAGGTAAGTTTTAAGGAATGATATTAGTTTGAAGCAATTATCGAGTGCTATATCTGGGTGGTCTTTCCAAGTCCCAAATAAAGTGGAAAGGATTTCTGTGTATTCGTTGTTGAATAGCGTAATTAGTTTTTCTAAGGACAGGTAAATAATGTTGTTTTCTTCAATTTTTGAAATCACATCGCCTACCTGTGTCGTGCTTTGACTTAATAAGGGCCTTACAAATTGATTTGAAAGAATAGCGAGTGCATCTTTGTAATAAAAGTGGTTTCCTGCTTTTACGTGGAGTTTTAATATCTGGTCAAACAAAGCTACCATTGGGACACTTTTTAATGGAAGCCCCATGGTAATGTTTACAGCACCAATGTTTTTTGGGATTGAATTGAGCAAGGGCAAAAGCAGTTCTTCATTGCCTAATACAATGGCCGTATTTTTTAGAGTGTTTTGGTCCGTGTTTAATGTTGAGAGTAATTCTCCGATGTACTTAATTTGACTGACATTTTTTGGCACCCCTGTTATTGTAATGTTTTTAGGGGAGGTGTAATGTTTGTGAAGCCAATTAAAGGCGTTTTGTTTAAGATAGGGCCAAGTGGCTTTATGTTGTCTAATAAACAAACCAGCGTCATGTTCTGGATTCTTTAGAAAGGTATCGTCAAGGTCCCAATAGATATGTGCAAGACCTTGCTGTAATAGTTCTTGTATAATAGTTTCTTCCGCTTTGTTAAGGGCATTGAATCCCATAAATACAAAGGTTTTGTGTGGGTTTGAAGAAATGAATTGCTCCAGATTGTCAACCGCTTTTCTGTATACTAAACCTTGGTACCCTTTGTTTTGTTCCAACAGCTGTTCTTGCAATGCGTTGTAATAGTGTTTTAATTGGTTCCAAAACAACAGGTAGTTTTTAACAAAAGCAGATGGGGCTTCATCTAGGGACCAATGATGGTGTTCTATTTCCTTTATGGCCGATAAGTAATCGAATATATTATTGGGAGGAATAAGATAACGGTCCATTTCATTGAAATCCTGAATGAGCATTTGAGCCCATTTCGAAACTTCATCAAAGGACTCTTGATGTTCCTTTTCTGTAAGTTTTAAATACACCTCATAGAACTCGAAAATGAGCTCGGTATTGCTGATATTTTGAAGGTCTGAGAGGGTTTCTACAAATTCTTCTATAGAAACAATCTCTGGTGCAAAAAAAGTGTGTGAACTATGTTTTGAAAGCTGGTGCTTTAAAAATATCCCGGCTCTTCTACTGGGAAGTACAAAGGTGAGTTGGGGGATGTTTAGGCCTTTTTGGTTAAGGTCTGCTATAACGTCTTCAATAAAACTTGTCATAGCATAAAAATAAAAAACGCTCCGAATATCGGAGCGTTTTTACACTTATTATTTTAAAGGTTTTAGCACCTCTTATTTTACTAAGTTAATTTCAACACGTCTGTTGTTTGCTCTACCAGCACTAGTTTTGTTAGTGTCGATTGGCTTAGACTCACCGTAACCTCTAGATGATAATCTAAATTCATCTACTCCGTGGTCTACTAAGTAATCTTTAACAGAAAGTGCTCTAGATTCAGATAGCTTCATGTTAGAAGACTCGCTACCTACGCTATCAGTATGACCTTCAACAGTAAACTTAGCGTGAGGATACTCGTTCAAGATTGCGATGATATCAGCAAGTACTTTTTCAGACTCAGCTTTGATAGAAGACTTACCAGTGTCAAACAAGATTGTTTTAGCGTAAGCGTTCAATGCTTTTTGCACTTCTTCAGTTACTACTGGACAACCATCGTTAGATGCAGGACCAGCTAAATCTGGACACTTATCATCTTTGTCAGCAACACCGTCGCCATCTCTGTCTGGCCAAGGACAACCGTTGTTTGCTGCTGGACCAACTTCGTTTGGACAGTTATCATCTTTATCAGCAACACCGTCACCGTCAGCATCTGGACATCCGCTTAATTCTTTCAATCCAGCTTCTGTAGGACAGTCATCGTTTTTGTCTGGAACACCATCTCCGTCAGAATCAGGACATCCGTTGAACTCAGCTAAACCAGCTTCGTTTGGACATTCGTCCTCGCTATCTTGGATCCCGTCACCGTCAGTATCAGGACATCCGTTGAAAGCTTCCAATCCTGGAACTTCTGGACAAGCATCGTCTTTGTCGTAGATTCCGTCACCATCAGTATCTTTACCACCAAATTTGATAGCAATACCTACAGTGTGTTGGAAGTGAGTATCTAAATAATCTTCAAACGCATGTTTGTAAGCAGATTGCACGGTTAAACCGATATTTTCAGTAAACCAAACGTTAAATCCTAAAGTTCCGTTTAAAGTACCAGCTCCAATTTCATCAACCCAAGTGTAACCACCACCAACACCAATGAATGGGTTGAAAGTAGAGTGTCTCATAAAGCTGTAAGAGATAGTACCATCAAGACCGTAGTATGACAAATCATCTACTGATTGGTCTCCAAAGTTCTCTATTTGGTTGATAGATCCTGTAGCAGAAAAAATGAATCCGCTACTGATGTATCTAGAAACGGTAAGGCTTGATAATGATGGAAGAATGTTGTAGTGATCACCAACATTGAAATACTCATCAAAGTAACCTCCAAGAGGAGCATCTTCTCCAGTTGGATAAAAATCAACCATGTTTACGCCGATACCTACTGCCCAAGGATTGTCTTCATCTTGAGCATTAGCATTGAAGCCTAATAAAAGCAACGTAGCCAATAATAATCTGCTAAGATTTTTCATATTCGAATAATTTAATTTTAAGTGTTAATTGTAAACAAATGTAAGTTGTTAAAATTTATTAACAAAGACAAATATATAAAAATATTGCTTATTTGCTTCAAACTGGAAGTGTTTGGACTAATTTTAAATAACTTCTAAAGCTTTACCAACTTTGGTAAATGCGGCGATAGCTTTGTCCAAATGTGCTTGATTATGAGCTGCTGAAAGTTGCACTCTAATACGTGCTTTTTCCTTTGGAACTACCGGGTAAAAGAAGCCAATAACGTAAATTCCTTCATCCAATAACATCTTTGCCATAGTTTGAGAAAGTTTGGCATCGTAGAGCATTACGGGTACAATTGCTGAGTCTCCATCGATGATGTCAAAACCGGCAGATTTCATTCCTTCTTTGAAGTATTTTGTGTTCCAATCCAATTTGTCTCTTAACGATGTGTCGTTGGAAAGCATCTCAAAAACTTTAATGGAAGCTCCTACTATAGCAGGTGCCAATGAGTTAGAGAATAAGTAAGGCCTTGATCGTTGGCGAAGCATTTCAATAACTTCTTTTTTAGCAGTGGTATAACCTCCCATGGCTCCTCCTAAAGCTTTACCAAGGGTTCCTGTAATGATATCAATACGGCCCAATACTCCTTTTTCTTCAAGAGTTCCTCGTCCTGTTTCTCCAATAAAACCAGCGGCATGACATTCATCGATCATAACTAGGGCGTCATATTTGTCTGCTAAATCACAAATTTGATCTAAAGGTGCTACCAGCCCGTCCATAGAGAATACACCATCCGTTACAATAATTTTGAAACGGGCACCATTTTCATTTGCAGCAATCAATTGTTTCTCTAAATCGGCCATATCGTTATTTTGGTAACGGTATCTGGCTGCTTTACACAAACGTACCCCATCAATAATAGAGGCGTGGTTTAACGAATCTGAAATAATAGCATCTTCCGCACCTAGTAATGGTTCAAAAACCCCTCCATTGGCATCGAAAGCTGCGGCATAAAGAATGGTGTCTTCAGTGCCATAGAATTCAGCAATTTTGGCTTCCAAAGTTTTATGGATGTCTTGGGTGCCACAAATAAACCTTACGGACGACATTCCAAAGCCATGTGTGTCCATTGCATCTTTTGCCGCTTGGATGACTTCTGGGTGATCTGAAAGCCCGAGGTAGTTGTTGGCGCAAAAATTTAATACGGTTTGTCCCGTGTTTAATGTAATTTCTGCATTTTGAGGAGAAGTAATGATGCGTTCTTCCTTAAATAATCCGGCATCTTTTATGTCTTGTAATTCGTGCTGTAAGTGCTCCTTAATTTTTCCGTACATGATAATTTCAATTTACTGCAAAGTTAAAATTCTTTTACATCAATATCATCATTGACATAGACAAGAATTTTATTGGTAACCTTTAGGCCCATATCTTCCAGTACGTTTTGGTAGCCTTCTAATTGTTTGAGGTGCGTAGAAGTTTCCGTCCCAGTTTTGTAGTCTATAATAGTTGCTTGGTTGTTTGTATTAATGACCACTCGGTCTGGTCTAACAATTTCTCCCTGTCTGGTAATTATGTCCCTTTCGTTGTAAATTTCTAAACCTGTAGAAAAGAACGGTTTTAAACCTTTGTGATTAATGATGTTATGGATTAAGGGCTTTAATTCGAGATATTGTTTTTCATTTAGCTTTCCGGTATCCATAAACTGGCTAAGGGCAAAATCGATATCTTCCTCACTTTTGATCAAGGCCATAATATCGTGTACCAAGTTTCCTTTTTCGATAGCGCGTTCTTGCTCGGTCTCCCAAAGTAATCCTGCTTTGGTAAGAATCCTCAAGCTGTGGTCTTCTTTTGGAGTAGAAACAAAGACCTCTTGAGTGAGGTTAAGTGCTGCCAAGGCTTCTTTTTTGGATTGTCTTTGAGGTGTTCCGAAGGTGTATTCTAGAGTTGAATCCTGCCAAAGTTGTTCCTGTGCCAGATATTGCATCAAAATGCCAGCATAGGATTTGTTGTTGAAATTGCCTTTGGAGTCGGCATCCTTTTTTGAGATTATATAGAGTTGTTCAATGGGTCTTGTGCAAGCCACATAGAGTAAGTTGATATTGTCCAATTCCAATTGAGCCTGTTGTATTTCGTAGAGCATTTGGCCTATCTCACCAAAGTGTTCAATGTCTTTTCCATAGTTTAGTAGTGCATAATCGAATCCGTTGAATTGATCTGGGCTTAAAGGAAACCAAACTTTGGGGTCTATCTGTCTGTATATGTCCATATCCGCATAGGGGAAAATCACGACTGGAAATTCCAATCCTTTGGATTTATGGATGGTCATGATTCTTACGGCATTTTGACCTTCGGGTGAGATGATACTCAATTGGTCTTGCTTATTTTCGAAATAGGAAATAAACCCTGCAAGATCATAGGTGTGTTTCTGTGAATACTCCAAAACCAAATCCAAATAAAATTGGATGTAGGCATTGGATATTTCTGTAAGGTGAAAACTTCTAATGATAGTTTCTGCCAAATCATAAAGTGGAAGAAGTAGGAGTGCAGAACTGTCTAGGAAAATTCCGTATTCGGAAAAGCTTTGAATGAATTCTTTAAGTTCCAATGGGATATGTTTCTTAAAAAATGCATGTTGATCTTCAATGTTTAATTTTTGAGAAAGAAAATTTAAAACCTCTACTTTCAACTCGTTGTTTTTTGGTTGTACCAACAATTTTAAAAATGCATTAGTAAAGGCTACTTCAGGAGCATTTTTAATCAACAAGGTTTCTGAAGAGACTATGTCAATGCCTTTTTCATTTAAAAAGTCGGCTATTGCAACACCTTCTTTCCCTTTTCTTACTAACACACAAATATCCTTTGCTTCAAAACCATTGTCCATGGACATCAAAATACTGTCGTATGTTTTTTGGCAATAGAGTTCATCACGGTCATCATCTTTTGAAATTTCAAGGAAAGAAAGATTAACATATCCCTGATCTTTGGAAAAGGTGTTTTGTGAAGCCGTTTGATAAAGCGATTGATAGGTAGGATGGCTAAAGGTGTGAGACGAGATAAAGTCAAACAGATTGTTGTTGAATTCTACAATGGTTTCAAAACTGCGGTAGTTGGTAGGGAGGTTTTCTACCTTTTTCTCCACTTGAAAAGGATTAACATCCGTAAACAAGTCAATAAACTGTTCTGCTTCACCACCCCGCCAACGATAAATCGCCTGTTTGGCATCACCCACCAACATGGCCGTACCGTTATCTGATGCTAAGGTGTTGTTTAGTAGAGGAATGAGGTTTTGCCATTGCAATGCCGAGGTGTCCTGAAACTCATCGATGAAATAATGCCTGAATTTTTCCCCAAGACGCTCATAAATGAAAGGCGAAGGTAAGCCCTTAATTTCGTTATGGATGATGTTGTTAAATTCTGAAATCAATAATTTGTTTTGTTCCTTTTGAATCGTGTTGAGTTCGTGCTGTATCGCATTGAGGACCGAAAGCGGTGTGCTATTTTTGTAAATGGCCTTCACAAATCGAGATTGATAATAGGCGTTTTTAATATTGTTATAGTATTCAATAAGCTGGGGCTGAATGGTGTCAATTGTAGAGGCTATAGTCTCTGTTACTTTTTTTGGATATAAGCGTTCCCCTTCAACAAATCCTTTTTCCCATTGCGTGGCTCCGAAATCATATTTAAAGTTGCTGTCGGTAGCCTTGATAAAGAATTTAGGGAGGCTTCCTCTTGAAAAATCACTATGTTCCAAACCACTTTCCGAAATCAATTCCAGGGCAGACTCAGCTTCCGTCTTAATTGTATGGTCAAGGTTTGCCCCTTGTTTAATTAATTCTTTTTTTAAGCTAGTGAAGTCCTCCAACGATTTGTCCTTGAAGGTTTTTACAAAGGGCAATTCATTTTCGTTAATTAATAATTTGGCAATCTTATTAAAATCGAATGAAATGTCCCAACTTTTATCGTCGTCCGCCTTTTCAATGGCAAAATCCACAAGGACCTTGGTGAGCTCTTTATTGGTTCCTGCTTTTGCAATAAGGCTGTCAACAGCTTCCATTAATAATGTGTTTTGGTCTAGTTCAACCTCAAAATTTAAAGGAAGCTTTAAATCATGCGCGAACGTTCGGATAAGTTTATGTGTAAAACCATCTATGGTTGAAATGTCAAAACTGGCGTAATTGTGCACTATGGCATTTAGAATGCGCTTGGATTTTTCATGTAATTCCTCAGGCGATAGATTAGCCTCCTTGCAGAGTTCTTCAAACATGCTGTTGCCCTGCTCTAAAATGTCTGGGTTTGCAAACAATTGCAAGGTTTTGATAATGCGTTCTTTCATTTCACCCACCGCTTTGTTGGTAAAGGTGATGGCTAGGATGTGTTTAAACTGTTTTGGATGTGTGGAGGTGACAAGAATTTTCAGGTAATCTTTAACCAATGTATATGTTTTTCCACTTCCGGCAGAGGCATTATAGATTGAAAATGGGCTTGCGTTTTGCATACATCTATTTTTTGACAAGATAGAAACTATCAATCATTTGATAGCTATTTAATATTTTTAATTGCGCTGTTTTATATGTAAATTTGGGTGAAATTAATATTAATCATATAAATCAAATATTATGGCTTTCGAATTACCGAAATTAAAATATGCATACGATGCTTTGGAACCACACATCGATGCACGTACAATGGAAATACATCATACCAAACATCATAACGGCTACACTACCAACCTAAACAATGCTATTGCAGGATCTGACTTAGAAGGGAAAACCATAGAAAATATCCTTTCCAATTTGGATATGGACAATAAAGCGGTAAGAAACAACGGTGGTGGATTTTACAATCACTGCTTGTTTTGGGAGGTTATGAACCCTGAGGGAAAAGGAGTCTTGTCTGGTGAATTGAAAGATGCCATAGAAGAGGCTTTTGGTTCTGAAGAGGCGTTCAAGGATGCCTTCAGTAAAGCTGCTGCAACTCAATTTGGATCAGGGTGGGCTTGGCTATGTGTTCATAAAGGAGGAAAAGTGGAAGTGTGTTCTACACCTAATCAAGACAATCCATTAATGCCAGGTGTTGGTTGCGAAGGAACGCCTATTTTAGGCTTAGATGTATGGGAACATGCGTACTACCTACATTACCAAAACAGAAGACCAGATTATATTAATGCGTTTTTTAATGTTATTAACTGGAATGAAGTAGAGCGTAGATATGCTGAGGCTAAATAGTTAAAGCAAGGATATATAATAGAGAAGCAGGCCTATCAGGCCTGCTTTTTATTTTGATATATTATTAAGGATTGCTGCAAAATAAAA
Source organism: Mangrovimonas sp. YM274 (assembly GCF_030908385.1). Lineage (NCBI taxonomy): Bacteria > Pseudomonadati > Bacteroidota > Flavobacteriia > Flavobacteriales > Flavobacteriaceae > Mangrovimonas > Mangrovimonas sp. YM274. The sequence continues at coordinate 414,319 of NZ_CP133091.1, forward strand.
AAGGTGAACTGATGTTCACCTTTTTTGCCCCAAATCTACCATAAACTTAACCTACTTATGTTATGGTGACAACGAATATAGGAGCACTTTAGAAATTATTTTAAAATTTTAGATGAACAACATTTAAATTAGTCAAAAAGCACTTTTCGTAAAAAAAGGAACTGATTTTTAAATATTTACATTGAAATTGGTGTGGGATTTTTTAAGTATTCAAAAATTGAATTTGTACTTATTGAAGCTGAGCACATTTCGAAATAAAAAAGGTGAACTGATGTTCACCTTTTTTGCCCCAAATCTACCATAAACTTAACCTACTTATGTTATGGTAACAACAAATATATAAGCTCTTAATTTTAACATTTAAATTTTTTAGATTAAAGACTTATAAATCGGTTTAATGGAGTGTTTTTTGAGGATTCCTAAAAAGTAGAATATAAAATCGAAAGAATTTTGGAATCAAAATTACTGGAATAGAGGATGTTGTGGTTGTAATGTTGGAGGAAATAAAAAAAGGTGAACTGATGTTCACCTTTTTTTGCCCCAAATCTACCATGAACTTAACCTACTTATGTTATGGTGATACTAAAGTATATGTATTTTATTTAACTGTTGATAAATATTAGATGAAATGCATTTATATTAGACAAAAAGTATTTTTATCGGATAAAGTGCTCTAAAATATCAATTATTGTTAATAAGCTCTTTCCTTGTTTCCTTCAAAGAAATTAATGAATGCTCTGTTTACCACACGGTTACCTCCTGGCGTTGGGTAATCGCCAGTAAAATACCAATCACCCAAGTTTTTTGGACAAGCTGTGTGCAAGTTGTCTACCGTTTGGAAAATGGCTTGTACTTCGGCATTAATACTGTCATCGCAAATTAATTCAGAGATCTTTGCTGATATTTCTTCATCTGTAAATTGATCATAAAGTTCTTTCACAAAGTTCTTTACATGTTTATCGTCAAGATCTACTTGTTCTTTACACTTATGGTAAACCTCTTCAACCATGTGGTATTTGTTGTTTTCCTTCAGTAAATCCAACATGGCTCTAAATGCTATTAAATCCTCAAGTCTTGCCATGTCTATACCGTAACAATCTGGGTATCTAATTTGAGGGGCTGAAGAAACGACTACGATCTTTTTAGGGTGAAGACGGTCCATCATTTTAATAATGCTCTTTTTAAGAGTGGTTCCTCTCACAATACTATCGTCTATAATAACTAAATTGTCCTGTGGTTTGATTACGCCATATGTAGCGTCATAAACGTGAGCAACAAGATCATCTCTACTGCTGTCCTCTGTAATAAAGGTTCTAAGCTTAACATCTTTAATGGCAATTTTTTCAATTCTAGGACGCTCCGAAAGAATTTCAGTAACGTGCTCTGCAGAAAGCTTCCCGCCACCATCAAGAATGGCTTTAGTTTTCTTTTCGTTAAGATGTTTTTCAATGGAATCGATCATTCCAAAGAAAGATGTTTCAGCTGTATTTGGAATGTATGAGAACACCGAATTTTTAGTGTCATTATCAATGGCCTCAAGGACCTTTGGCATTAAAAGCTTTCCAAGGTTTTTGCGTTCTTGGTAAATTTCGGCATCACTTCCTCTTGAAAAATAGATGCGCTCAAAAGAACATGCCTTGCGCTCTAGCGGTTCAAGGATTTTTTTGATAGCAACCTCACCAGACTTTTTGGTAATTATAGCATGACCAGGATCCAATTCAACTACTTTGTCAAAATCTACGTTAAACACAGTTTGAATTACAGGGCGCTCAGAAGCTACCACTACAATTTCATCATCTTTATAATAGTAGGCTGGTCTAATACCGGCTGGGTCACGTAAAACGAAGGAGTCCCCATGACCTAACAAACCAGCCATGGCGTAACCACCATCCCAATTCTTGGCAGCTCTTTTCAATATTTTGGCTACATTAAGACGTTCTGCGATAATTGGCGAACACTCTCGTTTACTGTAACCTTCTGCTTTAAGTTGCTTATATTTTTTAGAAACGGCATCATCCAAAAAGTGGCCAATCTTTTCCATGATGGTAATGGTGTCTGCCTTTTCTTTTGGATGCTGCCCCAAACGTACCAATCCATCAAATAATTGATTTACATTGGTCATGTTGAAGTTACCTGCAACAATAAGGTTTCGGTGCATCCAGTTGTTTTGTCTTAAAAAGGGGTGAACGCTTTCTACGCTGTTCTTTCCAAAAGTCCCATAACGAACGTGTCCTAAAAGTAATTCGCCCACATAAGGAATGTGACGCTTTTGAAGTTCTACATCGTCGGCATATTCTGGGTTCTCGCTCAATTCCTTATTGATTCTAGAATTTATTTGAGCAAAAATATCCTGTATTGGCTGCTGGGCAATAGACCGCACACGACTTATATAGCGCTCTCCTGGCTCTGTATCTAATTTAATGCTGGCAAAACCGGCACCGTCCTGACCACGGTTGTGCTGTTTTTCCATCATTAAATACATTTTGTTAACGCCATAAAAAGCACTTCCATACTTTTCTTTATAGAATTCCAAAGGTTTTAAAAGTCTAATAAGTGCGATTCCGCATTCATGTTTTAAAGCATCACTCATAATGTCTGTTGTCAAGGTTTCTGCCGAAGCAGGATAATTGTTTAATTAAAAACGCACTCGTATAGGAGCGCGTTATGTTATGCTAGTTAATTTTAAACTGCGTTAAATTTTCAAATTGCTGTATGCGTTTGTGGATTTCGTTGGATGACAGATCCTGCATCCGCTCGGTTCCAAATCTTTCAACACTGAAAGACGCCATGGCCGATCCATAAATGACCGCATTTTTCATATTGTCAAAAGACAAGTCTTTTGATTTTGCCAAATATCCGGCAAAGCCACCTGCAAAGGTATCGCCTGCACCAGTTGGGTCAAAAACTTGTTCTAAAGGTAAAGCTGGAGCTGCAAACATGTGTTCTTCATGGAACAATAGGGCACCATGCTCTCCTTTTTTAATAACTACATATTTTGGACCCATTTCATGGATTCTTTTAGCGGCCGTAACCAAAGAGTGCTCTCCGGTAAGCTGTTTGGCCTCTTCATCATTGATAGTGATAACGTCTATACGTTTGATGACATTTAAAAGATCCTCCAAAGCGTTGTCCATCCAAAAATTCATAGTATCCAAAATGGCTAATTTTGGCGTATTTGCCATTTGATCTAGGACACTCGATTGCACAATCGGGTGTAAATTCCCTAACATTACAATTTCAGAATCTCGATATTTCTCAGGAACTACTGGGTTAAAATCTGCCAAAACATTCAATTCTGTTATCAAGGTGTCTCGGGAGTTCATATTGTTGTGGTAACGGCCGCTCCAAAAGAAGGTTTTACCGTGTTCCACTATTTCTATACCTGAAATATCCAAGCGTCTGTTGGATAAAAGGTTCAAGTAGTCTTGCGGAAAATCGCCGCCAACTACTGATACAATTGAGGCGTCTACATTAAATTCTGAAGCTGCCAATCCTATAAAGGTTGCGGCACCTCCAAGTATTTTATCGGTTTTTCCGAAAGGGGTTTCAATAGCATCGAATGCTACTGTTCCAACAATAACTAACTTGCTCATAAAGAGGTTTCAAAATTTTGTGCAAATATAGTGTTTTACGCTCTAAATTACGAATATTATTTTCTTCCAAAATCTGCTGGAATTTCACCCCAAGCTTTGGTTTCCCATTTTACAATGGTGGTGGTATAGTCGTTATTTTTTAGCCAACTTACAGCGCGGTCCACAAGTTCAAATAATGCTTTGTTTTTTTCATTCCGAGGAAGCTTGGTGTTACAGTTTTTTTTCTTCACCCAGCTCATGGCGGTTTTGGAATCGGTGTAGATAATGCGGTTACTATTGTTTTTTTTGAGCATTGCCAAACCGTGCACTATGGCAAGGAACTCACCAATATTGTTGGTGCCTTCGGGGAAGGGGCCTTGAATAAAGAGTTGTTTTTTCGATTTGGTGTCCACACCCCGATATTCCATAATACCAGGGTTGCCACTCGAGGCGGCATCTACCGAGATGGAATTGTAATTTGGTTGTCCTATCTTTTGGAGTTCTACAGGAGAAAGTGTGCTTTTAAAGGTTTTGGGCTGTCCGATAAAATCTTTGTAATTCCCTTTGAAGGCAGCTTTTGCAGCCTCAAAAGTGGGGAAAGATTTATATAGGGCTCCTTGATAATCCTTTATCTGGGCTTTGCAGTCGTTCCAGTTATCAAACACGCCGGTATTATGACCTTTCCAAACGGTGTAATATTTTTGCTTTTTTTTGGCCATTTATACCTTAATATATCTAGTAGTAAATTTTAGTAGCAGTAAACGGTGTCTCTTTTAAAAGGGAAAACAGTTATTTTAAATGTTCTTCCGTTAGGAGTTTTTCAACCACAATAGGAAAATGTTTCATTTCCAAATCGTGAATTTTTTTGGCAACATCATTTGCATTATCCAAAGTGTCTACAAAACAACTGTCTTGGAAAATGATGGCTCCCTCGTCATAGTTTTCATTAACGTAGTGGATTGTGATTCCTGTTTTAAGTTCTTTGTTGGCAACAACGGCTTCGTGCACATGCATGCCATACATACCTTTACCTCCATATTTAGGTAAAAGAGCAGGGTGGATGTTGATGACTTTATTTGAGAATTCTTGTAGAATATTTTCTGGGAACTTCCAAAGAAAACCTGCCAACACAATCAAGTCTGGTTTGGAGGCTTTCAATATATTGAGAACATCGTCTGTTTTGTAAAAGGCCACTCTGTTAAATGAAAGTGCACTTATTTCCAATTTTTTGCATCGCTCCAAAACGGTGGCTTGGGGGTTGTTGGTAAGCACCTGTACCACCGAAGCTGTTTTTGTTTTGGAAAAATACTTAATTAAATTTTCGGCATTACTACCGCTGCCCGATGCAAAAATGACAATACGTTTCATGATTAGTGTTCAAATTAGGATGTGAATATTGATAATGATCGTTGAATAAAGTACTCTATATCAGGCAAGGCATTGTGCCTTTTCAATGCCGTTATAGTATTCCTAAAAACCTAAACAAAAAAAAGAATAATATTTTACAATAAGAAAGGTAAAATGAAAATACTTAATGGAGAATTTAGTAAATTAGAAACACATTTTTAAAGTAAACGTGTGTTTTAAGAATAAAGTTTTTTATTTTTGCCAACTAATTAAAACTTAAAATTAAAGATTATGTCAGACATTGCATCAAGAGTAAAAGCGATTATCGTAGACAAATTAGGTGTTGATGAAAACGAAGTGGTTGCTGAAGCAAGCTTCACTAACGATTTAGGCGCAGATTCATTGGACACTGTAGAATTAATTATGGAGTTCGAAAAAGAATTCGATATTCAAATTCCAGACGATCAAGCTGAGAACATTGCAACAGTTGGTCAAGCTATTTCGTACATAGAAGAAGCAAAATAATTAAAAACAATTTATGGAATTAAGGCGAGTAGTAGTTACAGGTCTGGGTGCTTTGACCCCTATAGGTAATACCAAGGATGAATATTGGGAAGGCCTTGTGAGTGGGAAAAGCGGTGCAGCACCTTTAACATATTTTGATGCTGAAAAATTCAAAACCAAATTTGCTTGCGAGTTAAAAAACTTCAACGCTACCGATTTTATCGATAGAAAAGAGGCTCGTAAAATGGACCGTTTCACCCAATATGCAATGGTAGCTTCAGATGAGGCAATTGCCGATGCAAAATTGGATTTGGACGCCATTAACAAATTACGTGTAGGAGTTATTTGGGGAGCAGGAATTGGAGGTTTGGAGACCTTTCAGGATGAAGTGCTAAACTTTGCTTCTGGAGACGGTACCCCAAGATTTAATCCGTTCTTTATTCCTAAAATGATTGCAGATATTGCACCTGGGAACATTTCCATTAAAAATGGATTTATGGGACCAAATTACACAACGGTTTCTGCCTGTGCATCTTCAGCGAATGCTATGATTGATGCCTTAAACTATATTAGATTGGGGCACTGTGATGTAGTTGTAACTGGGGGTAGTGAAGCAGCGGTAACCATTGCAGGTATGGGGGGATTTAATGCTATGCATGCCTTGTCCACAAGAAACGAGAGTCCGGAGACGGCCTCAAGGCCTTTTGATGCCACCAGAGATGGTTTTGTTTTAGGAGAAGGAGCAGGCGCTATTATCCTTGAAGAATATGAGCATGCCAAAGCAAGAGGCGCTAAGATTTATGCCGAAATTTTGGGAGGCGGATTGTCATCAGATGCATATCATATGACGGCTCCTCACCCAGACGGTATTGGCGTAATTGCGGTAATGAAAAATTGTTTGGAGAATGCAGGAATTGCACCAGAAGAAGTTGATCATATCAACACTCATGGAACATCGACTCCTTTGGGAGATGTTGCTGAGCTTAAGGCAATTTCTGAAGTTTTTGGTGAGCATGCCAAGAACATTAATATCAATTCTACCAAGTCCATGACAGGTCACTTGTTAGGTGCTGCTGGAGCTATTGAAGCGATTGCCTCTATTCTAGCAATGGAGCACGGTGTAGTGCCACCAACGATCAATCATGAAGTGGTAGATGATAAAATTGATCCAGAATTAAATTTAACATTGAATAAAGCTCAAAAGCGCAACATTAAAGTTGCTATGAGCAATACCTTTGGCTTTGGAGGACACAATGCTTGTGTCTTATTCAAAAAATTAGATTAATTCCCGAATGAATTACATTCGTAACATATTAAATTCCCGTTCTAAAAATGACGGGAATTTTTTTTTACAACTCAAAAGTATTCTAGGGTTCAAACCTAAAAATAAGAGCCTGTACGTCAAGGCGTTTACCCACCGTTCTATGAATTTAAGGGACAAAAAGGGAAACCCTATCAACTATGAGCGCTTAGAGTTTGTGGGGGATGCTATGTTGAGTGCCGTAGTGGCGTCTTACTTATTTAGCGAAGTACCTCACGGTGATGAAGGCTATCTAACAAAGATGCGTTCCAAAGTAGTTAGCCGAGAGCACCTAAATGAATTGGGCAAGGAGCTTAAGCTAATAGATTTGGTAGAGAGCAAAATTGCCAAATCAAACTTTGGAAATAATATTCACGGTAATCTTTTTGAAGCCTTGGTAGGAGCTATTTATTTGGACCGAGGTTATAAATACTGTGAACGTTTTATTTATGACCGTGTTATCAATCCTCATGTGGATATCGAAACATTGGAAGGTAAAGTAATTAGTTACAAAAGTTTGCTGATTGAATGGTGCCAGAAGGAAAAGAAAACCTTCGATTATAATGTTTATGAAGACACAGGGAACGATAATTTAAAACACTTCTCTGTAAAACTTTCGATAGATAATAAAGTGGTAGCAAAAGCTCGTGCCACATCAAAGAAAAAAGCAGAGGAAAAGGCCTCTAAAAGAGCCTTTTTTGCCTTTCAAAATAAAATCACAAAGTTTTTTAATGAATAGCTATGATTTAGCAATAATTTAAAAGTAACTATAACGTTTTCGTTGGGTTTCGAAATAAGATTAACGAAAACTTCATTTTTTAATTATTATAATATAGTATATTTACACCATCATTATTTTGATGGGAGCATGGCTTTGCATAAATTACTTGTTGATGATTTTTATGATGCCTCTTTTTCACTTTTAGCCATTCATTGTAGGTTGGAAGATTATAGATTGGCCTACCTGCTGAATTCCTACTTAGATCTTAAATTGAAGCGTAAACCCCAAGATTTGGATTACAAATATTTTGCGGCAACTTATGCGATATATGAGTGGGAAAATGAGAAGAAGTACATCACTTGGAATATGATTTCCAACGTATGTAAAAAGGAAGAGGATAGTTTGCAAAGCTCTGGGTCACTGTTTGACCTTCAGGAAAAGGTATTGAAAACCTATAATTTGATACCCGAACTGAAAAATGTTGATTATCTTATAAAGGTGACAGACGAGAACAAACGGTTTAATGAAAAATATGTTCTCGATAAAATACAATCTATACCGCAGGTAATTACGGCCTACAGTGTAGATATAGAACAATTGAAATCTAAGGATTATTTAATTTTTTAATTAATGCAACAAAGAAAGAAAACTAAAATAGTTGCCACTTTAGGCCCTGCAACCAGTACAAAGGAAGTGTTGAAAGGCATGATGGAGGAAGGTGTTAATGTATTCCGAATTAACTTCTCTCACGCAGATTATAAGGATGTTGAGGAACGTATCAACATGATTCGTGAGCTCAATGAAGAATTTGGTTTTACTACAGCCATATTGGCTGACCTTCAGGGACCAAAACTACGTGTTGGGGTAATGAAAGGAGAAGTGGTAGTGAATGAAGGGGATGAGATCATTTTTGCTACGGGAGAACGTTTTGAAGGTACTAAGGAGCGTGTTTACATGACCTATGAAAAGTTTCCTCAAGATGCTAAGCCAGGTGAACGTATTTTGTTGGATGACGGAAAATTGATCTTTGAAGTGGTGTCCACCGATGGGGAGTCTGAAGTAAAAGCAAGAGTAATCCAAGGAGGACCTTTAAAATCCAAAAAAGGTGTAAACCTTCCAAATACAAATATTTCACAACCCGCCCTTACAGAAAAGGATATTGAAGATGCAATTTTTGCCATTGGGCAAAAAGTTGATTGGATTGCATTATCGTTTGTGCGTCATGCGGAAGACTTAATGCAGCTTCAAGAACTAATCAAAGAGCATTGTGATGAAAAAATACCAATCGTAGCCAAGATTGAAAAGCCAGAAGCAGTTGAAAATATCGATAAGATTGTAGCTTACTGTGATGGGTTGATGGTAGCTCGTGGTGATTTGGGTGTGGAGGTTCCAGCCCAGGAAGTTCCATTAATTCAAAAGCAATTGGTATTGCGTGCCAAAAAGGCGCGAATTCCGGTAATTATTGCTACCCAAATGATGGAAACCATGATTTCCAGTTTAACGCCAACACGTGCGGAGGTAAATGACGTGGCTAACTCTGTAATGGATGGTGCCGATGCGGTGATGCTTTCTGGTGAAACATCTGTTGGGTCTTATCCTGTTCAGGTAATTCAAACAATGTCTAACATTATCCGTAGTGTGGAAGATTCTCACTTAATTCAAGTACCACAATCGCCACCTCACATCCGAACAAAGCGCTACATTACAAAGTCCATTTGTTATCATGCCGCAAATATGGCTAACGAAATCAATGCCAAAGCTATTTCTACTTTGACAAATAGTGGTTATACAGCATTCCAGATTTCGGCTTGGAGACCAAAATCACATATCTTGGTGTTTACTTCTAACAAACGTATTCTTACACAGCTTAGTTTACTTTGGGGTGTGAATGCATTCTATTATGACAGGTTTGTAAGTACCGATGAAACCATCGAGGATGTTAACGCCATTGCTTGTGAAAAGGGCTATTTAACAGAAGGCGATATGTTGGTGAGTTTGGCAGCTATGCCTATTCAAGAGAAAGGTATGGTAAATACATTAAGGGTGACCGAAATTACAAGTTGTAATATTAAATAATTAGAAGTCATCTAGTTTATATAGCGTTTCAATCCATCAAGGTTGAAACGCTTTTTTTTTCTTCAATAATTACTAAAAGTCAAATTTCAATTGTACACTTACAGTGCTTTCTTCGTCTTTGATTTTGTCTTTATCCTTGTGTTTTTCATTGTTTAAATTAGAAATGGAAATTCCCAATAGCCTCACGGAATTGTCAAGTTTTTCCTGGTACAAGAGGTCCTTTGCAGTTTCAAGAATGATGCTTTTATCACTTATGAAATAGGGCAAGGTTTTGCTTCTGGTTTGTAGGGTGAAATCGGAGTATTTTATTTTTAAAGTCACTGTTTTTCCAGCCACTTTGCTTTTGGTCAATCGTTTGGAAACTTCCGCTGCAATATGCTCAAGTTTTTCAAGCATGAATATTTCCGAGGATAGATTTTCACTGAATGTGCGTTCTGCAGCCAAGGATTTTCTAATGCGGTTGGGCTTGACTTCACTTGTGTGGATTCCCCTGACGACATAATAATAGTAGCGCCCCGATTTTCCAAAGTGATCATCCAAATACTCCATAGATTTGGATTTCAAATCCTTTCCTGTAAAAATCCCCAATTGGTACATTTTTTCGGCTGTCACTTTCCCCACACCGTAAAACTTTCTAATATCCAAGGCTTCAATAAAATCCAAGACCTCTTCTGGTCCAACCGTTTTTTGTCCGTTCGGCTTGTTGTAGTCGCTGGCAACTTTGGCAATAAATTTATTGATGGAAATCCCTGCAGAAGCTGTTAAGCCTATCTCATCAAAAATTCGTTGTCTGATTTCCTTAGCAATCATGGAAGCACTGTAAAGTCCCTTTTTGTTGGTGGTAACATCCAAATAGGCTTCGTCAAGGGATAGGGGTTCTACCAAATCGGTGTAATCATAAAAAATCTTCCTGATTCTTTTGGAGATTTCTGTGTAGCGTTCAAAATTAGGGCGGACAAAAATTAGTTCCGGACATAGGCGTTTGGCCTGTATGCCGCTCATGGCACTTCTCACACCAAATTTACGGGCTTCATAACTAGCGGCACTTACTACGCCTCGTTTACTGCTGCCGCCAACCGCAATGGCTTTACCTTTAAGTTCTGGATTATCCATTTGCTCTACAGATGCATAAAATGCATCCATGTCTACATGAATAATCTTTCTTATTGGTAAATCGCTTTGCATGATGTAAATTTAGGCATTAAATGCCTTTAAAAGGATGGTTTTTAATAGGTGTTAATAAAGGTTTATGATAGAAATTGAACGCAAATTTTTGGTGACTTCCCAAGCATTTAAGGTTGAAGCAACGGGTAGCAAACAGATTGTACAAGGGTTTTTGAATACGCATAAAGAACGGACGGTTAGAGTGAGGTTAACCGGAGATGAAGGGACCTTGACCGTAAAGGGTAAGAGTTCTGAGGATGGTTTGACTAGGTTTGAATGGGAAACTAAGATCAGTAAAAATGAAGCAGAAGCTTTGTTGGAGCTTTGTGAGCCTGGAGTTATTAATAAAACGCGTTATGAAGTTTCGATGGGGAAACATCTATTTGAGGTTGATGAATTTCATGGTGATAACGAGGGTCTTGTTGTTGCTGAAATTGAATTGAATACGGTTGATGAAGATTTTTTAAAGCCGTCATGGTTGGGGAGAGAGGTTACGGGAAAAGTGGAATACTACAATTCCTATTTAAGTAAATCTCCTTATAAAACTTGGAAGTAGAGTGGTGTAAAATTGTTTAAAATGAGAAAAATAGTAGTATTGTTGTTCGTTTTTGGGATGGTGTTTGCTTGTAAAGACAATTCCCAAGTTACAGAGGACTCCAAAATGCAACCATCGGTGAAAACTGTTGTGGATTCTAAAAAGGAAGAAGAGGTTCCTGTAGAGACAAAGCTATCGGTGAAAGCGCTCAATGATTCCTTAATTTCAAAAGGTTTTCAAACGTTCCAATATGTCGATGCCAAGACTAAAGACACAATGTTGATGCAACAGTATTTTATGGCATTTTTAAAGAAGGGGCCTATAAGAAATCAAAACGAGGAGGAAGCTGCTTTATTACAAGAGAAACATCTTGAGCATTTGGGGAAAATGTATGAGTTAGGTTATGCCGATATTTCTGGGCCTTTTGGTGATGAGGGAGATATTAGTGGTGTTACTATTTACAACGTGCCTACTTTGGAGATGGCCGATAGTTTAGCAAATGCAGATCCTATGGTTAAAGCGGGACGTTTAGAAATTGAAATTCATCCATGGTGGGCGGCCAAAGGGTTTAAACTTAGATAATAAAAAAAGCCACTTCAAAAAGTGGCTTTTTTTATTATGTTGACGAGGAGCTTATTGAGCACTGCTTTCTGAAGTTTCTGAGAATGCTTCTACAGTTTTCATTTCACTCACTTTGTACATTTTTCCTGTTTCAGTAACGGTTTCTTCCAAAGTAGTTGGTGTTACCTTTGCTTCATCATATTCTACCATTGCCAATTTTCTGTCAAAATCAACCGTAGCAGATTTCACACCCTCCATTTTAGAAATATTCTTTTCAATGGTTTTGGCACATCCAATGGCACAAGTCATTCCTTCAATGCTGAATTCGGCTTTGGCATAGGTCGCATTCGGGTCCAACTGCTTTGCTGCCTCTGAATGCGATTCAATCGCAACGGTCTTAACTTCGGGAGCAGAGTTGTCTTTGCAAGCCACATTACTCAATGTTAATGCGCCAATAGCCAAAATAGTAAAGATAGATTTCATAATTTTTCGTTTGTGTCTCATTGAAGAGACAATATGTTAATGCAAGACAAATCTAATAATTATTGATGTTCTCTCCAGATTAATTAACGAATTTTGTGATTTTGAAATAGTTTGAATGGATAGAATTAACATAAAATGGATATACCTCATTGTTTTGTCGCTTATTTGGGGAAGTTCTTTTATACTCATAAAGAAAGCTTTGTTGGGGTTGACACCTTGGCAATTGGGGGCTTTAAGAACCTTTATTACAGGGTTGTTTCTTTTTAGTGTTGGATTGAAACATTTAAAACAGGTGAAAGCTAGGCAGTGGTTGTGGATTGGTATCTCTGGATTTTTGGGGTCATTTTTTCCAGCGTTTTTATTTGCCATAGCGGAAACGGAAATAGATAGTGCCGTAACTTCTGTTTTGAATTCATTGGTGCCTTTAAACACTTTATTAATGGGTATGGCAGTGTTTAAAATAGGCTCTACCAGGCGTCAATTGTTTGGAGTGATAATTGGCTTTATTGGCACTTGTTTGCTTATTTTAAAAGGAGCGGAACTCAATCCAGAACAAAATTATTTGTATGCTGGTTTTATATTGCTGGCTACCGTGATGTATGCCTGCAATGTCAATATTATAAAAAGATATTTACAGGATGTAAAGCCCTTGGCGGTTGCTACTGGAAATTATGTAGTGATTATTGTGCCGGCACTTCTTGTGCTAGTGGGATCGGGTTTTTTTGAGGAAACTACCTTGAGTAATCCAAACTTTAAAATGTCCTTGGTATATGTTACAGTTTTAGCCTTTTTTGGGACTGCTTTGGCAAAGGTGCTTTATACGACTTTGGTTCAGATTTCTACTCCGGTGTTTGCCTCATCTGTTACCTATTTGATGCCCGTTGTGGCTTTAATGTGGGGCGTGTTGGATGGAGAGTCTTTTAGTGCTGTCCAGGGCATTGCCACTGTTGTCATTTTATTTGGAGTCTATCTGTCGCATCGACGCAAACGATAGGGGTAATAAAAAAGGGCAAAACATATGTTTTGCCCTTTTTTATTGATTTAAAACTTAATTTCTTATTTGAAATCGGCATCGCTAACACCTTCGTTTACTTTAATTTCTTTTACTGTGAAATCGAAACGACGTGGTCCGAATGTTTGACCGATAGTAAACGGAAACTTAACTCCAGCTACTTCTTGGTAGTTGCTGTAGAAGGTAGATTGTACTCCCATAGGAGTAGTTTTTTCTTCTTTAATTTTCAATCCAGTTTCTACGCTATAGAATATAGCAGTTTCTTCATCTACTTTAATCTTATAAGCTTTTTCGTCCTCAACCATTTCTATTTTCTCTAAAGTAACACCGCCATTTAGGTAGTTTACTTCTGGAAATGGAGAAGACTCTACTTGCACTGCTTTAACCTGCTCATCGTTCATGTCAATTTTTTGACCTTGGGCCATAGAATAACCAGAATTGCCATCCAAAACTTGCTTTTGGGTTTGTCCCATCATTGATATTTCTTGAAGGAATTGGTTTTTAACTGTTTTTTTCATTTCAAGGTTCATCATCATTCCTGGCTGCAATTCAGCTTCGGCAGACATGTAAACAGAATTTACTTCATCCAATTTAGCTCTACCTCCAATGGCGTCTATGTACGCATTTAATACCTTGTTTACATTCATGTCTGCAGGCATTGCTATTTCATAAACAGGCTTTTCTGTTGGCTTGGCATACGTGTCGTAGTACTTAATTGGGTATCCTACTTTTTCTAAATTAGGCAATACTTCACTTCCTTTTCCAACTACGATTACACGAGCATTGTCTGTAGCAAAATGTTTGTTGGCAGCATTGGTGATATCCTGAACAGTGACGTTGTTTATGCGCTCCAAGTAGGTTTCGTAATAATCTTCTGGCAAATCATTTAATTTAATGTTAAGCGCATACTCGGCTACCGTAGAAGGATCTTCTAAGTTCATTACAAAAGACCCGATGTATTTTGCTTTGGCATTTTTTAAAGCTTCAGCATCAACTGGTTCTGTTTTGATTCGGTTGATCTCTTTTAAAGCTTCAACGATGGAACTATCTGTAACTGTATTTCTAACTTTAGCAGAAGCGTTAAAACGAGATGTTTTGTAACGACTAGATCCAATGCTAGAGTAGGCGCCGTAAGTATATCCATGGGCTTCACGAAGGTTCATGAACAAATATCCTTCACCACCTCCACCAAGGATGTAGTTAGCCAATTTGGTGGCTAAATAATCGTCATCTTTCATTTCCAAATCAACATTGTTGGTTACAGAAATGTTAGATTGTACAGCATTTGGCATATCGATGAAATCAATTTCCGTAGTAGCTACATTGGCTTTTGGAGCAGGTACGGCAGTCGTGATTTCCTGGCCTTTTTCCCATTTTCCAAAATACTTCTTGATTTGCTTTTTAACATCCTTATATTTTACGTCTCCAACTACTACTATGTAGGCATTGTTAGGAGTAAAATATTTGTTGTAGAATGCTTTAACATCTTCTAGGGTTACATTGTTTAAAGTTTCCTCGGTCATGAATTCTCCATAGGCATTATCTAGACCGTATGATAAAGCTCCACTAACACGACCAGCAATAGCGTCAACACTTTTTTCGTTAGATTTCAAGCCTTCCAAAGCTTTTGTTTTCTCTTTTTCGAACTCCTCTTGAGTTAAAAGAGGGTTGATAGCTGCATCGGCCATCAATTCCAAAATTCTTTCAGAATATTGAGATAAAGAACTACCATAGGCACTTTGAGAACCAAATCCTAAACGAGCTCCCAAGAAGTCTATTTCTTCGTTAAAAGCATCTTTAGAAATAGAGGTTGTTCCGTTTCCTAACATGGCACCTAAAAGACTAGATACACCAGCTTTGTCTCCTTCAATAATTGGTTTGTTGTCAATTTGAAGTGAATAGGATACTCTTGGTAATTTGTGGTTTTCAACTACAAGTACCTTGATGCCATTCTTAAGTTCAAATTCATTCGGTTTTTCAAGGGTGATTTTGGGAGCAGGTCCCGCTTCTGGTTGTTTTGATCTGTCAATTTGCGCAGTGGCGCCCAAAGACATTAAAAACAAGACTAATAAAGTTGATATTTTTGCTTTCATTTGGAAATTTATGTTTTAGTTGTTGCTTTTTTCTTCTGGTAAGTACTCCAATAACAAACGTTGGTTAGGGTTTAAGTACTTTTTAGCAACGGCTTGAATGTCTTCTCTAGTAATCGATCTGTAGATGTCAATCTCGTTATTGATAAGGTTGGTGTCTCCATAAAGCATATAGTATCTCGCAAGAGAGTTGGCAATCCCTTCAACACTTGAGTTAGAATTTACAAACTGGTTTTCAAATTGGTTAAGAAGCTTTTGGTGGTCACGCTCAGAAATCAAATTGTTTTGAAGATCAACAATTTCCTCGTCGATTTCTTTAACAATAGCATCTAAGCTTGTATCTCCCATTGGCAATCCAAATAGGATGTACGACCCGTAGTCTTCTTGAGAGAAATTCATAGCACCTACTTGTAGCGCCATTTTTTTCTCATCTACGATTTTTTTGTAAAGCTTGGACGATTTTCCACCACTTAAATAAGTTGAAATCATATCCAATACATAAGCATCTTTTTCTTTGAAACCTGGCGTTCTGTACGCAGCCATAATAGCTGGGATTTGAATGTTTGGATCGTAAGCTTTGGCGTGGATTGTTTCGGTAATTGGATCTTCTTTAGGGAAGTTTCTAACGATGTCCTTTCCTCTAGGGATTGGTCCAAAGTAGTTTTGGATCATCTTTTTAACATCAGCCTTGTTGAAATCTCCGGCAACTACCAATACAGCGTTATTAGGTACGTAGAACTTATCGTTGAATTCTTGGAACTCTTCTAGAGTGGCAGCATCTAAATGCTCCATTTTCCCAATGGTAGTCCAACGATATGGGTGTTTTTTGAACAGGTTTAATTTTACATTCTCCAAAAACTTACCGTAAGGACTGTTATCAACGCGCATGCGTTTTTCTTCCTTAACAACTTCGTTTTGGGTGTCAACTCCAACTTGGTTGATCACTGGGTGCAATAAACGCTCAGATTCCAACCATAAACCAAGCTCTACTTGGTTAGAAGGGAACACTTCGTAGTAATATGTACGGTCATCAGTCGTGTTGGCATTGTTTTTTCCACCGTTGGAAGAAACAATTTTAAAAAACTCTCCTCTTTCGATGTTTTCGGTTCCTTCAAATAATAGGTGTTCAAAAAAGTGGGCAAAACCGGTGCGGTCTGGTTTTTCGTCTTTAGCTCCAACATGGTACATAACAGAGGTAGTTACTACTGGAGCAGAGTTATCTTGATGTAGAATGACGTGCATCCCGTTATCTAAGTCATACTCTTCAAATTCAACTTTTTGCGCCATGGTTAAGTTACCAATTAGCAACAAAGAAGCTAAAGAAAATAAGCCTTTTTTCATTGTGCGTTTTTTAGTTTTAAATTATCTATTGTATTGTAAGTCTAACAGGGGTTCAAAATGTTACACTTCTTGCAAAAATAGGAATCAAAGTTGGCTTTCTACAACTATAATGCAAAAACTATTATAAAAATTATATTAATACATAATTTTTCACGAAATTTAAAGATAGTTGATTTTTAATGCTTTAGATTATGAAGACACCTTTTTCCGTTTCTGTAAAATTTGGGCTGATTATTGCGGTGGGCCTAACAGCATATTTTTTATTGGTAAGGCTCATTGGTCTGCACGAAAATCCTTGGTTACGATTATTCAATGGTATCATAATGGCAGCAGGAATTTATTATGCCATTAAAAATTACAAAGCAGGCTCTGGTTCTGGCTTTAGCTATATCGACGGATTTAAAACTGGCTTGGTTTCGGGGGTAATAGGTACCCTGATCTTTACGGGATTCATGGCTGTTTATATGTATCACATAGACCCTGCCTTTACTAAATTGTTGTTGGGGGAATGGTTTGGTAATTATGGCGCAGGTCCCGGTATATTAGTGTTTATCATACTTATAGAGGGGCTTACATCCGCTATTGTCCTCACCCTGTCGTTCATGCAAATCTTCAAAAAAAGCTATAATATGCCTCAAAACGTATAAAACGTTTGTAGATTAATTATTTAGCGCTATATTTGCACTCATTTTTTAATAAACAAATTTAATTTAAACGTAACGCTATGTACGCAATTGTAGAGATAGCAGGGCAACAATTTAAAGTTGAAAAAGACCAAAAAGTGTTTGTTCACCGTTTAGCAACTGATGAAGGAGAAGCAGTATCTTTTGATAATGTACTTCTTATTGGTGACGGAAAGAACATTACTGTAGGCGCCCCAGCTATAGCCGGAGCTCAAGTAGGAGCAAAAGTTTTGAAGCACCTTAAAGGTGACAAAGTAATCGTTTTTAAGAAAAAACGTAGAAAAGGTTACCGTGTTAAAAACGGTCACAGACAAGCTCTAACCGAGATTGTTATTGAAAACATCGTTGCTTCTGGTGCTAAGCCAGCTGCAAAAGCTGAGAAAAAGGCTGCTGCCCCTAAGAAAGCTGAAGCTTCAGAGGATTTAAGCGCTTTAACTGTTGCTGAATTAAGAGAAATGGCGAAAGCAAAAGATATTTCAGGATATTCTACAATGAAGAAAGCTGAATTAATCGCTGCTTTAAGTTAATAACAAAATAAAATCGAAATAAAATGGCACATAAAAAAGGAGTCGGAAGTTCGAAAAACGGTAGAGAATCAGAATCGAAACGCTTAGGTGTTAAGATTTTTGGTGGTCAAGCAGCTGTAGCTGGTAACATTATCGTTAGACAAAGAGGTACTGCACATAATCCAGGTGAGAATGTGTATGCTGGAAAAGACCACACTTTACATGCTAAAGTAGATGGTATCGTAAAATTTGAGAAGAAAAAAGGTGGAAAATCTTTTGTTTCTATTGAGCCTTTCGAAGCTTAAGAAACAGTCTCATATAGTCTATAAAAATCCCTATCTGTTTACAGGTAGGGATTTTTTTTGCTGTTATTTAATGTTTGCATGAACATTAGGTAACATCTACGGGTTTACTTTGGAGGTTTTACTATCAAGCCAATGAAATTAGCCAAAGTTACTGCCCTAATTATTATTCTTTTCTATTTCTTAAATGAAGCGGTCTACGCACAAGAAATGGTGCTTCAGAACCATAATATTGATGCCGTCTTCCAAAATTTTAAATCAGAACTTCGCAAAGCTTCAGCCCTTCACAATGAGGAGGGAATCACAAGAGGACATATAAAGATGGCCGACTTTTATGGAAGTCTACGTATTACAAACGAAGCTTTGAAACATTACCAAGAGGCTTTACATTTTCAAACAAAACAAGATACATCGACCATTTATGCCAGCAATAAAATTGCAGAACTTTATTTGTCATTAAAAAAGTATGAAGCAGCTAAAAAATATTTGAATGAAAGTTTAAAACTTTCAGATGCTCTTAAGTTTGATAAGGGGAAAGCTACGGCTTTGGGCCTTATGGGAAGTGTTGCTGAAAAGGAATCCAAATACGAAACCGCCCTAGAGTGTCAAGAGAGTAGCCTAAAGTTGTTTGAAAGTTTGAAGGATAGTACAGGCCTTGCGGTTACTTATGAAAACATTGGAAGCATCTATGAGGATTTAGAGGATTATGATAAGGCGTACCGGTATTTTGCAGGGGCTAGAGCTTTTTCTATTCATAGCCCAATGCATGTGCGGTTGAACATTATCAATAACATGGGAGATGTTAAGCGTAAGAATGGAGAGTTTGAAAAGGGCTTGACCTATACAAAATTGGCGCTTGAAGAGGCGAAAATTGCAGGGAATACCCATCAACAGGAAAGCGCTTTAAAGGATCTGGCCAAAGTCTATTCGGCTTTGGGCGATTTTCAGTTGGCCTATCAGTTTATGGAGGAGCATGCCCATTTGAATGAGCAGGAAATAGAGCGAAAAAATGGGGAGCAAGTTGGGGCCCTTCAGGTGTTATATGAAGTTAAGGAGAAAGAAGCGCAACTAGCATTGCTACATCAGCAAAATGAAATACAGAGTATTCGGCAAAGAATTTTGGCTTTCGCCAGTGTTTTGGCACTTTTGACACTTTCGGGGTGGTTTATCTATTTCAAAAAGAAGAAGCAGCAAGAAGCTAAAATAGGTGCTTATAAGCAGCAAATATTACAGGCGGATTTGGATCGGAAAACGGCCGAGGAAGCTGCGTTGCAGAGGGAAATAGAATTCAAGCTAACAGCATTGACCAATTACAGTTTGCACTTGGCCAATAAAAACAAAATGTTGGAAAACATTTCAAGGACCTTGTCTAATTTGAAAGGAAGAAACCAAGCAATGGTGGTTTCTAAATTAAATGACTTGGTAAAGGAAATTGATTTGGATTTGTCCAAAGAAAATGAGTGGACAGAGTTTACAGGATATTTTGAGCAAATCCATCCTCAATTTTTTAAAAATTTAAATGCCGCCGCGGATGAAGCTCTTTCTCCTTCAGAATTGCGCTTGGCAATGCTGTTGCGACTCAATTTGTCTTCTAAAGAAATTGCGTCCATTCTAAGGATTACTCCTGATAGTGTGAGAATAGCAAGATATAGAATGCGCAAAAAATTACCCTTGGATTCTAAGCAAGACCTGCAGGCTTTTTTATGGGAGCTTTAGGAAGTTTTCCATTTTCTTTCTTCAATGTTACCCCAATGTTAATGTTGCCTTGTTATATAGCCTTAAATCAGTCATTTGTTACATTTTGTTAACTCTAACTTCAGCTCGAACCGGAGTTGACAATATAGTTTTGCTGTCAACTAATCTATATAACAAATGAAAATGAAACTACTCAAAAATTTATTTATTTGGTGTCTTTTAGCATTTAGTTCTAATGCAGTTTTGGCCCAAAATGGTATTATCCGCGGGGTCATTACAGATGACAATGGATTGAGCGTCCCAGGAGCCACCGTGGCAATTGACAGTTTAAAAAAGGGAGCCGTTTCCGATTTTGATGGAGCCTATACTCTTTTGGAAGTTCCTGAAGGAACGTATACAGTTACGGTTAAGTATTTAGGATATTCCGATATCAGTAAAGAGGCAACTGTAGTTCCTGGAGGAACTGTAATCCTTGATTTCACCTTAACTTCTAAAAATACCGAATTGGATGAGGTATTGGTAACCGGGTACGGTTTAAGTGGTCAAGCAAGAGCTTTGAATACGCAAAAGAACAAAACCAACATTACCAATATAGTCTCTACCGACCAGATTGGGAAATTTCCAGATGCCAATATCGGGGATGCTGTAAAGCGTATTCCTGGTATCACGATGCAGGTAGACCAAGGAGAAGCGCGTAATATTATTGTAAGAGGTTTGTCGCCGCAATTGAACTCTGTAACCTTAAACGGAAGTAGGATTCCTTCGGCCGAAGGTGACAACAGAAATGTTCAAATGGACTTGATTCCTTCAGATATGATCCAAACCATTGAGGTGAACAAAGCGGTCACTCCTGATATGGATGGTGATGCTTTGGGTGGATCTGTGAACTTGATTACAAGATCCTCGCCACAAGGATTCAGATTGTCAGCTACCGCTGGGTCTGGTATCAACTTCATTACCGATAAAAGAATTCTTAACGGATCCTTTTTGGTTGGAGACCGTTCCAAGAATGACCGATTTGGTTGGATGGTAGCAGCCTCTGTCAATGACAATGATTTTGGAAGTGATAACGTAGAAGCAGAATGGGAAGATGAATTTGAATTCAACAATGGTGATGAGGATAACTTGGAAGAAGTTGATGTAAATCCTTATGCCAGTGTATTTGAAATTAGAGAGTACTTGGTGCAACGTGTACGAAGAAGTTTCTCCGCCAATTTCGATTATAAGTTAGATCAAAACAATACCCTTTATTTCAAGTCTATTTATAACTGGAGAGATGATCGTGAAAACAGATTCCGTTTGGAAAATGAGATTTTGGATGGGGAAGATATTGAATTAGGTGATTTTACCCTAGATAGCAATGGCAACTTAACAAGTTTCCCTGTTGAGGCAAAACGTCAAACTAAAGGAGGTATTTCTGGTGGACGTAACCAAAATGCACGTTTAGAAGACCAACGCATGCAAAATTATAGCTTAAGCGGGGATCATTTGTTGAGCAACTGGAAGATTGACTGGTTGGCATCGTATTCCAAAGCTTCTGAGGAGCGTTTAAACGAGCGATATATGACTTACGAAAGTGAGTATGCTGTGACATTTAATGGAAATGAGGATAAGCCATTATTTTCTCCAGTAGATGCTGGTGATGCTGATTTTACACTTTTCGAATTTGATGAATTATCAGAGGAAAATCAATACACAGAAGAGCAGGATATTAACTTCTTTGTAAATGCTCAAGTACCGTTAAGCTTTATCAAAGAACAGGAGGGATTCTTGAAGTTTGGTGGAAAAACCAGGTTGAAAAATAAAAATAGAGATAACGATTTTACAGAGTTCAGCCCAGAAGGAAGTGATTATGATTTCTTAGGTGACGTACCAACTAGAAACTATTCAGATTCAGATTTCTTGGCAGGAGGCCAATACCAAGTAGGATCGTTTGTAAACCCAAGCTTTTTGGGAAGTTTAAACTTGTACGATACCAACCTATTTGAAGGAGAAGATTTACCAGATGAATACCTAACTGCTAACTTCGACGTCAATGAAAACGTGTATGCGGGGTATGCCATGATGAGCCAAAATTTTTCTAGTAAATTCAGTGTATTGTTTGGAGCTAGAATTGAGCACACGGCTATTGAAAGTGAAGGGAATGAAATCATTTTTGATGAAGAAGGTGATTTTGCAGGAACCAATGTTCTTAAAGACAAAAACAACTACACCAATATTTTGCCAAGTGTACATGTAAAGTACGGATTGGGAGAGAATACGGTGTTGAGAGCTGCTTGGACCAACACTTTGGCGCGTCCTAACTATGTAGACTTAGTGCCTTATATGGAAGTGAACAACGAAGATGAGGAAATCTTCTTTGGAAATTCAGAATTGGATCCAACCACGTCTATGAACTTCGATGTAATGGCAGAGCACTATTTTAAATCTGTGGGAATTATCTCTGGAGGTGTATTCTATAAAGACATCGATAAATTTGTGTATACAAGACAAACTGAGGATGACAATGGATATGAAATCTACCAGCCTTTAAATGGCGATGGTGCAAGCGTGTTCGGTGCTGAGGTATCGTTGCAACGTCGTTTGGATTTCTTACCAGGCTTTGCTAAAAACTTCAACATCTATTTAAACTATACCTATTTAAAATCGGATGCTGATGGTATTTTCAACGAAGATGGTGAAGAGCGTACAGATTTAGATTTGCCTAACACGGCTCCTAACATGTTCAACGGATCTTTGGGATATAACGGAAAGTATTTCAGCGTACGTTTGTCTGCTAACTACTCCGATTCTTATATCGATGAAATCGGTGGACGTCCATTCGAAGACCGTTACTATGATGAGCAATTGTTCGTAGACTTCAATGCAACAGCTGCTATTACCAAAAACTTGAGTTTGTATGTTGATTTGAATAACATCACCAACCAACCATTACGCTACTTCCAAGGTTCTAAAGGAAGAACGATGCAGATGGAATACTATGAAAAGCGTTTAACTTTTGGATTGAAATACGATTTGTTTAAGAAATAAGGAATGAAGAATATATTAAGTTTAGTTTGTGCCCTAGCATTGATGGGATGTAAGGAGTCTTTACCCGTGATCACTCCAACTTTAGTAACGGAAAAAACACCGCATGATAGTGATGATCCGGCTATTTGGATCAATCCAAACGATCCTGCAAAGAGTATCATATTTGGAACCGATAAAGATGAAACCAATGGCGGTGTGTATGCTTTTGATTTGGACGGAAAAATCATTCCAGAAAAAAGCATTGTGGGTGTGAGTTATCCTAACAATGTGGATGTGGAATATGGTTTTCAATTGAATGATTCAACAGCTACCGATATCCTTGTGTTTACAGAAAGGGAGAAGCACCAAGTGCGTGTGTTTTCTGTGCCAGATATGACCGAGTTGGACAATGGTGGTTTTAAGGTGTTTGAAGATGAAACCAATGTTGAAATGAAGCGCCCTATGGGAGTATCTGTTTACAAGAATCCAGAAACAGCAGAGATATCATTTATCGTGAGCCGAAAAGAAGGGCCAAAACAGGGGTATTTGCATCAGTATGCTTTGGCATCTGATTCTTTGGGAGTTTCGGCGACTTTATCGAGAAAGTTCGGGACGTTTAGTGGTCAAAAGGAAATCGAAGCCATTGCGGTAGACGATGCCTTGGGCTATGTATACTATTCCGATGAAGGTGTTGGGATTAGAAAATACCATGCTAACCCATCAAAAGGAGATGAAGAAATAGCCCTTTTTGGTGGTGAACATTTCAAGGAAGATATCGAAGGAATTGCCATTGCTACTTATGATAATGGAGAAGGCTTCTTGATTGTGTCTAACCAACAGGACCACAGCTTCAATGTTTTCAAACGCGGCGATAACACTTACGTGAAAACGATCAATTTAGGAACTAAGGAAACCGACGGTTGCGATGTTATTACAGTAGCATTGGGGCCAAAATATCCAAAAGGTTTATTTGTATCAATGAATGATGAACAGGATTTCTTTTATCATGAACTTGGTACACTTATGTTAGCTGAATAAAATCAGCAGTTGTTTTAATTCGATGAACCCTTTCCGTTTACGGAAAGGGTTTTTTCGTTTGTAGGAAGATGTAATTGAGAATTAATCGGTATCTTTCAATACAAACTAATATTTCTCCCAATGAAATTAAAGTTATGGTGTGTCGTGGGCTTCTCAGTCCTAATGTGGTCCTGTGGAACAACTAAGGAAACTGTAAAGGCGCCTTCAGCAATAAAAGTGGGCGTAGACCTGGTAAATGTTACCAACGACCAAGTAAAGGTTACCGTAACCCCTCCTGCAATAGGCAGTTCAGTGGTGACCTATCATATGGCCAAAATTATTCCGGGCACCTATGCCATAGCAGATTATGGACGTTATATTTCTGAGGTGAAGGCCTTCGATTCCAAAGGAAATGTATTGGAAGTTACAAAGAAGGATGTTAATTCTTGGGAAATCAAGGACGCCCAAAAGTTGCATCATATCACTTATTTGGTGGATGATACTTTTGATTCAGAGGGAGCTTCACATTTTACTACTGAAAATTCTCAAACTATTTTTTCACCGGCTGGAACCAACATTCTGGCCAATACAAATTTTGTGCTCAATATGAGTGGCTTTGTGGGGTATTTTTCTGATATGATAGACTATCCGTATCAATTGTCCATTCGGCATCCAGAAACTTTAGTCGCCAGCAGTGCCTTGGTAGATAAAAACTCCAAAAATGATGAGGATGCTTTTTACACGACACGTTTTGCAGAGTTGGTAGATTCTCCAATCATGTATGCTGCTCCAGATATGTCAAGTTTTAATTATGATGGAATGGAAGTGCTTCTATCTGTTTACTCACCAATAAATAAAGCTATTACTTCAGAGGCGTTCTTGCCAGATTTAAAAAAGATAATTGTGGCCCAAAAGAACTATTTGGGAGAAGTCAATGACACCAAAAAGTATGCGGTACTTGCTTATATCACTTCCATGGAAAAGGAAGATGCAAAAGGCATAGGAGCCTTGGAGCATAGCTATTCTACCTTTGGAGTTTTTAAGGAGACCATGAAAAGTCAGGATTTGGTGGATATCATTTCGCATGAATTTTTTCATACCCTTACACCTTTGCATATTCATTCCAATGAAATTCAATATTTCGATTTTAGCGAACCTAAAATGTCAAAACATTTATGGATGTATGAAGGCATCACCGAATATTTTGCCCAGCATTTTCAGGTGTACGAAGGACTGGTAGATGAAGCCACATTTTTGGCAACCATGATGAGGAAGATTAAAATATCGTCTCGATTTAACGACCAATTGTCATTTACCGAAATGAGTAAAAACATTTTGAACAGTAAAATGCAAATGCAGTACATAAATGTATACCAAAAGGGCGCTTTATTGGGCATGTGTTTGGATATTATCATCCGTGAACAATCCAATGGAGAGTTAAGTCTAATGGATGTTATGGGGGAATTGGCAGAAATGTATGGTCCGGGAAAGGCTTTTGACGATGACGAGTTAATTCCGGTTTTTGTAAAACTAACGTATCCGGAAGTGGGAGAGTTTATCGACAAGCATATAGTAAAAGGTACCCCTATTGATTATGATGCATATCTGAAGAAAATGGGAATTACCAGAGAGATTATGCCAATTGCTGACCCTGTAGTATTTTGGAAGGGGTATAAGCCTTATGTTGGTTTAGATCAAGCGACAGGAAGACTTGTAGCAGTGGACACAGATAATCAAAATGCATTTTTTAATGCAATGGGTATTGAAAATGGAGATGTATTGTTGGAAATGAATGGGATTGCTTTTGATAGCAATAATGTTCAAAAAATTAGGATGATGGGTTATAACCTTGAAGAAGGAGCGCCAATGACAATAAAAATAGAACGCCAAGGGGAGGTTATGGAGCTTAAAGGAAAGGTGGTGCTCAATTATTCTGAAGGAGAAGGTTATAAATTTACAGATAGCTCCAAAAAAGCACTTAAGGATGCATGGTTGAAAGGAGGAGTATTTTATAAAAACTAAGGAGCACCATTCAGGTGCTCCCAAGCATTTCTTTTTAGTTAGTTGTTCAGGATGGATTAGTTTATTGTGAATTCAGATTCTAAACCACTTGCGGAACTTCCGCCAACAAATACTTTAAAGTCTCCTGGCTCTACAATGTATTTCCCTTGGTTATCGTAGAAACCTAACTCTTTTTCAGTTAAAGTGAAGGTTACGGTTTGGGAAGTTCCCGGTTCCAAGGAAATCATTTCAAAACCTTTCAATTCTTTTATTGGGCGGGTAACACTAGCAAACAAATCATGGATATACAACTGCGCCACTTCTTTTCCAGAATAAGCCCCTGTATTGGTTATGGTAACTGAAACCTTTACGCTATTATTTTCAACATTCGAAACTTGTAGGTTGCCATACTCGAAGGAAGTGTAGCTTAGTCCATATCCAAATGGGTACAAAGGCATATTGCTTTCGTCTGTATAATGCGACCAAAAGACTTCTCCTGGAGAAGGTTCATTAGGTCTACCTGAGCTTTTGTGATTGTAGTAAATTGGAACTTGTCCCACACTTCTAGGGAAGGTCATTGGCAATTTGCCACTTGGATTATAATCACCATAGAGGACTTGGGCAATGGCATGACCGCTTTGGGTGCCCAAGTGCCAAGTTTCCAATATGGAAGGGATGTTCTCGTTGGCCCAATTAATGGCTAAGGGCCGTCCGTTACTTAATACCAAAACAATATTAGGATTGGCCTTGTAAACGGCTTCCAATAATTCTTGTTGTAATGGATCCATCTCAATATTGGCTTGACTTCGTCCTTCACCTGTTTGCATAGCATGTTCCCCTAAAGCCATTAATACCACATCGGCATTTTTTGCGGCTGATACAGCTTCCTCTACGCCTTTTTTATTGGAGGAATTATATTCCAATTGACGAGAAAAGGCAATGTCGTTTTCAACAAAATTGGGACCTTGTACATAAGTGATGGTATTTCCCTTGTAGGTTGCAAGTCCTTCCAAAAGGGATATGGCTGTTCCGTTTTTTGCTCCCAATCGCCAATTTCCCAAGGGACTTGTTTTATCGTTGGCAAGTGCGCCAATGACAGCAATATTAAGACCGTCTTTTTTAAGTGGAAGCAATTGTTTGTCGTTTTTAAGGAGAACAATAGATTTTTTTGCCATGTCCAAAACTGCTTCCTTTATTTCGGTACTACCTACTACATTGGTTTCGTTGGTTTCGTTGGAATATTTGTAAGGATCCTCAAATAATCCCAATTCATATTTTACTCTTAAAATACGTCTGGCAGCATCATTAATATAAGCCTCTTTTACTGCGCCATCTTTTACCAATTGCGAAAGGTGTTCTACATATAGATGAGATTCCATATCCATATCAGAGCCTGCATTGGCAGCAATTTTGGCGGCTTCTTGTCCGTCTTTGGCATAACCATGGGCAATCATTTCGCCTATGGAGCCCCAATCGGACACTACAAAGCCATTAAAGTTCCAATCGCCTTTTAGAATTTGACGTTGTAAAAAGCTATCTCCAGTGGCAGGAATGCCATTGAGTTCATTAAAGGAGTTCATAAAGGTTCTTGCGCCAGCATCATTGGCTGCTTTGAAAGGGGGGAGTACAACATTGTATAAGGTTGATGTTCCTAGGTCTGCCGTATTGTAATCTTTTCCAGATTCGGGAAAGCCATAGGCTGCAAAGTGCTTGGCACAGGCTGCAATGGTACTGTTGGCAGAAAGGTCATCTCCCTGAAATCCTTGTACTCTTGCGATTGCAATTTTACTTCCCAGAAAAGGGTCTTCCCCGGCGCCTTCCATAACGCGTCCCCATCTGACATCTCTAGAAATATCTACCATTGGGGCAAAGGTCCAGTTTATTCCTGAGGCAGCGGCTTCTTTGGCGGCTACTTCGGCTGAACGTTGGATGGCTTCCAAATCCCAGCTGGCAGCTTCGGCCAAAGGGATAGGACTAACCGTTTTATAGCCGTGTACCACATCAAACCCAATGATCAATGGTATTCCCAATCGGGTTTCTTCAACCGCAATTTTTTGCAGGGCTGTTACCTCTTTGGCCCCCGTAACATTCAACATGGAACCTACCCAACCTTTTTTAAGGTGTTCGTATTTTAAGGCTTGATTCCCTTCGCTTGGCATAGGGCCTGTCACCTCCCAAAATCCTGTATATTGATTCATCTGACCTATCTTTTCTTCGAGGGTCATAAGATCGAGTAGAGAGTCTACTTTCCTTTCAATATCAGGATTCAGTCCCTGCTGAGATTTTACGTTGGTATCAACAGATTTTTTGGTGTCGTTTGCATTTCCGCAGGCACAAAGAAGTACCGCTAGGGCATAGCCCCAAACATTATTTAACCGTGTTTTCATGTGCTTATTATTGATATACCCTTACATAGTCTACTTCCATAGTGGATTCCATAAAATTGGGGTCGATAGTACCGCCTAGATTTCCTCCCATGGCAACATTCATAATGATAAATTGATCTAAATCAAATGGCCAGGTTTGGTCATTTTTATTACTTGGTTGATAGGTGTAATGCACATTGCCGTCCACAGAAAACACCATCTTTTCCGAAGTCCATTCCAGCTCATAAGTATGAAATTCACTTGAAACATTAGCTACTTGTTGACCACCCAAATTAGAGGTGTTTCCAAAACTGGAAGGGGTGTGCATGGCGCTTTGTATATAACCTTGGTTGTTGCCAACATGTTCCATAATGTCTGTTTCGCCACAGGCTGGCCAGCCTACGGCATCTATATTGGCACCCAACAGCCATAACGCAGGCCAAGTGCCTCCTCCTTCTGGAAGTTTGGCACGAATTTCAACTTTACCGTGGGTGAATTCAAACTTGTCCTTGGTCAACAATCTTGCTGAGGTGAACTCTGATCCTTGGAAGTTTTCACGTTTAGCAATGATTTTTAACACCCCATCTTCAACAATAACATTATCCGCTCTATCGGTATAATATTGCGACTCATTGTTACCCCAACCACTTTGTCCTGTTCCAATATTGTAGCCCCATTTGGAGGTGTCTGGAGCACCGTTAACATCAAATTCATCCGACCAAACTAATTGCACGGAATCGTCTACATATAGTGAAATGGTTTCTGAAGTGCTAATGTTGTGGTCTGTACTTGAATAAGCATACACATAGATGGTGTAATTGTTGGTACCGGGATTGGTATAAGTGAATTCCATAGTGCCATTGGTACTTGGTATTTCCTCTCCATTTCCAAAACGGAAGCCGTAACTCACGGCATCTATTGCCGAGGCTGTACATTGAATGGTGCCGGAACCATCTCCGTTGGGAAATTGTGCATTGGCTCCTACTTTGGTAATATCTAATACCAAAGCTGAAGGAATAATTGGCACAATGCCCCCATCATCATCTCCAGTGGGTTGTGAATCATCGCTGCCACTGGAACATGACATGGAAAAAGCGCAAAGTAAGCTAAGACATATATTTAACATGGTCTGTTTCATTTTAAAATCAATTTATGGTGTCTAGTCTTCGGCAATCAAAATGGCAAACCAACCGTTGCCGTCAGATCCTACCGTCTTAATCATCATTTCATTGGCTGAACGCTCTAGAATTGCATAGCTATGGTCACCACCAACATAAAATCCGTGGTATCCAACATTTGAAAAAGTCAAGGTTTCCTGTCCCCCTGGAGCACTTAATGCCCATGATTCGGAATAGTCATCGAGAGGGTAGTTTTCATATTCATTGTCAGCGTTGGCGGTTTGTCCAGCAACTCCAAAATCTTGGTCCAAAGGAGTGGCCTGTCCATATCCAGTACCGTTGGTAATGTGTGTGAAGGTGCCATCGATATTAAAAATAAAGTGATCATCATAAGCTCCCAATCCTTCTTTGTCGAAAGGAGCTGCCGACCACCAAATTGGGCTGGTTTCATCGGCTGGTCCAACTCCAAAGTGGCCTGCCGCCTCTGCTTTCAGTCTCCAGGTTCTGGAACTGTCGTTGGTTAACATAGTAAGTAAATCTGCAGGTGGAGCATAAAGTGCCAAAACCTCTACTTCTATTGAGGCACTGCTTGTAGCGCCTCCTGTTCCAAAAGCCAAAACAGTTACCGTGTAGGTGTGCACTCCCGTGTTTCCAAAGCTATAGGTCTTTTCGCCGTTAGGAGTCAAGGATTCTGAACCGTTGTACACATATTGATACGTAATAGCGTTGTCTGCAGTTGCTGAAAAGTTAACATTTCCACTACCATCGCCATAAGGGTTCTCGGCATCCTGTCCAACAATGTTTGCTGTAATCTGAAGGTTGGAAGGAGCTATGATGTCTCCAAATTCGTAGTCTTCTTCTTCACAACTAAAGAACGTGAAGAAGCCAACAAGTAATAGTCCAATGATATATTTTAAATGTTTCATCTTGTTTATTTTTATTGCTTAATCAATTTATAGGTCCAGAATACGCCTGCTCCTGCTTCGATACTGACAGTCATGGTCATGTCGTTATCGGTTAAAGTTACGCTGTAAGTGATTGCGTCTGGAACTGCCACATTGGGAAGCTCCCCACTGTTATTTGCTTTAGGAAGGCCTAGGTAGGCTCCAGAGCCATTTAGTGTTAAAGTTCCTGCAGTTTCATTGTAGCCGTAGGAAGCTGTACCTGAGCCGTCATGTGGGGCTACCGGAGCGCCACAGCCTTCGGGATCGGCACCTTGCCAACCTTCTACCCAAGTTTCATCTCCAAGGATATTGCTAAACGAACCGTCTGATGTAAAGAGATATACATCATCATAGTAACAAGCTCTATCCGCTACTCCTTGATCGTCAATAGACCACCAGTCTCCGTTCCCGGGACTTGGCCCCACCATTAAGGAACCAGCTTCAGGAGCTAATTGCCATGACCCAACAATAGGGGAAATGTAACGCACTAGTTTGTAAGTCCAGAAAACTCCTGAACCAGCTTCAATACTCACAATCATGGTATTGTTGTTGTCTAAAAGTGTAATGTCGTAAGTGATGGAACTTGGTACGGCTACATTAGGCAGTTCACCATCGTTATTGGCTTTTGGAAGGCCTAGGTAAGCTCCAGTTCCATTTAAGGTTAAGGTGCTGTCTCCTTCATTATAGGTAAATGTTGCAGGATTGGAACCGTCGTGAGGTGCTACTGGAGCACCACAGGCTTCAGGATCCATTCCTTGCCAAGGTTCAATCCAAGTTTCTCCGTCCAACACATTATTAAAAGTGCCGCCTAATGAGAATACGTATTTATCGTCAAAGAAACAGGCACGATCAGCTACTACTTGTGCATCGTTGGACCACCAATCTCCATTACCTGGACTAGGACCAACCATCAATGCACCTGCTTCTGGAGCTAATTGCCAAATGCCTTCAATTCCAGAAGCTGCCGCTGGGGCTTTCCAGAAATAAAGATTGTCAATAAAGACGCTGCCGGCGGCCCATGGCTCTCCAACAAATTTAAATTGGTGCAAGTCTGCTATGGATAATCCTTGATCTGTAAATGCCGAAAGTGGAATGTCGAAACTATTCCATTGGTCTGGAGTTAAATCTTGGGTCACCTGTTGTTCTCCTGTAGCTAAGCTGATTGGGAATATTTGTATTTGGTCTACATCGGCAGTCCAAACATCAATATGTAGATATTCCATTTGAGAAGCGTCTACCGTTTCTCCAAACTGAATGCCTTGATAGCTAAGATTGATGTACTGTAGCATGTCGTCACCATTCAGGTTGAACATTGCATAGCTACTACCTTGACCCGATTGTCCCCAATCTGGATTGTAATCGGTTCCTGCTACATTGGTGTAGGCTCCTGCAAAAATTGAAATATAATCCGATTCATATCTAGATGGCTGTGCTGGTGCAGGGTTGATAGGCTGTAGAATTTCGGTTACTGTAAATTCTTCTGTATAGGTGGTTGTTTCTATTGCTGCACTCATTGCCACAACTGTAATGGTGTAGGTGCCGGCTTCTTGGTAAACATAAGAAACAGTTTCACCCATATTACCACTAACGGGATCATCATTGCCGGGTTCTCCAAAATACACATCATAGGTGATTCCAAAGTCGGCTGTTGCTGTGACGTTGACTTGTTTGGAAACAGCCAAATCATTTTCAATGGTGACCATTAAATTTTCAGGAGGATTAAATGAAACTACCAAGCTTTGGGTTACTTCAGTTTCTAAACCTGTAATGTTATAGGCTACTACTTGGACATTGTATGTGCCTTCATCATAGATATGTTCAACACTTTCACCCGCGGTAAGCGTAATAGGCTCTTCGGTGGCATCGCCAAAGTGTATATCAAAAGCTACAGCGCCTTGTCCTGTTGGGGTTATGGTTACTAAGCCTGTATTGTCTTGTGTGACATTAAAGGCTGCGGAGACATTGGAGGGAGCTACAGCAGAGTTCACAAAATCTGCGTTGTCATCGTCATTGCTACAGGCAAACACCAACAATGCTATCAGACAAATGGAAGCTATGTATTTAATATTTTTCATATGATTCAATTTTAGTATTGTGGGTTTTGGGTTAGTCCTGAAATATCAATTTCACGTTGCGGTACAGGAAATACGTCATGTTTGCCAGAAACAAAGCCTTCTATTTCGGTAGCTGCCTGCCCCGTTCTTACCAAATCAAAAAAGTGATGGCCTTCCATGGAGAGTTCCAAATTACGCTCTGCCCAAATAGCTTGTACCAAAGCAGTTCCTGAACTTGAAATATTATGGTCTGAATTTCCAAAGGCACGTTCACGGACTTCATTTAAGTATTGTCTGGCTAAATCCTCATCAATGTTACCTCTGGCGTTGGCTTCTGCCGCCATTAACAATACGTCGGCATAACGGATCGCTCTGTAATTGGTGAGGTAATTCAATTCCGTCTGGGCACCACTTTCACCGGCTCTGGGAATGTACTTTCTATTGAAGTATCCGGTATGTTCGTAACCTTCTGCATAGGAAGCACCCGTTTCTTCAGCATATGCTACTATGTTTAGGATGGAGGCATCTCGGCGTGTGTCTCCCTCTTCAAACGAATTGTAAAGGGTTTCGGTAGGAATATTGAAACTCCATCCCGAGGCAAATTGAGGTCCTGAGTAAGCTCTTGGGCCATTGTGGATGATACCGAAGTTCCCTTCGCCACAGGTTGGACATCCCCAATCGTACCATTCCGATTCGTTGGAGTATTGAATTTCAAATACGGATTCAGGTCCATTTTCTCCCGATCTTAAAAATTGACTTTCATAATCGGGGACCAAACTGTAAACGCCAATGACATTTTGTAGCATTGCGGCAGCTTCTGGAAATTTATCCTGGAACAGGTATACTTTCCCCAAAAGTGCTTGCGCAGCATATTTGGTGATGCGCCCATCTTGGGTTTGAGTAGTTGGAATACTGTTTACAGCTTCCAATAAATCATTTTCTATTTGCGCATACACCTCTTCTTTAGGTGTTCTTTGAAGCGTTCCTGAATCTGTGCCATCAAGTCTGCGCTCTGTAAATAAAGGAACGTCTCCAAAAAACTTAACTAACTCAAAGTAATAGTATGCTCTTAAAAAATAGGCTTGGCCGTAAATGGCGTCTTTGCCTTCAAAATCTAATTTTGCCTTGTTTTCTTCTAGATAATTTACGCGGTTTACCCCTTCGTAACACCATTGCCAAATAGAGGTTAAATTATCATTATTGGGGTTATGTGTGTAGTCATCAATCTGTTGTAACCCTACCACATCGGTAGCACTTTCACCACCGCAAAGCGAGTTTTCTGTGGCTATGTCCCCAATCAAAGTGTTGAGATACAGCCATTGAAGAGGGTCATAGCAGCCTGTAAGAATGGCTTCATAGTCTCCTTTGGACTGAAAATAGACATCGGCTACGATTTCATGGGTTTCGGATGGTTCAAAATCGACATAATTTGAGCAGGCATTAACCGTAAGAAGTGCGGTACCTACCAGGAAAATTTTATTTAGATATTTCATAGTTTTCATTTTTTAAAATTTAACATTTAAACCCATGGCCCAAATTCTTGGGATTGGATAGGTTCCTCTGTCAATTCCCGTATCAGAAAATGATCCAGCAGATATTTCTGGGTCGTAGCCTGAATAATCGGTAAACGTAAAGGCATTTTTAACCTGTGCATAAAGACGTACACTGCTCAACCCAGTTTTGTCATAAACAGATTGTGGAAGGGTGTAACCTAATTGGATATTTTTAACTCTGAAATAGCTTCCATCTTCAATATATCTATCCGAAGCACGTGTATTGTTATTGTTGTCTACAAAGGTTACCCTTGGTTCTGTATTACTGGAGCCTTCTCCCGTCCAACGGTTTAAAACAGATGCAAAACGGTTGGTATAGTTTGAATTTCTTTCGTAGGCACGATAAATATCATTTCCTACCGAAGCAAATGTGGACACATTGAAATCTATGTTTTTATAATTGAAGGATAAGTTCCATCCAATGGTAAAGTCAGGAAAAGGGTCTCCAATTTTTGTACGGTCGCTATCGTTAATGATGCCATCACCATTTACATCTGCATAACGGATGTCTCCAGGTTGTGCTCCAGTTTGCGTTGCATGTGCATCAATTTCAGATTGGTTTTGGAAAATGCCGTCTGTTTGGTAGCCATAGAAATACCACGGAGTGAAGCCTTCTTCAAAGCGCGTGATATTTGTGAAGGGAATTCCATAACCAGAGCCCCATATAAACTTACTGTCATTTGCAACTTCTTCTACATTGGTGCTTACGGTTGTAAAGTTTACACTAGTGCTAAATGAGAAGGTTTCTGAAAAACTATTGTTATACCCCAGGGAAACATCAACACCATTGGTTTTGGATTTACCTATGTTTGCAGGAGGAGGGGTAATAGACCCTAGATATAGAGAGGGTGTTGGGTCGAATAGCAAATCATCTGTAGTTTTTTGATAATAATCTGCAGTAAGAGACAGCGAATTGTTGAATACTCTTAAATCAAAACCAGCATTGATTTGTATTTGCTTTTCCCAAGATACATCTTCATTAGGAATGGTTCCTAAAGTAGACCCTGTTAAGATATTGCCATCAAAAACATATTTAGGAAATGTAGAAATTCTAGAGAATTGGTTAGGGATGTTGTCATTTCCTACGGTACCATAACTTCCTCTAATTTTGATGTAATCAAAAGTATTGGAGCTGTAGAAGTCTTCGTTTGAAATTACCCAACCAAGAGATCCTGAAGGGAAAAACCCGAATTTATTGTTCTTACCAAATACAGTCGACCCATCAACACGTCCTGTAAAGGACAATAAGTATTTGCCTTTATAGTCATAATTTACACGTCCGAAGTAGGATAGGTTTCGTTTTACATATTGCCAAGAACTAGAGGTTTGCGACTCGGCATCACCGGTTGCTGAACTAACATCGGCATAGGTCCACGAATTGAAAGGAATGTCTTGAGCATTGGCCGTAATATTTTCGCCTTTGTCCCGTTGCATTGACATACCTAATACGGTTTCAAAATTGTGGTTTTCATTGATTATGAAATTGTAGTTCGCAAATAGCTCGTAGGTGTAATTAAAGTAATTGGTTTTGGACTCACTTACTCTGTTGTGGGTTCTCGTTTCTTCACCCGTTTCATCATCAACCGTTACAATTGGTGATAAATCTGGATTCGCATTGGTGGCATTATGGCCAACACCATAGAATACAAAGGGTGAAAAGTTTTTGTTGTAAATATCTACATAGGTGTAACCAAAGCGGGAGGTTACTTTTAAATTGTCTAACAAGTCGTATTGCAATTCAACTTTTCCAAAGAGCTTATTGGTGTTACTTTCATTGAAAGTATTGGCAATTTGAGCAAGTGGATTTACAATTTCCTGAGTAATGTTATTACTGATGCTGTAGTCGCCATTGTCATCATAAACTGGAACTGTAGGGTCAAAATTTAATGCGTTGGCCAATACGCTGTTCACGCTATTTTCGGCCAACCCTTTACCTTTAATGTTGGTGTAATTGGTGTTTAGAAGTAATTTGAATTTATCTGTAAGGTCGGCATTCAATCTATTGGCAAGAGTTAGCCTGTCAAAGAATGATTTTTCTCCACCGCCTACAACACCTTCTTGGCTTAAGTACCCCGCAGAAGCGTAGTAATCAACTTTTTCTCCACCTCCAGCGGCAGAAATATTATAAGTTTCGATGGGAGCGGTGCGAAGTACTTCGTCCTGCCAGTCTGTGCCTACTCCAAATTGAGAAATATTTGGAAATATTACACCTTCACCAGCATTGGCACTGGCTTCATTAAGAATAGCGGCATATTCACTGGCATTAAGGACGTCGATGGTTTTAGTGACTTCTTGAACCCCATAATACGTGTCGAAGTTAAACGTAGTTTTCCCATATTTGGAACCCGATTTTGTGGTTACTACAATAACTCCATTTCCTCCTTTAACACCATAAATGGCCGCTAAGGCAGCATCTTTAAGGACGCTTATAGAGGCAACATCGGAAGGGTTTAGAGAGTTTAGGTCGGCCAAAGTTTGCTGAATACCATCAATAACCACCAAAGGGCTACTTCCGCTGTTGGAAACAACTCCTCTAATAGCGATTGCAGGACCTGCACCAGGGGAACCACTTGAGATAATATTGACCCCAGCAGCATTAGATTGAAGGGCTTCTTCAACCCGTACAGGCTTCAGTTGTTCTACCGCTTCCTCTTTTACTGTTGCTACAGAACCCGATACCTTACTTAGTTTTTGGGTTCCGTATCCTACTACCACTACTTCATCCAGAGTTTCGGTATCCACTTGAAGTATGACATTCAGACTTGTGCTTTCTGTAATGAGAATTTCCTGTGTTTGGTATCCCACATAGGAGAAAACCAAGATGGAATTGATCGGGACATTTTCTAATTGGAAATTACCATCAAAATCTGTGGTAACTCCTTTACTTGTATCCTTAATAATGATATTAACACCTGGTAACGGTAGGGCGTCTGTATCAGATACCGTTCCAGTAACATTAACATTTTGGGAGAATGTTAATGCTGACACTAAAAGGAAAAGTGTCGTTGAAATAAGTTTTGAAATCATAGAATTAGCTTTTTGTAGGATAAACTTATTACAATGTGATGTGAAATCATTAAAATATACCACAACAAAAAACATACAATTCAATATAAATAGCTGTTTTTTGATAATATCGCAATGAAGGCCTCGTGTTTAAAGACTTTTGAGACGCGCTATTTTTTTACGAAAACGTTTTCTTAAGGCTGTAATACAATGTTTGTAGTGGTAATGTATAGGTGAAATTTAGATTTGTATGGGTTCTAAATTTCCAAAATGTAATTTGTTAAGCTGGCTTCGTGCGGCAAATCCATTTTTTTTCTAAGTCTGTAACGTTTTACTTCTACACTTTTTGCAGAAATATTTAACAAAGGAGCTATCTCTTTAGAAGAAAGATTGAGCCTTAAATAAGCACAAAGTTTTAAATCGTTTGGAGTAAGGGTAGGATGTTTATCTTTAATCTTGT
This sequence comes from Mangrovimonas sp. YM274, assembly GCF_030908385.1. Taxonomy (NCBI): domain Bacteria; kingdom Pseudomonadati; phylum Bacteroidota; class Flavobacteriia; order Flavobacteriales; family Flavobacteriaceae; genus Mangrovimonas; species Mangrovimonas sp. YM274. Next base: position 451,739 of record NZ_CP133091.1, read on the forward strand.
TTAAAAAGTCTTTGTCGGCATTGTTAAAGGCTTCTTCGAAGAATTTCCAATCTTCTTTATTGTTTAGATTTTTGTCGATTATTCGTATTACCGATTTAATGCTCTTATCTTCTTTGCTATTTTTAAGTTCGTTTTTAATGCCATTCAGGAATTCATTTTTCTTGATAAGGTTCATGGTTGAAATGGCCAATTCCCGATTTTTGTTTTCAATATCCTGTTGTAACTTTTCATTTTGAAACTGCATGAGCTGCTGTTCATTTTCAAGCTCTTTCAGCTCAAGCTCATGTTCGGCCTCCTTAAGGAGTTTACGTTGTTGTTTTTTATAGTAATTTTTGTAAACATTATGGAGAAGTAAGGATAAGAAGATTAGGCATAAAGCGTATATTCCCCAGGCTAAATTTGATAAATACCATGGTCTTTCAATGGTAAAACTGTAACTGGCTACGTTATTGGTTATCACGTCTCCTACTTTTCCTCTAACTTTAAAAGTGTATGAGCCGTACGGTAGGTTTTTAAAGAGTTCAGAAGATGATTCGCTCCAAGAACTCCAATGATTGTAAAAACCTTCTAATTGATACTGATATTCGGGCTTCAGGTATTTATCAAATTCAGGGATACTAAAGGTAAATGCAAGGTTATTCTGGTTGTTTTTAAAATCTCCCGTTTGTGTTTTGTCGGCAAAAAAGATATCTGAGTCTAAGGTTTGGTTACTGACCGTATTTAGGGAAATTTGGTATTGTTTTTTTGAAATTTTGTCAAGATCTAAAATGGTATAGCCGGTTGAAGAACCGAACAGAAATTTATTTTGGTTGAGGTAGCTGATGTTTTCATAGCCCGTCATCCCTTTTCTTAACGTGTTTGGGAAGGCAATTTTAGTGAGTTTGGGATGGCCGCTGAAATTCCTTTCGGAGAGGAAGCTAATGTCTTCTTTTGAGAACCCCCAAAGGGTGTTGGTTAGCTTTTCTGAAATCAACTTTCCTGATGTATAGGATTCCTCGTCGTAGATTTGATTTAAGATGGAGTCCTTCACAAAAGTTTTATGTTCTGTATCATAACTATACACTCCTTTTTTATAGGCATAAAGAATTTGTCCATTGTATTTTACAAGACTAGAATTGATACCTTGTTCAATAGGGGCTTTCTCAACTTTGAGTGCTTTGGTATAGGCATTGTTTGTAGTAATTTTATAAACCCCCTTATATTCGTGATCCACAAAAAGCTCAGTAGTGCCAAAAATTTCAAAAAACTTTGTGGAATTATTGAAGCCTTCAATCTTATTTCTAAAGGTCCAGTCACCATTTATTTTTTCGAGTACATTGATACCGTTATAGTTTCCTTGGAACAATAAGTTTTTCTGGTTAGGGACTGGTTTAAGGTCCCAGGTCCCATCAATAGGAATTTTTAGCGAGGCTTTATAGTTGTCAACAATGAAAGTCCCAATATTATGTCCACAAAAAAGCGTATTGTCATATATGACCAAACACCAAACTTGGCCTTTGGTACCTTCCACAAAAGTGAATTCCTCTGGAGAATTTAAAGGTTTTACAAACAGTCCTTGGTTGGTGCCAAGATATAACAGATCCTTAAAAATGGCCGAAGCATAAACAGTTCCCAAGGTGCCGTTTTCATCTCTGAAAATTCTGAAGGGAGAGGTTATGTTAACACAGTTGATACCATTGTCCAATCCTAACCAGATATTTTGCTCCATATCTTCAAACAAGGATAGCACGGTATTATTGCTTAAGCCATTTTGCTGATTAATGATGTAGTTGACGTCCCCTTCTTTGGTTAGATGGATGATTCCTTTGGAAATGGTGCCTAATGCAAAACTACCATCCTGTAATTGAATGCTGCTATAAACACTTACTTTGGAGAGTAAATCTTTAGCCGGGATATCCCATTGTTTGGTTGTCCCTTTTTCTATGACATAAAAACCATTGTCTTGGGTTTCTGCTAAAAGCATGTTGTTATGCAGATAAACATTAACGACGATATTTTTGGTCATTACGGAATCTCCCGAAACTACTTTGGGTATGCCATTTTCAATCTTGCAAATACCTAAACCAATGTCTTGGTAATAAATACTGTTGTCCACCTTGTACATTTTGGTTACGGCTACCTTGGATTCAATGACATTGAATTCTGAGGTTTTGGTATCATAAACATAGATTCTATTGAGGGACTGGAAGAGAATCCAATTGTCTATGGCTAGAATTTTCCAAAATTGTTCGTCTTCAATTAAAGGAGAGGTAAGGTCTTTAGAGAGGGAGGTGTACTCCAAAGCTCCCAATGAATTTTTTTTCCAATACCCAAACTCCATATAACAGCCTGTGTAAATCAGATCGTTAATGACTTTGACTGAGCGAATCACTGTTTCGTTGGGAGAAGCGTATAAACGCCATTTGGCTCCATCAAACTCTAAAAGGCCTTTATTGTTGGCTACATAAATGGTTTTGTTGGAAGTTTGTGAAATGCCCCAATTTTGGTTTTCTGCGCCGTATTGAGTAGGAGTATAAATTTCAATGGGAGGCAGTTCTTGGCCCACCAAATTCAATATACAGCATAGCGCAAAAAGAGGGATGAGATATAATTTCACAATTGGCAATTCCTTGATGTTAATATACAATAATACAAATTAAATAATGTTGATTTTTAGGGAATCCATAAAAAAAGCCATATCCTTTTGATGGTGATATGGCTTTCAAATTAACATTCAAACAAATGAACTACTCGGTTACTGGGGTGAACCTAATGGCGGTTCCTCCGCCAGCAGCCAAGTGCAATTCTAAAGTGGTGTTTCGGTTCACTGTTTTAGTAGTTATGTTAATTGGGTAGGGATTACTTTTGTAATTGGCGCCTTCACCGTCCTCATAAATTTGAGCTGTATAAGAAGTGTTTTCATCTAAAAAGGTTAAGGGAATCTGTAGTTGGCGAGCATCCGCATTGGTAATGGCGCCTAGATACCAATCTGGGCCATCCCAATCCTTGCGAGCCATAGTGACGTACTTGCCAATTTCGGCATTTGGAACCACAGTTTCCGACCAAATTTCAGGAACATCCTTTATAAATTGAAACGCTGGTTTGCCTTCGTAATTTTCCGGTAAGTCTGATGCCATTTGCAACGGACTGAACATAGTAACATACAAAGCCAATTGTTTTGCAAGGGTAGTAGGGACCATGGCTTTGTTGGGAGTTTCGTAGCTGAAGTCGAAGTTTCCTGGAGTAAAGTCCATGGGCCCAGATAACATTCTTGTAAATGGTAAAATGGTAGTGTGCTCAGGAGGGTTGCCGCCATCGGCAGACCATGCGTTGTATTCTTGTCCTCTACCGCCTTCTTGGGTCATTAAGTTAGGGTAGGTGCGTTGTAACCCCGTTCCTTTGACAGGTTCATGGTTGTCGATCATGATATGGTATTTGGTTGCGGTTTCAATTACTTTTCTGTAGTGACGCACGCCATATTGGCCATCGTGCCATTCCTTCTTGTCTAAATATTTGTTTACATAACCTGTTTTTACAGCATTCACGCCAATCCTGTTGTAAAGTTTGAAGGCATCTTCCAGTTGGTCTTCATAGTGTTTGGAAGCTCCTGCGGTCTCGTGGTGCCCAATCAAACGTACATTATTCATGGCAGCATATTCACTTATGGCTTCAATATCAAAGTCAGGGTAAGGCTGTGTGAAGCTAAACGCTCTTCCATCGGCGGTCCAATCGCCATCCCAGCCTACATTCCAGCCTTCCACTAAAACGCCATCCAAACCGTGCTTCGCGGCAAAGTCGATATATCTTTTGGTGTTTTCGGTAGTGGCACCGTGTTTGTCTCCTTGTCCCCAAGAGTATTTTTCCAGATGCATTCCCCACCAAATTCCGATGTATTTGGAAGGTTTGATCCAAGACAAATCCTCAATTTTAGACGGTTCGTTTAGGTTGAGCATAAGGGTTGATGTTACCAAATCACCTGGTTGCTCGCCAATAATTAAGGTTCTCCAAGGGGTCTCAAAAGGAGTTTGTGCATAGACTTTTACACCATTGGCCCAAGGCACCAAATCACTTTCATATTGATTGTCTTTGGATTTCAATAAGGTCATCGAGGCAAAGTCAGTTAGGTTGGCTTCGTGAAGTGCCAAATATAGTCCGTCCTTAGTTTCAAATGTTGCTGGCGTATTGATGGAGCCGGTAGTGTTCATCGGGCTTTTTTTGTACAGACTTTCGTAGTAGCTGTTTTCTGCATGAACAGGAATCCACCATACATCATGGTTTTGTGGGAAGGTGAACTGGGTTAATTCGTTGGAGATTTTTACACTGTCCATATGCTTTTGCTTTGGAAAGGCATATCTAAACCCAAGCCCATCATCAAACAAACGGAATTTTAAATCCATCAAACGTTGCTCGCCTTCAGTTTCTTTAAGGTGTACCACCAATTCGTTGTGATGGTCTCTTATGGTTTTAAATTCACCCCAAGGCTGCTCCCAAGAGGTGTCGGTGCTATGTTCTTCACTGCCTATGACTTCAAAGCCATCGGTCATGTCTTTCTGGTCTTCAAATTCAAATCCCAATAAGGAAGGCTCCAAAACCGAGGTTCCGTTATGAGTTACCTTGTATTGAGGGGCTCCTGATTCGGTGAGGCTAAACTCCAAAATGGTTGCTTGGTCAGGAGAGCTAAGCTTGTAGGTTGGTTGCTCTTTGGTGCAGGACACAATGATCGCGCAGCTGCAGAGGATGAATCCAAATGTATAGAGGTAATTTTTCATATGAGGAAACTTGCTTTTTGAAACCAGATTTTGTTATGGCAAAAAGGTTTTGGTAGTGTAATACTAATGAGTGAACAAAGTAGTGAAAATCTTTAAGAAAATGGAACTTAAAGATACCTTAATTTGAGATTTCAAAGTCTTGTTTTTCATAGTTAAACACTACTAATTCATTAAAGTCTATAGTTATTTAACTCTATGGTTTACCGTTTTTAAAAGGCCTTTCGCCAATAAAGCCCTTTTAAATCATTTAAAAATAATACAGGGCAGTGTTTATTGTCAATTAGACAATAAGGCATCTAGGGTTACTTTGTTGTGACTCTTTTTTGGTTCGGCTATTTTAAAAGGATTTACAGCAAAGTATTCGGTAATGATTGTTGAGAAGTTTACATATGAAATGGGGTTGTGTCCGGTAAGCGCTTCTAAATTATATCAAATTTAAATAGGGATGCTAAGGAGTTGGTTGTCATATGTTAGCGGTTCTGAAGTGTAAAATACATAATTTAAGTAGGAATATTCTTGTATATTTAGGGCTTTTTTTAACATTAAACCAACTTTTATGAAAACAAAATTTGCACTTTTATTAGCGATTTCTTTATTCTTTAACTGTTCTACAGATGATGGAGATTCTTCCGCAACATCTAATTGTGAAACTGATATTCCTTTTTTACAAGAGGGTAATAGCTGGACCTATCAGATGACCGTTTTTGGTTTTGAAAATGGAGAGGCAAGTATGACTGTAGGCCAATGTAATGGAGCGGGCTATGAGGTAGAGCGAGTGGTTCCTAACCTATCAACTGGGCAATTGGAAACTGGGACTGATTTATGGATGCAAGATGGAGATTATTTGATAAATGAGGTGGGCAATGGTAGTGGTACCCTAGCCGAAATCTATAAGAAAAATGTGAGTGTAGGGGATGTTTGGACCTATACTAGAGGCGATGGCCATACGGTTACTCATGAAGTGGTGGCTGTAGACTCTTTAATTACTGTGCCTGCAGGTACTTTTTCTTGTAATGTTTTTAAACATACTACTACTTCTGCATTTAATGAAACATTTGTCTGTTGGAACGATGATTTTGGAAATATTAAGGAAGATGGTATGGGCTGGTTTAATCTAGAGTTGATAAACTACCAAGTAAACTAATTCTAACTTCATAATATCTAAAGCACTCGCCATAAACGAGTGCTTTTTTATTTTACAATTACCCGCAAGATAACGGGCTTTTTCAATTTACTATTATTAGTTATATTTGTTACTAACATCTGCTGAGATGTTGCAATAACAGCACTCTTTACCTAACAACTGCCAACCATGAAGCAACTGTTTTTAAAAATTCTCATAGGCTTTTTTGCTTTGCTGATTAGCGGAGGCATTACGATGTTGTGGATGACCTATATGGCAGAGCTCTTAACGTCTGATATGATAAAGTATGGTGTTGGTGGAGCATTCCACTTTGTAGGGATGTTAGTTATTTATCATTATCTACAGCGCATGATCTTTAATACGCCGTCCAAAACTTCCTAAGGTATTGCGCATAACGACTCTTAATATTTTCTTTTTAGTGCTAACTAATTGAATTGATGTAGGCTAGCTGTATATGCCTATACCGTGAATTTTTAGCAATTTACAACTTGTAGTCTTTTTAATATATAATTTAAGAGGATACGGTCAATTTGTAATCGATTGTTTCGATGAAGTGTTAAAAATTTGCGTTACAGTGCTTTATGTTGAAATAATGGGGAAACTTTATGCTGTTAATTCAACTTGTTTTTTTATATTGGTCACGCTATCAGATATAAAGGGGGAATTTCCCGATATGTCAACATAATTACAAACAATTTCCTGACCAAGTATCTTGTTTGTTGGACGGCTTATCCCGCCATCCGCAATTATAAACCCATATTAATTAAACAATAACTAAAGTTAGTAATCCATTAACTAGAACTATATGCATACCAGAAATTTAAAAGTAGCCTTAGGCCTTATATCCTTTGTGTTGGGTGTTGGCTTCAGCCTACAGATTAGAACCAATGTTGCTGAGGTTATGCCATCCTCCTTCTTTCTCAATGTATTAACCCTTGTGTTTACTACCATAGGTACACTTTTAATGTACCGTCAACTCATGCGCCTTTTATATGTTAGGGCCACAGAACATAATTAGCTGCAAGGTATTCTGCTTTGTTGTTAAGTAATTGGTTGAGATTCCTTGCTTAAATTAATAAGATTTTTCTTAGTTTAGTGGCTACTGAACAGTCATCATAGTATTACAATATGACGATAAAAGTTTAAGGTTTCAGGATACTTTACAATGAAAATATATAGAATAGTCATCATTTTTATAGCCTCGATTGCATTAATATATCAGATGTTTTATCTGGACTACAGCAATTTGGAGTGGAGCAATAATAAACCAATTTATATGAGTATGATTGCTATGCTTTGTGCAATTATTGGTAATGCACTATCTTTTGAAACAGATACTACCAAGGCTAAAAAGCCTCTTTAAATCTCCTATCCTTTCATTTTTATTAGGTAGATAAACTTACAAATTGACATAATATAGGTGTCTAACCTTGCTTATGTTGGTACGCTATTCTCTTTCCAAAGAATCCGGACAAGCCTTTGTATATTTGTTTGGGCTCATGGCCTATAACTTAGCTGCGCATGGAAAAAACCATCTTCGAGATTAGTAAAATGGACTGCCCTTCAGAGGAGAACTTGATCCGTATGAAGCTTCAGGGCATGCCAGGAATCCAGCAACTGGATTTTGATATTCCCAATAGGGCCTTGACCGTATTTCACGAAGGCCACCTCGCGCAAATAGAACAGGCTATTGTAGAACTCAATTTAGGAGGGAAGCAAATTAGCAGTGAACACACCAATCAAACAGAATTCTCCGAACACAAAGACCAGAGCAAACTGCTATGGACCGTCTTGATCATTAACTTTGCCTTTTTTGTGGTTGAAATGACCACGGGTCTGCTTTCTAAATCGATGGGATTGGTAGCCGATAGCCTTGATATGTTGGCCGATGCCTTTGTGTATGGCATCAGTTTGTTTGCAGTGGGCGGTACCTTGATGCGCAAAAAGCGCATTGCCAAACTAGCGGGCTATTTTCAGATACTGTTGGCCCTTATCGGCTTTGCAGAAGTGCTGCGCCGTTTTTTTGGCAGCGAAAGGCTTCCTGATTTTAATACCATGATATGGGTGTCTGTTTTGGCATTATTGGCCAATGGCTACTGTTTGTACTTGTTGCAGAAGTCCAAAAGCAAGGAAGAGGCCCATATGAAAGCCAGCATGATTTTTACGTCCAACGACGTTATCATTAACCTAGGTGTGATAATAGCCGGTGCTTTGGTGCATTGGTTGCACTCCAATAAACCTGATTTGATCATTGGGAGCATTGTATTTGTTTTGGTGGTGCAGGGTGCCATTAGGATTTTGCAGTTGGGCAAGTAGGGTTTGGGAGTATTGAGGAGTTAGTATGGAGAAGTGAGATGGAGGGTATGCTTTTTTATGTTCTATCACTAATGGTCATTTAGGTGAACAGCTCATGTTTTCAAGATGAGACCTCTATTTTTGTTTAAGATTTCGTGTATATTGCCATTAGGTTGTAAGGCTTATGCCATAGCAATAGAGAACCATTATATAGCAAGACTACTACAAATGAATTGGGTACTATTAATTATCGCTGGACTTTTTGAAGTGGCCTTTGCGGCCTGTTTGGGCAAGGCAAAGGAGGCCAAGGGCGTGGACGTTACCTATTGGTACATTGGTTTTTTGGTGTGTTTGGCCATTAGTATGTTGCTTTTGGTTAAGGTTACCAAACAACTGCCCATTGGGACTGCCTATGCCGTTTGGACGGGCATTGGGGCCGTTGGTACCGTATTGGTGGGCATCTTGGTGTTTAAAGAGCCCGCAACGTTTTGGAGGCTCTTCTTCATTACTACCTTGATTGCTTCTATTGTGGGGTTGAAAATGGTGTCGCATTGAGGTTGTGAGTAGGTTCTGCTCTTGTGTTCTCGATACAACCTGCTTTACAAGCAGGCCACTCGAACTGACGTAATTCAAGTTTGTTATGTTTATCCAATTTTATTTATTGGTCTGTTCGTCACTTCGAGTGATTGGTATACATGGTAATGCAGAACAATAGTATCCAGAAGGTTTTTTGTTCCTGTAATTGTTCTCGATACAACCAGCTTTGTAAGTAGTCCACTCGAACTGACGTGGTTAGAGTCTGCTGTTTTTTTCTTCTTTTGTTTATAAAGGTTTTCGTCACTTCGAGTGATTGGAATGCATGGTAATGCAGAACAATAGTATCGAGAAGTATTTTTATCACGTGCAATAGTTCTCGATTCAGCTTGCTTTGCAAGCAGCCCAATCGAACTGACGTTATTCATGTTAGTTGTATTTGTCCTTTTTTGTTTATTAGTCTGTTCGTCACTTCGAGTGATTGGTTTGCATGGTAATGCAGAACAATAGTATCGAGAAGGTTTTGTGTTGCCTGTAATTGTTCTCGATACAGCCTGGTTTGCAAGCAGTCCACTCGAACTGACGTTATTCATGTTAGTTGTATATTTCTTCTTTTGTTTATCTGTTTGCTCGTCACTTCGAGTGATTGGTTTGCATAGTAGTGCAAAGCAATAGTATCGAGAAGTAATGAAATGGCTTTATTCAATATGTTGCCTATACACCATCCACATCGCAGATACCACTCAAACAAATGCGCTCCTAACTCACTTATAAACAATGATTTGTTGATAATAAACTAACCTGTTTTTAGATGATGTGTTGAAAATGAATATCTTACGGTATAGTAACCAACTCAAATAAATGCTATGCAAAACTCTAAACACAAGGTACCCATACCGGGGCAAGGCCAGGTGATATTTAACCTGAAACTGGCCCAAAAGGAAGATTGGCTTACCTCTGAAGACGTGATGGCTTTGTTGAACATTAGTTCCAGTACGCTGTACCGCTACCGTAAGGATGGGCGAATCCCTTACATTAAACTGGGGGCGGGTAATATGTTATCCAAAAAGCCTCATTAATAAATACCTGTTACAAAACAGTGTGTTGGCCCTTAAAAAGGGGCCAGCGGCATAGAGCCCTTTGAAATATCTTTTCCCTGAGATATAGTGATGAAAGCCTAAGCCAGCAGCCAAAAACTCAAGTAATTTTGTGCTGCTGGACTTGGCATGTCCATAGGTAACCTGTCGCCTATAAAATGGTAAGGTTGCCCAAGTAACTACTGGTGGCCGCTTCCTGTTGGTTGTCCGTAACAAAACTAGCCCAAATATACACTTCAAAACCTGCAAAGTAGGGCGGCAGGTTAAGGGTAACCCCGGCATCTTGGCGTTGTGCTATCTGCTCAAAAGTTTGGAAAAACTGGGCATCTGGGGCATAGATGACCACCAGGCACTGGTCGGTGCCGCTGGCATTGCCCTGTCCGCTGTTGTCTTCCCAACTAAGGGTGAGTTCTTGGTTGGCCAAGGCCTGTACTTGTGGGCTGTCCATGCCGCGCAGGTCGCCTTTGCTAATGAGTACCTTTAGGTAATCCATTTGGTAGGCCTCGCCCACCAGTTCTACCGCTTCCCTTAGGTGGTAGGACACGGCCAGGTTAAACGGACTTTTGTCGCCCTGGCGCTTCCCAAAATAATTGGATAGAAACCCTTGAATGGGTGAGAGGAACCTCATGACCAGTCCAAACTTTTCGCGCTGTTCCAATTGTGCGTTGCTGGGTACATAATTGCCCCGAGACGGCAGACTGCGCATAATGTCCTGCCCTCTCCAGCGGACACCTACTACGTTGCCCACTTTTCCTGAAAAGCCTCCTAGGATGCCTTTGTCGAATTTTGCCATAATACTATTGTTTATTTGGTTTAACATACTGCCAATGTAGAAGCTAATTGCTTGTAAAACAAACAGCTGATGGCTTATGACCGTTCGTGACTGTTTATGACGGGTTATGATGGTTTATGACGTCTTGTGACTACTTATGACCGCTTATGACTGTTTATGACTACTTATGACGCTTTATGATGCCTTATGACCGCTCAATCCAAAATTTAGGGGGTTTTGTTCGAGGATGGTTCGAGGTTTCTTCGAGAATGGCTCGGGGCTATTTGGGCAGGAGGTACCCCGGCACGAACAACGGTGGGACGATGGTGGGGTTTGGGTGGTTGCTGGGCCGTACTGCGGTAGTGGGAGAGGACTGTTGTTTGGGAGCTATGGGTACATCCCCCTTTATCCCCCTTCGAAGGGGGAATTAAATGAGTTCTTTGAGTACTGTCCCCTTGAGGTTATCGAGGGGAAAACACTGTTTTGCCCGAAGATACCGCACGCAGTGCTACAGGATATTTTAGTGTCCCCTTGAGGGGACTACAGGGGTATTATATAGTTTCTTTTGCCTATAAAGAGCGTTTGTAGTGCTTTTATAAGGTTTTAACAAAAAGCTTATGATTTCTGTATTTTGTAGGGGGAATCTGTTATATTTGAGAAAATGTATTGAGTTGAAGGATCCCTTTCGGTGATTATTTGAATATGCATACGGTTTTATTAAAAGTTTAGCAACAATATGAAAGACAAGCTTCCTTTACTAAAGATTTTTCTTTTAACCATAGTTCTTCTTCTGTTATCCTTTGTCTGTGTTTATCTTTTTACAGAGCCAGTGTTTTGGGATAGGCTCAATTTAACAAGTACTTCTAGTATTGGAGATACAATAGGAGGTATAACAGCTCCTTTATTAGGGATAATCAGTGTAATATTTCTTTATTTAACTCTGAATCGACAAATTGATAGTATTAATGATCAAAAACTAAAGAATGAAAGTGATATAATTTTCATGTTGTTAAATCAGTTAGAAGTAGAATATAATCAAATTTACATGAATAATACCTCTAAGGATATTACTACAAAGCTTTATGGCCATGAAGCTCTGACCAAATATGCTAATTCAATTTTTAAGTATTATAATACAGCGGAGGAAAGGAAATTCAGTACATATTATATAGCTGATAGTATCTTACTCGTTATTCGTTCTTTTAAATTGATTGAAGAAAGGATTAAAATGTCAAATTTAAATGACGAACTAAAATCAATGTTTACTTTAAAATTGGAGACTTTTTATCAATGTAAATTACAGGATTCATTATATAAACTTTGTAATTTATTCGAGAGAGTTGAGCTTTTAAATGATAGTTATACTGAAGAAATAAAGGAGTTTGAAAAAAGGTTTAATAGCGGTAAATAGAAGTTATAATCAACAAACGTAATAAGCTATTGTTTATTAAATAGTGATTTATGGGCGGGATGAGTTTTATAGTGGGCATAAGTAGTCAAAAAGCCATATAAATAATTGGTTAATGAAACGTATTTTAAATATTGTCCTTATAATTTTCATAAGTGGTTATACCAACTTTTTGATGGCACAGAGAAGCGGTGAGCATTTGGTGCCGGCTACAAGCATATTTGATTATGTTGATTATAATGCGGGGGAGCTGCAAATATGCAATTATCTTTTAAAGGGAATGCACGATTTACCACATGTTCGATTCTTAAAAATCCCTTCAAGAGATCCTGAGGAAGTAATTGAATTAAACTATAATCATACTGATGAAATTTGGACATTGACCTATCGTACAAGAGGTATCATCATACATAGGCTTGAAGAGGTTGATGTTGATAGGTTTCCTATGATAGAATACACTAGAGAGTTGCCAAAAGAAATTGCTGATAAGGTTTTTGAAGTCTATGCTTTAATGATTAACAATACAAAATACTATAAGAACCCAAGAACAGGTAAGGATGGTGTTAGCTATTATTTTAGTGTTTTTGATAAGGGTTTGAAAGGGGGTAAAATATGGTCTCCTGACCCGAAATCTCCTGTAGGAAGGTTAATCGAAATCTCCGAAGACCTAGTTGCATACGTTAAAAAAGAAATGACTTATGTAGATGAGTTAAGGAGCAATATTGATGCATTAATCATGGATTTGAATAAAAAATGAAATTTTTTGTAATTATTTTGACTTTGGGTCTTGCATCTTTTCTACAGATGAATCAAGAGCAAACAATTTTGGGTTTTTCTGAAGCCAAGCTTCCTGATTATACTGTTGATAAGGCATTCAAAGGAGGGAAGTGGTATAACTGGGTTGAAAAATACAACCTACATGAACAAAAAATAGAAATAGGGTTGAAGGCTAAGCAACCTCATTCCAACGCTAATAGTTATAACCTTACTGTTTATTCAAGAATTCAAATATCTCAATTTGACTTTGCAACAAAAGATAGGTGTGGTCAAGTAATTGATGCTCTCTTAAATTGTTTTCCATATAACTGTGCAAAACTTACAAAAAATAAGGACCAAGGCATTAAGATTACGCAGTCTATATGGATTCTTACTGAAAAGCACATTTATATTGCACAGACTGCGTGTGAACAAGTTGATGAAAAATGGATAAGATTTAGAAAAGATTTTGTAGAGGCCTTTGCAGATGTTGAAACGGAAATAATCGTAACGGAGTGTGGTAATCTCACATGGATGACAAAAGAAAAAATATTAAGTGGGTCTCAATAATGAGTAACAGGGAGTAAGAAAATTTAGAGGTTTATGGTTTGCTGCCTTAGTTTTGTTAAGACAGAATCCACCCAAACCCTATTATAATTATGTCGCAGATTGTAGAGCGGAGCAGGCCAAGGTATGAGGAGGTTTGTTGGGTTGTTACGGGCTATATAACACAAAATTGAAATACTAACTTAAAACCAACCATACTATGATTTTAAAAAAAATGCTTTTTGTTGCCTTATTAACGGTTTCCGTAACGGGCTTTGGCCAGATTGTCAATACCAATATTGATAACTATAAAACGTTTAAAGAGGGGACAACCTATTTTGTGAAAAGTGAAGACGAATCGCTAAACACTTACATGATTGAGTTTTTAGCAGATTATTGGACAGTTAATCCTTATAAAATAATCGATGCTTCTGAATTGGATGCCACGGTAGGGGAGCATGCTTATTTTGTGAATTTCCTAGAACATCATTATGAGAATAGATCTAGGACCAGTGCTCAGGAGTATACCCTATTACAGCTTACGATGTTTAGGGAATTGACAGAGGCCAAAAAGAAAGGTAAGAAAAGGTACCCTAGGGATGTGCTGGGTACTGTAGAATTAAAGTATGTAGAGCCTAAAGAAAAGTGGGATATAACGCCTGCAGAGTTACGCTATGCCATCCGTTTATTGAATAACCAAATTGACTTTGTGTTTGAAATGAACATTAGTAAGGATTTAAATTTTAAAGATTTCTTGGATGTGGTGAACGAAAAAAAGAAAGCTATTGTAAAAGAGAAAACGTGGTATTTGAATGACGAAGCCCTAAAATCTAAAGTTAATTCGGCTGAAAAAATTAAAAAGCTTTATAGTTATCCATTTGAATTAAAGAGTGAAGAGGAGATAGATGCTGCTGTTTTTAACCAAGAGGCCAATGTTGTTTATGGTAAAATGATTAGGTTGAGGACGTTGTATTTTTACCTGCTTATTGATGCAGAAACCAGTGAACTTTTGTATGGTCGTGTTACCTCGGGGATGTTTCTGGATTTGGTAGGGCCTAAATTCCTTAGAGATGTGAATGAGTAATACTGTAGCCATACGGAATTGCTAATCATTTATGCGTGACGTTAGTTAATAGCTAACATAGCAATAGCCCTATTTGGGAAATAACAGTAACAAACAACCTAAAAAATATACCAATCCATACATAAAGCAATAAAATAGTACACCAATTATTTATGAAACAAACAAAAAGTATTCTTGCCCTAATTTTGCTTAACCTAGGCCTTTTTTCCTGTACAACAGAGGATAGTACAAACACTCTAGACCCTAATCCATCAACGGTTAAATTGGTGAAAACCGAAGAAATTTCGGAAACCAAAAAAATAGACTATCTCTATCAAGATGATGGCCTCCTTGCAGGCATTACGGGTATTTATAACAGTTATGGCTATTCTCAGGGCTTGACCTATGATACAGCAGATAGACTCACACAATGGACTCATCAAGAAACAGGAGCTTCTTCTTATAGTGATACCGCAAACTTTACCTATAATGCCAATGGCCAACTGGTAGGTTATGTTTCCAACAACGAAGATGTTACCTTAAGCTATGAAGGGACTACCGTAACCATGGAGGGGACTATAGAAGGCGATGCCAATGCGCTGCTTGTGCTGGAATTGGACAGCAACGGACGTGTGGTGACACTCACCGAAAGCTACCAGTACACCAACTTTAGCTATGATGCCAATGGGAATATGGTTTCGGCGCAGTCTTTTGATACTTCCAACAACCCTTTAATGGAGTTTACCATTGGGTATGACGATAAAATCAATCCGTTTTACGGGCAATTGGAATCTATTTATCTGGAGCGTTTTGTTGAATTCTTCTGGGAGTTTGAGGGGATTTTTATAAGTGGCTTTGGAGGTTATAACTTTCCGTTTCTGCAAAACAATATTACTTCAGTTACCCAAGTAGGGGGTAACACGGAAACCCGCACCTATACGTATGATGCTTCGGGATATCCTATTCAAGTAAATGAGGGTAATTTGGAGGACAGTTTGCCGTATTCTATTACGTATTATTAAGAGCCGACAAGGTATTTAATTTTAGATTGTATGTTGCTCACTTTGTTTGGCTTAGTTTGAGAGCCATTATTTAAACCTACTGAAAGCATGAAACATATTATTTGGCTATTGTGTTTTGCATTCCTGTTTAACTGTGCAGGGGAAAAGATAATGGTAAGGGAGGCTGCAAAAGGTAATGGTTACATTATTGGAACTTTAACCATTGCTAGTGCTAAACCTAGATTTGATAGCTTTTGGCTAAGTATTAAAAGCGAAGAAAGACAAAAGGGCGTGTTAGGAAGACGCAATAGTATATTAATACATAGAAGTTCTAGGCACTACAAAATGGCAGATAAAAGGGTGTACCTTTTTATAAAAGAACTCCAGGCAGGGCATTATGAATTTTTCAACTTTGGTTTTTCTAATGGCTACGTAAGTTATGATTTAAAGGAGGAGTTTTCCATTCCGTTTACAGTAGAGGAAGGTGCTGTGCAATATATTGGAGATTTTACGTTCTACCCATTTTTTAATGACAAAGGGAATGCATTGGTTATAAGCAATCAGTGGGAAAGAGATCTTGACGCATTTAAAGAGAAGTACCCTAGATTGAATTGGCCTAATGTTAAGGAAGTGACCTTAGAAAAAGGTGAGGTAAATGAAATTATCATTGACTTTATAGAGGATATGAAATAAGGGCTGTTTGTGTGGGATGGCTTTGCTAAGGGTTTGGGTATCTACTTTGGACTATGTGGATGAATGAATTAAATTTAGATATATGATGACTACAATGAATCCTTTTTTGGTAACCGTATTATTGGTGGTCACCTTATTGACCTTTGTTATTACCGTAGTGGCTTTGATAGATGTACTAAAGAGTAAGTTTCATGGCAACGACAAGCTGGTGTGGGTATTGGTGCTCTTGTTTTTGAATGTTGTTGGTGCCATCCTTTATGTTGCCATTGGCAGAAAGCAAAAGGTGAAAGACAACAATGTAAGGCAGTAAGGGAAGTTTGACGACCTAAGAGTATCCAGTAAGTTTTTTATAAGTATCGTAGATGTGTGTGATTTGAAACAAATAAAGTTAGTATTGATGATGTATGTTGGCTTGAGTTCCTTTTTGGGCTTTGGTCAAGAACTGGATTTAAGCGTTTGGAAGAGAGATTCTGTTCCATTGGGGGACTTGTTGCCGTTTCATAAAGGGCAATCGGATAGATTGTTGGAGGCAAACCAATCTAAAGACCACTGGTATTTTGAAATTACACCCGATACGGTACTTGTTAAAAACCATCCGTGTTTTAAAATAAAGGGAGATAGTTTGCCTTTCGTTATCAATGATATAGGGGGCTTGGGAGGCTATAAGTATGTAAAAAAAGTGTCCAACGGGTATCTTATTGGTAGTAATGGAGGAGAGTTTGGTGGTGGCCTTAAGTTTGTAGCTTTAAACAAAGGCTACAGTTACAATATTAAAACTTTAGGTAGTGAAAATGGAGATCGGCCAGTAGGGGCTGTAAACCAAATAGAGAGTGGAGCCCTTTATGGCTATAGGTCCAGAAACATTTACAGCATATTTGAATTCAACGGCAAGTTATATGCCACAGAAGGGATGAGTCACCTTGCTTATGACAAAGGAGCTATCATTGAAATTTTTAATGATAATGACAAGTGGTGCTACAGGCATGTAAGTGAGTTTATTGAAGCGCCTAGGGTAACGTTTAAGTACAAGGACTCACTCTATGTTATTACTGGGCAATACATTTTGAAATTAGACAAGGCCATAAACACGACACAGGTGTTGAGGGCTCCCTTTTATTGGGGGCTTTTATATCCTTCTAGTGCATTTGTAAACAATACAGATATGTATATAGCCATGCGAAAAGGCATTATGGTGATACGGGATTTTGAAACCCATCCAAATTATGAATGGTATGTAGAACCAATGCTTTAGAAGGAAAATAATTATACTGTATATTCCAAGTGTAGAATCCAGATTGCCTTTCATTGTTATAAATATAGTTTTCAGTCAAGCGCTTATTTTGATATTCTATCACTATAAAATCAGAGATATCAAAAAATAATTTGCCCTATTGTTATTTATAAAAGCACTTTAACAATAGCAGGTTTTCGTAGTAAAGTTGCTTAATATTGGTTATCTTTAAATAAGGCATTTAACGCCGCACCCTAACTATGGCAGCTTTAAACACTCTTAAACGGCTGTTGTATCCTGTTACCTTGCTCACCTTGGTAGCCCTTTTAAGTATTGGCTTGAGTATATTGGCCATTTATAAAGGGCTTACCCTAGAGAGTCCCGCTATTATCTATCCTATTGTGGTAGTGCCCATAACGCTGTTCATCCTTTGTTTGTATGTTGTAGACCGTTTTCTTGTACACCAAATGAACTATTTTCTACTCATGTTGGCTGAACTGCTGCTGCTTGGGGGAGGGTACCTATTGTACAGCTATTCTAGCAGTAGTGCCGACATTCATATAGCAACCGATGAGGATTATATTTTTGTGCTGTATGATACCGATGAAAATTCTTTGGACAATTTTAGCAAAAAGGGACTTTTTGGTAAAGAGTGGCTTGTAAGCGGCAATATTGTACATTTAAATCCTTCGCTTATTTCCAGAAACGATATCCGTATTTTACCGCCTGATACTTGGATGAGTATTCATGAAGAGGGTGGAAAATATTTTTATAAAGGCGATTCCATTCCATATATCTATAAGTTAAGAAACAGGCAAGCCAATGAGTATGAGCGTACCCAACAAGTTTACATAGACAGTCTACTTGCTTTGGCATTGCTTAGATAAAGCATTGAAAGGAACCTCAAAACAAACTAGGTGAGGTTGTTTAAAAATGAGCTTGTTTTGTTAAGTGCTTGAAATCTTTTGTGTTAGGTTCGGTAAATTGTTTATATTTAGCGTTCTACATGCTAAGATTAAAAATATATGATAAGTGACTTTTGGAAGGAAGAATGGAAACCTATTGTATTTGATGAAAAAATTGACGACAACGAAAAGTTTAAAATTTCTAATTACGGACGCGTTATAAACTGTAAAGGAGATGAGGAATTTTTAGTTAGGAAGTCTTACATCAATGGGTACCAAAACTTACCGGTTAAACAAAAAAAGAATGGAAAATCTACCAGTCGATATGTGCATAAGTTGGTGGCACAGCACTTCTTGGAACAAAATGACGGTATTTATGTCATTCACCTTAATTATGATAAAACCGATAATAGGGTCTTGAATTTGAAATGGGCTACCAAAAAGGAAAAGGAACAGCACCAGTTTAAAAACCCTATTTATCAAGGGCCTCGCAAACGGACCTATTCAAAACTTAGTGAAGCTAAAGTGAAGCTTCTCAAGCGGAAAATACACGATCCAAATCGCCGAACCCGATTGAAAATGATTGCTAAGCAATTTGGGATTTCGGAAATGCAGTTATACCGTATTAAAAATGGGGAGAACTGGGGTTCTGTGACCGATTATTAAACACTTATTGTTTTGGAATTTGGGCTCTTGTGGCATTTTGCTCCTATAAACCGTTTAAACAGAATGGTTCAAAATTAATGTTGCTGATAGATATTTAACTACCAGTTAATCAGTTGGTTATGTAATTATTTTATCTTTAGGGTTTTAATTATTAAAGTTAATAACCATGGGGAAATTAGATAATTACACAGAAGAGGAGTGGCATGTTGTAGCATCCATTCCGCAGTTGGTTGGGGCTACAATGGCCAGTGCAGGATATAGTGGGCTGGTAGGGTCTGGTAAGGAGTTGTTTGCTACAGTGCGAAGTATGATGGGGGCCAAAGAAACCTATGCCAACAATGCTTTGATTACAGCTATCATTCCAGATCCAGAAGCTGCCAAAGAGGCCATGTCTGAAGCTAGTGACCAACGCAAACAGTTTATCAATAAAATTAAGGAGGCACAAGTTAACTCGAAGGAAGGATTGGCAAAGTTGGTGTTGGACGACTGCCGGAAAGCGGTGTCTATTGTGGAGTCTAAAGAAACGGAGGCTGTTGTAAATGACTATAAAACATGGGTGCTCAATATTGCAGAAACTGTTGCCAATACGGCAAAAGAGGGCGGCTTTTTAGGGTTTGGTGGAGAGCAGTTTAGCGACAATGAACAAAAGTTGTTTGGGGAGTTGAAACAAGTTTTTCAATAAATTAAACTAGTGGCCCTGATTGTTTTTTGAAATGCTGGAGGGATAGGTTGTAAGGAGCGCTTTCTTTTGTAAGAAATTTGGTTTATATTGTTCACGCTTTGTAGTGCCCCAACACTACAAAGCTAAATGTATAACTAATAAAACCTACTTATGAAACAGTTATGTATGTGGATGCTTGCGTTCACTGTCTTTACGAGCGCTGCCCAAGTTTCTTTTAATACGGGAAGTATCCAACTGGATACCGATTTGAATACCATTAATGCACGTGCTAGTGCCGATTTTGGAGCCTTCAAAACAGATATGAAATTGTCTTACAATGTGTCTGAAAAGAGCATTGAGTATATGACGGGCAATTTACAGATGGCCTTTGGAGAAGTATACCTTGCTCTCGAAATAGCAAGAATTACCCGAAAACCTTTAAATGATGTGTTGACCTGTTACCAAACCAATAAAAATAAAGGTTGGGGGTACATTGCAAAGCAAATGGGCATTAAGCCAGGTTCGGCGGAGTTTCATCAACTAAAAAATAGTGCCAATTCCAAAAAGGGGAAAGGGGCTTCTAAAAAGAAATCCAAAGGGAAGAGTAAAAAGCACTGAAATCTTATTGAACGATGGAAGAAAGCCTCTATTGTAGAAGGCTAGATGTTGATTTACAGAGAGTTGTGTAAAATCACTAACTTTGTGTAGCTCCTGTAAATCAAAAGCTTATGAAACCATTGATGATTTGTTTGGGGTTGTTCTTCTTTAGTTTAGGAACGCTCCAAGCCCAACAAGAGGAAGCTTCTTTTGTGGGTACAGTAGCCCCTGATTTTAGTCTTTTGGATTTAAATGGTAACACCGTTAAGTCCAATTCCTTTAGAGGAAGTTTCTTGGTACTCCATATTGCAACAACATGGTGTCCATTTTGTAATGCCGAGGCACCTTATTTGGTAGACTTGGCTAATGATTACGCCAAGAAAAATGTGAAGGTGCTAATAATTGATGTGAAGGAGCCGAGGGCTTTGGTTAAGGAAAAGTTACAGGATCGTTTTGCATTTCCTTTTCCCGTTTTGCTGGATGAGGATGGAGCGGTTGCAGCCAGCTTTGCTCCGGAGGGGGTCCTGCCAGATTTGGCTAGAGATGAGGTCATGTTGGCATCCAACTTGCTCATAGATCCAGAAGGTAACATTCAATTCTTGTCACTTTTGGATTCCAAAAATTTTGACGCCAAATTATTGGCTCTTAAGGCAAGACTTGATGAGCTTCTTTCGAAACAATAATAGCATATTTATCATCTTAATTGGCGTTGTTGGTTTAATGAGGGCTCAGAACCCACCAACCCATTGGGTACAACTACAGGACACCGTATATCAAGTCCAAAAAGGGCGCAACAACATTACGCTCAAGTTTGTGATAGCCCATGGGTACCATATTCAAGCCAATGAAGAAGTTATGGATTGGGTGCTTCCTTCGAAATTACAAATGGATTCTATTAATGGGGTATCAGCTGTGTCCATGTATTTTCCAAAGGCTCATGACTTTTATCTCTTAGGGATTGATGCCCCTTTAAAAGTCTTTTCTAATACTTTAGTGGTAGAACTGGAATTTGAAATTACAGAAACTTACGATTCTTCAATCCTTTGGAATGGGGGACTTAGCTATCAGGCTTGCGACGGCAAACAATGCTTTTATCCAAGGATTTTACCGTTTACATTGCAGCTAGCTTTTTATTAAAATGTAAGAGAAATTGTAAAACAAAGCGCTTTTTTCGTAAATTAGAAGAACATATACCCTCCCTAACGTCTTTTGCCTACTCAAAAAGGTGAAAAAATAGCATCCTCAACTACACGTATTCCTACTTAAGGCCTCATCTGTACCTTTAATTTAACCCATTGTAGTTTTAAGCGTATTCATGGGTAGGTCCTCAGAACATAATCTAGGAAAGTCAAGGAGTAAAAGTCTCCTGGTTTGTAGTCTTGTTATCGCATTAACAATTGCTATTACATTGTTTTTTATTAGGAGTTGTGGGGGGCGTGAAATAGAGCCTTTGGTGTCACCTTCAGGAACCAGTGTTGATGTCTATGCTCAAAACTACGATGCTACTACTTTGGGGAATTCTAATGAGGACAGTATCATCAAGTATGGGTATCAATTGTTCAGTCAAACCCCAAAGTACATTGGTCCTGACAATGGAAATGCCGATATGGTATATCAAGGAAATAGGTTGGCCTGTAAAAATTGTCATCTTAATGCGGGGACCAAGCCCTATTCGGCACCATTAATAGGAATCATTCAGCGTTTTCCTCAGTTTCGTGGGCGTGAAAATAAAATAGGTACCATTCAAGAACGGATCAACGGTTGTTTTGAACGTAGTATGAATGGCCAAATGTTGCCAGAGGACAGTAGGGAAATGTTGGCCTTGGTAAAGTACTTGGAGTGGCTAAGTAGGTTTGCTCCGGAGGATGGTGACATAAAAGGTCAGGGCTTTGTTAAAATTTTCATACCTAATCGTGCAGTCAATTTGGAGCATGGCAAGGAAGTGTTCTCAAAAAACTGTGCTGTTTGTCATACACCAAGTGGCAAAGGGGTAAAAGATCCTAATAGGTATACCTATCTATACCCTCCTTTGTGGGGAGATGACTCCTTTAATCATGGGGCAGGCATGGCACGTGTAATTACGGCGGCCCAATTTATTAAAGCCAATATGCCCTTCGGAACTACTTATGACGCCCCGCTATTAAGCGATGAGGAGGCCTATGATGTGGCTGGTTATATCAACCAACAATTAAGGCCTCAAAAGGCCAATCCAGAAAGAGATTTTCCGGATTTGCTAAAGAAACCAGTATCTACCCCGTATCCTCCTTATGCCGATGAATTTTCTTTGGAACAGCACCAAATGGGCCCTTTTCAGCCCATTATGGAATATTATAAAAACACGTATAACATAACCAAAAACAAATAATTATGAAGACAGCCAACACCAATTCAAGACGGCAATTTTTAGGGGCCTTGGCCCTTGGTGCCACAGCAAGTACCCTTTCGGTACTGACCAATCCTATTTATGCCAACATTCCTATGGACGATACCAAGAAACTTTCAGAGGCCGAGGAGTGGTTTAAAAAGATTAAAGGAACCCATCGTATTGTATATGATGGCTCAAAACCGCATCACGGATTTCCTATTATTTGGAACTGGGCGTTTTATTTGAGTAACAACAGCATGGGCGTATTGGATAAAGAAATGACGGCCGTAACGGTATTGCGTCATGATGCCATTCCTTTGGCAATGGGGGATAGTCTATGGAAGAAGTATCCTTTAGGTGAGATGTTTAAGGTGAATATGAGCGACGGTAAAGCTTACACGCGTAATCCTTATTACGAACCAAAAGAAGGAGATTTTCCAATGGCGCAAATAGAAGGAATCAAACGGATGCAGGAGCGTGGCGCTTTATTTTGTGTTTGCGATCTAGCGATTCAGGTGTATAGTGGAGGAGCCGCCTTAAAGATGGGGATAGATCCCAAGGAAGCCTACCAAGAGTGGGTTAATGCAATTCTTCCGGGAATTCAATTGGTGCCATCTGGTGTATGGGCCTTGGGCCGTGCACAGGAACATGGGTGCGGGTATATTTTTGCTGGAGAATAAAACTAAAAAGTTATGAAAACAGTTATGCAAGTTGTTTGTGTCTTTCTATTATCTACAATGGTAATGCTGGCACAACAGGTCCCTGTAAAAATTGTGTTTGATGTTACTAGTCCAGATACCAAAGTCCATCAGTCTACAGTAAGGCACGTAAAAGCGATGTCACAGGCTTATCCAAACTCTAAGTTTGAGGTGGTCATGTACAGCGGCGCTATGGAAATGGTGTTAAAAGATAAATCGGTTGTGGCTAGTGAATTGGAAACCTTGGTTAAAAAAGACAATGTGGATTTTGTAATTTGCCAAGGAACCATGAAACGTTATAAAGCCAAGGCTTCCGATTTAATTCCTGGGGTGCGTAGTGTGCCAGATGGGATTCTGGAAATTGTAGAGAAACAACAACAGGGTTGGAGCTATATTAAAGAAGGACAATAATTGTCCGTTTAAGGTATTTGTATTGATTAATGAAGAAAACCGCAACAGTGCGGTTTTCTTTTGAGTGCTTAAAATATAGCGCCAATCACATTAAAGTGCGCTCCAATTTTAGGAGGACTTTGATGAAAAGATCATGCAAATAAGAGCAATTTAGTCGGCGCTTTTAGTGCTTAAGGACTTCGCCAAATTGTCCAACATTTCTTTGGTCATTTTTGACATATCGAAAGAATGGGACCAATTCCAGTCCTTTCTAGCAGTTGAATCGTCAATGCTTTTTGGCCAGCTATCGGCAATATCCTGTCTAAAGTCAGGACTGTAGGTAATCTTGAAATCTGGTATGTGTTTTTTGATTTCCTCAGCCAATTGTGCCGGTGTAAAACTTATAGCGGCCACGTTATAGGATGAACGGATGGAAAGCTTTTCGGCATCGGCTTGCATAAGGTCTACCGTAGCGTTAATGGCATCGTCCATAAACATCATTGGTAATTCCGTTTCTTCCGACAGGAAGCATTCATAAGCACTTTCCGATAAGGCTTTATGGTAAATTTCTACGGCGTAGTCTGTAGTACCACCTCCAGGAAGGGTTTTCCAGCTAATAATACCAGGGTAGCGGATGCTTCTCACATCCACACCGTATTTGTTGTGATAGTATTCGCACCAACGTTCTCCAACTTGTTTGGTGATTCCATAAACAGTGGTTGGCTCCATAACCGTATGCTGTGGTGTATTTACTTTTGGTGTAGTAGGTCCAAAAACAGCAATACTAGAAGGCCAAAATACATGCTTGATAAAACCGTCTTTAGCCAAATTTAAAACATGGAATAAAGAGTCCATGTTCAAATCCCAGGCTTTCATTGGGTATTTTTCACCAGTGGCACTAAGCATAGCGGCCATAAGGTAAATAGTGTCGATTTGATATTTTTCTACACAAACTTTAATAGAGCCATAGTCTTGAGCATCTACTATTTCAAATATCCCAGAGTTTACAACATCAAGGTTGTTATAATTGATGTCGCTGGCAATCACATTGTCGTTTCCATAAATGTTTCGAAGTCTCGTGGTTAATTCAGATCCTATTTGCCCACAAGCGCCAATAATTAATATTTTTGATGACATAAACTGTAGATATTTGATTTTTTTGCAAAAGTAATAAGAATATAGGGTACGAAAAACAGAATAATGAAATATATGTGCGGTTTAACATAAGCCATCAGAAGTTTAGATTCGCTATATTTGTGACTTGATTTTAATTACGTTAATAGCAACCATATATGCAAATTGTTAAAATGGTATTGTGGAGCTTTAGTGCTTTAATGGTAGTTTCCTGCGGAGGCGATTCTGAAACGCAAACCGTTATTGTAAACGAGACTAAGGTAGACCCCAACCAAATTACTTCAAAAGATATTGAGGCTCTTGATTTTACCGATTATATGCTGAATCCTGGTTTACGCGACAAAGTAGGGGATTGGGAGAAATTACATGAGTTAAATACCCAAGCCGAATTTTTGAGAAAGGGAGATTTGTCGTTTTTCTCTGGATCAGATTCCATCGTTAAAGCCTTTGTAATGGACTTTAAATCGGAAATTCCTAGTTCGGTAAAAACCAATGTTATCAAGGCAAGGGTAACGGCTTTGGAAACCAAATTACTGAAGTTGAACGGAGCTACCGAGC
This sequence comes from Mangrovimonas sp. YM274, assembly GCF_030908385.1. Lineage (NCBI taxonomy): Bacteria > Pseudomonadati > Bacteroidota > Flavobacteriia > Flavobacteriales > Flavobacteriaceae > Mangrovimonas > Mangrovimonas sp. YM274. The sequence goes on from NZ_CP133091.1 coordinate 477,001, forward strand.
TGGATAATATCTCGAAGAAAGAATTGCTTCAGGATATTGAGGAGTTTTTGGAGGCTTTGGCCAATCTTAATTTACAAATCAACAAAAAGTTTGAAAAGGATGCTAACAATGTTAGTAGACCAGAGTAAATTTTTTGGAAGACGTAAATTTTAACATATAAAGTTCTGTTAATATGTAACAAATTGAGCATAGTAACTTCTTATATAACTAATTTTAACCCTATTTTTTTAACTATTTATTTATGAATACCAATATGAAACATGCTTTAGCGGTATCTGTATTAAGCTTGGCGGCGTTTACTTCTTGTAAGGAAGAGGCCAAGGTTGCAGAGACTGCAATGGCAGAAGAAAAGGTGCCGGGAATTATCCTTGAAAATATGGATACTTCTGTAAGCCCAAAGAATGACTTTTACAATTATGTAAATGGTAGCTGGATGAAAAACACCCAAATACCAGATGATGAAACACGATGGGGAGGTTTTACACAATTGAGAAAAGATACAAGACAAGATGTACTTGAAATAGTGAATACTTCTAAAGAGTTGGGAACTTATGCTGAAGGAACTGACCAGAAGAAGGCACTTTTAATTTATGAAACTGAATTGGATACTGTAGCGCGTAATGCTGCAGGGATTGCACCAATTCAACCCTTATTGGAGGCTATCAACGGTATCCAATCATTGGAAGACATGCAAACGGTGTATGCTAAAACGACTGGTGTAGCAGCACCTTTCGCAGGCATTGGTGCGGAAGCCGATTTGAACAACAGTTCCATGAACATTGCTTGGGTTGGTCCTGGAGGTTTAGGATTGCAACGTGATTATTATTTAGATCAAGATGCCAAGTCTCAAGAAATCCGTCAAAAATATGTAGCGCACATTGCTAGAATGTTGCAGTTCATCAATTATGATGAGGCATCGGCTAAAACGGCTGCTGACAAGATTTTGGCTATGGAAACGCAATTGGCAGAACCAAGATTGGATAAAGTAGCGAGTAGAGATGTAAGAAACTTTAATAACCCTACAAGCCTTGCTGAGTTGCAAGCCATGACACCTGCTATTGATTGGGCAAAATTCATCAAGGATATGGGAATTGAAAAATCTCTTGATACGCTTAATGTTATGCAGCCAAAATATATGGCGGCATTGCAAAACTTTTTGACGACTACGTCAATTGAAGATATCAAAACCTTAATGACTTGGGAGACTTTAGATGGTTTGGCTGGATATTTAACTACCGAAATTGAAAGAGCTAACTGGGAGTTTTACCAAAAAACATTAAATGGAGCTAAGAAAATGCAACCGGCTGATGAGCGCGCTTTAGGTACTGTAGGTCGTGCTGCTGGTGAAGCTGTTGGGAAATTGTATGTAGATGCCAAATTCCCGCCTGAAGCTAAGGCGAAAGCAGAAGAAATGATCCGTAACGTGATTACGGCATTCCAAAACAGAATTACTGCTTTGGATTGGATGTCTGATGAAACCAAAGAGAAAGCAGTTGAGAAATTAAGCAAAATGACCATTAAGATTGCTTACCCAGATGAGTGGGAAGATTATTCTAAGTTGGCTGTAAAAGAAGGGAACGGCTATTTCCAAAATATGATGGCTGCTTCAGAGTGGTCTAACCAAAAGAATCTTTCTAAAATAGGGGAGCCTGTGGATAAGAAAGAATGGGGGATGTCTCCGCAAACCGTGAATGCTTACTTCAATCCTTTGAACAACGAAATCGTATTTCCAGCAGCTATTTTGCAACCACCTTTCTACAACTTCGATGCTGATGATGCTGTAAACTATGGTGGTATTGGAGCTGTAATTGGTCACGAGATCTCTCACTCTTTTGATGATTCTGGAGCGCGTTTTGATGGTGACGGAAACCTTAAAAATTGGTGGACAGAGCAAGATTTGGAAGAGTTTACGAAGCGTGGTAACCAATTGGCAGAGCAATACAGTGCTATTGAAGTATTGGATAGCGTATACATTAACGGTGCCTTTACTCTTGGTGAGAACATTGGAGATTTAGGTGGTGTATTGGGAGCTTATGATGCCCTTCAATTGGATTTCCAAAAAAATGGTAGACCAGAAAACATTGACGGATTTACGCCAGAGCAGCGTTTCTTTATGTCATGGGCTACTGTTTGGAGAACATTAATGAGAGACGATGCCTTGAGAACTCGTATCAAGACAGATACACACTCTCCAGGTCAAGTGAGAGCTACACAGCCATTGAAAAACATCGATGCGTTTTACGAGGCTTTCGATATTCAAGAAGGAGACCCAATGTATTTGGCTCCAGAAGATCGTGTAAGAATTTGGTAAAACCATTGTCTAACCATATTGCATAAAAAAAGGCGTTGGAATATTCCAGCGCCTTTTTGCTTTGCTAAGCTTTTATTGTAAATGTCCAACATGTCAGTTCTAGTGAAATTCTTGTAAAGGATTTTGTATCCAGAATTAAGGAATGAATCTCCAAGACTTTTCGATACCGTTGTTCTTCATTCCATTTCGAACACTTACTCGAGGTGACTATGGGTTATTTGTCATTCCGACGAAGGAGGGATCTAATAGATTTTTCATTTCGTTTCACTTCCTTCTGAAATCGAAGTTTCGACGCAGTCAATCATAAAATTCAATTCAGCTTATTCTTGTTTTAATACTCAAGGTTTAGCAGGTCTTGACAATAGAGCATCCTTGGCCAATTGAGCCATCTTAAAATTTGGATCTACAGCTAAAGCTCGATTCAATATCGCAAGTGCACTTTCTACATTTTCATCTTTATTTTCGTTGAACACCAAGATGCCCTTGAGGTACAAAAAGCCAGCTTTTAATGACGCTTGGTATGGAGGCTGCGATTCATAATAAGTGCGTTTCATGTCGTCTGTTACATTGGCCAGTCCATATTCTATACTAGTTTTGGCACCTGCAAGATCCTGAATCTGCATTTTTAAATCGGCAATTTCATAGGCCAAATAAGGATTGGGTTCTTTGGCGAATAATACTTCGTAATGTTCCAAGGCGCGTTTTGACTGATTAAGGGCTTTTAGGGCTATGGCTTTCACCTCCGTATTGAGGTTGGAGTCTGTTGCATTTTTATCAATTCCAATCGTATTTAAGGCCTCCCTATAGCGCCCTTCCGATACATAAATATAGGCCAGAGTGTCTTTGCGTGCTTGGGTGGGATTAAGGACGTCTAAGTGTGTAAGCGCGTTAATTACACCTTGCACATCGCCGTGTGTTTTCATTTGGTTATAATAGGCTTCAAAGTGTTTGGTAAGCTCGGCGTTGGTTTGGGCATTAAGGCCAAAACTGGCCAATGCCAACACCATAAGGAATCGTTTTTTCATGGTTAAAAAATTTAGTTTTTAAAACTATGAAAATTCAAAGGATATTCTCTTAAAGAGATGCTAATAATTTAAGGTTGGTATGAGGGGTATATATGAGTTTAAAGGACTGCTCGATACGATTGTTCAGCTTTATCATACCGACCAATCACTCGATGTGGTGGTATGCTATTCGTGTGTGAGTTGCCATTGAAAGTTCTCAACGTCAGTTCGAGTGGGCTGCTTGAAAAGCAGGTTGTATCCAGAATTATTGTGAGTGGTACAATTTCTCTCGATACAATTGACCTGCATTATCATGCAAACAATCACTCGAGGTGACGAACAGGTCGATACAATTGTTCTGCATGTGTATACCGACCAATCATCCACCTGCGGCTGGCAGGCTTGGAGGGACGGTAGGCTATCATTGTTTGGGTTTTAATGGTTGGTAGAAACGTCAGTTCGAGTGAAATTCTTGAAAATAATTTTATATCGAGAACTATTACTAAGTACATAATCTACCGTACTATTGAATACTGACCACAAAAAAAAGGGCAACCTAATAGGCTGCCCTTTTTAAAAAGAGTTTTGTGGGAGTTAATCTACACACCATAAAAATATGGACAGGCTTAAGACTAGATATAATAGAATTAAAAATAGCTGTAACCTGTATTTATAAATGTGTTTGCCCATAGAAGAATTACTCTTTAATGATTTTGATAGTTTTCTCAGCACCGTCAATGTTCACCTTCGCAAAGTAGATACCATTTGGTAAGGCACTCATGTTTACGGTAGACATGGTGTTGTTACTAGCAGTGGCTAATACGTTTTGGCCTACTACATTATAGATAGCAACAGATGAAATCATGTTTGGAGATTCAAACGTCAAAGTGTTTTTAACTGGGTTTGGATAGTATCTAAAGCCTTCAAAATTCACCTCTGCATTACCTAAAGTGGCATCTGGGTAAAGGTAGAATGCGTAGGTGGCTGTTTGTTGCGAATGCACATTTATTAAATACGTGGATCCAGCTTCAAGCTCTATTGCTTTTTCGCCTGTTCCGTTATTGCAATTGGTTAAACCAGATACGTAGTTTGCATCTACAGAAGCACAATCACCAGTGTTATAGATGGTGTAGAACGTATTGTTGCCTACTAAAATGTCAAAGTTAAAGTAGTAAGTTCCGCTGTTTTGAGCAGTGAAGGAATACCATACATCTTCATAATAGCTAGCTGCACAGGTTAATTCTGCAGAGTGGTAAGCATTTGCAGTAGTTGCAGAAACCACATTAAAACTACCCGAGGCATCTGAAGCTTCAATGGCAATCGCGTTGCTACATTCGTCATTGGCAATCGCTTCAGGAAGTTTGTAAGCGCAAAGCTCGAAGGTTTTTCCAACGGTAATGTCGTTGTCCTCACCTTGGGATTGTACCGGAATGTAATAGGTGTTCCCTTCGGTTAAATAGATAGAGAAGTTAGAATTAAAGTCACACTCGTCTGTAAGTTCTGTAAGTTCACCACAGGTACCACCGTAAATATTGATTCTTTGGTTTATGTCCTCATTAGTGTTGGTAAGGGAGATGTAATGGTATCCTGAGGTAGCAGGCGTAAAACTGTACCAAACATCTTTGTAATCGGCATTACATGCATTATTTGTGGAGTGCGTAGCCCCGTAGGTAGCTCCAGAAACAGCGTTGTCACACGTATTGTTTGTGGAAAGGGTTAATGGCAGCGCCGAGGCACATTCGTCATTAACCGGAGCGCAGTAATAGATGGTGGATGGTGAGATAGAACACCCTAAATCACTTGTAATTTCTATAGTTACGGGGGTTCCTGAAGCATAAGGACCAAAAGTTACTTGTCCTAAAGCGTCAAGGTCTTCGTCTTGGTAAGTTCCGCCATCACTTAAAGTTAAGGTAGTGGCGTTACCCATTGAAGTCACATCTACGGTTACCGAAAACTCTTGGTTGTCGCAATCTGCTTCAGTGGTTAAGGAAGCAGCAGGTGTAATACAATCATTGGTGGTAATGTTAAGATTAAATTGGCTATTGTCAGTTGAGGAGACTCCAAAAGAACCAAAAACGAAATAATAAGTGTTACCTCCAGGTAATACCACGTCATTTAGGTTGATATCATTAAATGTGCCATCAGTATTTTCTGAACCAGTAGTGCCAGATGCAATACAGGTATCTGCTACGCCAATACAAGCATCTAAAACAAGAAGGGTTAGTTTTTGGTTTTCCACATTGGTGATAGCAATGTCAAGGGAAGTGTCTTCTGCTACAGAAAGCGCATACACCATATCGGTGCCAGCAATACTGTAACCGGCTTCGTAGCAAGGAACGCTTTCGTAATCATCTGAAAAAGGATTTAAACTTACAGCCGTTTGGTTGAAATTTCCAGTGCCTAGGTCAATTTCAATAGGGTGGCTACAAACATCTCCCAGTAGAGGCGCTTCCTCTGTTGTAAAGGTTTGAATAGTACAGTCGGTAGCCTCACCTGCATTGTTGTATGGGGTAATGGTTACATAATAGGTAGTAGCGTAGTCTAGGGCCTCTTGGAAGGTAAATGACGTTGCGCTTTCTACATCGGTGGTTGCCACTACAGAGTCATCCTCAGCTGATAGACCAACCGCTAGAGTATAACCGCTAGGGCTTCCTGTAGCGTTGTTCCAAGTAAGGGTAGGCATATCAATAGATACATTGCTAGAATCAGAAGTTAAGCTAGCATCACAGTTTGGGACTGTGTTGGATGCCTGAGTAATGTTGAGATTGTCAATTATGTAAAAGAGCAAAAAGTTAGCAGTGACTTGTGTGAATTGCACTTTAAATTGAAAATCACTGCCGCCAGGCACCTCTGAGCTATTGATGGTAAATGACATGGCTTGGCAAGTACCATCGTAGGTATAGTTGGAATCATTTATAGTTTCCAAAATTGTCCAATCGGTTCCATTGCTAGTGTAAGAGTATACCACAGTTCCCCAATTGGCAAGAGGAGCTATTGGTTCAAAGTTTGCTGTATCCACAATTTTATGGTCAAAACTGATAGTGATATCTGTACCTATGGAAGTTTGCGTTGGGGTTGTTAAGGTTTTTGTGGCTAGGCTAGATAAGGACTGAGTTTCACAGGTAGTAAAAGGAAACATACCGCCATTATATTCCCATCCAGAACCGGCCCAAGAAGGTTTAGAGCCATTAAAATCTTCGCTAAGAAAAACTTGCGAGTAGGTTATCAAGCTACAAAATAGCATGAGGAAAAGGGTAACTTTTTTCATTGGTGTTACTTGTTAAAGGTTAAAAAATGTAAAAATGTGTAGTTAGTGGTTTGTGTTACTGTTGTGTTTGTTTAAGTCTTTTATTGATCAAAACTATACCCTCAAAATTATGGGATGTTTTTTAGGGCAGAAGGTTTTAAAAGCTAGGTTAACCTTTAATTAACGTGGTGTTTTTTTTTAGCATTTAGTGACAGTAAAGGGAATTTATACCAATAAAAAAGGGCAACCTAATAGGCTGCCCTTTTTATGAAAGAGTGATTTGGGACTAATTTACATACCATAAAAATATGGAGAGGCTTAAGGCTAGATATAGCATCACTAAAAATAGCTGTAACCTGTATTTATAGATGTGTTTGCCCATAGACTAACTACTCTTTAATGATTTTGATAGTTTTCTCAGTACCGTCAATAGTCACCTTCGCAAAGTAGATACCATTTGGTAAGGCACTCATATTTACGGTAGTCATGGTGTTGTTACCCGCAGTTGCTACTACTTTTTGACCTACTACATTGTAGATGGCTACAGATGAAACCATGTTTGGAGACTCAAACGTCAAGGTGTTTTTAACCGGGTTTGGATAGTATCTAAAGCCTTCAAAATTCACCTCCGCATTGCTTAAAGAATTTGATTGGGAAATGACAAGGTCATCAATAGAGGCATAAACAAAAGTTACAGGAGCTACATTCTCAAGGTTGAAGGAGCCTCTAAATTTGAAATCGGAGCCAATAGGTAAACTAGCAGCGTCAATAGTGTAGGAGGCCGAATGGCATTCCTCATTGTAGGTATAATTGTCATCATTTATGGAACCTATCTCAATCCAGTCGGTGCCATTGGTAGTATATTCAAATACAAAAGTACCCCAGTTTTCTGCTGGCGCTATTTTCACGCCAGTACTCAAGTTCATTGCAACTATTTTATAGTTGAACGTCACGGTAGCATCTGCGGCAGTAGTAGCCTCAGATAAATTTTCAGTGGTAAAGATTTTCGTTGATGCACTAGTACTACCGGTATAAAATGATCGACTACCACAACGGAAGAAACTTGAGTTGTTAAAGGTGCTTGTGGTTTCAAAATCTCCTGTCCATCCGGAAGGTTGAGTTCCTGATTCGTAAGATTCAAAATCTTCGTTAATATCAATTTGGGAGTAGGTAAGCATGCCTGTAAGTAGCATGCAGAAAAGGGTAACTTTTTTCATTGGTGTTACTGGTTAAAGATTAATACATGTGAACTGTGTAGTTAATTTTTGTGTTGCTGTTGTGTTTGTTTCAGTCTTTAATTGAGCAAAACTGTAACCTCAAAATTATGGGATGTTTTTTGTGATATGATTTTTAATGAGTGGGTTAACCTTTAATTAACCTGAGGTTTTTTCTGGCAAATAGGATAGGGGGATGAATAGATTTATTCTCAATAAAAAAGGGCAACCTAATAGGCTGCCCTTTTTATGAAAGAGTGATTTGGGACTAATTTACATACCATAAAAATATGGAGAGGCTTAAGGCTAGATATAGCATCACTAAAAATAGCTGTAACCTGTATTTATAGATGTGTTTGCCCATAGACTAACTACTCTTTAATGATTTTGATAGTTTTCTCAGTACCGTCAATAGTCACCTTCGCAAAGTAGATACCATTTGGTAAGGCACTCATATTTACGGTAGTCATGGTGTTGTTACCCGCAGTTGCTACTACTTTTTGACCTACTACATTGTAGATGGCTACAGATGAAACCATGTTTGGAGACTCAAACGTCAAGGTGTTTTTAACCGGGTTTGGATAGTATCTAAAGCCTTCAAAATTCACCTCCGCATTGCTTAAAGAATTTGATTGGGAAATGACAAGGTCATCAATAGAGGCATAAACAAAAGTTACAGGAGCTACATTCTCAAGGTTGAAGGAGCCTCTAAATTTGAAATCGGAGCCAATAGGTAAACTAGCAGCGTCAATAGTGTAGGAGGCCGAATGGCATTCCTCATTGTAGGTATAATTGTCATCATTTATGGAACCTATCTCAATCCAGTCGGTGCCATTGGTAGTATATTCAAATACAAAAGTACCCCAGTTTTCTGCTGGCGCTATTTTCACGCCAGTACTCAAGTTCATTGCAACTATTTTATAGTTGAACGTCACGGTAGCATCTGCGGCAGTAGTAGCCTCAGATAAATTTTCAGTGGTAAAGATTTTCGTTGATGCACTAGTACTACCGGTATAAAATGATCGACTACCACAACGGAAGAAACTTGAGTTGTTAAAGGTGCTTGTGGTTTCAAAATCTCCTGTCCATCCGGAAGGTTGAGTTCCTGATTCGTAAGATTCAAAATCTTCGTTAATATCAATTTGGGAGTAGGTAAGCATGCCTGTAAGTAGCATGCAGAAAAGGGTAACTTTTTTCATTGGTGTTACTGGTTAAAGATTAATACATGTGAACTGTGTAGTTAATTTTTGTGTTGCTGTTGTGTTTGTTTCAGTCTTTAATTGAGCAAAACTGTAACCTCAAAATTATGGGATGTTTTTTGTGATATGATTTTTAATGAGTGGGTTAACCTTTAATTAACCTGAGGTTTTTTCTGGCAAATAGGATAGGGGGATGAATAGATTTATTCTCAATAAAAAAGGGCAACCTAATAGGCTGCCCTTTTTATGAAAGAGTGATTTGGGACTAATTTACATACCATAAAAATATGGAGAGGCTTAAGGCTAGATATAGCATCACTAAAAATAGCTGTAACCTGTATTTGTAGATTTTTTGTCCCATAGACTAACTACTCTTTAATGATTTTAATGGTTTTCTCTGCGCCGTCAATAGTCACTTTAGCAAAGTAAATACCGTTTGGTAAGGCTCCCATGTTTACGGTAGACATTGTATCGTTATCAGCAGTAGCCAAAACTTTTTGACCAACTACATTGTAGATAGCTACAGATGAAATCATGTTTGGCGATTCAAACGTCAAGGTGTTTTTAACTGGGTTTGGATAGTATCTAAATCCTTCAAAGTTCACTTCTGCAGTGCTTAAGGATGCATCTGGGTAGATGTAGAAATCATAGGTGTATGCTCCTGCTCCATTTACTGCTGCCAAATAGGTAGTTCCAGCTTCTAGTGAAAAGGCCATTTCAGCTGTTCCTCCAAAAGTCCAACATGAACCTATTTCTGGAACAAAGTCATTATAGTCTATATCGGTACAGTCATCTGTATTAAACAGAACAAAATAAGTAGAACTTGTTGAGCCGTTGAAGTTAATGTGATATGTACCCGTGTTTTGTGGTGTAAAACTATACCAAGCAAATCTTTGGTCAGTACCTCCACATCCAATGGATGAATGGAATGCATTTTCCAAAGAACCACTGATTACATTTGTAGAACCATCTGCATCAGATTCTGATACGGCAATAGCGTCAACGCAATCATTGTTTTCGATAACTGGTACTTGGTAAGCGCAAAGATCAAATAGAACTCCTTCTCCTCCAGTTTCATCTGTACCATAAGATTGTACAGCTACAAGGTATTCGGTGTTTGCGGTAAGGGTAGTGGTTAATAGGTATTCATTATCACAACTAACCTCAGTTAAACTTTCACAACTTCCACTGTATAGCGAAAGTTTCATTCCTGTAGTTGAGGTTCCTGTATTGGTTAGAGTAAACTGATAATAGCCAGACTCTGCAGGAGTAAATGTGTACCAAACATCTTTATGGCTTGAAGAACAAGAATTGTTGGTTGAGTTTGTTGCATTGTAAGTGTAACCACTCACTTTATTATCGCATGTACTATCCGTGGATGCCGTTAAAGGAAGCGCTCCGGAGCACTCATTATTTTCTGGAATACAGAAATAGGTAACAGCGTCTGAAATAGCACAACCTAAATCGGAGGTAGTGGTAATGTTTACCTCGCTACCCGTAGCATATGGCCCAAACGTGAGTGTTCCAATTGCGTCAAGTTCTTGCTCATCTACCCCATCACTAACGATTAAGTTTGACGAATTACCAAAGTGAGTGATATCTACTTCTACTGAAAATTCATAATTTTCACAATCTGGAACAGTTGTTAAACTAACTGCTGGTACAATACATTCGTTGGTGGTGATAGATAGGTCAAATGTACTGTTTGGAGAAAGGGTGCTGTTGCTAGCTATCACGATGTAAGTAACAGTATTGGCGTACAATACAATATCCGTCATGTTGATATCAGCATAGTCATTGGAGGTAGAAGATTGTGCGGTTGCAATACAGTATTCAGCCACGTCAACACAGCTGTCCAATACATGTACCGTGGTAGTTCTATTAGCAATGTTTGTCAAACTAATATTAATAGAGGTGTCTTCAAAAGGTGCAATAGCATATACGATATCTCTACCACCAATAGAAGAGGAGCTAGAGTTGCAAGGAGATGTACTATAGTCATCTTGATATTCGTATAAATCAACTGAAGAGGTGTAAGGTGCGGCATCTGTATCCACAACAATAGGGTAGGTACAAACGTCACCCAATAATGGTAGCGGACCGGTTACAAAAGTTTGCTCTGGACAATCTACTGAAGACCCAATGGCATTGTAAGGAGTAATTTTTACATAGTAAGTAGTTTCTCCCTGTAAATTGTTTAAGGAAAGTGAGGTTCCGTTGGTTACATTGGCGTTGTTAGTAACATTATAATTTCCGGAATCATCTCCTACGCTTACATAGTACCCAGTTGGCAGGCCGGTTGCGGCATCCCATGAAATTGTAGCCGCAGGGGCATCAATATTAGTGGTTGAAGTTAAGGTGGCATCACAGTTAGGTACCGTTGTGGCAGGTTGTGTAATGGCAACATTATCAATACCAGCAAGCAGATAGGACGTCCATGGTCCACCGCTTGTGGTTATAGCATTTAAGGTAGCTCTAAATTGAAAGTCGTTACCGTCCGGTACGTTGGCTCCGGCAATTGTAGTGCTAAAATTGGTACATGCCTCTGTGTATGTATAGTTGGAATCATCTATAGTTTCGAGTATTGTCCAAGTGGTTCCGCCATCTGAAGTGTATTCAAATACTAATGAACCCCAATTGGCAACGGGTGCAAAAGGCGAATCATAGTTGGTAACTTTGTAGTCAAAAGTTACCGTAACATCGGTACCATTGGATACAGAAGTTGGAGAGGTGGTAGACCAACTTTGGTTAGCCTCAGTAAGGACTTGTAGTGAATTGTTGTCGCATCCAGCGTTATAGCCGACATTTTCGTTAAAAACGTTCCATCCGTAGGCGTCCGAAGTCCAGTTAGTGCCGGTTTCAAAATCAGTGATAATTTCAATTTGTGAATAAGTAATCAAGCTACAAAGTAGCATAAACAATAAGGTAACTTTTTTCATGTTTTAGGGTTAAAGGTTAAAAAATGTAAATTGTGTAGTTAAGGTTTGTGTTATGTGTGTTTAAAAGCTTTTAATTGTAAGAAACTTCGGCATTAAAATTATATCAGGATTGTTTGGTGTGGAATTTTGCAATGTGTTTTAACCTTAAATTAACCTCAGGTGTATTTTATGAAATAAAAAAGGGCAGCCAATTGGCTGCCCTTTTTTAAAGAGTTATTCGGGACTTATTCTACATACCATACAAATATAGAAAGGCTTAAGGCTAGATATAACACAATTAAAAATAGCTGTAACCTGTATTTATAGATATGCTTGCCCATAGACTAACTACTCTTTAATGATTTTAATGGTTTTCTCTGCGCCGTCAATAGTCACTTTAGCAAAGTAAATACCGTTTGGTAAAGCGCCCATGTTTACGGTAGACATCGTATCGTTATCAGCAGTAGCCAATACTTTTTGACCAACTACATTGTAGATAGCTACAGATGAAATCATGTTTGGCGATTCAAACGTCAAAGTGTTTTTAACTGGGTTTGGATAGTATCTAAAGCCTTCAAAGTTTACATCTGCAGTGCTTAAGGATGCATCTGGGTAGATGTAGAATTCGAAAGTAGCTATTTCGCTGTTACTGTTTGAATGAATATCCAGTAAATAGGTTGTTCCGGCAACAAGCTCTACACTTGAATTTCCATTTACGCTACAGCTTGAGGTTACTCTATTTTCTGTAGATATTGAAGCACAATCTGAAGTGCTGAACATGCTATAGAAAACGTTGCTTCCTGTAAGGATATCGAGATTGATGTGATAGGTGCCTGTATATTGAGGTGTAAAACTGTACCATACATCTTCATAGAATGATGATAAGCCGCTACCACAATTTTCCATTTCAGTTGAAAAATATGCATTTTCATGCGTGCCTGTTATGGTGTTGCTGCCATTTTCATCAGATTCAGTGATTACTTGGGCGTCGCTACACTCGTCATTTGCAACGGCATCTGGCATTTTATAGACACAAATGTTGAAATCGTATCCTAGAACGCCCGGCTGCATAAGAACATATACAGGAATATAGTATTGTGTTCCTGCGGTTAAAAAACGGATAATAGAGTCTGAAGCTGAACAGATTCCTACTGAGGTAAATGCCGTATCACAACTTCCGCTTAGCACTGAAATTTTAGGAGAACTATACTCTGTGTCAAGGGTGAAATTGTAGTAACCATCTTCAGTTGGGGTAAAGGTGTACCATACGTCTTGATAAGAAGTGTTGCAAACATCCTCAGAAGAAAGGGTGGCAGCGTAGGTGTAGCCTGCCACGCTATTATCGCAGGTTTCATCAGTAGAAAGGGTTAGATCAATGGCATCAATACAAGCATCATTGGTTGGGGCGCAGTAATAGGTTATAGTTTCGGTAATGTTACAACCTAAATCTGAAGTCATTGTGTAAGATTGCGTTGAGCCGTTGGTGTATGGTCCAAAAGTAACTGTTCCAATGGCGTCAAGTTCTTGGTCGTCGTTAACACCATCGCTAATAATTAAAGTTGATGCATCTCCAAAGTAAGTGACATCTACCTCGACAGAATATTCTCCATTGTCACAGTCTGGTACAGCTGTAAGAGTTGCTGAAGGGTTGATGCAATCGTTCGCAGTTACGTTAATATCAAACTGGGTATTGTTTTCTGTGGCATCACTAAAGGTGGAAATTACTATATAATATATGTTATTGGCCATTAATACTTGGTCTTCTAAAAGAAGGTCAACGTAAGGTGTAGCATATCCAGTAGCAGCCGAAGCTAAACAACCTTCAGCAACATCTACGCAACTATCTAAAAGATACACATTGGCTCTTTGATTGACAATGTTGGTGATGGCAATATCTACGGAAACATCAGATAATGGTGCGATAGCGTATACTATTTCATTTCCAGCCATTGTTGAACCAGTTCCTGCGTTACAAGGAGCGTCATCGTAGTTGTCCTCATAAGCATCCAAACTCACAGCAGTAGCAGAATAATCTCCTGAATCTATATCAACAACAATCGGATCTTCACAAATTGCTCCTTGTATAGGGGCGTCTCTTGTTACAAAGCTGTAAACAGTACAGTCGGTAGCATTACCAAACTCGTTATAAGGGGTTATTAATACGTAGTAAGTGGTAGAATATGCCAATGTAACAGGTACTTGGAACGAGGTAGTATCACCAGCATCGGTGCTAGCTACTACTGTATAGTCTCCTTCAGTTACGCCCATAGCAATATTGTAGCCAGTAGGGTATCCGGTTGCTGCACTCCACGTAATTGTCGTGTTAATTGGTACTTCCGTAGTGGCAGATGTCATTGCTGCATCACAATTTGGCGCCACAGCATCTACGGTTGTAAATGTTAATTCTGTACAAGATGCCGTACCGATACCATTATAAGGAGAAACTAAAACATAGTAAGTTGTTCCGTATTCCAATCCTGTTAAATCATAGGTTGTTGCGGTTTCTACATCAACATTGTCCACTATGTCATACACACCAGATTGGCTACCAACACTAAGGTTATAACCAGTAGGAAGGCCAGTAGCTTCACTCCAAGTAATGGTAGTGTCAATAAAGACATCTGTAGTTTCCGAGGTTAAGGAGACATCACAGTTTGGTACTTCAGTGGCGCTTTGTAAAATGGAAAGGTCATCAATTGAAGCGAAAAAGTTTCCTGATGAATTATTAACAACGTTAAGGGTTGCTCTAAATTGAAAATCACTGCCTTCTGGTAAGTTGGCACCATCAATAGTATAGGAGGCTGCATGACAGTTGCCATCGTAGGTGTAGTTGTCATCATCAATAGTGCCTATTTCGGTCCAATCGGTTCCGTTGGTAGAATATTCAAAGGTAAATGTTCCCCAATTTGCATCTGGCGCAGCAGGGCCTCCAAAAAAGCCTGTATGTCTAACAATTTTATAATTGAAATTTATGGCAAGATCTGTGCCATTGCCTGTGCCTACCTGATTGGGTGTAGTAAATGATTTGGTTGCAGGGCTGGTGACTAGTGCGTAGTAAGCCACAGAACCGCAGCGGAAATAAGAAGTGTTGAAATTTGATGGGGAGGTTACAAAATCTCCGGTCCAACCAGTAGGGTTTTGATTAGACGAATAGGAGTCAAAATCCTCTACTATTCCAATTTGAGAGTACGTAATCAAGCTACAAAGTAGCATAAACAATAGGGTAACTTTTTTCATGTGTTTAAAAGTTAAAGGTTAATAAACTATAATTGTGTAATTGGTTTCTGAAATTGTATTGCATAACTATTGGGGGTTGAATGATGGTATGTGGCTCTGGGCTATCAACAATGTTGTTGTGGCCGTTGTTCCTTTTGGTTGTTAACGGGAATAGCTGGAGCGGTTAATTGTTCGCCTTGTTTTAGGTGTAGTAACCTGTAGGAGCTAAGCCCTGCTAAAACTAGTAATGTAGGAAAATACAATAGCATTCGCTGTATTTTTGATTATACAATAAGGTATTTTTAAAAATATGGGATATTTTGTGAGATTAATTAAATTAACAAGACATTAACCTTAATTTAACCTTGGGGTATTTTTTGTAAGTATAAATTGACTTATGTAGGATTGTTTGTTTTCGGTATAGGCTTGTGGATTAAGCTTGCGTTGGTAGCTGGAATTCCAGTCCTAAGGCACAAAAAGTTTTAATATTGATGTCCTCATCTTTGTTAAATTATGTGCGTGCTTTACTTATGCGCACAGCCTTACTTTTTCGTGAGAAAAAGTTATTGGTATGCCATAATTTGGTAATGATATTTTTCTTTTTTTCCAATTAATCTTGTAACGAAAGTATATGAGTTGGGCTTCCTTTTTGGTAAGGGTATGCGTGGTAGTGCTACCTTTTTAATTGAAAAATTTTATGGTGAAGGTAGTCGCTGCAAATAAGGGATAGGCTCTGGTGGCTGCATTAATACAGTACAAATTATTGTTGTTGGATACGCTTGATGTCTTCCTTAACTGACAATACAAATTGGCAAGACTTACATGTTTTTCAAACGGGCTATCATTATTTTAGGTTAAATATTTAATGCTGCCTTCTTGATTCTTCGAGTCGTTACATATAAAAAAGGAGTTGCGAGGCCTAACTGAGCTATTTTGGGCTGAGGTAAACCGTTCTTGGGCATTACACGATCAATGCACAGATGTATGGAAATAGTTTTAGGGCCCTTCCTTATTGTACACTGTTCTATTTTAAGCTAAGTACTTTACTCGTAAGTTTTAAGGTTTCTTTGCGTTTTAAGCCTGTGTTGGCAGCTGAAATTCCAGTCCTAAGCCACGAATACTTTTAATATTGATGTCCTCGTCTTCGTTAAAGTATTTACGCACTTTACTTATGTATACATCCATGCTCCTTCCAGAGAAAAAGTCGTTGGTATTCCATATTTTGGTAAGGATGTCTTCGCGGCGTACCAATTTGTTTTTGTTCTTGTAGAGGAAGTAAATGAGTTGGGCTTCCTTTTTGGTTAGGGAATGGGTCGTGGTACTGCTTTTTAAAATGGAGTTTCTATAATCAAAACGGTAGCTACCAATGGAGATAATGTCTTGGTTGCCATATTCGCGCAGTACAAATTGTTGCTGCTCGGTGCGTTTGATGATGTTTTTAAGGCGCAATACAAACTCTTCGGGGTCAAAGGGCTTTACTATGTAATCGTCGGCCCCTAACTTTAAGCCTTTAATTTTGTCTTCTTTGGTTTTACGAGCCGTTAAGTACAAAAAGGGCATTTCGGGGTCTACCTGTGTTATTCTTTTGGCTAAGGTAAAACCATCCATTTTGGGCATCATCACATCCAATACACAGATGTGGAAGGAGTTGGCATTAAACAGCTCGAGAGCTTCTTCGCCATTCTTGGCCCATTCTACGTTAAATTTGTTACTTTGAAGGTACTGTGTTAACATACCTCCAAAATCGTGGTCGTCTTCTGCTAGTAGTATGTTTTTCATTGATTAAAAAGTATTATGGTGAATTCTGTTCCTGATCCTTTGGTACTGGTTACCGAGATGTTTCCGGCATGTGCCTGGATTATCTGGTGGGTGTAAAACAATCCCAATCCCAATCCTTTGTAATTATGGGTGTCTTGTTCGCTCACCCTATAAAATTTGTCGAAAATAAAGCGTAGGTGCTTTTTGCTAATGCCTATACCATTGTCCTTTATTTTGATAATGTGGGTGCGCTCCTTTGTGATATAATCATAGTGTAGGCTTACTTCGGTACCGCCATATTTTACGGCATTCCCCAATAGGTTATTAATAGCGGTACTGATGTAAAATTTATCAGCAGAAATTAGGATGGCGTCTTTTTGTATATCTGTAGTTATGTTGATTTCTTCCTTTAAGCTAAGTTTAAAATCGGCCAAAGTTTCTTCCAAAAACATGGGCATGTTGAAAATTTCCTTAGTGAGTTCGATGTCCTCATAACCCAAACTGGTATTGAGTACTTGATCTATGAGTTTTTGTAACCTTAAATTTTGACGATTGATAACTTCCAGAACACTATTGTTAAAAAGCCCACTGTATTTGGAGGCCTCGTTGTTCAAGTTTTTAATGGCAATGGCCAGGGTAGAGAGTGGTGTTTTAAGTTCGTGGGTGATAT
The DNA here is from genome assembly GCF_030908385.1 of Mangrovimonas sp. YM274. Taxonomy (NCBI): domain Bacteria; kingdom Pseudomonadati; phylum Bacteroidota; class Flavobacteriia; order Flavobacteriales; family Flavobacteriaceae; genus Mangrovimonas; species Mangrovimonas sp. YM274. The sequence goes on from NZ_CP133091.1 coordinate 494,538, forward strand.
TGTTGATGAAATCAGTTTTTATGTCGGCCAGCTTTTTTTGTTTTAATAAGCTATGGATGGAATAATATAAAATACCTGTTACAAATAGAAACAGTAGGCAGGCCAACAACAATATACCAGACATTTGCTTAATTAAATACCCGCTCCACCCTGTTGATTCAGACATGAACAGCTTGGTTTTAAATTCAAGCATGTAGGTGTAGGACTTCCCATTGATATCTGCCACTAGACCTTTGGTAAAGGTGGCGTTGTTGATAAGCTTCTGTTCGCTGTTTTCTGTAGGTTTATAAGGGGTGCCCAGCAATAGCAGGGTACTGTCTTTTTCTTTATAAATCGTTTCGGCATTGCCCAAGGTGTCATGAAGCACAATGGCGATTAGTTTTTTTTGAACCGAAATATCTACAGGTATGGAATATTTTGAAAAGCCTTTATTGACTTCTTCTAGAAAATAGGGATTTAAAGTGGCTGCCTTGTCTTGAAGGTTGGTAATTACCTCTTCTTTAGAAATTTGTTTGGTTTTATAGGCTTGTGCTTGTTTTATAGCATCATTTCGTAATTCCCAAAGTAAATACTCAACAGACTCAGAATTATAAATGTTGGTAAAAATGCTCTGGCTTTCATATTGGGCCGTAGCTCTTTTCAACTGGTAGGTATTACGAATCAAATACCCTTGAATGGCTGTGAGTGCCAATAGGGTACATATCGATCCTGTAATAAGGAGTTTTGTTTTATTAACCAGTTTCATGGTCTTAAAAATATGTTAACAAAATATGAGAGGCATAAATTTGAATCGCGTTAACGTTCCGTTAACATAGGTTATTTCTACGAAAAGTCCGATTTTATTGCTTTTTATTCAGTGATATTTAAAATATCGTGTAAGATTATTTGTATAATTTTGAAAACATTTAATTTAAGATAATGGTCTTTTTGACCATCACGGCATCATTGTTAACAAAAGGTTTCGGAATCATGCCTGCGGGCCTTTTGGGCACTCTAAATAAAGGGTTGTTTAGCAGGTCATAAGATACTTCAACATAATCCAATAGCAATGGCATTTCCTTTGGAACACTTAGCTCAATATCCATAAAATTATTGTCTACAACAGAATAGGCAAATAGTTGTTGCCCTTTGCGCTGCTCCAAGACAAAGTCCTCCTTTAGGGTGTGGTTAAAATCATAACCATTCATTTTGAAGTTTGTAAAATGTTGTGTGGAATCTGCAAACAATACCATTTTTTGAACGCTTCGTTGTGGCGAAATAAATAGTCTTACTTGTCGTTGGTTGCCAATAATAGTGTCCTTTTTAATATCTATATAAGGGAGCGCCAAGGGTTTTATAATGGCATTGTGCGTATAACTTATTTTGGTGCCATATTTACTAGTGCTATTGTATTTGGAAAGCGAATCGTTAGCCGCTGGACTATCAGACAAGTAGGTTTTGGTCCATGGATCCAATAGGGTATCGTAAGTAGCCCAAACAGCCTTGTCCTGATCCATGTCATAAAAGTAAATCAAACTATTTGGTTTTGGCTGTTCTTCATTAAAATTGGAGTTCATATGTGCCGAAATAAAACAGCCTATGGCTACTATAAATAGCAGGTAGGCCCAGCGGTTTTTGTATCGGGAGAATCCAAACACCGACATGCACAATGAAAAGATCAAGGACACCAAAACAGTAGTGGCAACCAATACTTTTAGGCCTAGTCCCACAGGGAACATTTGCACAAATGGAACAAGGATCCATAAGGTTGGAAACAGTAGAAGGGCCATTAATAGGATGTTTGGACGTTTTTGACGCACCAATACGAATAGACTTATCAGGCCAAAAAACACGGGGATGATAAAAAAACTGGCGCCTTTAAGGTAAAAGGCCGCAAGAGTGCAAATTATGAGCCATAAAAAAAGAGGAGGCACTACCAAACTGGCCGTGTTTTCGGGTTTATAGACTTTATTATAAAGCCACATACATATGGCGGTTGCCAACAAGGCGAATGCCAAAATATAGGTGTGACCGTTATAAGGGAAGCCTTGAAGGATTTCATTATACTGAGGGTAGAGTGTTGTAAGCACTCTCCAACCAGCAATGCCTATAAGGCCATTCAATAATAAAGCGGCTATACCAGGAATAAACCCAATGGCCATGTGCTTAGAGTTAAGCATGCGTTTTTTAAGGCCGTAAAAAACCAAGGCCAAAAACAGAACAATGGCTACAATAAGCATGGGGATTATCCAGGCAAAGGGATAACTTACGGTTTTAAATAGTGGGATGTTGAAGTACACATTGTCCTTTTCGCTTTTTAAAGTACTCAAGTTGGCATCTGCAAAATAACGTAATAGGGGCATGAGATAGCTTCCTTGGTGCTCTAAGGATGAGCGATCCAAACGTTCGTAAGTGTCCAGAGCTGTATGATAGTCATAATGGTCGTCGATAAAAGCAAAGTTGAATCCATCGATATTGCCATCTTCCCTAAAGCTGGTTAAATCGGTATCGTTAGGGAGTTTTTTATAGACGCTGTAGGCAAGAGAGTTGGCAACGGGGTATTGTGGGTTGGCTGCTATAAAGCCTTTCAATAATTTTTGGTTGCCTCCGTTGGTTTCTACAAGCATATAACTGGGGCCGCCACTTCCACGCGACTCAAAATTCAATACCAAGCCTACGTCCTTGGCCCAAGGATGTTCGTTTACAAAAAGTTCGGCACCATTGAGTCCTAATTCCTCGGCATCGGATAGCATGATGATAATGTCATTTTTTGGTTTTGTGCCATCATGTAGATAGGCTCTAAGTCCTTCCAAAATGGTTACAACACCAGAGCCGGCGTCACTTGCCCCTAAAGAGGAGTGTGGGTTACTGTCGTAATGGGAGAGTAGCAAGAGGGCTTTGGAATTGTTGGTCCCGGGAATGCGAGCTATAATATTTTTGGGTTTGGTGATGCTTCCCCATTTTTCGTTGTAACTGAAGCCTTCCTGTATTTGAGTTTGCAGACCTAGGTTTTCTAAGGCGCCAACAATGTAGTTTCGGACTTTTGTATGCTCGGGAATGCCAACATAATGGGGGTGTTTCGAAATTTCTTTGAGGTGTCCCAAAGCCCTGTCTGTAGAGAATTCGGTATCGGTAGTTTCCAGACCGGAAATTGTGGTGGGCTTTAGGGCTAGAAAGCTCCAATAAATGGCCACAAGGATAAGTGCTAAGGAGATAATTTTTTTTAGCATGGGAAGAAATGTTAGTTAGTTCATCTTAAATGTAATGAATATTTTGCGAATATTGGCTCTAGGTTAAATGACTTAAATTCAGTAAATTTAGAAGGAATTAAAATTTTAGGTTATGGGCATTAAAAGTTTTCAGGGATCCAGAAAGCAACAAAGCAATACGGTAGAAGAGATCCCATTTAGGGTAAGAGATTACATGAGTACTACATTAATTACGTTTAAACCAGAGCAGTCTGTGGAGGAGGTTATCAAGTCTTTAATTGCCAATCGGATTTCTGGTGGCCCTGTGGTAAATGATAATTATGAATTGGTGGGGATCATTTCGGAAGGGGACTGTTTAAAGCAGATTAGTGATAGTAGATATTATAATATGCCAATGGAGCAAGACAATGTTGAAAAACGAATGATAAAGGAGGTGGAGACCATTGATGGCAATATGAATGTGTTTGATGCCGCCAAGAAGTTTTTAGATTCCAAGATTCGTCGTTTTCCTATAGTACATGAGGGTAAATTGGTAGGTCAAATTAGTCAAAAAGATATTTTAAAAGCAGCTCTTGAGTTGAAAGGGCACAATTGGAAATAAGAAGTATTTAATAAGCACGATTTATTTGTGCGTTTATTAAGCATTCTGCAGCGATAGGTTTTTAAGTGTCGCTGCATTTTTTTTTTGTACTCTTTGGGGCAATCCATGAAGTTCCTTTAATACAGGATCAATTTTCGATTTCTATTTATTTTAGAACGCTAAGGATATAAAGGTTAGGATTAAAAAGAATGGATATCCGATTATCGAAATGTAGTATTGATAATTTTTTTTCTCATCGTTTTTAATACTGAGAATAGTTAGGATGATACCCGTTATAAGAAGTAAATTTCCAAAGATCGATACAATTGCAATATTTTGTTGGAATTTTTCCATATCGTGAAAGCCAACAGCAAAAGTCATTACCCTATAGACGATTACAAGATTTACTACAACTACGTAAAGAAATACTCTAAAAGCCCATTGTCTGTAATTAGTTTCTTTTCTAGGTTCTGGTTTCATTGCTATGTGTTGGTTATTTTTAAATATAAAAGATGATTCGTACAAATTAAGACCGACTTTCCAAAGCTTCAGGCAAATCTGTGATGATCAGTTTTTGCTTGCCTTCATTTTCAAGCGACAATATTTTGGAGTAGGGGAAGCCTTCAATGGGTTCGTTAAAACTTTTCCATTTAGCAACTCCTGATACGGTAATGTGTTCGCCTACTTCTATAATCCCTTCACTGTAGCGTAACTGTTTGTTGAACCCAAAAAAGTTTGTACTATCAATATTATAGCGTTTCAATAAGGCTTCAAATTCAGGAGTTGGGTCGTTAAAGGTTCCGGAATTTGTCTTTTTGTCGGAAACTAAATAGGTGACATAGTTTTTCGAGGTATGGGAAGGTTTGATCATCACCATTTCACCGCGATGATCTACAAAAAACTCATGAAATTGTTCCTCTTTAATCAGGGTTTTCCAATGCGAATGTTTCCCGCTGCTCTTCTCCTGTTCAATAGTAATGCTATAGAACACGCAATCACGTTTACTTAAAGGTGCTTTTAGAGGTTCTTTGGCATGCAAGGCTTTGCCTGAAATTTTTACCAGCTCGTTGTTCCTAATACTGCCCAAGGTTTTGTGCGGTATTTTGGCAAGGGTACGAAGCATGACCTTTTTCGGACTGAAATAGTAAAAGGCCAAGCCAATGATCAAGCCAATGGAAACAACTAAAAGAACAGGAACAAATGATAAGGCTAATGCGGTCATAAAAAAGGGCTTTTAAGTATAGGTAGGAACATCCCGTAAAATGTTACAATTACTGTAGGCGCTTTACCAAGGCATAATAGTCGCCTTCTAGAGGCAGGTAGCCCTGATCGTACACAAAGTAATAAACCTTACCGGTTTTGGTGGTGTAAATACTGGTAATGTAATTGAAGTCGAAGCCTTTTTCAACTAACCGTCCTTTTGAGGCTTTTGATTTTTGTTCAGGGTTGAGAGCTTCTAAAATCCGATAGTTTTTGCGCAGCTTGTTGTTGGTATTTCTAATAATGTTTCTAAGGTCTTTGTTTGCCTTATTGTTGTAACTGTTTCGGCAGGCATCGCTACAGAACTTTTTGTCCACCCTACCACGGATGGTTTCTCCACATTCTGGACACGCTTTTTGCATAATTCAATGGGTTGGTTGCGTATACAATATAGGAAATATTCATTTATAATGAATTATGAGGTTTGGGCAATTAGTAGGGTGTTGGTGCCATTTACCTTTTGATGGATGCTAACGCTAAAGCCAGCAGTTTCCAAAAGTGCTTTAATAGCTTGTAAGCTTTTTGAGGAGGGAACATTCAATGCTGCATTAAAAATAATGGCGCCTTGGTTGGAATGCGATTGTAGGATAGCCTTCCAAAAGGCGGATTCCATAAATTGGGAGGGCATGTGGGCATCGATGTAAAGGTCTACAATAATGAGGTCGAAGCTAGCTGTAGTTTCAAATATAAACTGTTGGGCATCGGCACAAACCATGGTCAGCGTTGGCGAATTGTAATGCTGAAATTCACGTTGGGCAATAGCAATGACCACAGGATCAATATCCACAGCCGTGATGTGCTGTTGAAAATTAAAGTCGTTCCGAAGGGTGTCAATCACACTGCCGCCACCAAGACCCAACAACAAGCAATTGGAAATGGAATCCAGGTTGATATGCTCCAAACCGAACTTTAAAATTTCCTGTAACGAGCCGTACGAATAGTTGGCGTTTTTGGTGTTGAGGTATTTTTTGCCATCATACCAAGTCACTTCCAACTTCCCGCTGTATTGCGAAGGTACTTTTTTGCTTACAGGATAGAGATAACTTAGAAAGCGTTTCATAGAGCTGAAAAAAAGCTGCAAATATAAGAGGTTACGTCAAATAATTATCCGTGTACAAACGACTACAAACGTTTACAAACGACTATAAATGCGTAACTACCGACTAATTTTTGGTAGGTATGTCATCTTTGTCTTGTTGAATGGAACAAATGAAATTCAATGGTATTAACTGTTTAACCTTAAAATTTAAAATTATGAATGCACTTAGAAACAAAGTACAGTTGATTGGAAGATTAGGACAAGATCCTGAAATTGTGAATTTTGAAGATGGCAATAAAATGGCCAAATTCTCCTTGGCTACCGATGATAGCTATAAGGACAAAAGAGGCCAAAAGATAGAGCGCACCTATTGGCACAATGTTATTGTAAGGGGAGGCCTTGTAAAGGTGGTGGAAAACTATATTACAAAAGGGCAGGAAATTGCTCTAGAAGGCAAACTTACCAACCGTATGTGGGAAGACAAGGACGGCAAGCGCCACTATGCTACTGAAATTCTCTGCAGTGAATTATTGATGTTGGGGAAGTAAGCTAATGAAAAAGGCTCCATATGGAGCCTTTTTCATTTTATTGCTATGTCCCTCACTTCCGAAATCAAGCTGCCGTCATTGCAAGTCCCTTCCATAAAAATCTTGAGATCTCCTGCTTGTATATTATCAATTTTAAAGGAAATGTTGCCTTGAGCGTCCACTTTACAATTGGGGAGCCAATTCACCACGCCGTATTCTTGGTAAAATTGGGTTTTATAAAAAGAGTATTTGGGTGTATAGAATTGTGTAGGGCTACTGAAGGTAAGAGGGATGTTGAACGTTTGAAAAGGGCTGCTTTCATTAAAGGAAAACGAAATTTTAGGATCGGTGTAAATTTTAATGACACCCGCTCCAGCGTTAATTCCTTGTCCAAACCCTGATTTGTCAATAAGGATGTAATCAACGATATCCAATCGGTATTGGTATAAGGTATTTAAGTCAAATAGTCTCATGTCGTCCAGATATACCGCTGGGCTGTTATTATTGCTTGAGGCGGCAGAAGGATTAATGATGTTGAGTTGTCCGTTATTTTGATAAACCCTAAACCCTTTGGTCTGTATGTAGGAGGCAAAATCCATGTAGGACTTGCGTAGATTGTCATCAAAAATGTCAATTTTTCCATGTTGTTTTTGGTTTAATTGCTCTTTGCGACTATCCTTTTTTCTGACCGATAGGACAATTTCATTTAATTGTTCCAGACCGCTCCATGAATTGATCATAAATGGCTGTGAGTTGATGGCGTTAAAGGCAACCGTTTTTTTCAAAGGTTCAACTTTTAGGTATTTGTCCAAATTGGGGATTTTGGACGGGGTAAACTGTAAGGAAAGATGGGGTTTGATTCCAGATTTTTTGCGATTGAGTTCCACAAAGCGCAATTGTTCTTTGTCTAGAGGGTACAGTGCGTTTTTTTCAAAAAAAGCATGACTACTGTTAAGTTCAAAGGTTTCAAAACTATTATTGGTAATAGGAAACATAGCAAAGGTATTGGACTTGGATTGGTTGATATGGGCCTTGATGGCAATACCTTGTTCAAAAGGGAAATTAACGGTGGGTGGATTTTGGAAAATGTTTTGCCAGCTGTAACTGCTCCAGCCCTGGGTAAGCAATAGATTGTCCAGTTCAAATTCCTTTTGACGATCGATATCCTGAAAATAATACAGAGCGTTTTCAACAAACCCTTTCACGTAGGGCTGTAAATAGAGGGATGAAACGATATTTTGATGATGTTGGTAGGAGACGGTTTCTTGGGGCAAGACAGAAATACTGAAATTATTAAAGACTTTTGGGTTGACCCCTTCAAAAGGTATTGTTACCAGGGTGGAATCTTCTCCTTTTTCAAAATATGGTGTCTGAGATTCTAAAAATTCAATACCGTTATATTTGAAATAGAGACGTTCCAAAATAGGCGTTCCCGTATTGTCGAAAAGTGTGAGAACATTCATGCCTTTAAAGAGGTCGCTGTGCGGAATAAGACTTAGCAACTCTAAACTATCTTTAAATTGAATGTTGATGGTTTTTATGTCGTGGCCATTATGTATGGCAAGAGTGTAGGGGTTATTTTTAATGGATTTAAAAGTGTTATCGTTGGTATTAAACCGAATAATAATTCTGTCGTTTAATTTGTTTAAGCTCATAGCAATTCCGAGAGCTTCGGCTTTGGGTAGAGGATGCCTTTGAGTGGTCTCTTTAGTGTGCACTTCTACGTTATAAGAGTTTCCCTTTTTAGGTGTAAATGAAAACTTACCAATGCCAAATTGATTGGTTTTAAAGGTGCCCATACTGTAACGGTTACTGTTTAAAAGTTTGACAGTGGCATTGGGAACCCCAAAGCCTAAAGTATCCTTGATGGCTATGCCTACGGTATTGGGAGTGTCTGCAACAAGATGTCCTCCTTCAGGCAATAATTGGATATCTAAGTTTGAGGAAATAGGAGTGGATACGATGGTTTTATTGGCATCGATGATCGATATACCTTGAACATAAAAATTCTGTTCATTAAAATTTTTCATCCAATTGGTATACGCTTGAAAGTTGTAATTGCCAGACGAGAATTGTTCATCCACAAAGAAGCTTCCGTAGCAAACCCCATTTTGCGCCAACAACATTTTGTTTTTTATGATGTTCCCTTGATTGTCAACAATGGCGCAGTATACATTGGTGGTAGCTGTAGCTAGTTGCTTGTTGTTTTTGTTAAATACGTATATGGTAAAGGCTAAGGTTTCTCCTTTAATGAATGTGGACTTATTGAGGTGCCCATACGCAAGCTCTCTAGGTAATTGGGTATAACTAGAAAATGGTTCTGCAATATGTTTTATTTGGGGAGATTCTTGTGAAAATGAAAAAATGAATGCAAGGAGACAAAATAACCGAAGTTGAATGGTAATGAGGTTGGCGATTCTAGCTCTTAATTGCAGATTTTGATGCATTGATACTTTGTTGTGATGATGGTTTCAAGTTATAAATTTTATTAGTGCTAAGACATAAAAAAAGAGATTAGCCTTACACTAATCTCTTTTTGTTTGATTTAAAAGGATTTAAAAAGTGAGCTTATGCCACCTTTTTAAGCAAATCAAAACAAGGGCACTTTTTACAGCGCTTGTTTTCACCTTTCTTATATTTTTTACAACAACTGCTTTTTACCTTATCGGCATTGATAATCCCCGAGTCGTGCAGCTGTTTGATTGCCTCTTTCTTTTTTTGCTTTTTGTCTTTCTTTTTGCCCAAAACCAAATAATAACTATTTCAAAACGAGGGCGAAAATAGTTATTTTAAATAAATCTAAATAAGATTTAATGTTAAAATTACTCAGGTGCTTCCGAAGCAGCAGTACTTACGTTTAGTTGTTGAATGTCGCGATCAAACAAATACAAGCCTCCTTTATCGTTGCCAATCATGTTGATTTTGTCCAAAATAGTTCTTGCTACCGCTTCTTCTTCTATTTGTTCAGAAACATACCATTGCAGGAAGTTGTGTGTGGCATAGTCCTTTTCTTGAAGGGTAATATGCACCAGTTCGTTGATGCTTTCCGATACAAATACTTCATGTTCAAAAAGCTTTTCAAACATTTCCTTGAACGAATTGAACGTCACGTTAGGAGCTTTAAGAGCCGATACTTGCGCATGTCCGCCACGTTCGTTTACAAAACGAACCAATTTTAGCATGTGCATGCGTTCCTCATCGGATTGGTCGTACATAAAATTGGCGACTCCTTCCAGTCCTTTTACCTCTGCCCAGCAGGCCATGGCCAAATAAATTTGCGAGGATTCAGCCTCAATTCTAATTTGATCATTGAGAGCCTTTTCTATAGATTTTGATAACATAATCTTCGTTTTTTACCAAAGTTAGCTATAAAACAGGACAGATTTAAATAATAGGGCTTAGGATTTTTCTTTTTTACGCAATCTAAATAAGCCCAGGGGTTTTGTGTAAAATGTAATTCTAATTCCCAAAAGTAAAACCAAACCGCCTATTATCATTTGTAAGGTGATGGTTTCATTTAGGAAGATCCAAGCTAGGATTGATGCTAAAATGGCCTGTCCCAACAAGCTCACGGAAACCCTGGTGGCACGCATATGTTTGGTGGCATAACTTATGAGCAACCATGCCAATAATTGGCATATCAAGCCCTGTATGACCAAAACAATCCAGCCAAGGTTGGAAAATCCTGTAAAAGGTTCTTTGGCTAGTATGTTTATGAGGCCTAGTGCCACTGTGGAGGCAACCAAACTTATGGTCGTAAAAGTAACTACTTCGGTTTCTCCCAAAACATATTTGCTTACTAGCATGTAGACCGCATACAGCATTCCCGATAGTACGGCGAATAAAAAGGGAATGTCGAATTCTAGATTTCGGAAAAACTGATAACCAACTAAGAGTACCATTCCTATTAAAGCAATCACGGTGCCATACCAAAAGTTCTTTAAAGGTTTGTCTTTTAAGAACAAGAAAGCTCCAATACCTACCCAAACAGGAGATAAATTGGTGAGTAGGGTGGCCTGAGTAGCCGAAGACCCTTGTATGGCAATGTTCCATACACCAACATCCAAACCAAAGATGACTCCACAAAGCCCCGATAACAATACCATTTTCCTTGAGGGGACTTTGATTTGCTTGTTGATAATTACATAGGGAACGATAACTGCCGAGGCAAAGGCCATTCTATAAAACGCAGAGATGAGCCCAGGAGTCAAACTGAGTCGCACCAAAACGGGAAAAATCGAGATGCAAACTATGCCAATAACAAGCGCAATTCTAGGTTTTGTCATCAGTTTCAAAATAAAAGAACGTAAAAGTACTTAATTCTTTGTTATGAAACTGTATTATAGTTATTTACAGGTGAAAAAAACATATTTATTTGTGTAGTTTTAGTTGTATGCGTTTACGTTTAATATCTACCTCCAATACTTTAACAATGACTTGTTGGTGTAGGCTGATGTGCTCGTTGACATCACTTACAAAACCATCGGAAAGATTGGAAATATGAATTAGTCCACTTTCTTTGATGCCTATATCCACAAAAGCACCAAAGTTTGTCACATTGTTGACTATTCCCGGTAGTAACTGACCTTCCTGTAAATCGTTAATGGTTTTGATGTTTTGGTTAAAGGTAAATACTTTGGCCTGTTCCCTAATATCCAATCCCGGTTTTTCTAATTCCTTGACGATGTCCTTTAGGGTTGGAAGTCCTACTGTATCCGTGCAATATTTGTTGAGGTCAATTTTTTTAAGGAGTTCTGAATTTCCTATCAATTCGGAAACAGTTTTGCCTTCATCTTTGGCAATTTGTTTGACAATGCTGTAACTTTCAGGGTGCACTGCGGAATCATCCATTGGGTTTTTGGCACCTTTAATTCGTAAAAAGGCAGCACTTTGTTCAAAAGCTTTACCGCCTAATCTAGGCACTTTTTTAATGTCGGTTCTGGATAGGAATTTGCCGTTTTCCTCTCTATAGGTCACAATGTTTTCTGCCAATTTTGGGCCAATTCCAGACACATAACTCAACAGGGATTTACTGGCGGTGTTGATGTTCACCCCAACAGCATTTACACAACTTTCCACAACCGTGTCCAATTCGTTTTTCAATTTAGTTTGGTCCACATCATGTTGGTATTGCCCAACCCCAATAGATTTTGGGTCAATCTTTACCAATTCGGCCAAAGGATCCTGCAATCGTCTCCCAATGGAAACAGAGCCTCTCACGGTCACATCGTAATTTGGGAATTCCTCTCGGGCAATTTTTGATGCTGAATAAATACTGGCGCCAGCTTCATTCACCACAAATACCTGAATTTCATTTTTAAAATGAATGCGTCTGATAAGGGCTTCGGTTTCTCTTGAAGCAGTTCCGTTTCCAATGGCGATGGCCTCTATCTGATACGCCTCTGCCAAGGAACTAATTTTTTTTATGGCTCCCGTAGTATCATTTTTAGGGGCATGCGGGTAAATGGTTTCGTTGTGCTTTAGAGTTCCTTGCGCATCCAAGCAAACCACTTTACAGCCGGTTCTAAACCCTGGGTCAATGGCCAAGATTCTTTTTTCTCCTAAAGGTGATCCAAGAAGCAATTGTTTAAGGTTCTTGGCAAATACAGAGATGGCCGATGCATCGGCTTTTTCCTTGGCATTTTGAAGGGCTTCGTTGGACAACGATGGCAGTAATAAGCGTTTGTAAGCATCTTTTATGGCCAATTCAATTTGTTCGGAGCAAGCATTGTTGGAGCGAATGATGCGACTTTCAATTTTAGAAAGGGCGCGCTCTTCGTCAATATCAATTTTAAGGCGAATAAAACCTTCGTGTTCTGCACGTAAAATGGCTAAAAGTCTGTGGGAGGGAATTCGGCTCAGCGATTCTTCCCATTCAAAGTAGTCCCTGAATTTTTGAGCGTCATCTTCTTCGGCCTTTGCCTTTACCACCTTAGAGGAAATAAGCGCAAAACGTTCCAATTGGTGACGTATCTGATTTCTGATGTCGACACGTTCATTGATCCATTCGGCAATGATATGGCGTGCCCCTTCCAAAGCGTCTTCGGCTGAGCTAATGTCTCCTTTGGTATATTTAAAAGCGATGGTTTCCAAATCAGAGGCATTTTGGCTCATGATGATTTTTGCCAACGGTTCCAAACCAGCTTTTCTTGCTGCTTCGGCTTTGGTTTTACGTTTTTTCTTATAGGGCAGATACAAATCTTCCAAAGTGGTTAGATCTGCCGCCTTTTCAATGCTGTTTTGCAATTCTGGAGTTAAAACGTCCTGTTCTTCCAAGGCTTTTAAAATGGTTGCCTTTCGTTTTTCCAAAGCCTCAAATTGCTCTTTGTATTTCACAATATCTCCAATTTGCACTTCATCCAAGTTTCCAGTACGCTCTTTTCGGTATCTGGAAATGAAGGGTACGGTGCAGTCTTCTTCCAAAAGTTGGAGTGTATTTTTAACACCAGACTCCGGTAAATTGGTAAATGAAATGATATATGAAATGATGCTTTGGGACATGATATTTAGTTTTGCTGCGAATTTAAGTTAAAACCTAATGTTGCCAAAATAGACAGCTTTTTTAAGTGGTAATTTTAAGGATCATAAACTTCTGTAAAATATAAGTCGATTCTTGTTAAAATTTCGAGGTCTTTGTAATAGGAATGCCTAATTTTATGCGCTCTAATACAATCTTGAGATTAACATAATGCTATGGAAAAAAAGGAAACTATACCGGTAAAGATTACCAAAGGAGGTTCTCTAGGGCTCTTAGCTTTAGGGGATGTAGGTTTGAGAGCTTGGAGAACGGTTAAAAATTCAAAAGAGAATAGTGATGAAAAAAAATAATAAGGTACTGTTAATTGGTTGGGATGCTGCTGATTGGAAGATTATTGGGCCTTTATTGGCAAAAGGACAAATGCCTGCTTTGCAAAAACTAATAAATAGAGGTGTTTATGGCAATATGAGTACTATGAACCCTCCTTATTCTCCTATGCTTTGGTCTACTGTGGCAACAGGGAAAACTCCAGATAAGCATGGTGTCTTGGGGTTTATTGAACTCATGCCAGACTTAAAAGGGGTAAGACCTGTAACTATGGCTTCAAGGAAAACGAGAGCCTTGTGGAATATTTTTCATCATGAGGGGTATAAAAGTAATTTGGTTGGTTGGTGGCCAAGTTATCCTCCAGAACCTATAAATGGTGTAGTCATTTCCGATAAGTTCCAAAAGGCAAATAAAGATATTAGAAAACGGTCGCATGTTCCGGAAGATGCGGTGCATCCAAAATCTTTTTTAAACGAGATAAGAGACTTGAAAATGTTTCCGGATGAGATTACTGAGGAACTCATTTTGCCTTTTGTTCCTAAGGCGCACAAGATTGATTTGGATAAGAGTAAACACTTGATTGGCCTATCTAAAATTCTTTCTGAAAATGTTTCTGTTCATAGTGCAGCAACTTATACCATGGCGAATACCGAATGGGATTTTATGGCCGTGTATTATGACCTCATAGATCATTTTTGCCATGCCTTTATGAAGTTTTATCCACCTAAATTGAAGGCGGTACCTAAGGATTTGTTTGAAATCTATAATGAAGCAATCATTGGAGCCTATAGGTTTCAAGACATGATGTTGGAACGGATGATAAGTTTGGCGGGTGAGGATACAACAATAATTGTAATGTCCGATCATGGATATGAGTCGGGTAACAAACGTATTTTGAAGATGCCCAAATATCAGGCAGCTCCAGCGTTAGAACACAGGCAGTTTGGAATTTTTGTGGCGGCGGGCCCAAATATTAAACGAAACGAAAAAGTGTTTGGTCTGGGATTGATTGATGTAGCCCCAACCATTTTACATATGTATGGTTTGCCTATTGGTAAGGATATGGACGGTAAAGTGGCCATGGATATTTTCAAAGAGCCAACTGAACCTACATACATTGAAAGTTGGGATAAGGTGGAAGGGGACTTTGGCGAAGGTCAGGATAAAACGGATGCTGTTGGATTGTCCGATCAGGATGCTATGGAACAGCTTATTGAGCTTGGGTATATAGAACGTCCCGATGAAACCATGGAAAAGGCGGTACATAAAACGAAATGTGATTTAAAACATAACCTAGCAAGAGTATTTCTAGGGAAAAAGGATTATGCCCAGTCAAAGGCTATTTTATTGGAATTGATTACTGAAAAAGAGCCCGTAGACGTTATTCCTTTTTACATGGATTTGTTAACGATAAGTTTGGCTGAGAAAGACTTTGAAAACGCCGAAATCTATTTGAACAAACTACGGACTTTGGATAAACAGTTTGAAATAAACACTTATTTTTCCGAAGCAAGGATATTGCTGAACAAAGGAAAGGTAGACCAAGCTCTAAAATTGTTAACCGAAGCCAAAAATAGAAAGCCAAATGGCGAGGTATGGTTTCAAATAGGGAAAATCTATCTACAGCTTAACAAGTTTAAAGAGGCCAAGGATGCCTTTGAGCAGGCTTTGGAATTTGAAATTGATAATGCTAAATACCACCAAGCCTTAGCAGTCGTTTTGGTACGTCTTAAAAATTATGAAGAAGCTGCAGAACATGCATTAACCAGTATTGAGTTGGTGAAATATTTTCCAGAAGCCCATTATATTTTGGGAGAAGCTCTAGAGAAAATGGGCGATTTGGAAAATGCCAAAATGGCCTATGGCATGGCTAAAATGTTGAAGCCAAAAACACACCATCGTGCGGAATTTGCCATACAAAATATTGAAGAAGCACTTGAAACGTCACCGGAATTTAAGGATAAAGCTGAGTTTAAGTATAGGGACAACCAAATTGTTGTGGTGTCTGGTTTGCCAAGGTCTGGGACGTCCTTAATGATGCAAATGCTTTCTAATGGAGGTTTGGAAGCTCTTACTGATAATGAACGCAAAGCTGATAATTCAAATCCCAAAGGCTATTTTGAGTACCAGCCTGTCATGTCTTTGCATAAAGATAATTCATGGTTGGATAAAGCGCAGAATAAAGCGGTTAAGGTGGTGGCACCTTTGTTGAAGTATTTAAAACCAAGCTATCGCTATAAAGTGGTGTTTATGGTGCGCGACTTGGGAGAGGTAATTCAGTCTCAACAAAAGATGGTGGGTAAAAATCCAGAGGTGCTTCCAGTGCGTTTATTGGAATCTTATCAAAAACAGTTGGACAATGTGGAAGTATGGAAGGACAAAGAACCTGAAGTGGAAATGGTATATATTAATTACACAGATTTAATACAGGATCCAAATGCCTCTATCGATAAATTGCAGTCCTTTTTAGGGATAGAACTGGACAAGCAGCGTATGCAGGAAGCTATAGATACTTCTTTGTATAGAAATAAGGTAGTTTAAAAAAAAGAGCCTGTTTTTAACAGGCTCTTTTTTTTGTGTTATAGCAATTTGTTATAAGATAACTTTTTTTCTAAGAACACTTTTAGAATCCACATCTTCTAGTTCTAGGATATAAGCTCCAGATGCCATAGTATTGGCATTTATTGAGTAAGATGTTTGATTGGCTATCGTTCCATTAAGCAATGATTGCCCAGTCATTGAAAACAATCTGTAATTGGTGTTTTCTGGTAAGTTGTGTAACGCAATATGCTTGTTTAAGGCTTTTATCTCAATGTTTTGACTTGATAAGTCTCCAACACTTAAGGTTTGTTGCCCTGCCGTAATGGCTTCGTCAGCTATGGAGTTGTAAGCATAATCCTTAACAACAAATGAGCTAGGTATTTGTCCTACATCTAATCTTATCCAACCATAATGAGTAGCGCCATCAATATTAAAACGTACTCCTAGGTAACCATCTGTAATATCACACCAGTTGCCAATAACACAAGATGCAAAATTTAGAGATTGGAAGCTATTATCATTCCAAGACCCTGCATTTGAGATTGCATCGCCCGAATTTAAAGCAAAAGGATAGGCATATCCAAAATATCCTTGACTTCCCATTACTCCGTTACTGGAGTTCATAGGATCAATATAAAGATTGTTGTAAATTCCTGCTAAATCGGCATTTCGTAATTTAAAGTCATTGGTACCATCGTTGTCTATATCCAACATATACTCAGAGTTGGCACTGCCCTCATGGTCAGGCGTGATGTCGGTGTAAATAATTTGGCCGCTAGCGTCGGCAATACCTCCTGCAGCAGCTACCATGGCCGCATACTTAGAAAGGTTCAAAGTAGTTGATTTTTTCATATGAAACATTTTAGATTAGTGAAATAGATATTTCAAGTTTTAGGGAAATTACTACAAAAAAGAATAGGTTGTATACGGCTTAATGTTTTTTTTGGATAAAATCTATTAAATATTATTCAAAAAAAACCTGTTACAATTAAATTATTTATTGTTATTCGGTGATTTAAGTGTGGGTTATGTAAATAAAGCGAATGTATTTTTGTTGTTTATGGAATTTTTTGCTAGGGTGTTTTTTTAGAAGCAAATGCTCATTTTTAATTTAAACAGAGATGAAAAAATTAAAAAGGAGTACTAATTGGCAGGTTTATATTGGTATCTGGAAATGAAGGGTACGGTGCAGTCTTCTTCCAAAAGTTGAAGTGTATTTTTAACTCCAGACTCCGGTAAATTAGTAAATGAAATGATATATGAAATGATGCTTTGGGACATGATATTTAGTTTTGCTGCGAATTTAAGTTAAAACGATAAATAGCCTCAATTTTGAAGAACAAACTTCCTTTCATTTTTGGATTTAATTGGGTGCGTTTGTCATCAATTCTGAAGTCAATCACCTTTAAGCCAATGGTGTCGTCATCGTCAAAAACCGCATGTCTATTACTGGCGTAACCCAATTTGCTTCGTAAAAGTACTTGTTTGTTAAAGGTGTTAAATTCTATATAGCCGGCAAACTCTAGTCGGTTTTGTTCTACGTATCTTCCCATTTGTTCTGGACTATGTAAGTGGTAGCTGCGTTCGATTCCTAAATAATCAACTCCTACTTTAAAATGTGGCAGCGTATAGTTGATATTGGCAGAGAGTGGAATTGCTAAATCAGCTTCAAAAAGCTGGTTGTTGCTGAGGTAGTAAAGCCCCAAAATTGGTGTGGTCGTAACGCCAAAGGCCTCTTGCGAGAGGTAAATTCCGTATCTAAAAAACAGGTTGCTCTTACGTTGGTTATTGAATAGCGCAAGGCCTCCTAGATAAAAATCGTCTGAGGAAATGTTTTGGTAATCCGAAGCAATTTTTGGTAGGGCAATAAAAGTCCCCTGCCATGTTTCGGAAAGTTTGGTGTTAATGCCTAACCTTAATGTGGTGTTATAAAGGAGGGAGTAATCGCTGTTAGGGAATAACTGTAGGTTGTTATAGGTGAAGTTGGCTCCGGCAATGATGGCTGTGGACTGATTGAGTGGAAAAGGAACCGTAGCAACTGTTTCAAGGGAATTGACATTGGTATGACTAGAGGTGTTTTCAAAATTAGAATGAGGCATGTAGGCGTACCTAATTTGGAGGACATCAATATAATTTTGAGCCCAAAGGAGAGAGGGGAACCAAACTAAAAGAAGCCATAGATTTTTCAAAATATATTGCAATGATGCCTAGTTGTTTAAAGATAGGCATAATCGGTGAATGGTTTAATCCATCACCGATTGGTCTACTTCAAATTTTGCCAAGGTGGCCATTTTAGCTTTGTTTAAGCTCAAGACTCCGTTAACTATGGTGTAGTTGTCTACAGATTCCAAAACTTTTAAAAAGGCTTTTTCCGTGCTCATGTCTGGGCAGGCTTTCATGGTAGAAATGAGTCCAGACAACTTGATTTTGTATTCATTTTCCAGCGTATAACTACCACCAAATCCATTGCACCCAGAATTACCTCCAGCACGATTGGTTTTGGAATCCAAGTATAGATAGGGTTGTGGGGTCATGTCGGTAATTTTTTGTCCCTGTAATTCTACCAGTTTCCAAGGGGTGTCCGTTAGGGAAATGGAGGTTGTATTATTGTTGGAACTAGTGGTTTGTTTTGAGCTTTTACATGCCGTTAGCATTAGTATGCATGTTAATAAGAAAAGTGCTTTTATTTTCATAATCAAGGGTTTTAGAGGAACAGTTTTTATACAGAAAACAGTTCCTCTAAGTTAACCAATTACCGTACCAAAATCAATTGAGCCGTAATAAAGAATGTGGTGCTTTAGACTCTTTTAAAAAGGGTATATACATACGGACGTTCGCCACCAAATGGATTGATGAACGTATAGTCCATACTTTCCAAAAGTTGAAATTCGTCGCCCAGTTTGTCCTGTAGCATGTCTGTGTTGTAACGTTGCAAGGGAAGTCCGCAGCATTTTTCGGCACCGTTCAAAGCAAATACGGCAATTAATGCATAACCATCTTTGGCAACCACTTTTTTGATCAGGTCAAAGTAGGCAGTTTGTTCTTCTTCTTTTAAAAAGAAATGCAATACGGCACGGTCTACCCAAAGGTCAATAGGAGCTAGTTCCTGCAATACTTTAGGTTGGGTGAGATCATCCACAACACAATTTAGGTCGTGGTTGAATACTTCTTTGATACGCGCCTTTAATTTGTCAAGGGCCACCCGGCTTAAATCATTTGCAATAAGGTTTTGGAACCCTTTCGCGACCAAAGTATCAATTAAATTGCTAGTACCAGCACCAACTGCTAAAATAGAAGCGTTAGGTTGAAGGTTGCATTTATCTATAAGCTGCAATGTAGTTTCTGGATGGGGTTCATACCATCCTAATTCGGGGTCTGTTTTGGTATCGTAAACGTTGTCCCAATGAGATTTGAGGTGATTCATTGCTTTTTAGAATGTAATAAGATTATAATTTCCTTCCTTTAAATCGAAATACCCATAATAAAGTGTGTTATCATGAAAGAAAACATAATCTGCAGTGCTATATTTTTTGACTTTTTTTAGAGCATCAATTTTATCAAATATATTTTCTTCCACTTCCCCTTTTAGGTGATTAAATTCTAAATCGAATATGGAGTGGAAATAGGTTGATTTTGTTTTGGTGTATGTATTATAAGCTGAATATGTCGGGTTGTAAGAAACAAAAGTTCCCGTAGGAGTACTAAAAGGATTGAATGGATCAGATGAGTTAGAAGGGATTGGTGTGGGGTTTTTGGTGATTTTATAACCTCCCATAGATGTATGATAGTTGTTTTTTGTTTTAATAACGGTTATACCTAGATTTCCTGAAGATATTTTTCGAAGATACTTTTGAGTTTCTTCCAATTCTCTTGTGCTTATAAAGGGAGTTGCCACTCCCTCTTGGATGATGGGAGAATTTTTAAAAGTGATAGGATGCTCTTTGTCGATATAAAAACTTTTAACTAATTCCCCTGAAAGGGTATTGATTAAGAGTTTCATTTCTTGTTTTGAACTGGCTATTTGGTAAATTTTGTCTTCGTAGATATAAGAATTGAATTTTTTAAAAGGCTCAATAGTGCCTTCTGGATAATCAAAAATTTTAAGGTCAATTTCATAATTCTCTATATCGATGTCATAGAAATAAGTTTTGTCCTCCTCATTTTCTAAGGTTAAGTATACCTTGTTTTTGGTTTGATAAAGTTTGCCTAGGCTTGAGGTTACTTCTATGGCGTTTGGGATACGTTGATCTATTTTTGAGATGCCAGAAACCTTTGTTCCGAGCCAAAAAGGTTTCCCAATATTATTGGAAAACGCAACGTGTACACCGTAATTTTTCTTTAAAAGTGATTTGTCCTTCAAGTCATCTAAAGTGAAGGTCTTTGCTTTATTAAAACTTAGATTGTTGAATGTCCAGATACTCAGCTCTAAATTGTCTTCTGCTGTAAAAAGAAAAATTTGGTTGTTATAATTGACGGTGCTTAAATAAATTTCTCCATCAAAATCCATTTTAAACTCAGAAATATCCATAGAACCTAAACCAAAATCGATATTTAAAACAGCAAACTTGTCTTTTTTGTCGTTTGCATATAAAACACGATAGTTTAAATTATCTACAGCATAGCCAACCACCTCATTGTACTTGTTTTTTAGACCCTTTGTTTCTAATTTGGATTTCTGGTTGAAATCTTTATCAAAAAGGTAGGCAAAAGCCTTTTTGTCTTCAATGAGAAGAATGGCTAAATCATTGTTTTCAGTATTAGAAAACGTATACGACTCTTTCGTTAAACGTTTTGATACTTCATCGTTTTCAAACGTAAGTACCGTTTTTTGGCAAAAGGCATTTAGGCTTACAAATAAAATTAGAAAGCTTAAAGATTTAATAAATGTCATATGTGGTTGGTTTATGGTTTGGGATTCTAAACTAAAAAAATGTTAGCTTATTTGCAATCCGTTGGTAACGTTTTGCCCTTCGTCTGGGTTCACAAATACCAATTTTCCATCTGCTGTTTCGGTCATTAAAATCATGCCTTCACTTTCTACACCGCGCAAAGCTCTTGGTGCTAAGTTTACCAAAACGGTCACACGTTTGCCTATAATTTCTTCTGGTTTAAAGCTTTCGGCAATACCAGACACAATGGTTCTTACATCAATACCAGTATCCACTTTTAGTACCAATAATTTTTTGGCCTTTGCCATTTTTTCGGCTTCTAAAATGGTTCCTACACGAAGGTCCAATTTGGTGAAGTCATCAAAGGTGATAATATCCTTTTGAGGCTCTACCGTTTTATTGGCTGCTTCATTGGCCTTTTTACTTGCTTCCAATTTGTCCAATTGGGCTTGGATGTCTTGATCTTCTATTTTTGAGAACAACAATTCAGCCTTGCCAATTTGATGTCCAGCAGTAAGCAAGACCTCTTTGGAAATGATGTCATTCCAAGAAATGGTTTCTGCTGCGGAGGCTAGATTAAGGATGTTCTTCAATTTTTCTGACGTAAATGGCAAGAACGGCTCACTTAAAGTTGCCAAAGCCGAAGCTATTTGAAGCGCCACATACATGATAGTTTTTGTACGGGCCTCATCTTCCTTGATCACTTTCCATGGCTCCTCATCAGCCAAATATTTGTTCCCCAAACGGGCCAAGTTCATCAACTCCTGACTTCCCTCACGGAAACGGTAGCGTTCAATAGAACTAGCTATTACCGATGGATATGCTTTTACAGCAGCCAAGGTTTCTTCGTCAATCTCTGTCAACTCTGAAGGCGTTGGTACAATGCCATTATAGTATTTATTGGTCAAGACTACCACTCGGTTGATAAAGTTTCCGAAAATGGCTACCAATTCGTTATTGTTTCTCGCCTGAAAGTCCTTCCAGGTAAAATCATTGTCTTTAGTTTCAGGGGCATTGGCCGTCAATGCGTAACGCAATACGTCCTGCTTTTCTGGGAAATCTTGTAAGTATTCAGGAAGCCAAACCGCCCAGTTTTTGGAGGTGGACAATTTGTTACCTTCCAAATTCAAGAATTCATTGGCAGGTACATTATCAGGAAGGATATAGCTGCCTTCTGCCTTTAACATGGCAGGGAAAATGATACAGTGGAATACAATATTGTCTTTTCCAATAAAGTGTACCAACTTGGTGTCTTGGTCTTTCCAATAGGGCTCCCAATCTTTGCCTTCACGCTCTGCCCATTCCTTGGTAGCGGAGATATACCCAATAGGTGCATCAAACCAAACATACAATACTTTGCCTTCAGCATCTGGAAGAGGTACTGGAATTCCCCAATCCAAATCTCTTGTTACTGCACGCGGACGTAATCCGTCATCGATCCATGATTTTACCTGCCCATAAACATTAGGTTTCCAGTCTTTTTTGTGCCCTTCCAAAATCCATTCCTTAAGGAAGTCTTCATGCTTGTCCAATGGCAAAAACCAGTGCTTGGTTTGCTTCAAGGTTGGCACATTTCCGGTAATGGCCGATTTAGGATTGATAAGATCCGTGGCGTTTAGACTGGTGCCACACTTTTCACATTGGTCGCCATAGGCTTCTTCATTGCCACATTTTGGACAGGTACCTGTTACAAAACGGTCGGCCAAAAACTGATTGGCCTGCTCATCGTATAACTGCTCGGTGACTTCTTCAATAAATTCTCCTTTGTTGTATAACTCTTTAAAGAATTCCGAAGCCGTTTCATGATGTACTTGTGCCGAGGTACGGCTGTAGTTATCAAACGAAATACCAAAGTCCTCAAACGATTGTTTGATAATGGCATGGTATTTATCCACCACATCCTGAGGCGTTACCCCTTCTTTTTTTGCCTTGATGGTAATGGGCACCCCATGTTCGTCACTTCCGCATACAAAGGCAACATCCTTGCCGTTAAGTCTTAAAAATCTAGCGTAAATATCGGCAGGTACGTATACACCAGCCAAGTGGCCAATATGGATAGGGCCGTTGGTGTAAGGTAATGCTGCGGTAATGGTATAGCGTTTAGGATCTGTCATGGATTTGTATGTTTACTACTTGCTGCAAGAGCAACAAGACTCTAATGTTTTAGTGTTTCAAATAGGTGGCAAAAATACGGATTTTAATGAGGTTTAGGAAAAAAATATAGGGTAGGAAACTTTCTAAATAAAGGTTAAAACTTATGCTGGTTTTTATTTTTTGTATATGTTTAGCTACAAATTGTAAAACTTTAAAAAATCAACCTATGAAAACACGTGTATCTTTTTTGCTAGCCATGGTGCTAGGACTTTCTTTATTTAACTGTGGACCCGACAGTGATGACAATGACAATAACAATGAACCTGAAACTACCGCAAATGCATTGGTATATGATGGAGAAGAATACCAATTGAAAAATGGCTACATTTTAAATTATGGAGAAATGGATGTAGAAGGTGTCTATACTTTTGAAATTTACTTGTTGGATACTAATTATGAAATTATGTGGGGAGAACTTATCCCCGAAAACAATGTTTTTTCCGGTTTAAGTTTTGAACTGTTTACCGAGAATCCTGCGGGACTTGAACCAGGAACCTATAATTACACGAGTATTGAATCTGTGCCAAATACGTTTGACTATGGCGATATGATTATCAATCTTAATTATGAAATGGACGAAGAGGAATCGTTTCTTGAAATCACTTCGGGGACAGTTACCATTTTGGAAAATGGAACTACTTATAAATTGGAGTTTGAAGGAACCACTGATGAAGGTCTTGAGTTTTCGGGGAATTATGAAGGAGAGTTAGAGGAGTTTGTATATTCTGATGAGTTTGGAAGAATAGCCGCAGGTGCAACAAAAACTAAAGGATTTTCTAGAAGAAAATAATCTTTGAATAGATATTTAAAAAGAGGCTTTTGCCTCTTTTTTTATTCCCTAAAGTGATTTATGATTTTGAAATGAAAACTGTACATTTACCCTATGTCGAAAAACATCCAATTAGTTTATCTGTGTTGTGCCGTATGGTTCTTTGCTATGACCACTGGTAATGCACAGCATTCCAAATCACAAATTCCAAACAAATTGATACAGCCAGAGTACTTAAAAGCAGGGGATACCGTGGCCATAGTGGCGCCTTCGGGAATATTGAAACATAGGGAAGATGAGGTGCAGGATGCCATTGCCTTGTTGAAAAGTTGGGGGCTGCATGCCAAAGTGGGAGGCCATGTGTTCAGTCAGGATAACCATTTTGCGGGAACCGATGTCCAGCGTGCCGCAGATTTCCAAAAGGCTCTGGACGATCCTACTATTAGTGCTATTTGGTGTGCTAGAGGGGGCTATGGTAGTGTACGTATCTTGGATAAATTGGATTACACCCAATTTAAACAACACCCTAAATGGTTGATAGGCTATAGCGACATCACCGCCTTGCATAACCAATTCCATAATCTGGGATTTGAATCTATCCATGCTCTCATGTGTGTAAGCTTGACTAAAGATGTAAGCGAAATTCAGGAAACCGTAGACACCTTTAAGAAAGCACTGTTTGGGGAATCATTATCGTATACATTAAAAGGTTCTTCATACAATAGGACTGGTAAGGCTGTTGGCCCGTTGGTAGGAGGCAACCTCACCTTATTGCATACCATGTTGGGTTCAGAGACGAGTATTGATACCTCGGGAGATATCCTCTTTATTGAAGAAATAGGAGAGTATAAGTATCATATCGACCGCATGCTGCAAAGTTTAAAGCGTGCCGGCTATTTTGATAACTGTAAAGGTGTTTTGGTGGGTGATATGAGCAAGCTTAGAAAAAACACTACGCTTTGGGGCACTTCCATTGAGCAATTGATTTTGGATGCCTTGTCTGACTTTGATTTTCCAATTGCCTTTAACATGCCTGCCGGCCATGAAAAGGACAACCGTGCCATGATATTGGGGAGAACTATTGAAATGACCGTTACTAAAGAGGGAACTACGGTGGTATTCATGGAATAATTATGGTTTTTTTTTCTCCTTTGAAATAATTCAACTTCGGGACTTCTCGATACAATTGTTCTTAGTTGGCACTCAGAACAATTACTCGAAGTGACGTTTGGTACGGTGTCATTCCGACGAATGAGGAATCTCTTTTGGCTTTCTCAAGCTTAGAGTAAGGCGCTTCTCGATACTGTTATTTTCATTAGCATTTCAAATAACCATTCGAAGTGATGATGGTGTTGTTTGTTTAGAGTTTGTGATTAACGTCGGTTTGAGTGGAATGCTTGCAAAGCATTTTGTATCGAGAACAACCTTGTGGTGCAATCGTATTTCATTTCAATCCAAAAAAAACATCCCAAAAGCTAATGCTGCCTTTGGGATGTTTCGGAATATAGATATTGGGGCTTTTCTTATTCTGAAATGGTTTCAGAAGATTCGTTCATTAAGGTGTCATCTAACCACTTAAAGAACTCATGTTGCCAAACCAGTGCGTTTTGTGGGTTCAATACCCAGTGGTTTTCTTCTGGTAAGTACAATAGTTTGCTCTTCAATCCTAACATTTTAGCGGCTTGAAAAGCGCTTAATCCTTGCTCGATTGGCACACGGAAATCTTTACCTCCTTGAATGATAAAGATAGGCGCATTCCATTTGGAAACATGGTTGATAGGGTTGAATTCGTTATAGGCTTTTTGAGCCACTTTATTGTCCAAGTCCCAATAGTTGCCACCAAAGTCGTGGTTTACAAAAAACAACTCTTCGGTAGTACCAAACATGGTTCTGGTATCGAACACACCATCGTGGGCAATAAAGGTTTTGAAACGGTTGTTGTGGATTCCTGCCAAATAGAACACAGAATACCCCCCGTAACTGGCGCCAATAGCACCCAAACGGTCGTTGTCTACATAAGGCTCTTCAGCAATGGCGTCGATGGCCGATAGGTAATCTCTCATTACCTGACCTCCCCAATCCTTGCTGATGGCTTCGTTCCATTCTACACCGTGACCTGGCATCCCTCTTCTGTTAGGAGCTACCACAATATAGCCTTGGGAGGCCATTAATTGAAAATTCCAACGGTAAGAATAGAACTGCGATAGTGGCGATTGTGGGCCACCTTGTGCATATAATAGGGTTGGGTATTTTTTAGAGGCGTCAAAATTTGGAGGCAAAATTACCCATACCAACATTTGTTTGTTGTCTGTAGTGGTTACATAACGCTTTTCAACTTTTGGCAAATCGATGCTGCTGTAAAGCTCGTCGTTTACATTGGTAAGTTGTTTAAAGGTTTGCTTTTTTAGGTTGTAGGCAAACACTTCGGTAGCGTGGTTCATGTCGCCACGGGTAACAATAAGGGTATTGTCCAATTGAGCAACGATACCTCTAACGTCAAACTGCCCTTCGGAAATTTGGGTTACCACAGGCGCCATTCTTTTCTTGCCAGGATAGTTGACCTCAAACAATTGAATGGTACCATCTATAGGCGCTGTAAAGAATACTTTTTTACCGTCGTTGCTCCATTTAAAGCTGTTTACGGTACCGTCCCACTGTTGGGTTAGGTTTTGCTTTACACCGTTTTCAAGAACAATAATGTCGTTTTTATCACTTTCATAACCGTCGGTTTTCATTTGCAACCAAGACAAAGCACCTTTTGGGCTAAAGGTAGGATTGGTATCGTAGCCCATGTTTCCTTCGGTGATGTTGGTCGTGGTTTTAGTATCTAGGTCGTACTTGTAAATATCGGTGTTGGTGCTGGTAGCATAGGCTTTACCTTTCAGCTTCTTGCTTACGTAGTAAATGCTCTTGCTGTCTGGAGACCACACATAATCCTCGTCGCCACCAAATGGCATTTGTGGGGCGTAGTAAGGCTCGTTTGGCATGATATCAATTGCTGTATCATCCTCGGCATTGATAGCTTTATAGAATACATGATTGAAACTTCCATCTTGCCAAGTGTCCCAATGGCGGTTGTCCAAATCGGTAAACACATAGGCATCTGCTTTGTCCAAGTTTTTATAAATGTCGGTAGCTTTGATAGCTTCAATGTGCACCGCTTTGTGGAATACTTTATAAGCTCCGTTTGGGGCAATGTTTTTATCGGCTACGGAAATGGCTTCCTTTTCAATGGCTATTGCAGTGCCGCCTTCCACAGGAATTTGAAAGTAAGCGGTGTCAAAGCCATTCTCGGCAATATTTGGGGTTTTTACACTGTAGATAATGTGGGAATTATCATTAGATAATCCTAAAACGCTAATGCGCTTTACAGTCCACAACATTTCAGGATCCATCACTTGTTGGGCTTGGATGGTGTTGGCAGTAATCACTAAACTTAAGATTAAGATTAATTTCTTCATGTAGTTAATTTTTAAACAGCGCCAAATATATCAATTACTTCACGGTTACGGTATTAAAGTTTTTATAAAGTATCCCCATTTTTTTGAACAGGAAGTGTTAAATTCCCCTAAGCTTCTAATTTTTGCTATGGCGCAGCACAATACTTTAGGAAATAAGGGAGAGCAATTGGCAGTGGATTTTCTACTGAACAAGGGCTATGCCATCTTGGAGCGTAACTACAGATTTGATAAAGCCGAAGTGGACATTATTGCCCGAAAGGGCTCTGTTTTGGCTATTGTTGAAGTGAAAACACGCTCCACTGCCGATTTCGGCAATCCTGAGGAGTTTGTAAAACCAAAGCAGATCCAACGGTTGGTAAAGGCTGTAGACGCCTATGTCACAGAAAATGCATTGGACGTAGAAGTCCGTTTTGATATTGTGGCCATTGTTAAAACCGGCACTGACTTTTCCATTGAACATTTGGAAGATGCTTTTTATTATTTCTAGGAAGGTTGTTCATCGATTCTTGTAGGAAAAATTCTTTTCATTAGTATTAATTTGCGTCGTACATCGATTAAATTGTGATTTTGGTCATGCGTTCCGTAATTTCATCATTGATTTAACCCCAAATCTATTTTTATAATGAAAAAAATTACGATCACGCTTTCTGCGTTGTTGCTCCTACTAGGTACGAGCTGTCAGGTGGAAAGTGTCAATGCCGATGATTTTGAAAGTGCCAGTAAAAAGCCTCAAACTTCAAGTGCTCCGGAGGCTGTTGTAAATCCCGAAGAAGTTTCCTTGGGTGATTTAGATACCGATAATCCTTGCGTAAGTGTTAATTTGATTGCAGGACAGCATCATGTTGCTGGAGACGTTTCGGTTTACAATGACGGGGAGCATTTATTTGTTATCTTCAGCTCTAATGGCCAGTGGACGCTTGGAACCACGCACTTGAGCTTAGGAAATTGCGAGGATGATTGGGTGCCTTTAAACGGTGCCGGAAATCCCCAAATAGGGCAGTTTCCATTTACCGAGCCTATTTCCGCTACCGAGTACGAAGTGGTGTATGCCATTAGCTTGGAAAGTTTAGGAGATAACTATTGTTTTGCGGCACATGCCGAGGTTGAAGGGCCTACTGGAGGTGAAACGGCTTGGGCAGAAGGTGCCCAGTTTGATGGCAATAGTTGGGCTATGTTTGTAGAGGCTTCTCTATTGGATTGCCCAGATACTGCTACAGAAGATCCTACCGATGGTGGTGAAGATGACGGAGACGACGAGGCGCCAATACCATCCTAGTAAATGGTACTATTTGAATACTAAAAAAACCTGCATTTGCAGGTTTTTTTATTTATAGAAATTCATCTCATCTATGTACTTCCAGACAGGGGCAGGCAGCATTGGCCTTACATTTTGACCTTCTTTGATCGCTTTTCTTATAAAAGTTGAGGAGAGTTCCATAATGGGAGCATTCACGCGATGGATTTTTGGGTGGCCATCAAACTGTGTGTGCATTTTCCCTTCAGATAATCTCGGGTACACATAAAGGTTGTATTGTTCCAAGATGGCCTCATAGTTTTTCCATTTGTGAAAGCTCTTTAGGTTATCCTCACCCATAATCAATGAAAAGTTGTGTTTTGGGTACTTTTCCTGAAGGTAGGTTAAGGTATTGACTGTGTAATTGGGTTGAGGCAGTCCAAATTCAATATCGCTGGGCTCCAGTTTAAGATAGTCTTCGGTAGCTTGGTACACCATTTCCAATCGCTGGTGGTTATCCAACAGGGTGCTTTTCTTCTTAAAAGGATTATGTGGTGTTACCACAAACCATATTTTATCCAAATTGCTGTTCTCTGCAAGATGGTTGGCAATTATAAGGTGCCCTATGTGGATAGGATTGAAGGTTCCAAAATAGAGTCCGATGTTCATGGTTTACTCCTTTATAAAATTGGACACCAAATTGTAGGCTTCTTCCAAGGCGACATCAAGGTCTTTGTTAATCACAATTTTATCAAAAAGTGGAGCTGTAGCCAATTCGGCAGAGGCTTTGGACACACGCATGTTGATTTTGTCCTCACTTTCGGTTTTACGCTTTTTAAGGCGAATTTTCAACTCGTCGATGCTCGGAGGCTTTACAAAAATGGCCAAGGTGTCTTCTGGAAACTTACGTTTGATACGCAAACCTCCGGACACGTCGATATCAAAAATAACGTGCTTGCCTTTGGCCCAAATACGTTCTACTTCGCTTTTTAAAGTGCCGTAGAAATTATCTCTGTAGACTTCTTCCCATTCTAGGAATTCGTCGTTTTTAATTTTTTGTTTGAAATCCTCGAAGGATAAAAAGTAATAGTCTTTGCCGTCTACTTCTTCGCCTCTGGGAGCACGGGAAGTGGCTGAAATGGAAAATTCGAGGCCTAATTCTTCTTGCTTTAATAAATGTCTAACAATGGTGGTTTTACCCGAGCCTGAAGGCGCAGAAAATACAATTAATTTACCTTTGTTCATTACGGTATTATAATACGTTTAATAGTTGTTCTTTAATCTTTTCCAGTTCATCCTTCATTTGAACTACCAGTTTTTGCATTGGGGCATAATTGGATTTGGAACCTATGGTATTGATTTCACGACCCATTTCCTGACCAATGAATCCAAGTTTCTTACCGTTGGAATCGGGGGACTTTAAGGCTTTTAAAAAGTAATCCAAATGGTTTTGCAGGCGAACTTTTTCTTCGGTAATGTCAAACTTTTCAATGTAGTAGACCAATTCCTGCTCAAAGCGGTTTTCGTCCACCTTTTCTTTGATGTCGGCAATGCCTTTTTCCAATCGGGCACGCACCCCTTCAATACGTTCTGGGTCCATTTCAATCACGGCTTCCAAAAGTTTTCCAATGTTTTGAACGCGATCCTCAAAATCGGTTTCTAAAGCCTTCCCTTCATCCTTGCGGTATTTTTGAATCTTTTCAATGCTTTCGTTGATGGCGGCAGCAATGCTGGCCCACTCATCTTCGTCAATTTCGTCGCGCTCAGTGGTTACGGCATCCGGTAGGCGAACGGCCATTTTTAGGAGCTCGGTTTCATCACCATCCACCACATCCTTAAGCTGCTTGATGTATTCCTTAACGACAGTTTTATTGATTTGCGAAGAGGTTTCTTCCCCAGTGATTTCCATATAGAGAGAAAAATCAATCTTGCCACGCTCCAATTGGGAGGCGATGAGCTTTCTAATACTCAGTTCCTTCTCTCGATATACGGAAGGCATGCGGGTATTTAAATCTAAATTTTTACTGTTTAGAGATTTTATTTCAATGGAAATTTTTTTGCTTGGAAGCTGTAGTACAGATTTTCCATAGCCTGTCATTGACTGTATCATGAACTTAATTTATAAAGTTGTGCAAAGGTAAACAAAAAGCTAAAGGTAAGGATATTATAAAATAGGCCTTATTTGTTATGCTTGCATAGTAAAAATAGCATAAATTTGTTTGAAATAAAAAAGAAAGCTATGTATAAGAAAGCATTTGAGATACGATGGAGCGATGTAGATGCTAATAGACATTTGGCCAATTCGGCATATGTAAATTTTATGAGCCATACCCGTGTGTCTTTTTTTGAAGACCATGACTTCTCGTTGTCCAATCTAGTAAAATTCGACATTAGTCCCGTCATTTTTTATGAGCATATCTACTACTTTAAGGAAGCCTTTATGGGAACACCTATTACCGTGTCCTTGGAAATAAAGGGATTTAGTGACGACGGAATGTTCTTTAAATTTGAACACAACTTATACGATCATAAAGGAAACCATTTGGCAAATTGTGAATTGATGGGGGCTTGGATCAACTTAAAAACTAGAAAGCTTACCGGTTTGCCAGAAAATCTACTAGAGGAAATTATGTCGCTTCCCAAAGCTGAAGACTTTAAAATATTGACCAAAGAAGATACCCGCAAAAATGGGAAGTTACCCCAAAACCTGAATTAGTTTTTGGGTTTTTTAGTTACCAAAAATACCCCAGTCATAATTAAGGCTGCGGCACTTAACTTTATAACGTTTAAAGTGTCGCTGCCCATGGCTACTGCAAAGATGCCTGCTACAACGGGCTGCATATACAGGAATGTACCTACCGTGGACGCTCTTAATTTGGTAAGTGCAAACAAGTTGAGCAAATAGGTGCCAAAGGTCGCGCCAATTACCACAAAGCCCACTGCAAAATAAGTATAAGGAGTAAAGGTGCCAAGGTTGACACTTTGTAATTCACTAAACCCAAAAGGGATTACCCAAATAAGTCCAAAGGTGAACAACCATTTTATAAAGGTAAGCGGGTGGTATTTGTCTACCACTTTTTTAATGATGATAAGGTAGAAGCTATAGGATACAGCATTGATAAACACCAAGAAGTTTCCGAGTAAGATATGGTCGCCTACTTGAGTGGATCTTCCATAAACCGAAAGGACAATAGCTCCTGTGAAGCCAAGGAGCACTCCTAGTATTTTTAAGTTGGTAATCTTTTCTTTCAACAAAATAGCTGAAAACACGAGAACAACAATGGGAACCACGGTCATGATTACCGAAGCGTGGATGGGCGTAGTAAACTGCAATCCTTTAAAAAAAGTAAGCATATTCAAGCCAATTCCAAAAATAGAGGCCAAGAAAAACGTTCTAAAATCTTTGGGAGCTATCTTTTCTTTAGGAGCAAAAACACCAATGATCCAAAAAAGCATTGTTGCGCCCAATACCCTCAGTAGTATGAATGCAAAAGGCTGAACGTACCCAGCGTCAATAACGTCGTTGGCAAAGGTGAAATTTACCCCATAAAGCACCTGTACCACACATGCTGCGATGAGTGCCCATATCCTACCGTTCATATGTAATTTGCTGAGGAAGTTTAGTTGCTGTGGATAGCCTGTTTGGCAGCTTCCACCACTTTTTTGCTATTACCGATAAAGATGGCGTCGTTGTAAATGATTACTGGGCGACTCAAAAAGGTGTAATGTTCCAAAATGTAGTGTTTGAAATCTTTTTCAGTTAGGTTTTGGTCCTTGAGGCCCATTTCCTTGTATAACTTGGCACGTTTGCTGAACAAAGCTTCGTAACTACCAGCCAAAGCCTCCATGTCATCCAATTGTGCTACCGTAATGGGTTCGGTCTTAATGTCCTGGAATATGAAATCGGAAGGAAGATCCAACTCTTTAATGATTCTTACGCAGGTGCTACAGGTTTTTAGGGAGTATATTTTTTTCATGGCCAAGAATTGTAAAACCGAAAAGGAATCTTTTCTTTTGAGGTACAAAGTAAAATCATTTCAAAAGAAATTTACTTACTTTTAGTGAAAATTTAAGACATGGATTGGATTTTTGATGTCATTTACAAAAACAGAATTTTATTAAAGGGAATCTTGGAGCAGTTGAGTTTAAAGGAGCTTAATACCATTCCTTCGGGGTTTAAGAACAATGTTATTTGGAACATAGCCCACACCATTGCCACCCAACAAATTTTGGTTTATAAATTGTCTGGTTTGCCAACCTTGGTTTCGGATGAATTTATAGAGCAGTTTAGAAAGGGGACAAAACCGGAGCGTGAAGTGACACAAGAGGAAGTAGACAACATCAAGGACTTGTTGTTTGCTACTTTGGAACAAACAAAAATGGACTACGCCAATCAAATTTTTAATTCTTATAACGAATATACTACCAGTACAAATAGTACTTTGACCTGTGTGGAAGATGCCATAGGGTTTAATTGCTTTCACGAAGGGATACATCTAGGCTACATTTTGGCCTTAAAAAAATCAATTTAATTTATGGATTACTACGGTATTGCCACTATTTTAATAGTGCTTGCGGCCATTTTTGGCTATATCAATGTTAGATTTTTAAAATTGCCAATTACTATTGGCTTAATGGTCATTACCATTGTTTTTACTTTGGTTGTTTTGGGAGTTTCGCATTTTGACGATACCCTGTTGGCCCATGAAAAAGAGTTTATCTCGCAAATTGATTTTAAAACCGTCTTGCTGGATGTTATGCTTAGTTTTCTGTTGTTTGCAGGTGCTTTGCATACCAATTTTTCTCAATTAAAGGTGCAACGAGGCCCTGTATTGCTATTTGCAACTTTAGGGGTTTTGGCGTCTACGTTTTTGGTGGGAACCTTGATGTATTATCTTTTGTTGATTATTGGTTTGGACGTGGCGTATATATATTGTTTGCTATTTGGAGCATTAATATCGCCCACAGACCCTATTGCTGTTTTAGGAATTCTGAAAAAGGCTAATGCCCCTAAAATATTGGAAACAAAAATTGTGGGAGAATCTTTGTTTAATGACGGTGTTGGAGTGGTAGTGTTCTTAACTATTTTTTCGGTAGCTGCTTTTCCAAATTCGGAGTTGGTAGCGACTGATATTTTGAAGTTGTTTGGACAGGAAGTTCTAGGTGGAATTGCTTTAGGTTTGTTGTTGGGATGGGTGACCTATCGTTTGATGAAATCCATAGACAACTACGAAATTGAAGTCATCATCACCATTGCAGCCGTGATGGGAGGGACTTTATTATCCCACAAACTTCATGTGTCGGCACCCTTGGCCATTGTGGTGGCAGGTTTGATTGTTGGAAATGATACCGTACGGAATTCAGCCATGTCTGACGTTGTGGAACTTTACGTAGACAAGTTTTGGGAACTTATCGATGTGCTGTTGAATACCATTTTGTTTGTCATGATAGGGATGGAAATGTTGGTTTTGAGTTTTGAAACCAGTTATGTTTTGGCTGGTCTTATTGCAGTACCCATCGTTTTATTGTGTCGTTACATCTCCCTTTGGTTGCCAATTAAAGTTTATGCGGAACGATTGGGATTTGTGCCT
Source organism: Mangrovimonas sp. YM274 (assembly GCF_030908385.1). Lineage (NCBI taxonomy): Bacteria > Pseudomonadati > Bacteroidota > Flavobacteriia > Flavobacteriales > Flavobacteriaceae > Mangrovimonas > Mangrovimonas sp. YM274. The sequence continues at coordinate 528,576 of NZ_CP133091.1, forward strand.
TTTACCAATTTAATTATGACTTGGGGAGGTTTGCGCGGTGGTATTTCCATTGCCTTGGCACTTAGTTTGAAGCCAGAAATGCACCGTGATTTATTTTTGGTAATTACCTATATCATTGTAGTGTTCTCAATTATAGGGCAAGGCTTGACCGTAGAACCAGTCATCAAACGATTTACCAAAAAAATCAGTTGAAACTAAGAAAGGGATTGGCTTCACTATAAGGAATTAAAAACTCTGTAATGCCTTGAGCATAGGAAGCAATTTCATAGGTGTTGTAAAGGATGATAACACCGTCTTCATTAAAGCCGATAGATTCGGGCAGTTGGAAATCTTTTCCAAAGAAAAGGTCTTCCATGGCTTTATCCTTTGCCTTTTTGGCCTGCTCTTTTTTTAGGTTGTCTTCTACAAGCTTGCTAAACCCAGGTATGTCAGTAATGAGATCTTGGGTGGTATATGGTTGTCCTGTGTTGGGGTTGAAATTTAAAAAGTCAATACGATCGTTGCCATGAGCACCACCGGTATATAGATAGGTGTTTATAGAAATGCACAAAATTTCAGGTGAGTGGTACTGTACTTCTCCCTCAACCAAAGCTTCCCATCTAGCTTCACTATCTTCAAAATCTTCTTTAAATCCGGTATATTCTGTATTGAACTTTTCAATGGCATTTTTGACATCGGTAGTAGGAATGCTATCATTGAAAGATATTTGATTGGCGATATATGAATCGATGGCGGTGTTGATGTTTTTGGCCGCTTCCGTAGAACCTTTTGCTTTAGGATATAATACCTCGATTTTTGCTCCGGAAGGAAGTGAAATAAAGGTGTCTTCAAATTTCAGGGAAGCATCTTCGGCACAGTTGAAAAGATAAAGACTTAGGACAAATAGGGACAAGTATTTTTTCATGGGAAGGTTCAATTTTTGAAAGTTAAAGGTATAACATCCATTTGAATAGAGCGAATTAAAGCCTAAATTTGTTTAAAACCATTTTATATGAAATTTAATACCAAAACCATACATGGAGGGCAGGAACATGACAAGGCTTATGGCGCTGTGATGCCCCCAATATATCAAACATCAACTTACGCGCAATCTACCCCAGGAGGCCATAAAGGTTATGAATATTCGCGAAGCCAAAACCCAACACGCCATGCTTTGGAAAAGGCTTTGGCAAGTATTGAAAATGGGGATTATGGATTGGCTTTTGGTTCGGGGTTGGCTGCGATTGACGCCGTAATCAAATTATTGAATCCGGGTGATGAGGTAGTTTCAACTAATGATTTGTATGGAGGGAGTTACCGATTGTTCACACAAATTTTTGAGCGTTTTGGAATTGTATTTCATTTTGTGGGAATGGAAAATGCCAATACTATTGAAAACTATATAAATAGTAAAACCAAGCTTGTTTGGGTAGAAACACCAACCAACCCAATGATGAATATTATTGACATTAAGGCCATCGCTGAAATTGCTCAAAAGCATCAAATTTTATTGGCAGTCGACAATACGTTTGCGACGCCTTACCTGCAGCAGCCTTTGGATTTGGGAGCTGATATTGTTATGCATTCGGCAACTAAATATTTAGGAGGGCATAGTGATGTTGTCATGGGAGCCTTGATTGTAAAAGATAAGGCGTTGGCAGAGAAGCTGTACTTTATTCAAAATGCAAGTGGCGCTGTGTGCGGACCTCAGGATAGCTTTTTGGTATTAAGGGGTATTAAAACGTTGCATATACGGATGCAGCGGCATTGTGAGAATGGACGAGCCGTCGCTGAGTATTTGAAAGCACACCCTAAAATTGAAATGGTGTATTGGCCGGGGTTTGAATCGCATCCAAACCATGAAATCGCTAAGGCACAAATGAAAGATTTTGGTGGAATGGTGTCGTTTACCACAAAGGGCAATAATTATGAGGAAGCAATTAAAATTGTTGAAAATTTAAAGGTTTTCACCTTAGCGGAATCCTTGGGAGGAGTGGAGTCATTGGCTGGACATCCGGCAAGTATGACACATGCCAGTATTCCGAAAGAGAAACGGGAGCAAACAGGGGTAGTAGATTCCTTGATTAGATTAAGTGTGGGGATTGAAGATGTTGAGGATTTAATTGCTGATTTGGAGCAAGCTATTGGTTGAAAATAATATAGAAAGCAAAAAAGCAGGCCTAGAAGCCTGCTTTTTTTGTTATTGTAGGTTGTATTAATCGAGATAATAGATATATCCAAAATTCAACCAGATTAACCAGTCGTTATATTTGTTGTAGCTCAACTTATGGTTAAAGCCATCAATCCAATCACTAAAATAGTATTGCCAACGTAGATCTAGCATTAAATCGGATAATATACCAAGTTTATAGCGTACCCCAACACTGGTAACAACTGACCATGTGTTGATGTGATCGGTGTTAATGGGGTATTCTCTGGCTAAAGGAGAAGCCCCTGGAGGTAAAGGTGGCAAGTACACAGGGTTCTCATACCAATAAGAATAAATATTACTGGGGTCGTTAATATTACCATTGCCGTGTGTGGTACTGGCTTGAGGAGAAGCCGAAGTATAGTGGGCTCCCAAACTTACGAAAGGGGCAAACCTATAACTAAAGGCTTGAAAGGAACGAATACTCCTTGGAAAGTATTCCAACTGCATTCCAACATCAAAATTCTCTGCCACTCCATGATGGTCTCTTAAACGTTGTGCATTTTCACTGGTTCTGCTAGGCCTTACCCATTGTCCATGGTGATCCAAAATGGTTTTGTTCCAAGAAATTTCAGATCTTAATTTGAAATGGTCGTTAAAATAGGTGTCGGTGGAGTAACAGTTACAATCTGCCCTGTAAGCGAAATTGATGTAATGGATAATTCCAATACCAATTCCAGAATTCCCATAGTTGGTTTCTTCATCATTACGGCTTCCAAAATCAGATCGAAATTGTACAGGACCGATGATTGCCCCTATTTCATGAGAAAAACCTAATTGGGAAAATCCATCATAAGTAAAAACCAATAGGAAAAATATAATGGATAATAGTTTGGAATTAAGCGTCATATGGTTTAGTTTGTCAAAGGGCAAATGATGTTAACAAATATAGAAAAACTGCTTTAACAAACAAACAAATCAATTTTAACAAGTAATTAAGTACAATTTGAAGTGTTGATTATGAGATTAACATTGAGTTAAATTTATTTTGAGAATATCAAAAAAATAAGTTTAATTTTTTAAAGATTCCCTATCTTTGCGCCTCGAAAAGAACCTTTGATTTTAAATATTTTATATAATGAGAGAAAAAATAGACGCATTTTTAGACCTTATAAAAGAAAGAAATGGGCAGGAACCTGAGTTTCTACAGGCTGTAGAAGAGGTTGCTGAGACCGTTATCCCTTATATTGCCGAGCACGATATCTACCACGGTAAAAATATTCTTTTAAGAATGGCTGAGCCTGAGCGCGTGATAACCTTTAGGGTATGTTGGGTTGACGATGAAGGTGAAATCCAAGTAAACAGAGGGTATAGAGTTCAAATGAATTCGGCTATTGGCCCTTATAAAGGCGGGTTGCGTTTTCACCCTTCGGTAAACATGAGTATTTTGAAGTTTTTGGCATTCGAGCAAGTATTCAAGAACAGTTTGACCACGTTGCCAATGGGTGGTGGTAAAGGAGGAAGTGATTTCGATCCTAAAGGAAAAAGTGATAATGAAATCATGAGATTCTGTCACTCATTTATGAGTGAGATGTTCCGTCACATAGGTCCGCAAACTGATGTCCCTGCTGGAGATATTGGTGTTGGAGCTAGAGAAATTGGCTTCTTATTTGGGATGTACAAAAAATTGAGAAATGAGTTCTCTGGAGTACTAACAGGTAAGGGGTTATCATGGGGAGGATCTTTGATTCGTCCGGAAGCAACAGGTTACGGTAACGTATACTTTGCACAAAGTATGTTGCAGACAAAAGGAGATAGTTTTGAAGGAAAAACAGTAGTAGTCTCCGGATCAGGAAACGTTGCGCAATATGCTGCTGAAAAGGCAACCCAGTTAGGTGGTAAGGTGGTTACCTTATCTGATTCATCTGGATATATTTTGGATGAAGAAGGTATCGATGCCGATAAATTGGCCTATGTAATGGAGTTGAAAAATGTAAAAAGAGGCCGCATTAGTGAATATGTAAAAGAATATCCTAATGCTAAATTCTTTGAAGGAAAAACGCCTTGGGAAGTGACGTGTGATATCGCTCTACCATGTGCTACTCAAAACGAGCTTAATGGGGAAGATGCTAAAATGCTATTGAAAAATGGTTGTATATGTGTGAGTGAAGGCGCTAATATGCCATCTACAAAAGAGGCGATTACTGAGTTCCACAAGGCAAAAATCCTGTTCGCTCCAGGAAAGGCATCTAATGCTGGTGGTGTGGCAACTTCAGGTTTGGAAATGACCCAAAACTCTTTACGTTATAATTGGACAAGAGATGAGGTTGACAATAAACTGAAAGAAATCATGTCCAATATCCACGAAGCATGTATTGAATATGGAAAAGAAGAAGATGGTTATGTAGATTATGTTAAAGGTGCAAACATTGCCGGATTTGTTAAGGTAGCAGATGCTATGTTGGCTCAAGGAGTGGTGTAATAAGCCTTAATCAAATAAATTTTAGAAAGCTCCCACTGAAAAGTGGGAGCTTTTTTTATGCCCCTTATGCATATGATTATATCTAAATTCTCGTTTGTAATAAATATATTTGAACCTTAATATTTCAAGATGGTTTATAAAGCTGTACAACTGTTAGTTTTTTTATTTGCAATAAATTGTTTTTCACAGGACTATTCGGTGCTATGGGAAGGACATTTCTCATATTATAATATCAAGGACGTTGTACAGGGGAATGATAAAATATATGCCGCTTCAGAGAATGCCATCTTTATTTATGATGAATCAAATCAAGAATTAGAAACAGTCACTACAGTAGAAGGCCTATCCGGGGACGTTATTTCTACAATAGCATATAGTGAAATTTACGATTTGTTATTGGTAGGATATGAAAATGGGTTGATTGAGGTTGTGCAAGGTAGTGAACATGAGATTTTAACTGTAGTGGATATTCTGGAAAAGGAAACTATTTCTCCAACTTTAAAACGAATTAACGATTTTTACGAGTACGAAGGATTAGTTTATATTTCAACCGACTATGGTATATCAATTTATGATTTAGAGTATTTGGAGTTTGGTGATACTTATTTCATTGGGAATGGAGGTGCTCAAATAACTGTAAACCAGGTTTCAGTGCATGAAGGTTATATCTATGCTGCTTGTTCTAGTAGTATGGGTATAAAAAGAGCAGAGCTAAGCAATCCAAATTTAATAGACTATCAACAATGGCAAACAGTTGTAGGCGGTAATTATATTGGAATAAGTTCGGTAAATGAAAATCTATATACGATTAGAAGTAATAAAACAATTTATGAGATAGAACAAACTACTCTTAATCAATTATACACCTATACGGATATTCCTTTGGATATGAAATCTGTGGGTGAGTTTTTAGTTGTAATAACTAAAAAAGATGTATTTGTTTATGATGCCAATTTTATTCTAACTAGTAATGCCAACGTCACGGGAATTTATACAACTAATTTTAGTGCTGCCACAGTTTCAAATAACCATATTTACATAGGTACCGATAGTTTAGGTTTACTACAAACCGAACTTAATAGTCCCGCTAATTATTTTGAAATTCGTCCTGGAGGACCTTTAAGGAATAGTGCTTTTAAAATTCAGGCAGGGAATAATAATTTGTGGGTCACTTTTGGAGGATTTACTGTTGATTATGCCCCTTCTCCTTCTATATTATATGGAATTAGCCATTTGAAAGGGGAGGAATGGATCAATACTTCCAAGGATAGTGTATTCGGAGCAAGAAATCTTAATTACATAGCAGTAAATCCATTTAAATTGTCTCAGGTTTTTATCAGTTCTTTCCAAAACGGAATTCTGCAGATTGAAAATGAATTGCCAACAATATTGTTAGATAATACCAATAGCGGATTGGAATCTCTAGTTATTCCGGGAAATCCTGATTATTTCAGCATCAGACAAAGTGGTTCTCAATTTGATAGAAATGGTATTTTATGGACCATGACAGGTAGGGTGGATAGTCCTCTCAAATCTTATAATCCATCAACAGGGGATTGGAATTCGTATAGTTTTAATGAAATCATTCCTGATGGATTCAGTGGAGAGTGGGGATACTCAGATTTAGTAATAGATAATAATGGTACCAAATGGACTGGAGGATATCATAATGGCGTTATGGGGTATAATGAAAATGGTAATTCAATTAATAGGGTTTATAACCTTGAACAGAACATGCCATCTTCAGTTGTTAGGGCACTTGCCATGGATAATAGAAATCAATTATGGATAGGAACAATTAAGGGATTGCGTGTATTATATAATACGGCGAATTTTTTGGATAATCCTAATCCAACGGTTAATGAAATTGTGATTCTTGAAGATGATATACCTCAAGAACTACTGGCCGACCAATTTATAACCGATATAAAAGTGGACGGTTCCAATAACAAATGGATTGGGACCCTAACTTCGGGAGTATTTTATTTTTCACCGGATGGGCAGGAAACCATTTATCATTTTACAAAAAGCAACTCTCCATTACCTTCTGATGCCATTAATGACATATCCATTGATAGTGAAAATGGTAGGGTTTATTTTGCGACAGACAAAGGACTTGTTTCCTTTTTAGCGGGAGGCTCTAAAACAGAAGATGAATTGGAAAATGCTTTTGTATATCCTAATCCCGTTAGACCAGAATATAATGTCCTAGGTTTTGATGATCTAAATAACATTACTAAGGGCGTTAAAATAAAAGGTCTTACTGAAAATGTCAATATTAAAATTACCGATATAGAAGGGAATTTGGTAGCTGAAGCCCAATCACGAGTGAATCAGCGTACCTCTAGAGCTGGTTATAATTTTGCTATAGATGGGGGAACGGCCATTTGGAATGGTAAAAACCTTGCCAATAATGTGGTGGCTACCGGGGTGTATCTTATCATGATTTCCGATTTGGATTCTTTTGAGACTAAAGTATTGAAGTTGCTAATCGTAAGATAGAAGTTTATTAATAATGCTCTCTAAAAACAAGGTAATTGTATTATCCAAGCTTAGATACCGGGACCACGATTTGATCGTGAAATGCTATACGTATAATAGAGGGACCGTGAGCTATATTTTGCGAGGTGTTTTTAAAAGTAAAAAAGGGAACTCTAAAGTTGCTTATTTTCAAATGTTGTCTCAGCTCCAAATTGATGAAGACTACAAGCCCAATCATTCGCTTCAAACCGTCAAAGATATAAAAGTAGAGCACTCCTATGCGTCACTACACACAAATCTCCTTAAGGGGGCTATTGTGATGTTTTTAGCGGAAGTACTTTCTACTGCTTTAAGAGAGGAAGAGCCTAATGAAGCTCTTTATAACTATTTGGAAAATTCCCTACTGTTATTAGATCACGAAACCCAATTTTCCAATTTTCATTTGTTGTTTCTGTTACAATTGACTAGGCATTTGGGCTTTTATCCAGATATTTCCAATAGTTCTCAGCCTTATTTTAACCTAAGTAATGGTTTGTTTGAAAGTCATAATGACGGAATCTATTCAATATCTGATGAAAACCTAAGTATTTTAAAACAGTTGTTGAATACAAATTTTGAAGGCCTTTCCAATGTGAAACTGAACTCGAAACAGCGTCAATCCTTCTTGAATATGCTGTTGTTGTATTATGAATTGCATTTAGGTGATTTCAGAAAGCCGAAATCATTAACAGTATTAAATCAGGTTTTCAACTAATGGGTGTTTAGGTTTAATAAAAAGTGAAATTTAACGTTTTATAAATTTTTTGTTCAGAGTTTGCCCGTTGGATAAGCTGATTTTGGCAATATAGGATGCTGTGCTTAATTGTGATAAATTATAAATTTCACCATGATTAATTCCTTTCAAATGATAAATTTTTCTCCCCAACATGTCTGAAATTTCAACTTTGATGATTTGTAATTGGTCATCGTTTAGTTTGAATTTAACTTCGTCATTTTGAAGCTCAAAAACTGATAATTGGCTAGGGTTTGCAAAGTAATCGTTTGTTGACAGAGTATTGGATGTGAATACAATTTCAAACCTATTGTTAAAAGTTCCGATTTCCGAAGTGAACGAATAATTGGCTTCAGAAAGATCATGCGTAATGTTGAGCAAATTATCCTTCAAATAAATAGTATTTGACTCCATAAATGTACCTTCTATTTGAGCTATACTAATTGTGAATTGGGTTGATGATGGGGCCATAGTTTGAAATCCCAAAGGAATCACTTCTTCCAAATTTAAACTTGTTGGGGATTTCCCTTGAATGGCTAAATCTTTATCCATACCCTCAACTATAGAATAAAAAGAAGTATACACATTGTACGTTTGCCTAGGGGCATCATAGGACATGCCATCAAAGCCATTAGTAGCGCCTTCGAGATAGCTAATCAAAATTTGACTAAAACTATTTTCACTTGAAGTCATATTCAACCATAGTCTTTCATTGGGAGTGTTATTGGCAGTTCTAAAAAACTGACTGTTGCCATTCGTGTCCCGAACCCTCATGTCGTTGTTGAATGTAATCTGGGTACTGTAAATTGGGTTCGTGTCCGTTGCTTCTGCATCGTTACTCATTGTAACGAAAAAACCTTGGCAAGAAGGAATGTATCTGTCGTTATCAGTGCCAACTAGTGGGGAAACGCCATCTCCGCCAGCCGTTTGTCCAGACATATTAATAATGGCATAATCGGCTTGTGAAAAGTTTTGGCTTTCATTTCCATTGGCGGAGCTTGAAGGCGCTGTGTTTTGCGACCATAAATATATCGCTCCAGCTATTTTTCCTGTAAGATGGTTTTCTTCAAAGAACTTTTCCACGCTAATGGCAGAAGGGTACGGATTGCCTATAAGATTCCAATTGTCATCGTTAAGTTCTGTGTCATTTCTATAAATATCTACTTCAATACTGCCATTGTTGAATGGGCCTTCAAAGGTATATTTGAATTGAAAGGGAGGAGTTCCTAGTGTGCTGTTGAATAGTCCTGCATTATGGGTGGAAGCATAACCTTTGCCAATTTCCATTAACTCAGAACCTGGAACCCATGTCCAATCGTTGCCATCGTCGTCAATGCCATCTTGGCCAGGCGATGCACTGTTGTCATTGTTGGATTCCATAGTAGCATCCAAATAATTCTCGGCGGTAAATTTATAGCGTCTATTCACTGAAGATTCGGCTAGACCAGTTTGGATTTGTTCATTGGTAACAGGAGAGCTCCAATAGGTGTATTCATACCAATGGTTCATTGGAGCGGTAAATTTTTCGACTGTTATTTTTGAAGGATCATTCAATACGTCTCCCTCAATAATTCCATCGTCATTGAGTTGGACAAAAGCACCTTGAGAAGCTACAATGATATTGCCATTTACCGTTAAATCATTTGTCACCTCTACATAGGTGTTGTTGGCAATGGTAAGCGTATATTCTGAATTTACAATTAGGCTACAGGCTTCGAAACTGGTTTGTCCGTTAAGGTTAGTTCCAGTGTCATAATCTGCATTTATAATAACCGCTTTGTCTGCAGTAGGAGTAGACGACCATGAGCTACCGTCCCAAATAGCGGTAGTGGAAGGGATAGCAATGGCGCTAGAGTTTTGGTAACAGGTGGTGCCGCTTTCCATAACTTGGCAATAGTATTGTGAGCCTTCGAGTGTTGTATTATCCGAAATAATAAGAGTGTTTGAAATCGTTCCTGAATAGATGGTATTGTTGGTAAGTGGAATCCAATCAGACTGGGATGGAGAATTGTAATACCATTGATAAGTCAGGTTATTAGTATCATCCATTTCATTGTAGCCTTCCGTTGCCTCTACAGTTATGGAGGATGAAGTACATCCTAAACTCGTGGCGTAAATAGTGTTCACGGTAGGAGGTATGCCCGTAGAAAAATCATAGTTTCCGATATCGGAATAATCTACATCATTACAATCTTCCCAATTGGAAATGTTCCAATCTGAAGTACTAAATGTAGCATTAGGTAAAGACAAAGAAGCAATACGTTCAAAAGTGGCGCCACTTTCTCCAAGCCACAATCCGTAGGCCCAAGTTTGGTCCCCAAAAACACCAAAAGCATCTATTAAAGAACTGTCTTCATAAAGTCCAATAAAATCATGGCCAATACTGGTATTGTAGTCTTTATGGAAATTAATGCTCACACCCACTGTGGTAATTTCCAATTCAGCCAAAGATCCATCGGCGCCATCGGCAGCACATTGGGTGTCCGTGGTTCCCATAACAATAACAAAAGTGCTATCTTGAAGGATTGTCCCAGAGTTTAAAGAAATAGTATTGTAGCTGGAGGTGTTCCCATTGTTATAGATTCTCAAACTGTAATTGGTAGATGAAAAATCAATATCGGAATTGGTAGCATTGTATAATTCCACATAAGATAAACTTCCGGTTGGTGAATCCGTTACTTGACTAATGAACAGGTTGTCCAAATTTGCCGAATTACTGGTGTCACATCCAGAGATTGATTGGTCAATAAGCGTAAATGTATTGCTGAAGATACAACCACTGGCCAATTCTACACTGATGGGACCACCTATGGTTACGTTCGATGGGATGCTAACTGTTAGTTCTTCAGAAGAGTTTGAAACTATGGGAAGAGATGTGCCGTTAAGGGATGCAGTGGCTCCCAAAAGATTATTTGTGGAACTTATAGAGACCTCTGTTCCAATAGGACCTTCGGTAGGGGAAATTGTGCCACTTGTAGAAGGACAGGTTGCCGTGCCTTCAATCGTAAACGTATAAGGGTTTTTGTTGGGATCGGAATTTGCAATGGAAACTAAGCAGCTTCTGGTCCCCGAATCTGTTGTGGGTTGAAAGGTAATGCTGAAGTCTGCAAAGCTGCCAATGGAAATGACGTAGGGCGTGGAGGCCGTTACATAGAAATCGGCCGTATCTCCAGAAAGGGAAATGTTGGAAACTTCAAGAGCGTCACTGCCAGTTTCGTTTGCAATGCGAAAACTCTTGGTTTGACTCCCGGAATTGATGGTTTGTGATGCGAAAAGGGTATTGTTTAATCCAGAAGTTGTGGTGCTACCATTAGCAATGGTGGGATTGGCGCCAATCACACCTCTCACAATAATATTTGGAGCGGGCGTATAGCCTTCTCCTAATAAATTGATTACGCAATTGCTTTCATTGGCATCATTATTAACGATTTCTAAAGTACCATTTAAAATCCCATCACTTAGAGGTGAAAATCTTACAGTAACAGTAGTGCTGGAGCTTGGATTGACCACAAGAGGCGTTGTAACACTTGGAAGGGTTATGGGATCAATAATTGAAAAATCCCCTGTTAGGTTAAAATTGCTAATTTCCAAATCGGCATTGCCAATATTTTCAATGGTGAAATTGACATCTGTATAGCCATTGTTACTTTCTGTACTCCCAAAGTCCATAGTGTAGCCGCAATTTTGCGGATTGGCATCGGCGTCCAAGAGTTTCAATTCAGGATTAGGGCTTCCACTAAAGGCTGTAATTGAAATGTTGTCTATGGCAAATTCATCTCTAGATTCTGAGCCCGAAATGTCATCGCCACTCCAACGCAAATAATAAAAGGAACCATTTGCAATAGCCAAACCTGTGAGAGTGATACTTTTTTGGGACGTTATTAAAACATCGGTTGCTGCTTGTGGAGAATTGTAGTCCAGTGTTGTTTCATTGGTATATGTTGAGTTATCATCGGAATGTGAGAAATTGAAGCTATTGCTTCGTTCTTGGTCATTAAAACAGAGAATGTCGTAAGTCAATTCCAAAGAATTAATAAGGTCACCTGTGTTATTTTGAATGCGCAGTGTTAGGTTTCCTGGAGTCCAATCGCTGCCACCGGGTTGAATTCCTAATGCGATATCGCCATTATTACTAAAGGCATACCAACCTCCTGTTGATTCGCCATAAGCAGAAGTGCCTCTAGCATAATCTCCTGAATCTCCAGTATCTCCAAAGCTTAGATTTCCATCACTGTTTCCAGTATGGGACCAGGCATCGGAATCTAATTGTCCACTGTTGGGGTTAGGAGACCAGCCACTACCAGTAAAGGCATTGCTGTTTACATTGGTCACGGTGTTGTCAAAATCAATTGTGTATGAGACACCAGTTGAGTTGATTTCTAATTGTCCAAAACTATATGTTGCCAAAAAGGCGATAGCAACAAAACTGAGGGTTGGTTGTTTTGTCATTACGGATTAATTAATTGGTTGGTTAAAAAAGAAGACTTAAATATAATGAAAATATCTAATATTCAGTTAGTTGAGTGTTTTCGGTGATTTGTTTAATTGTTTTTATTTTTGAAACATGCAAACACACAAAACTTATACGGTTGAGGAAGCGGTTAAAAAGTTGGAGCATTATTGCGCCTACCAGGAGCGTTGCCATAAGGAAGTTGTTCAAAAATTACGAACAATGCATATGATTCCAGAGGCTATAGATCATATCGTGGTACACTTGCTTGAACATAAATTCTTAAGTGAAGAACGCTTTGCGAAAAGTTTTGTGAGAGGGAAGTTCCGAATCAAGAAATGGGGAAGAAATAGATTGAAGAATGAACTCAAAGCAAAGGAGATTTCTTCTTATAATATCAACACGGCCTTAAAAGAAATTGATGAGCAGGAATATTTTGAAGTGTTTAATAGCTTGGCAGAAAAGAAATACGAAACTATCAGAGAAACCAATACTTTTAAGAAAAAGAAAAAGTTAGCAGACTACCTGCTGTACCGTGGTTGGGAATCTCATTTGGTCTATGAAAAGGTAAATGAATTGATCAAATAAAAAAAGGCTGTTCTCTAAACAGCCTTTTTTTATATATATGATTTGTTACTTCAATTTACAGATTGAAGGAAGCTCCAAAGCTAATGGTAAATTGATTGTGTAATTTCTCGGCAGGTGTTAAATCGCCAGTATCGTAAAAAGCAATAGGGTAGGTAGCCTCGGTATATACACCAAAACCAGATGTAAAGAAATAACGAGCTCCTAAGTGCCCTCCAAAATTCTTTAAACTAAAATCCAGTCCAGGGTATAAATCGAAATCTTCGTGAATGTTGATAACATTTCCCAAATGTGCATTAAATCTTGCTTTAGCATCAAAACGGTCTATAAAATCAGCGTCAAGGTCTTCTGGCACATCCAAAGCGTATGTCGAGGCAAATCCTAAAGAGATATTTTCTCCTAAACCGAAGTCATAGGTAGCATTGATTCCTGTTGCGTTATCTTGAAAATTGGCTCCAATTTGGAATTTTTTGTCACCTTTGCCTTGAAAGGCTTGCGAGTAGGTTAGTGTGGCGCATAACAAAAATGCCGCCAAAATGATATTTTTCATGTTATTTGGTTTTTTTGTGTGCGCAAATATAGTATAACCTAGACGAAGTTATACGTTTAGATTTATTCTATTATGGGTCCTTGTAATGGCTTGTTCGTTTTTCCAGTCAATCCATTTTTGTCCTTGCAAGCGTCTCATTAAATTGTCTAAATGTCGTAAGACAAAGACGTTGTATATAGCTGTTCCTAAATTTTTGGGATGTCTTGGGATAGCACGTAAACTCATGGAAAATCCAGGTGTTAAATATTTCATGTAGTGCCAGTAGCCTTCGGGCATGTACAATACCTCTCCATGTTTTAATTGGGTAGTATAGCCTTCCACATTTTTTAGAGCAGGCCATTGGTTGAAATCTGGATTTGAAAAATCGATATCCTCCCTGGTGATTAAGGAGTAAGGAATTTTATAGAGATACTTGTTTTGCTTTTGATTAAACAGAATGATTTGTTTTGAGCCTTCAAAATGAAAATGAAAAATGTTGGCTAAATCAATATCGTAGTGCATAAATGTATGCGAATTCTCTCCTCCAAAAAATAACATTGGCAGCTTCTTCATAAGCTTAATACCAAAATCTGGAAAGGAGAAATCACTTTGTAGTTCTGGGACTTCTTTGAGAATGTTCCAAAGGAAAATGCGGTATTTGGTGGGTTCACTTTTTAAAAGGTCGATGTATTCGGCCATTTTCATAGTGGCATGGGGCTGGTTGAAACCATCTTCATGATGTACTGGGCGATCATCGTAAAGGGGAACCGTTTTGTCTCCCGAAACCAATTTCATATACTCGAGCGACCATTTGGAATAGGCCGGCCAATCTTCAGTTAAAGATTCAATAACCACAGGTTTCTGTGGCTTGAAGTAGTTTGCAATAAAGTCCTCTTTGGTTATTGTTTTTATGCGAGGAATGTTATGAAGCTTCAATAGAAAAGTATGAATAGTTAACGTCTAAAGTTAAGAAAACGTTAGGACATGATATTCATACTTTTGCTATTGTTGAAAACTTGCTTTGATCCTTAATTGAAATGATAAGTTGCCCCGAACAGTACATTGCCTTTAGGCATTGGTACTAAGTTAGTTTCGTAATATTTTTCATTGAAAATGTTGTTGGCGTAAAAAGACAAGTCCAATTGTTGAATACTCACTGTAAGTCCTACATCAAAGACAGTATAGGCTTGTCCGGAGGTGCGTTCGGCGTATTTATAGGCCAAACTAGGCTGAACTATTTTAAAGAAATGACCTCGATAGGTTGCTGTTACTTGATGTTTCAAAGAGTTGATAGAATATCTTGAATAGTCGATATCCAAATCTTTAATTTCATCTTCTATAAAGGTATAGCCAAGGTCGATGTGTTGTGTGAGTCCTGAAATCTCAAAATGATAGTTGAGGTTAGCTTCAAAACCTTTGGTGTTCAAATCTCGGATATTCTCTGCTTGCCAAAGATCGTCTTCGTTTACTTTAACATAATCAATAAGTTTTTGGGAATCTCTGTTAAAGAACGCCACAGAGGCATTGATGGATTTTCCTAGGAATTTAATCCCTATCTCCTCTGCAATGGCCTCTTCAGGATCCAATTGGTCATTTCCTAAAGTTGTTGGGTCGCTGTAGTACAAATCGGTGTAGGTTGGAATACGGTAAGTATACCCAATGTTTCCATATAGCTTTAATTGCTCGGAAACAGAATACCCTACATCTACCCCAGGAAATGCATGGAATTTGAAATCGGAAAAATAGGTTACTGCCACTCCAGGAGTCACGTCAAATTTGTTGTTGAAAAATTTGAAACGATGCTCCAAAAATAAGTTGGTCATAAAACGATCACGCTTTCCAAGATTGTTACTTGAGAGGTAGATTTGAGCTAAATCCACTCCAAAACCGGTAGTTCCAATCTTGGTGTTATAAGAACCGTGAAGTTCCGCAGCAATTTTATTGGTTTGGTGTAAGTTTCGGTAGCCTTCAGGATTGGTTCTTGTATATAAGTACATGTCTTGGTTGCGTCTCCAATACAATCTAGGTTTAAGAGTTAGGCTATTATTTCTGTAAGTAGAGGATAGGCCAACCAAACTAGCTTGAGTTTCTTCATATTGATTAATTGCCGAAGGGGAGGCATAAAATCCGTTGGCGCCAAAATCACGTTCTTGGAATGTGGCAATTAAATCGATTGGCATATGGTTTTTATTGAAGCTGCTTTTCAAAAAGTAATTTTGGTTGTCATAATCGGTGTTATGGCGATAGCCTTCAGACGTATTTCTTGAATAGTGAATGATGTGTGAGGTATTGTTAAGTTCGCTGCCTACTGTTACCGAAGCATTTTTTTGTCCGAAAGAGCCTGCTTGCACCCCTAAATCTACTCGGTTGTCCATAGATTTTTTGGTAACGATATTGACTGCTCCGGTAAAGGCATTTTGGCCAAATACTCTAGCGGCAGGCCCTTTGATGATTTCGATGCGTTCAATTACTTCTAGGGGCAAGGCCAAGTTCATACTATGGTGCCCCGTTTGGGCATCTTCCAATTTAATACCATCAATTAACAACAAGGTCTGGTCAAAACTGCCTCCACGAATATAAAGGTCTGCTTGGGAACCAAAAGTTCCACGACGACGAACATCCACTCCGGCTACTTGTTGTAATAAATCGGGAAGATTGGTGGCGGGGCTTTCTTTAATGTCTCTTGAGGTGATTACAGTAATGGTTCTTGAGTTTTCTTTAAAGGGAAGGTCAATACGCGTAGAGGTAATGATGACTTCGTCTAGGGAATCCATTTTTACAGGTTCCACTTGGGCAGTTGCCATAAAGGTTGACAATATCAATGCTGATGACAATAATTTGGTTTTCATGAAATGATGTAATTTAAGACTGCAAAAGTCGTAACTTTCCGGACGAGTAAACTAGTCCAGTTTTAAAACTATGAATAGTCCGGTTAATGACCTCTTAAAACAGCTGATTTTTTTTGAAAAATCAAGTTCAACAGCTGTTTATATTCAAATAGCACAACAAATTATCAATGCCATTCAGAGGGGGTATCTTTCCAAAGGAACGGCATTGCCTGGAACGCGAAGTTTTAGTCAAATTTTCGGTATCCATAGGAATACGGCTGTAGCGGTTTATGACGAATTGGCCTCGCAGGGTTGGGTAGAGATTCTTCCCAATAAAGGAACCTTTGTATTGTTACCAGAACAACGAACGGCTCCCATTAAAGCTTCGGCGCAGCAAATTGACCAGGTTTATAACTATTCAAAAACAACTGGGTTTCCATTTCAACAGTCGTTTCATTTGGCATCCACGGCTCAGGAAACCAATGCGAAATACACCATTAATGACGGGCAACCTGATTTGAGGCTGCATCCCGTCCATCAATTTACAAGATGGTACAGTGCGGCTATGAAGCGGAAGTCCTTAATCGCAAAATGGAATCATACAAGTGAATTGTCGGCTTCATTATTTGAAACCCAATTGTGTAATTATTTAAATGCAACTAGGGGATTCCATATTCAACCAAACAATTTGTTGAGTACCCGAAGTACCGAAATGAGCCTGTACATCGTTTCTCAGCTTTTGATGAATCAAGGGGATCTGGTGTTGGTAGGGCAGTTGAGTAATTATGCTTCCAACATGATTTTTCAGCAGGCCGGTGCTGTTATAAGGACAATTCCTGTGGACGAATATGGTTTGGACGTAGATTATATTAGGACTCATTTTATAAAACGAAGTATTCGCTGTGTATATGTGTGTGCTCATCGACACTATCCAACCACTAAAACTTTGAGTGCAGAGCGTCGTTTAAAGCTTTTGGAGTTGGCCAAAGAATATCAGTTTGCAATTATCGAGGATGATTATGATTACGATTTCCAATTTGAAGGCTCTGCCATGTTACCTATGGCTAGCGCCGATGCCAATGGCTTGGTGATTTATTTGGGGAAATTGGGGCAGTCCTTGTTCCCTAGTTTTCAAACAGGCTTTGTAGTAGCTCCTGAGAACTTGATTTTGGAGGCAAAAAACTATTTGCAATTATTGGATCGTCAAGGTGATTTAATTCAGGAGCAAATGCTTTCGGAATTGATTAGTGAAGGGGAAATGTACCGATTGATTAAAAAGAATGTCATTGTTTATAAACAACGGCGTGATTGTTTGTGTAATTTGTTGAAGATTCATTTTAAGGATGGCATTTCTTATGAGATTCCAACAGGAGGTTTGGCCATTTGGTTGGAATTCAAATCCAAAATTTCTTTGGTAAAATTATCCGAACAAGCTGAAAAGCATGATTTGTTTTTGCCAAAAACCATTTTGTATCAAGATGTAGAAACTTGTGCCATTAGGTTCGGCTTTGGGCATCTAAATCAAGAAGAAATTCAATTTGTTGTGGAACAATTGAAAAGGGCCTATGATGAGGTGGTTTAACTATATTTTATCTTTTTACGGTTAAAAATTATTGAAAAACGATAATTTTGTATAAGTTTGTTTGAAAGAATTGACTGAATGAGAAAATTGAATATTTTAAAGACCTTAATTTGGTATTTATGGTTTTTTGGGGCGTTAACCTTGGTATTACTTATAATTGCGTATATCAATTTTTTATACACTGGAAATGCTGACTTTTTTATCAAGGTACATGGCGATCCTATTGGAACTTATGGCTCTACATATGTAGAATACATTTTGGCTTTTTTGGCAATAGTTTCCTTTGCCATGTTTGTTAGGGCTGTTTATCTATTTGATAAGGTTTTGTACTATTTTAAATTATTAAAGCCTTTTGATGGGTATGTTATAAAGAACTTTAGTATTATAGGAAAGCTTTTTGTGATGAGTGGTATGGTTTCTGTAGTTCCGCTATTATTGTTTTCAGCAATTGTAAAAAGGAGAATAGAGTTTGTATCTTCTACAACTGCCAGTTCTTTTATTCCTATTATATGTATTGGATTGTTTTTTATGGTTTTAAGTGAGTTGTTTAAAATAGCCAAAGCTGCTAAAGAGGAAAATGAATTAACAGTTTAGGGATGGGGATTATTGTGAATGTAGATGTGATGTTGGCCAAGCGTAAAATGAAAAGTAATGAGCTTGCAGAGGCTATTGGGATTACCACGGCTAATCTTTCAATTTTAAAAACTGGCAAAGCCAAGGCAATTCGGTTTTCGACTTTGGAAGCCATTTGCAGAGAACTCGATTGTCAACCAGGCGATATTTTGGAGTATGTGGAGGATTAAATTTTATGAACTGAGTCATAAAAGCAAAAAAGCCAAACAATACTGTTTGGCTTTTTTATATTTAAGTTTCTGAATCTTATTTTTCAACAAGAATGATTACTTTATTGTCTTTCATTTCAACAGTTCCAGAATCTATTTTTAAGGTCAAGACCTTATCATCTGTATGTAAAGGGATGATTTCGGCAGGCAATTCCTTAAATCCAGGTTGACTTTTGGTGTGCGTATGGATTTTGATGATGCCTTGTTGCAACAACGAGATAATAGGCGCGTGGTTTTGCAACATTTGGAATTCACCATCAACTCCAGGCAACACTACTGAGTCCACTTCTGAACTGAACAATGTAGCTTCTGGCGATACTATTTCTAAATACATAGTTTAGTGTTTTATTAAGCTTCAGCAAGCATTTTTTCTCCAGCTTCGATAGCTTCCTCGATAGTTCCTTTAAGGTTGAACGCTGCTTCTGGTAAGTGATCCAATTCACCGTCCATAATCATGTTAAACCCTTTGATAGTTTCTTTAATATCTACCAATACTCCAGGAATTCCAGTAAACTGTTCTGCTACGTGGAAAGGCTGAGACAAGAAACGTTGTACACGTCTTGCGCGAGATACAGCCAATTTATCTTCTTCAGACAATTCTTCCATACCAAGGATGGCGATAATGTCTTGTAATTCTTTATAGCGTTGCAATAACTCTTTTACACGTTGTGCACAGTTGTAGTGCTCATTTCCTAAAATTTCAGCAGTAAGAATTCTAGAAGTAGAATCTAATGGGTCTACCGCAGGGTAGATACCAAGCTCAGCAATTTTACGAGACAATACCGTTGTAGCATCCAAGTGGGCAAACGTTGTTGCAGGTGCCGGGTCAGTTAAGTCATCCGCAGGTACGTAAACCGCCTGTACAGATGTAATAGATCCTTTTTTGGTAGAAGTAATACGCTCTTGCATCGCACCCATTTCAGTTGCCAATGTTGGTTGGTAACCTACCGCAGATGGCATACGTCCAAGAAGTGCAGATACCTCAGAACCAGCTTGTGTAAAACGGAAGATGTTATCTACGAAGAACAATACATCTTTTCCTTGTCCATCGCCAGCGCCATCACGGAAGTACTCAGCAATTGTTAAACCAGACAAAGCAACACGTGCACGTGCTCCTGGTGGCTCGTTCATCTGTCCGAATACGAAAGTTGCTTTAGATTCTTTCATTTTAGACTTATCTACTTTAGATAAATCCCATCCACCATCTTCCATAGAGTGCATGAAGTCTTCACCGTAACGGATAATTCCAGACTCTAACATCTCTCTCAAAAGGTCATTTCCTTCACGAGTTCTTTCACCTACACCAGCAAATACTGATAAACCACCGTGACCTTTTGCAATATTGTTAATCAACTCCTGAATCAATACTGTTTTACCTACACCGGCACCACCAAATAATCCAATTTTACCTCCTTTTGCGTAAGGCTCAATCAAGTCGATTACTTTAATCCCTGTAAATAATACTTCAGTAGAAGTTGATAAATCTTCAAATTTTGGAGCCTCTCTGTGAATTGGCAAACCAGATGTTCCAGCTTTTGGCAAATCACCAAGACCGTCGATAGCATCTCCAATTACATTAAACAAACGTCCGTAAACATCATCTCCAATTGGCATTTGGATAGGAGCACCAGTAGCGATAACTTCTGTCCCTCTGCTCAAACCATCAGATGAATCCATCGCAATTGTTCTAACAGTATCTTCACCAATGTGAGACTGTACTTCTAGAACAAGAGTGGAACCATCAGGTCTCTTAATCTCTAACGAATCGTAAATTTTTGGAAGTTCTGAATCAGCACCGAATTCAACATCGATAACCGGTCCTACAATCTGTGCAACTTTACCTGTAACTTTTGACATTACTTATATGTTTAATGTTTAGATATTTTAATACTGAAAAACAAGGATAAGGCACAAATGTGAGCTCCCCGTTTTTTGCGCTGCAAAGATATATTTTTTTAATTTAATAATAAAGCCATTTTTTTAGGTTTTTCGGGATAAAAAAACGCCTACTTGCAATCCTGAGACAAGTAGGCGTTTTTTATGAAAATTCTTAGCTATATTATTGAAGTGTAGGAGCGTAGTTTGTTGGGAAGTTTCCTATATCAACTAAATTTCCGGAAGCTTCAAAGTTAGATCCGTAAGTTTGGTCAATGGCCTTTAGGAAGGCATTTGCTATTGCTGCATAACCTCTAGAGGTTAGGTGCACGCCATCCAAGGACATAGCGCCTCCAGTTACCAAATTGGCGTTTAAGGTAAAATCGCCGTCTGTTAAACCGCCGTTGGCCAATTGATGTAACATAGCGTTGGCATCAACCATTGCCAAGCCGGCAGAAGAGGCCGCCGTTTGAATGGTGGCGTTAAAACTATTGGTGGCAGTTGCTATTTCGGTTTGCTCTGTTGGAATCAATACCCATTTGTCTTCCAAAGGTAAGGTGATCCCCTCTATTGAAAACTGTCCAGCTAAAGCTTGAGGTAATCCTTGCGCCATTAAAGCTCCGGCATAAGAGGTATTCACTGTGCCAATTACAGTACTACTGGTCAACACAAATAAATCATTTTCGTTGGCTTGTCTTGTCTGTCCGTAGGTTTGTCCTAATAAGGCGGCTACCAATGGAGCTGCTTCCTCCGGAAGTCCAAATTGGCCTATGAATGCAGGGAAAGTTGGGCTGGCCATTAAGGCTCCCGTGATAGTAGATGAAATATCTTCTAAGCTTTCGTCCTTAATCACTACGGCACTTGCTTCTGTTTCTGAAAACACAATGGCTCTTTCAGAAGCACCAATAGCTACGTAAACTTGGTTTAAAGCACCAAAAATAGCATTCAAGGTCGGAATTTGTGGCCCGAAATCAGGGTTGGAAGGATCCAGCGGATTGTAAGGAACAGTTGTGAAATGAGGAATTGTTGTGATGTCCGGAATGTTTGCAACCACCCCTTTGGCTCCTCCTGAGGTTAATGTGGTCACCAACGTAGAGATGGCATAATCAAAGGTTGCCTGGTCTGTGATAGGTGAGGACCCATCGGCACCACTTAAAGCATATCCCAAAACATCATTGTTTCCAATCCACATAGTAAAGAAGGATGGGTTTTGAGCCATGGCCATTTCAATAACACTTGCATCTGGAGTGGCTCCCGTCATTCTTACAAAATAAGGATTCGCCAATCCTGCTGAAAGGTTGGCTAAATTTCCATAACCCGGAGCCAAAAGGTGAAAACTTTTTGCCCCTGGAACTCCCATATTGTTGAAAGGACCAGTTGGATTGTTGGTAGCAATATCCGTAGTGACGGTTACTGGCCCAATCACCGACTCTAAAGGTACGGGTCCAGCCCCGCCAAACACCAATCTTGGGGAGGCAATACGGTTGCCTGCTAGGGCCAAACCACCGTAATTGTCGTTCATTAAAGGTTGGGTGAAACTTCCGCCACCTGCCAAACTGAATTGCGAGGCCAAAATGTTCGGGAAGGAGTTCTCTTGAGAGGCTATAAATAGGGCTCCATCGGTATAACCAGAGGTTAATGAGTTTCCTAAAGAAACGTAATTTGAAAAGTCGGCTTCTCCCGCGGTTAATTCCGGTAGGGGTTCTGTAGAAGGCGCTATTGTGTCGTCACTGTCGCAGGCCATGAATCCTAAGGAGATGGCGAGCAACCATATATATTTTGTATTCATATTAAAATGTTTGGTAATTTTTATAGGTTATTGATGGTCCATGAAACGTAGTACATAGATCCTATGTATCCTGTACCAATGGCAGTAAAGTACTCATCGCCCAATAGGTTGGTGGCTCCTGCTTTGAAACTGGATTTAATGGAAGGTACTCTATAATTAACTTGAGCATCTAAGGTGTGGTATGCTGGAATAGCGCCGTCACCAAAAGTTGCTTGCCAGTAGTAGTCATCGCTCCATCTCCAAGCTAGATTAAATCCAAAGTTTTTGAATAAATCTGTGTGTCCAAAAGAGGCCTTTACCTTGTGCTCTGGAGTGTTGAAATTGGTTCTGAAATCTGGATAGGCTGCTTGATCAAAATCTTGTTTGGTGTAAGTATAGCTTCCTCCTAAATCGAAATCACCAAATATTTTGGTAGAAATCCCAAGAGAACCTCCATAAGAATTCACATCAGCTTCTGAATTGGTATAGGTTTGGTATACATTGTAATCACCATTTGCAATGGCTGCAATGGAAAGTCCGTTGTCACCAACTTCTCCATAAAGAGGCGCCACTACATTTTCATTTGAAATAAAGTCTTTATATCGATTGTAGTAAACACTTAAGTCGATAATGTTCTTTTCCAATTTACCACGGTAGCCAACTTCAAAGGAAGTAACACGTTCTGGTTTTACTAAGTCTGGATTTCCTATTTCCAATAGGGCAGGATTACCGGCTTGTCCAAAGGCTTGTACTGAAGATGCTGAGTAAGAGTTGTTATAGGCTGCCGCTCCTGTTTGCGTAATATTGGAAGGTTGCCCTAATAATTGTCCTGAAGCACTAATGGCATAATCTCTAGAGTAACGGTCTAAATTGTCTGGGGCGGCACCCACCAAAACAGCGCGTCCGGCATCCAATCCAATGAATAAATCCTGTGTAGTTGGGTTTCTGAATCCTGTTTGTACGGAGGCACGAATGTTATGGTCTTCGTGTAGTGTTAACCCTGCCGATAACCTTGGAGATAGAAAGCCGTCAAAGAATTCTGATTTGTCATAGCGAATGGACCCTGTTAATTTTAAGGACATATCGTTATTGAATTTGAAAAGTTTCTGCATTTGCGTATAAACCCCAAACTCAGAATAATCAATGGCTCCGTCATAGTCGGTATAGATAGTTCCAAAAGAATTTAAGTTGTATTGTCTGTAAGAACCTCCAACTTGAATTTCTACAACATCCCATAAATGAGTAAAGTTATAGTTGGCATCTGCATGGTAATATTTGGAAGCATCCTGAAATTTTGATCCAGTACTTAAGTTTGGATCGCTGATACTTCTGTTGAAGGCCGCTTGGAATTCAGGAGACCCTGGTTCATATCTGCCTGTATCGGCTTGAGCACGTGCAATGGCATGGGCTTGTTCATTGGTAGCTCCAGCCAAGGTGGCCTGTACATAGGTTCCAGTATATTCTCCAAACCAAGTTTGATCGTCTTTCCACGCTCTGTTAATATTGATTCCCGTGAAAACCATATCGTAAGAATCTCCAGCTTTATCGGATACTACATAACCTCTTACAAAGAAGTTGTTGTTGCGAACTTCCAATTTGTGTTGTTGTTGGAAGAAGTTGTCAATGGTATATCTATTAGTCCCTTGATAAATAGTTGAACCTGTTCCAACTTTACCAACATAGGCAATTTCAAAATCATCAGCCATAGGTCTGAAATACAATCCCCAATCGGCCTTGATGCTTTCTGCATTATAATTAGTAAGGTCACGTTCTTCATATCCAGTTCTACTTACATCTACCGAAGGCACCAAAGCTTCTGCTCCACTTGGAAGGATACCTAATCCAACCAAGGCAATGGCAACATCTCTGATATTTGTAGAAACTTCATCTCCATAAATATTATATCCGTCATAACCAACGCTTTCTCTAGTGGCTCCAGTACCTGGTTTCCCTTCGTAGTTGTTGGCAACCCAATCAGTACCTTTTAACCAACCAAAATTCACCTTTGCAGCAAATTTGTCACTGAATTTGTAGGCTGCTCTAATTCCTGCATCACGGTAGGTGTTATCTCCAGCGGCATCCTGAGAAGTGATTCCTTGTTTGTAATACCCACTAATGCCTTGGTGGTCAAATGGATTTTTACTGCGCATGAACAAAATACCATTAAAGGCGTTGGCCCCGTATAATGCGGAAGCAGCTCCCGGTAATAATTCTACACTTTGAATATCGGTTTCGTTCATCCCAACCAAATTTCCGATTGGGAAGTTAAGGGCAGGAGTAGAGTTGTCCATTCCGTCCACCAACTGCATGAATCGGGTATTGGAGAAAGTGGCAAAACCTCTCGTATTAATGGCTTTAAAAGTTAAACTGTTGGTGTTGATATCCACACCTTTTAAGTTTTCAAGACCGTCATAGAAATCGGCAGAAGCTGTGTTTTTAATTTCTTTCAAACCGAAGCGCTCTACCGTTACAGGGGATTCAAAAATACGTTCTGGTGTTCTTGAGGCAGAAATGACTATTTCATCCAGTTCTGTTCCTTCGGTTAAAATAATGTCTATGGTTTGAGGGTTGGTAGTAACTTCTTTAGTGACACTTTGAAATCCAACGCTACTCACTTGGATGCTAAATGGAGGTTGTTGATTCACAACAAAGGAATAATTACCATCAAAATCTGATATGGTACCTTCGGAGGAACCAATGGCGATGATGTTCGCTCCAGGGAGTGGTTGTCCATTTTGGTCGGTAATTTTTCCTGATACGGTTGTTTGTGCAAACGAAAAGGCACAAAAAAGCAGCATGAGAATCTTAGGGAGTGTTTTCATTATTAAGAATTAGTTATTAGTGGTGGCAATATATATAATCTTGGAGAACTTTCAATGAGGAATTGTTAGAAAACTATGCGTGCATAGTAATTTTTAGCAAAAAAGCATATCAGATAATGGTAAATAGATAAAAAAAACCTCTAAAAATGCTAAATTCATATTGCATTCTTAGAGGTTTTTTAGGTTTAACCTAGATGTTTTTGTTATTCCACGGTCACCGATTTTGCTAAATTTCGTGGTTGATCCACATTTTTTCCTAGCATTACGGCTATATGGTACGATAGTAATTGAAGTGGAATAGTGGTTAATAACGGTGATAAAGACTCTAAAGTTTCAGGAACTTCAATGACGTGATCAGCCAATTCCTTAACACTCTCGTCACCCTCCATTACAATTCCTATGATTTTTCCTTTTCTTGATTTAATTTCTTGTATGTTACTTACCACTTTTTCATAATGTCCTTTTTTGGTAGCAATAACAACAATTGGCATGTTTTCATCTATCAAGGCAATTGGACCGTGCTTCATTTCCGCTGCAGGGTAGCCCTCTGCATGTATGTACGAAATCTCTTTAAGTTTCAGAGCGCCTTCCAATGCAACAGGGAAATTGTATCCTCTTCCTAGGTAAAGGCAGTTTTTGGAATCTTTGTAGATATCTGCAATTTTTTTAACAATTTCATCAGACTCCAATGCCTTTTGTACTTTTTCAGGAATGAGTTCCAATTCAATTAAATGATGACGGAAGTCGGAACTAGAAATGGTACCTTTAGCTCTTGCCAATCTCAGGGCTATCAAGGACAGTACAGTAATTTGAGTGGTAAATGCTTTAGTGGATGCCACCCCAATTTCAGGTCCTGCATGAGTGTACGCTCCCGCATCGGTTTCTCTAGCGATGGAAGATCCTACTACATTGCAAACTCCAAATACAAAGGCGCCCTTGGATTTTGCCAATTTGATGGCTGCCAAGGTGTCTGCTGTTTCACCGGATTGTGAAATAGCAATCACGATATCTTTCTCAGTAATGATAGGATTTCTATATCTGAATTCCGAAGCATATTCAACTTCAACAGGAATTCTTGCCAAATCTTCAAAAATATATTCGGCAACTAAACCTGCATGCCATGATGTTCCGCAGGCTACAATTATAATTCTTTCTGCATTGAGGAATTTTTTCATGTTGTCCTCTACACCAGCCATTTTTATAATGGCTTGGTCAGTTAGCAAGCGCCCTCTAAAGGTGTCCAAGATAGCGCTTGGCTGCTCGTATATTTCCTTAAGCATGAAATGAGGGTAACCTCCTTTTTCAATTTGCTCAAGGTTTAGTTGTAACTGTTGAATATAAGGATCTACTTTGGTGTCGTCGTAGATTTTTCGAATTTTGATGTCCTTGTCACGACGGATAATAGCCATCTCCTCATCTTCAAGATATACCGCATTTTTGGTGTATTCTAGGAAAGGAGACGCATCACTGGCAATAAAGAATTCTCCTTCACCAATACCAATGGCTAATGGGCTTCCCAATCTAGCAACGACAATTTCATTAGGTTTGGTCTTGTCAAAAACTGCAATGGCATAAGCACCGATGACTTGATTTAAAGCAACTTGAACCGCTTTGCCAAGCTTTAGGTTTTCTTTTTGCATGACATCCTCAATCAGGTTGACCAATACTTCGGTATCGGTATCTGATTTGAATGTAAACCCTCTTTGAATCAATTCTTTCTTTAAGGATTCATAGTTTTCAATAATTCCATTATGAATGATTACCAAATTCCCTGAGTTAGAAAGATGAGGATGTGAATTGATATCGTTGGGAACTCCATGGGTTGCCCAACGCGTGTGGCCTATTCCTAAGGTTCCTTCTGTTGTTATTTCTTTACTGATCCGATCTTCTAGGTCAGTTACTTTTCCTTTTGTCTTGGAAAGTTTGATCTCGCAATTATCAAAAAGTGCGATTCCCGCACTGTCATACCCTCTATATTCTAGTCGCTTAAGTCCTTTTATAATGATGGGATGGGCGTCACGATGCCCAATGTACCCTACAATGCCGCACATAATTGTTTAATTTTCTGGTTCCGTGTAAAAAATTTCTAAATATACCTTCTTCTCCTCGTCCGCTGTATTGTTTCCGTAAAGAACCGTTCCTCTAGGGGATAGGATGGAACTTACAGGGACTTTCACATCATCTTGGGTTAATATTTTGGCCTGTTTAGTGGCAGCACCAGTGCTATTGTTGATTTCCAAATTTACATTGGTGGACACTACCAAACCTAATTTTACATTTGTAGAGTCGTTTTCTATGAGGCTTTTTACGTGTTCCGTAATTCTTAATTTATACTTGACACCTTCACCTGTGACTTCGTCATTGACGCGTTCCAGTTTGCCTAAGTGGTTTGTTCTAGAATAAAGAGGGGAAGTTGTACTAGGGATGTCTCCCAAGTAATCGGCTAGGTATCTCTCATTATCGATGTCGTAAAGATAGATACGATCCGGTTCTTGGCCATTTACCTGGGATTGATCTACATAAAAAACAAGATTAGCCTCATTAATCAATCGTTTTCTCTTAACAAAGTTTCCGTCTTCGTCTGTTTGGGCAAAGAAGTTTTTGAAATTTTCGAAGGTATTTGTGTTTTCTGGGTTTTCATCAATATTTTCACCGTCAAACAATTTTACAATGGCCATGGAACCTTGTCCGCCTTTAAGATATAATTTTTCGTCTCCATCCAATTCATTACCATCCATTAAAGGAAGGTTGAATGCATTGTCGAAAAAGTTTACACTATTGCCGGTAAAGGTTAGGGTGTAAGTAGCTTCTATTCTATCTCCATCTTCAACACTAGGGTCTTTGGTATAATAAATTGTAATGTTTGCTGAGGAGGAAGACAAGTTGAGCATGGACATATTTCCGGAATCACCAATAGCTTCTACCTTAAAATAAATACCTCTAAAGTAATCGTTGAAATTGTTTGAATTACTCAATACAGGATCCCCTTCCTTTGCAATTATTTTTTGGTGCCAATAACTAGGATTTAATTTTACTCTTAAGGCTGGAGCCAAACGCTCGCTAACTTCGTTTTCAGGTTCCTGACCTTCTTCAACTTCTGAGGGTTGCGTAAGTACTATTTGTCCTTCACTAGGTCTGAAGTTGTCAAGTGTTGGAGGTTCGGTTAAGCTAGGTACTTCCGTAATCGGTGTGCCTTCCAAAGTGGCAGGATCAATCATTTCGGTTAAGGAGGTAGCCTTATTGGAATAATAGCGTTGGCTCTCATCAAACTCGGAGCTGGGATCAAAACCTCTCAAGAAATAATTGCTTTCAAAAAGTGATAGTTTAATGTGTCCATCTCCAAAGATAGAATCCAATTCATAGGTGTTCCCTCCTTCGTCAGCAATACCGGTGACATTGCTGAAGTAAGGAATGGTCATAACTACAGAGTCAATTTGGGTGCCTTCACCAAAGCTAGGGTCAGAGGTGGATTGCGCTAATTGGGTTACAAAACTTGCCGTGGTACGACCATAAGTAGGATCGTCATAAATCCCTAAAAGGGAGGAAGGTAAATTGTTGGTTTGAACCGGTCTAAATTGATCTCCTTCTCCTCCTAAAGCTCTATTGTAGGTAATTACATCGTATAGGCTTGTTTCTGAATTAAAATGGGAATTGTTATCGCTATTGATAAGATCCGAATCCAGAGTTGAAAAATCCTCATTACAGCCAATAGCAGCCAACGATAGTACTGCCAGTACCGCAATGTTTTTTAGGGCAATTGTTTTCTTTTTCATGTAAGCGCTTCTATTTTAATACTTCGGTAGTGTAAAACTCTGTATATGGCTCCATAAATTCATCTGGAGCATAGTAGTCGAGTACGGGTTTGCCGGAAGCTTTTAAATATTCTGTCAATTCGTCTGGGATGCTTTCAGAACCTTGAATCAACGCGTCAGAGTGGTCTATGGCCACTTTCATGATGTTGTTGTAATTAGGTGTTTCTAAAGCTTTAACCAGACCTTCATCGATATTGTCAAACTTTATTTTATTGATCATTTCACTATCTAACGTTCCATCGAAGCTTTGATTGTATACCGAAGTTACAATTTTACTTTCATTGAAAAGAGGTTCGTTCTTATAAAACTCTTTTAAATATAGCGGAAGCAAAGAAGCCATCCATCCATTTACGTGAATGATGTCTGGTGACCAATTGAGTTTTTTAACGGTTTCAATCACCCCTTTTGCAAAAAATATAGCGCGTTCGTCGTTGTCTGGAAATAACTTTCCTTCCTCGTCTGTCAAGGTCGCTTTTCGCTTGAAATATTCTTCGTTGTCAATAAAATAAACCTGGATACGTTCTTTAGGGATAGAGGCCACTTTGATAATCAATGGCATGTCTAAATCGTTAATCACTAGGTTGATACCTGAAAGGCGTATTACTTCGTGTAATTGGTGTCTTCTTTCATTAATGTTACCATACCTAGGCATAAATATTCGTATCTGGCCTCCTTGTTTGTTTACCATTTTGGGAGCTTCAAATGACATTGATGAGATCTCTGTTTCTGGTAAATATGGTACAACTTCGGAAGACACATACAATATTCGCTTATCTTTCATAAAATAGGTTCGATTTAGTAAATTAGAAATAAAAAACATGCAAAATTACAAAATTTTATGCAGATTGCCAGTAAAATATTAGTTTTGCACGCTGTTAATGTTTTGTTGTCACGTGAGAATTTATTACAAATCCAGTGAGTTAAAAAGCACTGTCGAAGAATTAAAATCCCAAGGAAGAAGCATTGGATTGGTGCCTACCATGGGAGCTCTGCATCAAGGACACCTGTCCTTAACCAAGCAGGCAATGGACGAAAATGATGCCGTAGTGGTCAGCATTTTCGTGAACCCTACCCAATTTAATAATCCGGAAGATCTTGAAAAATATCCAAGAATGCTGGAAACGGATGTTGAGTGTTTGAAGGAACTTAGTGAGGATATCATGGTATTTGCGCCTTCTGTGGAGGATATCTATGGAACCGAGGTGACTTCAACCGCTTTTTCTTACGATGGATTGGAGCACGAAATGGAAGGGCGTTTTAGGAACGGACATTTTGACGGAGTTGGAACCATTGTAAAACGTTTGTTTGAAATTGGACAGCCCGATAAAGCTTATTTTGGAGAAAAGGATTTTCAGCAGTTGATGATCATTAAAAAGTTGGTTGAGAAATACGAGATTCCAGTAAATGTTATAGGTTGTCCCATTTACAGGGAAGCTGATGGTTTGGCAATGAGCTCTAGAAACATTCGATTGACACCTGCTCACAGAGAGGCTGCGCCCTTTATCTACAAAACGCTGCAGACTGCCAAAAAGAAGTTTGGCACAGAAAGTGCTAAGGCAGTTACCGAATGGGTTGAAAACGAATTTGCGTCTAATGAATTATTGGAACTGGAATATTTCATTATTGCAGATGAGCAAACCCTAAAGACGATTACAGAAAAAACTAATACAAATTCATATCGCGGTTTTATCGCTGTATATGCGGGTGATGTTAGGCTTATAGATAACATTGCTTTAAATTAATATTTTTGCCTCATGCAAATTCAAGTAGTAAAATCTAAGATTCATAGAGTTAAATGTACAGGTGCAGATCTTAATTACATTGGTAGTATTACCATTGACGAAGATCTTATGGATGCCGCTAATATTATTCAAGGAGAGAAAGTTCAGATTGTGAATAACGATAACGGCGAGCGATTGGAAACTTATGTAATTCCTGGACCTCGTAACAGTGGTGAAATTACCTTAAATGGAGCAGCTGCTCGTAAGGTGGCTGTTGGTGATACGTTGATTTTGATCACTTATGCCTTTATGGATATTGAAGAGGCTAAGACCTTCAAGCCCGCATTGGTGTTTCCCAACGAAGCTAATAACTTGTTAAACTAAATCCCGAGATTGAATTCGAAGCTTAAAACCATCCTTAAATTAGCACTGCCATTATTGTTGGGTGTTGTTTTAGTATGGTATTCGCTGTCCAAAATTTCAATAGGGGAACTAATCTCACATTTTAAAAAGGCAAACTATTTTTGGATTGCCTTAGGAATTATTTTTGGGTTTTTTAGCCACTTGTCAAGGGCCTATCGTTGGAAGTTTTTGCTGGAACCATTGGGGTACCACCCCAAAATGCCTAATCGATTGATGGCTGTCTTTGCGGGTTACTTGGTGAATTTTACCATTCCAAGGGCAGGCGAAGTAACAAGGGCTACGGTACTTACCAATTATGAAAGCGTGCCTTTTGAAAAGGGGTTTGGAACTATAGTCTCAGAGCGAGTGGCCGATCTTGTGGTGTTGCTTCTCATTATTCTAGTGACTTTGTTTTTGGAGTTTGAATTCATTTATAATTTCTTCATAAATAAATTTGATACCTTTAAGGTGCTTTCTGCTGCAGGTTTACTAGTTGTATTAGCCTCAGGGATGATTATCTACTTTAAAAACGGGAAATCCCAGTTTGCAATTAAGGTAAGGGCATTTGTAATAGGACTGATGGAAGGGGTGTTGAGTATTGTAAAAATGAAGAAGAAATGGGCCTTCATTGGTCATACCTTTTTTATTTGGATTATGTACTTGTTGATGTTTTATGTCACGTCTTTGGGTATAGAAGATTTACAGCCCATCCCTTTAGCGGCTATTTTGGTAGGATTTATTTCGGCAACATTTAGTATTGCAGCTACAAATGGGGGGATTGGTTCGTATCCAGAAGCGGTGGTTTTGGCTTTCATGCTGTTTGCGCTGCCAGAAGACTCCAGTAGGGCATTTGGGTGGATTATGTGGTCCACACAAACCTTAATGCTTACACTTTTGGGAGGAATGTCTTTAATTTGCCTTCCAATCTATAATAGAACCAAATAATTTTATAAATTGCCGTAACAATATAAACGAAGAAAAATTATGCATAAGTTTTTCACGCTTTTGGTATTTGTTTTGGGCTTTCAGGTTTTGCATTCCCAAGTGCTGTTCGAAACGATGGAGTCATCCATTTTAGGGGAGACTAGGGAATTAAAAATTCAGTTGCCTTCCAATTACAACCCTGAAGACAAAACAGAGTATCCACTTATCATTGTATTTGATGGGGATTATCTTTTTGAACCAGTAATTGGTAATGTTAATTACCAGTCTTATTGGGGAGAAATGCCAAAGTGTATTGTAGTAGGGATTAACCAAGCGTCAAGTAGGGAGATAGACTTCTTTTACGATGATGAAACCTACTTTCCTGCTCATGAAGGAGCACGTTTTTTTGAGTTTGTTGGGGTAGAGTTGATCCCGTATATTGAGAGTAAGTTTAAAGCGTCAAAATTCAGAATTGGGGTAGGACATAACTTAAGCGCTAATTTTATGAACTATTATGTGTTTAAGGAATTCCCGATTTTTAGAGCCTTTGTGGAATTTAGCCCTGATTTGGCTCCGGAAATGGCTAATCGTTTGGAGCAGCGTTTGAATAACATTCCTATTGACACCTTCTTTTATTTGGCGACTGCCGAGAATGATTTGGGCAACTTAAACGAGAGTATTGTCAATCTTGATAGAACGATAAGTGCTATTGAAAATCCAAAATTGCATTACAGGTTTGATAATTTTGATGATGCCAATCACTATTCATTGGTAGGGCTTGCCATACCAAAGGCCATGAATCAGATATTTTCCTTATACAAGCCAATCAATAAAAAGGAATATTCCGAAAAGGTACTTACTTATGAAGGGTCTCCTTACGAGTATTTAATGAAAAAATACGAGGATATTGAATTGTTTTATGGTTTTGAGAAAAAGGTTGTGGAAATAGATTTAAAGGCTATTTCGGCAGCCTCTAAGAAAAAAGGAGATATGGAATCTTTGAAAAATGTCTCTAAATTGGCCAAAAAAGAATATCCGGATTCCATGATAAGTGCTTATTATCAAGGCATGTATTATGAAGAAGAAGGTAACTTAAAGAAGGCCCTGCAATACTACCAATCAGGCCTGATGTTAAATGAGTCTGAGTACATTGACAAGGATATGTTATTGGAAAAGGTTTACAGTATTAAAGACCAAAATTAATACAAATAGTTGCATTTCGTCGATTTTTTTTAGCAGGTTAACTTATTTTTGGTATGTTTACTATTCTAAACTAAACCTACTAAATGATGAATAGAAATCTACTTTTTGTCTTAGCACTACTTGCCTTTAGTGTTAGTTTTGCCCAGGTTACACGAGAAAAGTTTCAGTCCAGAAAACTAAATACTACTCGAGAAATAAAAATTAAATTGCCAGCAGGCTATGATCCAAGTTCGCCGTTAAAGCACCCTGTAATTGTGGTGTTTGATGGCGATTATCTTTTTGAGGCGGTTGCTGGTCAGGTTGCTTTTCAAACGTATTTCGATGAAATGCCAAAATCCATTATTGTAGGGATTGAGCAGGGAAAGCAAAGGTTCTATGACAGTTATTACGATGAAGTAACTGGTATGCCAATAGAATCTGGGGAGCGCTTCTATAGATTTGTTTCCGAGGAATTGCTGCCATACATAGATGGCAAGTTTAATACCAGTAAATTTAGAGTGGCAGTTGGGCATAATGTAATGGGTAACTTTATTAATTCTTTTCTGTTAAGTGCAGATCCAATGTTTCATGCTTATGTGAATTTAAGCCCAGACTTTAAAGGTGAAATGAAAGAAAATGTCGTGTCTCGATTAAAGTGGATTGATGAGGATATTTTCTATTACATGGTAACAAGCGATCATGATTTATCTTCCTTAAAAGGCAATATTCGTGAGGTTGATGCTAATTTAAAAGGGGCTAAGAACAATTCGCTTACCTATTATTTTGATGAGTTCAAAGGCGATACGCACTACATGTTGGTTACGGGGGGTATTTCAAAAGCTTTGGATAAAATTTTTGAGCTTTACAAGCCATTGGATGAAAAGGAACTCAAAGAGAAAGTGTTCCCTTACGAAGGAACCTTGGATCGATATATTGTAGATAGATACGAGAGAATTGAAGATCTTTTTGGAATCTATAAGCCAATTAGTGAAGAGGAATTTGAGAAAATTGTACAGGTGGCCGAAGAGCGTAAAGACATCGAGTCTTTAGAAAAAATTGGGAAGTTGGCAAATAAGCAGGATCCAAACTCTTCTTTAGGAACTTATTATTTGGCACTATATGCTGAAAAAATAGGGAAAACTAAAAAGGCGGTTAAATTATATGAAAGTGCTTTGGAGCTAAATGAAATGGCTCATATAGATAAAGATTTTATTTTGTCGAAAGTAGAAGATTTAAAGTTTGCTGCTGAAGAAGTCGAAGAAGAAGCAGACAACTAAACAAATAAAGAAATACCAATCAGTCAATTATTCTGCAGTCCCCAATGCTAATGTGTTGGGGACTATTTTTTTGAGTTAATTATTCCTTATTTTAGCCTAAATTTTAGAATATGGCCAAAGTAAAAACAACATTCTATTGTCAAAATTGTGGAACGCAATATTCCAAGTGGCAAGGGCAGTGTACAGCTTGCAAAGAGTGGAACACCATTGCAGAAGAAGTGTTGCAAACTCCAGAAAAGAGTGGATGGAAAACACCGGATTCAACTTCTGTTAAACGTGTGGCAAAACCTTTGCTCATAAATGAAATTGATGCTTCTCAAGATGCTCGGATAGATGTTGTGGATAAAGAATTTAATAGAGTACTGGGAGGTGGTTTAGTGCCAGGGTCTTTAACACTTTTGGGAGGGGAGCCTGGAATTGGAAAAAGTACATTGTTACTACAAATGGCTTTGCGATTGCCTTATAAAACACTTTATGTATCTGGTGAGGAAAGTCAAAAGCAGATAAAAATGCGTGCCGAACGCATCAATCCAGTCGCTAGTAATTGTTATATTTTAACGGAAACCAAAACCCAAAATATCTTTAAGCAGATTGAAGATTTGCAACCGGATGTGGTGGTGGTGGATTCTATTCAAACACTGCATAGTGATTATATTGAATCCTCTGCGGGTAGTATTTCCCAAATTAAGGAATGTACTACTGAACTTATCAAATTCGCCAAAGAAACGGCAACCCCGGTAATTCTTGTTGGTCACATTACCAAAGATGGACACATTGCTGGGCCTAAAATTTTAGAGCATATGGTGGATACGGTGTTGCAGTTTGAGGGAGACCGAAACCATGTGTTTAGAATTTTGCGAGCCAATAAAAACCGTTTTGGATCCACTAACGAATTGGGGATTTATGAAATGCAGGGAGCAGGTTTAAGGGAGGTTAGTAATCCATCGGAAATTCTTATTTCTAGAAAAGATGATGAACTCTCTGGGAATGCCGTGGCAGCCACTTTGGAAGGGATGCGTCCTTTGATGATCGAAGTTCAGGCTTTGGTGAGTACGGCGGTTTATGGAACACCGCAGCGTAGTGCCACGGGGTTTAATGCCAAACGTCTCAACATGTTGTTGGCAGTGTTGGAAAAACGTGCCGGTTTTAGGTTGGGAGCCAAAGACGTATTCTTAAATATCACGGGAGGAATTACCGTTGACGATCCCGCAATCGACCTTGGGGTCGTGGCGGCTATCCTGTCATCAAATGAAGATGAAGCTTTACCAAAAGATTATTGTTTTGCTGCCGAGGTTGGTCTCTCTGGTGAAATCAGACCGGTTCAGCGAGTTGAACAGCGTATTTTAGAAGCTGAGAAACTAGGGTTTTCAACCATTTTTGTGTCCAAATACAATAAAATATCACTCAAAAAAACAACTATTAAAATTCAAATGATTTCTAAAATTGAAGACTTGGTAGGCTTTATTGTATAAGACCTGTGTGTTAAGTGACCATTTTCCTCCAATTTACACCACTATTTCTCTAAAAATCATTAATTTCGCAGGTCCAAAAGAATTAATGACAATATGAGTACGAAATTCCCTGAATACAAAGGTCTTGACTTACCTAAAGTAGCCGATGAAATGTTGGCCTATTGGAAAGAACATTCCATTTTTGAAAAAAGTGTCACGTCTCGAGATAACGCAAAGCCTTTTGTGTTTTTTGAAGGGCCTCCGTCGGCAAATGGTCTTCCTGGAGTGCACCACGTATTGGCACGTGCTATCAAGGATATCTTTCCTCGCTACAAAACCATGAAAGGGTTTCAGGTAAAAAGAAAGGCTGGATGGGATACTCATGGACTTCCTATTGAACTGGGTGTTGAAAAGGAATTAGGAATTACCAAAGAAGATATTGGAAAAACTATTTCGGTAGAAGATTATAATGCCGCTTGTCGTAAAGCGGTAATGCGCTATACGGATGTGTGGAACGATCTTACCGAAAAAATGGGGTATTGGGTAGATATGGATGACCCCTACATCACCTACGAGCCAAAATACATGGAAAGTGTATGGTGGTTGTTGAAAGAAATTTACAATAAGAATTTATTATATAAAGGCTATACTATTCAGCCATATTCGCCTAAGGCAGGAACTGGTTTGAGTTCTCATGAGCTAAACCAGCCGGGGACTTATCAAGATGTTACCGATACGACGGTAGTTGCACAATTCAAGGCGAAACAAGAAACTTTGCCAGAGTTTTTGCAAAACGAAGGAGATATTCATTTTTTGGCTTGGACGACCACTCCTTGGACTTTGCCAAGTAACACAGCTTTAACCGTTGGGCCAAAAATTGACTATGTGTTGATTGAAACGTTTAATCAATACACTTTTGAGCCAATTAAAGTGGTGGTTGGAAAACCATTGGTTGGAAAACAGTTTTCTGGAAAGTATGCTTTAGCGGAGTCACAAGCTGATATTGATAATTATTCAAAAGAAAATAAAAAGATTCCTTATCGTGTGATTAAGGAATTCAAAGGAGCAGATTTAGTAGGGATTACCTATGAGCAATTATTGCCTTACGCGTTGCCACATAACAATCCTGAGAATGCCTTTAGGGTGATTTCTGGAGATTTCGTGACCACGGAAGATGGTACTGGAATTGTTCACACCGCGCCAACTTTTGGTGCCGATGATGCCCTGGTAGCAAAACAAGCGACTCCAGAAGTGCCACCAATGTTGGTGATGGACGATCAAGGGAATTTGGTGCCTTTGGTAGACTTACAAGGGAAGTTCAGACCAGAAATGGGAGAGCATGCAGGGAAATATGTGAAGAACGAATATTATGCCGATGGTGAAGCTCCTGAGCGCTCTGTAGATGTTGAGATCGCCATCCGTTTGAAAGAAGAGAATAAAGCCTTTAAGGTTGAGAAATACAAACACAGCTACCCTAACTGTTGGAGAACCGATAAACCAATCTTGTATTATCCTTTGGATTCTTGGTTTATCAAGGTGACCGATGTGAAGGAACGTATGTTTGAATTGAACGAAACCATTAACTGGAAACCTAAAGCTACAGGAACAGGACGTTTCGGAAATTGGTTGGCAAATGCCAATGATTGGAACCTGTCACGTTCTCGTTATTGGGGAATTCCATTGCCAATTTGGAGAACTGAAGATGGCAAGGAAGAAATCTGTATTGGTTCCGTAGAAGAATTAAAAGCAGAAATGCAACGTGCTATTGACGCAGGCGTTTTGGCGGAAGATATTTTCAAGGATTTTGAAGTAGGTAACAACGATGATGCTAACTATGCAAAATTAGATTTACATAAAAACATTGTGGACCAAATCACTTTGGTGTCGGCTTCAGGAAAGCCAATGAAGCGTGAAAGTGACTTGATAGATGTTTGGTTTGATTCTGGGTCGATGCCTTATGCACAGTGGCACTATCCTTTTGAAAATAAAGAGAAAATTGATGCACATACCTCTTTCCCTGCCGATTTTATTGCAGAAGGTGTAGACCAAACGCGTGGATGGTTCTATACCCTTCATGCCATTGCAACGATGGTGTTTGATTCGGTGGCTTATAAGAATGTGGTGTCCAACGGACTTGTGTTGGATAAAAACGGACAAAAAATGTCCAAGCGCTTGGGGAATGCCGTAGATCCATTTGAAACCTTGTCCAATTATGGAGCCGATGCGACACGTTGGTACATGATTTCCAATGCGAATCCTTGGGATAACTTAAAATTTGACCTTGAAGGTGTAGAAGAGGTAAAGCGTAAATTCTTCGGTACCCTATACAATACCTATTCTTTCTTTACTTTATATACCAATTTGGACAACTTCACCTATAGTGAGGCGGATATTCCTTTGGAAGAAAGACCGGAGATTGATCGTTGGATTTTATCTGAATTACACACATTGATTCAAAAAGTTGATGAGTACTATGCCGAATACGAACCTACAAAAGCGGCTAGAGCAATTTCAGACTTCACACAGGATTACTTGAGTAACTGGTATGTGCGTTTAAGTAGAAGACGTTTCTGGAAGGGGGATTACCAATCCGATAAGATTTCAGCTTACCAAACCTTGTACACCTGTATGGTAACCTTGGCGAAACTTGGAGCGCCGATTGCGCCATTCTACATGGATAAAATTTACCAGGATTTAACAAAGGTGACACAAAAAGAAAACTTTGAAAGTGTACATTTGGCCGAGTTCCCTGTAAGCGATCCTGCTTTTATTGATAAAGAATTGGAGCGTAAAATGGAAAGCGCCCAAACCATTTCATCGTTGGTCTTGTCCTTACGTGCCAAGGAAAAGATAAAAGTGCGTCAGCCGTTGCAAAAAATCATGGTTCCTGTGAACAGTGAACAACAAAAAGCTGAGATTTTGGCGGTTGCAGATTTGATTGCTTCAGAAGTAAACGTTAAGGAAATTGAGGTTTTGGAAGATGCTTCTGAGATTTTGGTGAAGCAGATTAAGCCAAATTTCAAGGTTTTAGGTCCTCGTTTTGGAAAAGATATGAAATCCATCGCTCAGATTATCAGCGGATTTACATCTGAAGACATAAAAAAAATGGAGCAAAGCGGGGAAATGGATGTTGAAATTAATGGAAAAAGTATTACATTAGAACGTTCTGATGTGGAAATTACCTCACAAGACATCGAAGGTTGGCTTGTAGCAAACGAAGGGGCTTTAACGGTAGCTTTGGATGTTACAATCAATGATGAACTTAAAAAAGAGGGTATCGCCAGAGAGTTGGTAAACAGAATACAAAACCTTAGAAAAGATTCAGGGTTTGAACTTACCGACAGGATTGCAGTCCACTTACAAAACGATGAACAGATTAGTAATGCGGTAAAACAAAATATTGATTATATAAAAACAGAAACGTTAACAGATCAATTGGAGATTTTGGACATTGTAAACAATGGAATTGAGATTGCCTTTGATGATGTAAATACCAAACTGTTTATTGAAAAATTATAAGATTATGGCAGTAGAAACTAACAACAGGTATTCCGATAAGGATTTGGCAGAGTTTAAAGTGTTGATTCTAGATAAAATTGAAAAGGCTGAACATGATTTGGGGCTTTTAAAAAGTGCTTACATGAACGACCTCAATAATGGAACAGATGATACCTCTCCAACGTTCAAAGCTTTTGAAGAAGGTAGTGAAACCATGAGTAAGGAAGCTAACTCACAATTGGCAATTAGACAGGAAAAGTTTATTCGAGACTTGAAAAATGCCCTTATTAGAGTAGAAAATAAAACCTATGGTATTTGTCGTGTAACGGGTAAATTAATCAGTAAGGAGCGCCTAAAGTTAGTGCCGCACGCTACATTGAGTATTGAGGCAAAAAATATGCAGCAATAATTGAACTTATAATATAAAAACAGCGCCCTGTATTTACAGGGCGTTTGTTTTTTAGTGTTCTCAGTAAGTTCTCAATTTATAAATCCTATTTTTGTGTTTCACCAATATTAAACCATGTCAATAAAAAAAGCATTTCTGTTAATTCTTTTGATTTTGTTGGTTGACCAAATCAGCAAAGTATACATTAAAACCCATTTTGAACTTAGGGATCGAATAGAAGTGTTTGAGTGGTTCCATATTGCATTTGTTGAAAATGATGGGATGGCTTGGGGCACTAAAAT
The DNA here is from genome assembly GCF_030908385.1 of Mangrovimonas sp. YM274. Lineage (NCBI taxonomy): Bacteria > Pseudomonadati > Bacteroidota > Flavobacteriia > Flavobacteriales > Flavobacteriaceae > Mangrovimonas > Mangrovimonas sp. YM274. The sequence goes on from NZ_CP133091.1 coordinate 568,677, forward strand.
CAGTGATTTTGTCTCCTTTATTTCAGATGAAACTGCTAAGTTGAGTTTGACCCTGTTCAGAATTGTGGCTGTTTTTGGTATCGGTTATTGGATGGTGTCTTCCATAAAAAAGAGGGCTTCCAGAACTTTGATTTGGGCTGTAGCTTTGATTTTTGCGGGAGCCTTGGGTAATATTATCGATTCTGTTTTTTACGGGGTTTTGTTTAGTGATAGCATCAATAGGGTTGCTACTTTCTTGCCTGAAGAAGGAGGTTATGCAGGGGTGTTTTATGGCAACGTGGTGGATATGTTACATTTTCCAATTTATAGTGGTATTTATCCAGAATGGTTGCCTGTTTTAGGAGGAAAAAGCTTTTCCTTTTTTGAGCCCGTATTTAATATTGCTGATATGGCCATAAGTACAGGAATTGGTATCCTGATTGTGTTTAATAGAAAAGCATTTCCAAAACCTTCAGATCAAGTGGAAGTTGTCAATGAAAATGAAAATACTCAGTTAGAGAATGTATAGATATTTTTGGGTGTAACGCAGTAGTCGAGAGGTATATCCGCTTCGTGCATGTCTTCAAATTGAGATTCTGCTTCAAAAAAGGATAGGCCAATTTTTATAGCGCTGGGGTTGCAGTTAACCAGAAATCTATCGTAGAAACCTTTGCCATAACCAATTCTTTGTCCTTTTTCGTCGAATGCCAAAAGAGGAATAAAAATCACATTCAATTTATCGTTGGCTATTTCTATCCCATCCTCAGGTTCAGGAATACCGTAAGCATTAACTTTAATGACGGTATTGTCGGTCAATAAGAAATTGGTCATGGTACCCGATTTGAAGTCGCTTTTTGAAATGACGATATTTTTGTCTTTTCCTGAAAGAATATTAAGGATAAAATCGGTTTGGATTTCTTTTTTCGAAGCAATACTTAAGAATAGGTGGTAGAAGGAGTGATTCCAAATATCCATTCTTAAAAGTTGATTGGCAATATCGATGCTTAATTGGTCTACCTCATCTTCGGAAAGGGCAGCTCGTTTGGATTTATAAAGGGACCTCAATTCAGATTTCGTCATGTTTTAGTTTTGTGCTAATATGGAATAGGGCGTCTCCTTGATAAACAATAGGCAATTCATTGACATTAATAATATACCCTGAATAAATAGCTTTTACAAAATGGTTGAATTTGCCGTAGGGGTCCGTTATATTACCAATAATATCACCTTTGGTTACTTTGGAATTTAAAGTTGCCGTAGGTTTGAACATTCCTGAATAGTTGGCTCTTTGCCAGCTGCTGTCTAAAATGGTAACCGTTTCTACTTTTGGTTTGGATACTTTGTATTTTGTTGAAAGCATGCCTAAGTGATGTAAAACCCGCTTTACCCCGTTTACTCCAGTATTTGTTATGTTAACATCAATGTGGGTGGATTTACCGCCTTCAAACAACAAGATTGGTTTGCCCTGTTTGCTGCAGGTATTCCGAAATGATTTCTTGATGTTTTTGGAATATAAAATAAAAGGAGCACCAAATACATTGGCCAATTCGTCCAGAGTTGGATTGTTTTTGGTAATCCGTATTTGGGGAGCATTGAATCTCCCTGAGCCTCCAGTATGAAAATCCATAACGATATCCACATCCGGAATTACTTCGCTTACCAATTTATGAGCTACTCGGCTTGCCAAAGAACCTTTTTTCGTTCCGGGAAAAACACGGTTTAAATCTCTGCCATCCGGAAATTCCCTTTTTAGGGTTATAAATCCAAATACATTGATAATAGGAATGCATATAATAGTGCCACATTTAGGCTTGTTGATGCCTTTGGCAATAATCTGTCTAATAATTTCAACACCATTTACTTCATCACCATGAATACCGGCTGTAAAAAGAACTACAGGCCCTGGTTTTTTGGAGCGTTCTATTATAACGGGTACATCGATGCTTGACGTAGTGTGTAGGTTAGCTACCCCAAAATTCAATTCACAACGCTCACCCGCTTTAATATCTTTGCCAAGTATGGATATGATTGGTTTTTGGGTGTAGATCATTTATCGGTTCCTTTCAATGTAAGTTATTATGGCTCTAGCAATATTTTTACCCGTAGCTTCTTCGATACCTTCAAGGCCGGGAGTGGAGTTTACTTCCAGTAGTAGTGGGCCTCTGGCAGACTGTAGCATATCAACACCGCAAACAGGTAGCTTTAATGCTTTTGAGGCCTGCATAGCCAACTTAAGTTCAGCTTCATTAAGTTTAATAATTTTAGCTGTACCTCCTCGGTGTAAGTTGGAGCGGAATTCCCCTTCTTTGCCTTGACGTTTCATTGCGCCAACCACTTGTCCGTCTACAACCAAAGCTCTAATATCTGCTCCTTTTGCTTCTTTTATAAACTCTTGTACAATTACCCTGGCCTGTAAACCATTAAACGCTTCCAATACAGATTCGGCAGCATTTTTTGTTTCGGCCAAAACAACACCAAGACCTTGGGTGCCTTCAAGTAATTTTATGATTACGGGAGTACCTCCCACATGATCAATAACTTCCTCTACATCTCTGGAATAGTTTGTAAATACCGTTTTAGGCATTCCAATTCCAGCTTTGCTAAGGCGCTGTAAACTGCGCAGTTTATCTCTTGAGCGTTGGATGGCGTCTGAGGTGACAATGGTGAAAACGTTCATCATCTCAAATTGGCGCACTACGGCGCAACCGTAAAAAGTTATGGAAGCTCCAACTCTAGGAATAATAGCATCTACATAGTCCAGATATCGATCTTTATAAAAGATGGTAGGCTTTTCCTTTTCAATAATAATGTCACATTTCAAAGGGTCGATCACTTCAACATGATGCCCTCGTTTTCGCCCTTCTTCAATGAGTCGTTGGGTAGAGTATAAATAAGAGTTTCTAGATAGAATTACTATGTTCATGCGCGTTTGCTTGCGTTAAAAGATATGTTTTTCTGATCTACATCAACGAGAAATTTTTTGCTTAAAAACTGTCTGCCAATAAGAACAGGGAATTTCATATCGTCTCTGGTGCTTAAAGTTAAGTTAATCTTATAGGTTTTACCAAAAATTATGACATCGGTTTTTATTTTGAACCTGTTTTCCTTAAAGCCGTTACTGCTTTTTACATTAGTTCTTGAAAACGAGGAGAAAGTAACCTCGACACCACTAAAGTTTGGATGCCCCTCACTGTGAAAGGTACAGATAAGGCTATTGTTTTTTTCGATGATTTTTGAGCAATGGATAGCAGAAGTATAGGCGCCAGTATCTATCTTGACATCTACTTCAAACAGCTGTAGTTCAGGAAAATCAATTTTATCTGTGCGGCCAATGGTTTGTGTTTTCATTGCTGAAATTAAAAGGTACCAAGTTAGTGAATTACTAATTTCAAAATTAGGTTTGTCAATATAATTTTTAAGGCATTTAACATTTACGGCCTCGATAGCAAAACATTAAAATGGTTACCTTTGGGGTGATGAGTAAAACTTCACTTGAAATTCAGTTGCAAACATTGCCTAATCAGCCGGGAGTCTACCAATATTATGATGCTGAGGGTAAGATTTTATACGTAGGAAAAGCAAAGAATCTTAAAAAAAGAGTCAGTTCTTATTTTACAAAACAGCACGATTATGGGAAGACCAGGGTGTTGGTAAAAAAAATTGCCAGTATCAAACATATTGTGGTCGATACAGAGACTGATGCACTGCTTTTAGAGAATAATCTAATTAAGAAATATCAGCCCAAATATAATGTGATGCTCAAGGATGATAAATCCTATCCGTGGATTTGTATCAAAAAGGAGCGCTTTCCAAGAGTGTTTTCTACAAGAAGGGTAATCAAGGATGGATCGGAATATTTTGGTCCTTACACCAGTATGAAAACAGTATCTACCTTATTGGAGTTGATTAGGGGACTGTTTCAGTTGAGGACCTGTAATTATGACTTGGCTGAAGAAAAAATAGACGCCGACAAGTATAAAGTTTGTTTAGAATATCATCTGGGAAATTGTAACGGACCTTGTGAAGGATATGAGACGGAAGCAGAATACCATGCCAACATTGCCTCGATCAAGGAAATTTTGAAGGGAAATTTTAAGGACTCCCTTTTTCAGTTTAAAAAACAAATGCAGTCTTTGGCTCAAGACATGAAGTTTGAAGAAGCCCAGAAAATAAAGGAAAAGATTGAGGTGCTGGAAAACTATCAAGCAAAATCTACCATTGTTAACCCGAAAATCAGTAATGTAGATGTGTTCTCTATAGTGAGCGATGAAGGCTATGGTTATGTTAATTTTCTTCAATTGTCCTATGGTTCCATTATCCGTTCACATACTTTGGAAATAAAAAAGAAATTGGAAGAGACCGATAAGGAATTGTTGGAATTGGCAATTACCGAACTCCGGCAACGATTTAACTCCAATTCAAGAGAAATCTATGTGCCTTTTAAAGTGGATATTGGAGATAATTTAAAAGTGACGGTTCCAAAACTAGGCGACAAAAAGCACATTTTGGATCTTTCCATTCGAAATGCCAAATATTATCGTATGGAGCGATTCAAGCAAGTGAAAATTACCGATCCCGATAGGCATGCTAATCGTATTATGGCACAAATGAAGTCCGATCTAAGGTTGCATGAGGAGCCCAGGCATATAGAATGTTTTGATAACTCCAATATTCAAGGGACCAATCCAGTGGCGGCTTGTGTAGTATTTAAAAATGGGAAACCGAGTAAAAAGGATTATCGCCATTTCAATATAAAAACGGTAGAAGGACCAGATGATTTTGCTTCTATGGAAGAGGTGGTTCACAGACGTTATAAAAGACTTTTGGATGAAGGGCAACCGCTTCCGCAATTGATTATTATTGATGGAGGAAAGGGGCAATTGTCTTCCGCGCTTAATAGTTTGGAAATATTAGGTTTACGTGGAAAAATTGCAATCATCGGAATTGCGAAGCGTTTGGAAGAATTATTTTATCCAGGAGATCCAATTCCCTTATATTTAGATAAAAAAAGCGAAACCCTTAAAGTTATTCAGCAATTGCGAAACGAAGCGCACCGCTTTGGGATAGAACACCATAGGAATAGAAGAAGTAAAAGTGCTCTGAATACAGAGCTTGAAACAATTCCTGGCATTGGTGAGAAAACCATTGTGGAGTTGATGACGCATTTTAAGTCGGTTAAGCGAATTTCTCAGGCTTCTCTTGAAGATCTTACAACAGTGGTGGGGCCTTCCAGAGCGCAAAAAATAAAAGCCTTTTATGTAAATAAATGAAACAGTATCTACTATTTATAATCATTATACTTTGCTTTTCAGGAATTGGGGTTGCCCAAGAAGCTCCTGTGAGGGATTCCTTGAAGATAGGTTTGGTGTTAAGTGGAGGTGGTGCTAAAGGTTTTGCCCATATTGGGGTGTTAAAGGTGCTGGATAGCATTGGACTAAAAGTAGATTATATTGCAGGTTCCAGTATGGGGGCCATTGTTGGGGCTTTATATGCTTCGGGCTATTCGGGGAAGCAATTGGATTCCATTTTTGGCAGTGTCAATTTTGATGAAGTTATTACAGATTTTCTGCCTAGGGAATCCAAGACTTTCTATGAGCGTGAAAATTCGGAAAAATATGCCTTAACCTTACCGTTTAATAAATTCAGGTTAAAGTTACCTTCGGCTATTTCAACAGGGCAAAATGTCTATAATTTATTGACCTATCTAACCTTGCCAGTAAGTGATGTCAGGGAATTTGATCAATTGCCAATTCCGTTTTTTTGCACGGCTACCAATGTGGAAACCGGGAAAGCAGTATATTTGGAAAGGGGCAATTTGGCTCAGGCCATTACGGCTAGTGGCGCTTTCCCTTCCTTGTTTCAGCCCGTCATAATCGATGATCAATTGCTCATAGACGGAGGAGTAACCAATAATTACCCTATCGAAGAATTAAAGGCAAAAGGAATGGACCTTATTATTGGAGTGGATGTTCAAGATGATTTGGCTACGCGTGACGAATTGACTTCTGCTCCCGATATTCTTCTTCAAATTAATAATTACAGGACCATAAATGACATGGTTTGGAAATCTGAGAAAACAGATATTTACATAAAACCGGATATCAAGGATTTCTCTGTAATTTCTTTTAGTGAAGGACAAAGAATTGTGAAAAATGGCGAAAAGGCCGCAAGAGTAAAACTTGAAGAGATTGTTGCGCTTTCTGAGAAATCTGGCACAACAAAAATAGCTTCAGAAACTAATTTGAAAAGTCCTGATAGCATTAGGATAAATGCTATTAGAATTGATGGTTACGAAAAGTATACCAGGGCTTATGTGCTGGGAAAATTGAAGCTTAAAAGTAATTCTACAGTAAGCTATACGGAATTTAGTAGAGGTGTGAATAATTTGATGGCGACCAACAATTTTGACAGTTTTGAGTATCGGTTTCAAAAATCCAGAGGCGTTGAAGGCTACGATTTGTTGGCGACCATTAATGAAAATAAAACAACAACCTACTTGCGGTTGGGCTTACATTATGACGAACTCTATAAAAGTGCGGCCATACTGAACTTAACGCGCAAACGAGTTCTTTTTGATAATGATGTGTTGTCATTTGATGTGATGTTGGGCGATAACATTCGTTATAATTTTGATTATTTCATAGACCGGGGGTTTTATTGGAGTATTGGATTAAAAACAAGATTTAACCAGTTTCATCGAGATGTCAATTCCCAATTGATTTTTAGAGCCTTTGAAGAAGAGGTGTCCAATGTAAACAAGGTGGATGTAGAATTGCAGGATTTCAATACGCAATTTTATGTGCAGACTTTATTTAGGAAGGATTTTGCTTTAATTGCCGGAGCCGAGCATAAACATTTAAGGATTGCATCCCAAACTTTGATCAGTCAGTTTAGCAATAATACCGATGATGAGTATCAGTTTGAGAATACAGATTATTTAAGTCTCTACGGGAACATTAAGTTGGACGCCTACAGCCATAGATATTTTCCTAAAAAAGGGTTTTATTTTAATGGGGATATACATTGGTATTTTTATGCGTCAAGTTTTAATGAAAACTTTGAACCTTTTACCATTGCCAAGGCAGATATAGGATATGCTTTTAAGATAACAAAAAGATTGTCCATGAATATTCTTGAACAGGGAGGTTTTAAAATGGGAGATAATTCAACGGCCTCTTTAGATTTTGCCCTAGGGGGCTATGCCAATAACTTCATTAACAATTTTGTTTCTTTTTACGGATATGATTTTATGTCAATTCCGGGGAATAGTTTTGTGAAAAGTACGTTTACATTGGATTATGAGATCTTTAAAAAAAATCACCTTTTGCTAGCGGCTAATGTTGCCAACATAGAAGATGATATCTTTGAAACAGGTGAATGGTTTACTACTCCAGACTATTCTGGTTTTGCTGTTGGCTATTCTTTCGAAACGTTTTTAGGGCCTATTGAGGCCAAATACACTTGGTCTCCCGAAACAAAAAACGACTATTGGTTTTTTAACTTGGGTTTTTGGTTTTAGGGTTTGAAAAATCTACATGATGGCTTGTGTTGAGGGAGTGTTTGGATTTTATTAAAAATCTCCAAAATTTTTACGATATTTGCAGAACACCGCATGGTTTTAAGAGAAAACTATAAGGTTGCAAAACGCTCCTGATAAATATTAAACAAGAATTTTAAGTGACACATTTTTGGACAGGTTTATTGGCGCATCTTCATTTTCTTATCAAGAGAAATCCTGAGTAAGTAGGCGTTTTGTGCCTTCAATGCAAGTGGCGGCGCCATTTGTTACATTTTACTTTCAACTATTAAAATAATTAACAATGCCTTTTTATCATAAACTAGGGAACATACCCCCAAAACGTCATATACAATTCCGAAAGCCAGATGGAAGTTTGTACAGCGAGCAGCTTTTTGGGACTATAGGTTTTGATGGGATGTCCACCAACTCCTATCACGAACAACGACCAACTCAGGTCAAAGCTATTCAAAATCAATATAGCGTCGCTCCAAAAATTGCTAGAGAAAACAACATGCAATCCTATCGGTTTAGAGGGTTTCAAGTGAAGCCGGAAAACGATTATTTGGAAAGTAGAAAAACGGTGCTAACCAATAGCGATTGTAGTATTATTTTAGCTGCTCCAAAGCAATCTACAACAGAATATTTCTATAAAAATACGGATGCCGATGAATTGATTTTCATCCATAAGGGAACAGGTAAATTACGTACGCATCTCGGGAATCTTGACTTTAAATATGGAGACTATCTGTTGGTGCCAAGAGGGACTATCTATAAAATAGATTTTGACACCGAAGATAATCGCTTGTTCATAGTGGAATCGCGCCGTCCTATTTACACGCCTAAGCGTTACCGTAACTGGTTTGGGCAATTGTTGGAGCATTCGCCTTTCTGCGAGCGGGATATCAGACGCCCAGAAGAATTGGAAACTTATAATGAATCGGGAGACTTTTTAATCAAGGTTAAAAAACAAGATGATATGTTTGATATGGTGTATGCCTCTCATCCTTTTGATGTGGTTGGCTATGATGGCTATTGCTATCCGTATGCCTTTTCAATCCATGATTTTGAACCTATAACCGGACGTATCCACCAACCGCCACCAGTACACCAAACTTTCGAGACTGATGCCTTTGTGGTGTGTAGTTTTGTGCCGCGTTTGTATGATTATCATCCAGAAAGTATTCCTGCGCCATACAACCATAGTAATATTGATAGCGATGAGGTGTTGTATTATGTAGATGGTGATTTTATGAGTAGAAATGACATTGCTGCGGGGCATATTTCATTGCATCCAGCGGGTATACCCCATGGACCGCATCCGGGAGCAACAGAACGCAGTATCGGAAAGGAAAAAACAGATGAATTGGCGGTAATGGTTGATACCTTTAAGCCTTTAAAAGTAACAGAAGAAGCATTAAAAATAGCAGACGAAGATTATTTTAAATCTTGGTTGGAACACTAAAAAAATAAAGATTATGAGTAAAGAAATTAAGTCGGTTGAATACGGACTGGAAAAAATATTTGAAGGAGCAGAGGACTTTTTGCCTTTGTTGGGAACGGATTATGTAGAGTTGTATGTAGGAAATGCTAAACAAGCTGCTCACTTTTATAAAACCGCCTTCGGATTTCAATCTTATGCCTACAAAGGTTTGGAAACAGGTTCGAGAGATGAAGTGAGCTATGTGCTGCTTCAGGATAAAATTAGATTGGTGTTAACGACTCCGTTGAATAGTAAGTCGCCAATTAATGATCATATAGTGAAGCATGGAGATGGTGTGAAAGTTGTGGCGCTATGGGTAGATGATGCTAGAAGTGCTTATGAAGAAACTACCAAAAGAGGTGCCAAGTCCTTTATGGAGCCTACGGTTGAGAAAGACGAATTTGGGGAAGTAGTGAAAGCAGGTATTTATACCTATGGAGAGACCGTTCATATGTTTGTAGAACGTAAAAACTACAATGGACAGTTCATGCCTGGGTTTGTAAAATGGGAATCGGAGTACAATCCAACCCCGACAGGTTTAAAATTCATAGACCACATGGTAGGAAATGTAGGTTGGGGTGAAATGAACACATGGGTAAAGTGGTATGAAGATGTGATGGGCTTTGTGAACTTCCTATCGTTTGATGATAAGCAAATCCATACAGAATATTCTGCTTTGATGAGTAAGGTAATGAGTAATGGGAACGGTCGTATCAAATTTCCTATCAACGAACCTGCCGAAGGAAAAAAACGTTCTCAAATTGAAGAATATCTTGATTTTTATGAAGGTTCAGGGGTGCAGCACATTGCGGTAGCTACAGATGACATTATCAAAACTGTTTCTGATTTGCGTTCTAGAGGCGTGGAATTCTTGTCAACACCTCCAGAAGAATATTATAGAGCAGTTCCTGGAAGGTTGGAAGAGTTCAGCCATGAGCTTCGTGAGGATATCGAAACCTTGAAAGGTTTGGGAATCATGATCGATGCCGATGAAGAAGGATATCTATTACAGATTTTTACCAAGCCGGTTGAAGATAGACCAACCCTGTTTTTTGAAATTATCCAAAGAATGGGAGCTCGCGGATTTGGAGCTGGAAATTTTAAAGCTCTTTTTGAATCCATCGAAAGAGAGCAAGAAAAAAGAGGTACTCTGTAAAAAAATAAGATTTAACATTATCAAAAAACTCCACTGGGCAACTATGGAGTTTTTTGTTTTTTATACATTTGGAACAGTAATTGTTTGTCAACTTTTTTAACAGCCTGATAAATTGTCAAAAGTTAGGAGGGCAATATACTTTTAACATGAAATTTAACCTTTTTTTTCTCAGTTTTCTTTTCTTTGCGCAAATTGCTTCTGCTCAGGACAAAACAGCTTTTGGTGGAGGTGAATGGTTCAAGTTTAAGATGAGTTACAGTGGGTTTTTAAAGGCCGGTAACGCAACACTTGAAGTGCATGAAAAAGTGCTGGATGGTAAAGAGGTGTACCATGTTGTTGGTAAGGGGTGGACAACGGGAGCTATTGGATGGTTCTTTAAAGTAGATGACCATTACGAAAGTTATTTCGACAGAGAGACAGGGGCACCCTATAGGTTCATTAGAAAGATTGACGAAGGTGGACATACCAAGAATCTTGAAATAAGATTTGATCACGATCAAAATAAGGCTCATGTTAACAACTATAAAAATGGGAGAAGACAGGAGTTTGCCACAGAAAATGATGTTCAGGACATGGTATCGGCGTTTTATTATTTGCGCAATAATTATGATACGGAAAGAATAAAGGTTGGGGATGTGGTGAAATTGAACATGTTTTTTGATGAAGAAAACTACGTGTTCAAACTTAAATTTTTGGGAAGGGAAACCATTGAGACAGAATTTGGAAAAGTAAAGACACTTAAATTCAGACCGTATGTAATGGCGGGACGAGTATTTAAGGAACAAGAAAGTTTAACCTTGTGGGTGAGTGCAGATGACAACAAAATCCCATTAAAAATAAAAGCAGATTTGGCAGTGGGATCGTTACGGGCAGAACTGGAATCCTTCAGGGGCTTGAAACACTCATTCCAAATTCAATTTGATTAACTACATATGGCCAACCCAAATAAATTTGACAATGTAATTGAGGAGCTTGAAGATAAGTTCCAATCCATCAATCAAAATACCGAAGACCACTTAAAAGGGCTACTTTATAGTAAGCCTATAACCTATTGGGATTATATCCAAACAGACGCTCTTTTGGGGCTACAGATTCAGCGCACGCAATTGCCGGATGAAATGGTGTTTATAGCTTATCACCAAATCAATGAGCTGTTATTTAAAATGATTTTGTGGGAAATTGAGCAGGTGGCAGAATGTAAGGAGCTAAAAGCCGATTTCTTTGCAGAAAAGGTAATGCGTGTTAGTCGATATTTTGATATGTTGACCACCTCTTTCAATATCATGCGAGAGGGTATGGAAGTGGAGCAGTACATGAAGTTTCGACATACATTGACTCCTGCCAGTGGGTTCCAAAGTGCACAATATCGTATGATAGAATTTGCTTCAACAGAGCTTATCAATTTGATAGATTATAGGTTCCGTGCCACCATAGATAGAAATACGCCGTATACGCATGCTTTTGAACATTTGTATTGGCAAGCCGCAGGAAAGGATTACAAAACTGGGAAAAAATCAACGCTTTTAGTTAATTTTGAAAAGCGCTACAAAGAGGAGTTCCTTAGGTTTATGGAGGGGTATAATACCAAAAATCTTTGGACTAGATTCAAGGAGTTGCCTACGGAGGCACAAAAGGATGAGAATCTGGTAAAAGCTATGAGACATTATGACTATACAGTAAACATTACATGGGTCATGGCACATTACAATACCGCAAGGCATTATATAGAAAGTGGTCTTGGAGATGGCGAAGCAACTGGAGGAAGCGATTGGAAGAAATATATGCATCCCAAATACCAAAGGCGTATATTTTTCCCGGAATTATGGTCGCAGGAGGAGTTGGATAACTGGGGAGAGAATATTTAAAAATGATATAATTTAATGCAAACAAGATTATTAACAGCACTATTTGTGTGTGTGGCATTTTTATCATGTAAGGATGATAAAAAGGTGAATGAAGAGAAAATTGAGCCGTTACAAACTTTTGTTGAACCTGCAGAAATTCATGAGTTTGGATTCAATCTTAACGATTTTGTCGTAAAACGGGATACCATTCAATCCGGTGATAGCTTTGGGGCTATCATGGAGCGCAACAAGATTGGGTACCCTATGATTTATAATATTGTAGAAAGCGCTAAGGATAGCTTCGATATTGCAAGAAGACTTCAAGTAGGAAAGCCTTATACCTTATTGTGTTCTAAAGATTCACTGGAATTACCACAGTGTTTTATTTATCAGCCTAACCAAGAAGAATATGTGGTGATTAATTTTAAAGATTCCATTCATGCATATACCAATAGGAAACCTATAAAGTATGTTGAAAAGGAAGCTACCGGAATTATAGACAGCAACATTTCCGAAACTTTGGAGTCCCAAGGCTTGAGTCCGAGACTAGCCTATATGATGGCGGACGATATTTACGCTTGGACTATAGATTTTAGACGCCTGCAACGAGGAGATCGCTTTAAAGTGATTTACACCGATAAATATATTGACGATAGTATTTATGTAGGAGTAGACAAAATTAAAGCTGCGTATTTCGAACATAACAACGAACCTTTTTACGCCTTCCGATTTAAAACAGATACTGTTAAGGGTATCGTTGATTATTTTAATGAGGAGGCTAAAAATTTACGTCGCGCTTTCTTGAAGTCGCCAGTTAAATTTGGACGAATTTCATCTAGATACAATCTAAAACGCCGCATTGCCTATTATGGGTATAAGGTTAGGCCTCATAAAGGAACCGATTTTGCCGCCTCTATTGGGACGCCTATTATGGCAACTGCCAATGGAACCGTGACAGAGTCTACAAGACGTGGTGGTAATGGAAAATATGTGAAGATAAGGCATAATGCTACTTACGAAACACAGTATCTGCACATGAAAGCCCAAAATGTTAAAAAAGGGCAATTTGTAAAGCAAGGAGACATTATTGGTTGGGTTGGTATGACTGGTAATACTGGTGGGCCTCACGTATGCTACCGCTTCTGGAAGAATGGTAGGCAAGTAGACCCTCTAAGGGAAAAACTGCCAGAGGCCAAACCTATTTCGGATAGTTTAAAAACAAGATATTTAGATTTTATAACGCCAATAAGAGAACGCTTGGATGGAATTCAGTTTAATGAAACCCGAATAGATGAAGATTTGTTGGCAGAAGAAACATTAATTACTCAAGCAAAATAAAAATGGCATTAAAAGCAATAAACCCGACGACTACAGAGGCATGGAAGCAGCTGAAAGAGCATTTTGAAACCGTGAAAGATGCGCATGTGAAAGATTGGTTTGCTCAGGACTCTCAAAGAGCAGATAGTATGAGTATTGCATGGGAAGACTTTTATGTAGATTTTTCCAAAAATAGGATAACTGCAGAAACTCTTGGTTTGTTGTTAAAATTGGCAGAAGAAGTAGATCTTAAGGATGCTATTGCTAAATATTTTGAGGGAGATATCATCAATGAAACTGAAGGTAGGGCGGTTTTGCATACGGCTTTGAGAGCGCCAAAAACTGCTGAAGTGTTTGTGGATGGAGAAAATGTTATGCCCGAGATTTATGAGGTAAAGGAAAAGATGAAAGCTTTTACCAATCAAGTTGTTTCCGGCGAATTAAAAGGATATACAGGCAAACCTTTTACAGATATCGTAAACATAGGAATTGGTGGATCCGATTTGGGGCCGGCTATGGTTGTGGATTCGCTTACCTATTATAAAAATCACTTAAAGACACATTTTGTAAGCAATGTTGATGGCGATCATGTCAATGAAGTTATCAAGCACTTGGATCCAGAAACAACATTGTTTGTTATAGTTTCAAAAACCTTTACAACACAAGAAACTTTGTCTAATGCCAATACCATTAGAAATTGGTTCTTAATCAATGCTCCGGAAGAAGCTGTTGCCAAGCATTTTGTGGCAGTATCTACTAATATTGAGCGTGTAAAGGCCTTTGGAATTGATGAAACCAATATTTTCCCAATGTGGAATTGGGTTGGAGGACGGTTCTCTTTATGGAGTGCAGTAGGTTTGTCAATCAGTCTTTCTGTAGGCTTTGAGAATTTTGATAAACTATTGTTGGGAGCCCACAAAATGGATGACCATTTTAGAACCTCTAGTTTCGATACCAATATTCCTGTGATATCTGCACTGTTAAGTGTATGGTACAATAACTTCTTCGGTGTTGAAACCGAGGCAGTAATTCCTTATTCTCAATACTTAAATCAGTTTGCTACCTATTTGCAGCAAGGGATTATGGAAAGTAACGGAAAGAGTATCGACCGAAGTGGAGCCCCTGTAAATTATCAAACAGGAACTATTATATGGGGAGAGCCAGGAACTAATTCGCAACATGCCTTTTTTCAATTAATTCATCAAGGAACAAAATTGATTCCGGCAGAATTTATTGGTTTTGCACAAGCATTGCATGGAGATAAAGACCATCAAGATAAATTGATGTCCAACTTTTTGGCGCAAACTGAAGCCCTGTTAAATGGAAAAACAAAGCAACAGGTTATAGATGAAGGCGCAGCGGACACTTTGGTGCCTTTTAAGGTCTTTGAAGGCAATAAGCCTACAACTTCTATCTTAATTGAGAAATTAACGCCAGAGAGCCTAGGAAAGCTTATTGCTATGTATGAGCATAAGATTTTTGTACAAGGGGTCGTTTGGAATATTTTTAGTTATGATCAGTTTGGTGTAGAGTTGGGAAAACAATTGGCAAATACTATTCTGGAAGACATCAATGCTTCAGGAAATGGTAATAACCACGATGCCTCTACTCAAAATCTTTTAGAGTTTTACAAAAAACAAGGTTAATAAATGTTAAAAAACATTTATTAGCTTTCATTTTTTAATTGTTGATAATTTAGGATTAATCATTAACTTTCAGGTGCTTAATTGCTAACATTGAGGTAATATTTGATTATTTTTAATGAGTAATTTTGCCAAGACTAATTCAAATTTCAACAATTAAACATGAAAAACATTTACCAGTTACTATGTGCAGCTGCAGTATTTTTATGTACTTCGGCGCTGTATTCACAGAGCACTATCAAGGGTAAAATAATTGGCTCGGATTTTAGCGAGCCATTACCTGGTGCAAACATTATTGAAAAGGGAACATCGAACGGAACCACCACCGATTTTGATGGAAATTTCACAATTACTACACAAGCAAGTTCGGGAGAATTGGTGATTACCTATGTAGGGTATACCACCCAGACCATAACCTTTAGTGGTGATCAGGATTTTGGAGTTATTACTTTGGAGTCTAGCGAGGTGGGGTTGCAAGAAGTTCAAATTATTGCTTCTGTTGCCGTTGACAGGAAAACGCCAGTGGCAGTGTCTACGGTAAAGGCAGAAGAAATTGAATTGAAGCTAGGAACACAAGAGTTTCCCGAAGTGCTAAAATCTACTCCAGGGGTATATGCTACCAAATCCGGAGGAGGGTTTGGTGATGGACGTATCAATTTAAGGGGTTTCGAATCTGATAACGTAGCGGTTCTTATCAATGGTATTCCAGTTAACGATATGGAAAATGGTCGTGTATACTGGAGTAACTGGGCAGGTCTTTCGGATGTGACCAGCTCCATGCAGGTGCAGCGCGGTTTAGGAGCTTCTAAAGTGGCGGTACCCTCAGTAGGAGGAACTATCAATATTTTATCCAAAACTACCGATGTGGAAGCAGGAGGTAACATTTCTACTCAAGTGGCTAATGATGGTTATTTCAAGTTTGGGGCAACCTATTCAACAGGGTTAATGGACAATGGTTTTGCAGCTACCATATCTGCCGCAAAAACGGATGGTGACGGGTACGTAGACGGTACAGAGTTCAGCGCATTTTCATATTTCATTAATTTATCAAAAGAAATTGGTGAAAACCACAAATTGTCCTTTACAGCATTTGGTGCTAAGCAACGTCACGGACAACGTCAAAATAGACAGTTAGTTTCTACGTACCAGGCTACCGAAAGTGGTAAGCGCTTTAATGCTGATTGGGGATATAAAAATGGACAGGTACTTCATCAAGAGGATAACTTTTACCATAAGCCACAATTATCTTTAAATCATTATTGGGACATTTCAGATGTAACTACATTGTCAACGGCCTTATATGCTTCCTTTGGTTCTGGAGGTGGAGGAGGTTTCACTGGTACCAATAAATTTGGTTTAGGGGAAGGTGGAGTTAGTGACTACAGATTTGGGTTATATGGCCCTATAAACTTCGATAAGATAGTTGAAGAAAATGAGGAATTGGGAGCTATGGGGTCGGAAACGATTCTTAGGGCGTCTCGTAATGACCATATTTGGTACGGGATATTGTCTACTTTAAAAACAGATTTATCAGATAACCTAGTGCTTTTAGCAGGATTGGATTTGAGAAATTATAAAGGAATTCATTTTACTGAATTGACCGATCTTTTAGGGGGGCAACATTTTGCCGATGACAGCGATGAAAATAATCCAAACGGAACCTATCAAGTAGGTGACAAAATTCTATATTACAATGATGGGCTTGTTGGATGGCAAGGGGTATTTGGTCAATTGGAATATTCTCAAGACAGATTGGCCGCTTTTGTGTCGTTGGCCGCATCTAATACATCGTATAAACGTATAGATTACTTTAACTATCTTGATAGCGACCCTCTTCAGGAAACCGATCGTTATAATTTCTTTGGTTACAGTGCCAAGGGAGGGGCTAATTTCAATTTAACAGACAATCATAACATATTTGCAAATATTGGGTATTTTGAAAAAGCGCCTGGCTTCGATGCCGTATTTCTGAATTTTGATAATGAGCATATCAACGATGGTGCTGAGAACCAAAAGATTTTCAGTGTTGAATTTGGGTATGGCTTTAGAAGCGATAAGCTATCGGCCAATGTAAACCTTTATAGAACGGCTTGGAGAGATAGAACGGAAACGTTTAACTTTCAACAACCAGATGGCACCAATTCTACAGCCAATATATTAGGTGTAAATGCAATCCATCAAGGGCTTGAAATTGATTTTGTTTACAAGCCTTTTGATAAAATGCGAATTACAGGAATGGCTTCTTTTGGTGATTGGAGATGGGAAGACAATGTTGAAAATGTACAGATTTTTGATGATGAACAAAACCTAATCAATACAGTAGATTTATTTATAAAGGATCTCCATGTAGGGGATGCTGCTCAAACCACTATGGCACTAGGTCTAAATTACGAGATCATGAATAAGACTAATTTGATGATAGACTATAATTACTACGATCGTCTTTATGCCGATTTTGATCCTAGTGATAGAGGTACAGAAGGAGCGCCTGATGCTTGGGAAGTGCCTGCTTATGGTTTGTTTGATATGGCGTTATCTCACGAATTTGATTTTGGACCATTTAATATGCGCTTGATAGGAAGAATGAATAATGTGTTCAATACCGAATATATTTCGGATGCCTTAGACGGCTCCGGATCTCAAGCATCTACTGCATTGGTGTATTATGGTTATGGTAGAACATTTAGTGTAGGAGCTAAGCTTAATTTTTAAAAAAAAAAGACATGAAAAGAATATTTTATCTAATGGTATTTATAGGGGTCACGTTTTTAGCGTGCGACCCTATGGAAGATATTTATAATGATTTGGATAGTCAAGAGAACCCAGTTGTGGGGACAGATCAATATACATTAACGGATGATGATTACGAGACCTTGGACTTGCCCTTTGGAAGTTTTGATTCAGAAGATGATGCTCGCGAATTGATCCCGGGATTATTGGCAGATATGTATCCTTTTTGGGGAGAAGGTTCTTCGGTTGTAGTAGGGTACAATCTTTATGTAGGGAATGCGGAAGGGATAGATGATTTGACCGGAGCAGGAATTTACGAATTGACCACGGCTGACTATGCAGCTTCGGGAAGTGATGCTTTTGGGTATTATCCTGAAGCCGATGCTACTGAAGAAATTATCTCTGTTTTGGAGATGCAATTTGATGCTCCGGAAGAGGGCCAAATTGTATTGGCTCAATACAGGCAATACTTGGAAACACCTGAAGTTGGATTTGCGAACCTTTACGAATATAATTTTAATGGCTCTTTGGATGGCTTTGAAAGCATTAGCGTAGTGGGCGATCAAGTTTGGGAGGCTGCTTCTTTTGGAGGTGTAGAATATGCCTATATGAGTGGGTTTGAAGACGGAAATATTATTAATGAGGATTGGTTGATTTCACCAGAAATGGATTTGTCCAGTGAGACTGATATTAGAGTACAAATTAATCAAGCCATCAATTATGCTGATGATTTATCGTTGCTGAGTGTTTGGGTTTCTTCAGATTATACTACGGGAGGAGATGTGGCTGCTGCTACTTGGGAACCCATTGATTTTGAAAATACCCCTGCAGGGAACAACTGGAACTTTGTGCTTTCTGAGGATTATGATTTGTCTGCTTATGATGGAGAAACCATTCATATTGCATTCAAATATGAATCTACAGAAGGGGAAGCGGCATCATGGGAAATAGATCAGTTACTTGTAAAAGCACTAGGTGTTTCTGGTGATTTTGATTCCAAAGGTGAGTACTTTGTTTATACTGAAGGCGCTTGGGAGGTAATGGAAGATGTGTACTACCTAAGTTCTGCAGATTATAACTCTATGGGAGAAAGCTCAGGGCAACCTGGACAATATGATAACTTCAGCAGTTCAACACCTGCGGATAGCTATCTTCCAACGTTCTTGGGTATCAAATACCCTTATGCTCAGGAAGAAGATCAAATTTTTGTGATTTTTAAATATTATTCAAGTTCAGCAGGAGCTGTCCAAATCAGAGGAAATTCGTATACTCTTGTTGAAGGAGAATGGGCGCCTCATGAGTCTACTATAGAGACGACACTGCAGTTTGGTCATGATGGAACCGAATGGGTTCCAGATAACACTATTCAATATACCTTAACTGGAGATGATTACGATTATATTGTGTCTCAATTGGAAAATGAACCTGGTTATGAGGCGGCTACTTCAAGTATGGCAAATTATGGAAATTTAGACAGAAGAATTAGTCAAGCAGCCTATTGGAGTGATGCGGATACTGAAAATAGTGCTGGTATTACGGATATGATTGCAAATGCCATGGGTATTTTACTAGATCATATTGATCCTGCAGCAGAAGAAGGTCAAAAGTATGTCATGACTTACGATATATACAATGGTACCAATACCACAGAGAGCGCAGCCATGATTAAGGTTGATGGAGTTTGGGTGAGAAATGACTAGTAATTAATAAAAGTATTTAGATAAAAAAACCATCGGTATTGCCGATGGTTTTTTTGTGTATTTAAAATGAGCTTAGTTCCAGGTAATGGTTTCCATTATGTGCTTAATGTCGTTTTTTAAATACACGGCAGCAGGATAAATGGAATCGTAGTTTGGTTTTGCATAAAAGTATAAAGAACCCGTTAGAAAGTGGTTTACACTATCTGTAACGTAGAATTGCGATTGGCTGGCGGCATTACCTCCAACTTCGTAAAACATGCCAAAAACATTGTGTAATTTGTTTTCGTAGGGTTGCTCTACAATCTCATCGGCTTTTACTACGTGCTTTTGAGTGAGGTTTTGTGCATCTTTGATCAGGGACTCCAAATTGCCCTCGTTCACTTGTTTGTAGGTTAGGTAGATGGTGCCTTTCATGTCTGGATATTGAATATCTAATCCAAAGGTTTTTTTAGATTGGTCTACTTTTATGTTGTCTATGTCCTCCGCCAATTCATTCTGTTCAAAAGAAAAGGGTAAAGCAGTACGTACAGGATGATAGTTGGCCTGAGGGTAGTCCAAGCGTAAAAATGCTTTGGGCTTTGGGATAGGGTCTTCTGCGCATGAAAAACAAAGTCCTGCCATTATAACTGCTACTAATCTCTTCATTTTAATCTGATATTGTCCTAAAAAGGGATTTTTAGGCGTCTAAAATAGTAAACTTTACCTGTTTAATACGCTTTTTGTCCAAAGCCTCTATAGTAAAAACGTAGTTTTTGAAATTTATTTTGCTGTTGCGTTTTGGAAAAAGGCCAGAAATCTCCAAGACAAATCCAGCAATGGTTTCAGCTTCACCTTTGTGGTCTTCAAAAACAGATTCATCATCAATCTTGATGATTTTGTAAAAGTCCTTTAATGGTGTTTTTCCTTCAAAAGAATAGTTTTTATCATCAATGATAGTGTATGATAGATCATCGTCATCGTACTCGTCGCTAATGTCACCAACAATTTCTTCGATAACATCTTCTAAAGAAATAACGCCTGATGTTCCTCCGTATTCATCTACCACAATGGCCAAATGAACTTTTTTACTTTGGAATTCAAGCATTAAATCGTCCAATTTTTTGTTTTCTGGCACAAAGAAGGGCTCTCTCAGAAGGGAAGTCCAGTCAAATTGTTTTTTGTCTATATGGGGGAGTAAGTCTTTGATATATAGAATGCCAACAACAGAGTCGATACTGTCTTTGTATACGGGAATTCTTGAATAACCATTTTTTGTGATTTCCTCAATGACCTCGCTGTACGTTTGATCGGTTTGTAGAGCAAAAATGTCCATTCTAGGTTTCATGACCTGTTTGGTGTCGGTATTTCCAAAAGAGACAATGCCCTGTAATATTTTATGTTCTTCACGTGTAGTGTCCTGCTCGCTTGTAAGTTCTAAAGCTTGAGATAGTTGGTCGACACTTAAATTGGATTTTTGCTTGCCCAATTTATTGTGAATAGCAATAGTAAAATAACGCATTGGTAGTGTGAACGGCGTAAAAATAATGTCCAATACCTGAAGCGGAATTGTCATAAATGTGGAAAACTTTACTCTGTTTCTACTGGCATATATTTTTGGGATGATTTCGCCAAATAGCAAAATAAGAAAGGTTATGACCACCACTTCCAAAAAGAATTTCAGCAAATAGCTATCTATAGAAGCAAAGAGGTGCTCTCCTAAAAAGGCAAACAATATTACAATGCCTACATTTATAAAGTTATTGGCCACTAAAATTGTAGCCAATAGCTTTTTTGGGCGTTCCAAAAGTTTGGAAATAATCTTAAAGGTGTTTGGTTTTTCCTCAAGTCCCGTGTCAATGTCTGATCTGGTCAATGAAAAGAAAGCAACTTCGGCACCAGAGATAAGTGCAGAGCAAATCAATAAAACAATGAGCAGAACAATTCCAGAAATTAAGGGAATGTTGATGGATAATAATGGTAATATTAAACTCGGGGGTTCAGGGTCCAATTCACGAAAGTTTAGTTAAACATATTAAAATGGAAGATCGTCGTTGTCATCCATTGTATCGGGAGCTACGTTAGGTGTAGTTTGCGCTTGTGGTTGCTGAGGGCTCGATGTAGAGTTTTGAGACTCGCTTTTTGTGGTTAGAAAAGTAAAGTCGGTACATTGTATTTCTGTAGAATAACGGTCCATACCCTTTTCATCTTGCCATTTTCTAGTTTTAATGCGACCTTCTACATAAATGCGATCCCCTTTAGTTAGGTATTTTTCGCAAATTTCAGCAGCTTTGTTTCTTACCACGATATTGTGCCACTCGGTATTGGTAACGCGTTCGTTAGTTTGTTTGTTTGTGTATGTTTCGTTGGTGGCCAACGGAAAACGACCTACACAATTACCTCCTTCAAAATAATGCAGTTTGACTTCATCTCCCAAATGCCCAATAAGCATTACTTTATTTAAGGTTCCTGACATATACTTACGATGTTAATGTTAGCAAAATTAACTTTTTTTAAATGACTTTCTTAAAAGTAAGAAAAAATTGTGAGTCTTTATAATGGGAATCGAAATTCCTCAAGAAAGTTGCCAATTAGGATGGGTGTTGGGAGCTTTTCTATGGCAGAAATGGGGATGCCTTCTTCGGGTAACTCCTCTACTTCTATAATCCAGAATTTGGTGTGTAAATGTTGATGTGACAATTTATGAACTATAGTGTCCTTATTATATAGGGAAAACTCAAAATCGATACCCTTTAAATAATCTTGAACCAATGGATTTGTAATAAATGAAGAAGCTGATAATGGTTTCTCCGTTTCTATTAGGGGAAATTGATACAGGTTTTGCCAAATGCCTTTTCCTACACGTTGTTTAAAAATGGTTTTGCCATTTGAGGCTATGAGCACTAAAAAGTTGAAATGCTTTTTAGACACTTTTACCTTTTTCAATTTTACTGGCAGTGTATTTACTGTGTCATTTTTGAATGCCACGCAGCTATCTTGAAGGACACACTGCCCGCAGTTAGGAGAATTGGGTTTACATTGAATTGCTCCAAATTCCATGATAGCTTGGTTGTAATCGGCTGGATTACTGGTGTCAATAAGAGAGGAGGCCAATTGTTTAAACTCCTTGTTCCCTTGGGTAGTATTAATAGGAGTGTCAATTCCAAAATAACGAGATAATACTCGGTATACATTTCCGTCTACTACGGCCGCAGCTTCATCAAAACAAATAGAAGCAATGGCACTAGCGGTATAGTCGCCTACACCTTTTAGTTTTAATAGTTCCTTGTAATTGTTGGGGAATACACCATTAAGATTATGGGCAATGTGCTTGGCAGTGGCATGCAAATTTCGGGCCCTAGAATAATACCCAAGGCCTTGCCAAAGTTTTAAAACCTCCTGTTCACTTGCGTTAGCGAGCTCGAAGACGCTTGGAAATTCCTTAACAAAAGCTTCATAATAGGGTAATCCCTGTTTGATTTGGGTTTGCTGTAAAATTATTTCGGAGAGCCAAATGTTATATGGGTTTTTTGTTTTTCGCCACGGCAGACTTCGTTTGTTTACTGAGTACCAGTGAGTTATTTTCTCCTTGAAATTCATTTCTAATTTTTAATTTTTGCGAAAATAATCCTTTATAAGCTTAAATTTTAATTAATTAGGTTTGAAATATTGAAATTAAAATTCCTATATTTGCATCCCTTAATAATTAATAATAACCCTAAAATTAAATACGATGACAAAAGCTGATATAGTAGCGAAGATTTCCGATAAATTAGGAATGGAGAAAGGCGACGTGCAAGCAACAGTAGAAACTTTCATGGAAGAAGTTAAGGCTTCTTTAGAGAATGGAGACAATGTTTATTTGAGAGGATTTGGAAGTTTCATCATCAAAACTAGAGCAGAAAAAACAGGAAGAAATATTTCTAAGAATACAACTATCAAAATTCCTGCTCACAATATTCCAGCGTTCAAACCTGCAAAAGTATTTGTAGAAGGCGTAAAAACAAATGTAGAAGTTAACTAACTTTTTAACCTAAATATTAATTTTTAAAAATACAATTTATGCCAAGTGGTAAAAAGAGAAAGAGACACAAGGTAGCGACGCACAAGCGTAAAAAAAGAAGACGCGCTAACCGTCACAAAAAGAAATAAAATGAAAAAGTAGTTTTTTAACTACTTTTTCATTTTTTTAAGTAACGTTCTTTGATATTTAGTTCATAATAATTTTGCCCTTACCTTGGCAAGATATGGACTTAACGGAAAATACTTTCTGTGTCAAAAATAAAGAGTATAATCCATCTGCTTCCAAAGCTTTTTGGAGTGGATATAAATTTACAGTATGGATAAAGAATTGATTATAAGATCTGGTTCCGATATTGTTGATTTTGCCTTATTAAAAGATGGAAAACTTATTGAATTACATAAAGATGAAGAAGATAACAACTTTTCGGTTGGTGATGTGTTTATAGCCAAAATTAGAAAAGCTGTTCCGGGCCTGAATGCCGCATTCGTGAATGTGGGGTATGAAAAGGATGCTTTTTTGCACTATCATGATTTAGGACCTAAATTACCTTCGCTTTTAAAATTCGTAAAACGTGTAAGCACAGGAAAAAACACCGATTTTTTACTCAAAAACTTTCAGTTTGAAAAGGATATCGATAAGGATGGCAGCATTTCAAATGTATTAAAAGCCAACCAATCTATCTTAGTTCAAATTGTAAAGGAGCCAATTTCCACCAAAGGTCCCCGCATTAGTTCAGAACTGTCTATTGCAGGGCGTTATTTGGTGTTGGTGCCGTTTTCAGATCGCATTTCAATTTCTCAAAAAATTGAATCCAAAGAGGAAAAAGACCGTTTGAAACGCTTGGTAAAAAGCATTACGCCAAAGGGATTTGGAGTCATTGTACGTACCGTAGCCGAAGACAAAAAGGTTGCCGAATTGGACAAAGACCTGCAAAACTTGCTCAACAGGTGGACGGCCATGTGTAAAAAATTGAACAGAGCACATCATCCAAGCAAAGTGCTGGGAGAAATGAACAAAGCATCCTCTATTTTGAGGGATATTTTTAACGATTCATTCTCTAGCATTATTGTAGATGATGAAGCTATGTACGGTCAAATTAAAGATTATGTGCAAGAAATTGCACCTAATAAAGAGTCCATTGTAAAGTTGTATAAAAATGGCGTGCCAATCTTTGAAAAGTTTGGTATAGAACGCCAAATAAAAACATCTTTCGGACGCACAGTATCTATGGCCAAGGGCGCCTATTTGGTAATTGAACACACCGAAGCCCTTCACGTTATAGATGTTAACAGTGGTAATCGCTCCAACAAAGAAAAAAATCAAGAGGACAC
The DNA here is from genome assembly GCF_030908385.1 of Mangrovimonas sp. YM274. Classification (NCBI taxonomy): domain Bacteria; kingdom Pseudomonadati; phylum Bacteroidota; class Flavobacteriia; order Flavobacteriales; family Flavobacteriaceae; genus Mangrovimonas; species Mangrovimonas sp. YM274. The sequence continues at coordinate 593,376 of NZ_CP133091.1, forward strand.
TGCTTTAGAAGTCAATTTAATATCAGCATCAGAAATAGCCCGACAGCTGCGCTTGCGCGATATGGGCGGTATCATCGTAGTGGATTTCATTGACATGGGGAAAGCAGAGAACCGGAAAAAACTTTACAATCATCTTCGCGACGAAATGCAGGATGATAAAGCAAAGCATAAAATATTGCCTCCTAGTAAGTTTGGGCTGGTACAAATCACCAGACAACGTGTACGCCCAGAGCGCAATATTGAAACCAAGGAAGAAAATCCTAACGGTGCTGGAGATGAAATAGAAGCGCCAATTAAAATTGTGCAAAAGATTACCCAGGACATGGAACGTATTTTCAAAAAAGACTACAAAAAGGTGACCCTAAACACACATCCTTTTATAGCGGCCTTTTTAACAAAAGGCTTTCCTTCAATACGTTCTAAATGGTTTTTAGAACATAAAAAATGGGTAAAGGTATTACCCAGAGATGCTTACACATATCTTGAATATCATTTTTTTGACAAAAATGGTAAGGAAATCAAATAATATCAAAAACAAACCCCTTTCAAATAATATTGGAAGGGGTTTTTTGTTTGTAATGTTGAATTTTGCTTAAGTGGCGGGATTTGGCATTAGTGTGTGCACTTCATTGATAGCTTTTAAAAGATCATCATTTAAGGCTACATGAATACTTCCGATATTTTCTTCAAGTTGTTCTAGGCTGGTAGCGCCTATAATATTACTGGTTACAAAAGGTTGTTGCGTAACAAAAGCCAACGACATTTGGGCCAATGTCATATTGTTACCTTCTGCAATTTCTAGGTAGCGTTTGGTGGCTTCGGTACATTGTTCGCTGCTATATCTAGAGAATCTAGGGAATAGTTTTAATCTAGCATTGTCGGCTGCCGTGCCTTTGATATATTTTCCAGACAAGACTCCAAAGGCCATAGGTGAATAGGCCAATAAACCAATATTTTCCCGAATGGAGATTTCTGCCAAATCGCCTTCAAAAGTTCTGTTTAAAAGAGAGTAGGCATTTTGAATGGTTTTCATTCTTGGTAAGCTGTTCTTTTTGGATTCTTCCAAAAAACGCATGGTTCCCCAAGCCTTTTCATTGCTTAAACCAATATGACGGATTTTTCCAGCTTTAATTTGAAGATCTAATTTATGAAGGACTTCCTTAAAGTTGTCTTCCCATGCATCATTGGGATTGTGTTTGTAATCACGAGTTCCAAAGGTGTTGGTTTCACGTTCTGGCCAATGAATTTGATAGAGGTCTATATAATCCGTTTGAAGACGTTTTAATTCATTATTTACGGCTTCTTCAATGGAATCTCCTTGAAGTCCTGTAGTTCTAATATGGGCTGTATAATCACTAGGGCGGCCTACAATTTTACTAGCGATAATCACCTTGTCGCGATTTCCCCGTTCCTTTAACCAGTTGCCTATAATCTTACTAGTGGATCCTTGGGTTTCAGGGCTTGCAGGTACTGGATACATTTCTGCCGTATCAAAGAAATTGATGCCTTTATCCAAAGCCATGTCCATTTGGGCAAAACCTTCTTCTTGGGTGTTTTGGTTGCCCCAAGTCATGGTGCCTAAACAAATTTTACTAACTTTTATGTCGGTATGAGGTATAGTGGTGTATTTCATTGTATGTTGCTGTTTTGTATTCGAAAAAAAGAAGGTTAAAGATAAAAAAACCTTTCCGCGCTAAGCATGGAAAGGTTTTAAAACTATGTTAATGTTATTGGTTTAGATATCCTCCAACAGTTTCGATATTTCGTCCAATTTAGGTGTTAGAATAACTTCAATACGTCTGTTTTTAGCTCTCCCTTCTGGAGTATCATTGGAAGCTATTGGCGCAAATTCCCCACGTCCGGCCGCCGTTAAGTTTTCAGGGTTGATGGAAGGGTTTTCTCTTAAAATGTTTACAATGGCTGTAGCACGTTTTGTAGACAAATCCCAGTTTCCTTTTAACTGCCCATTGCCTTGGTAAGGCACGTCATCTGTATGGCCTTCAATTAAAATAGCAATATCTGGATTTTCTGCCAATACGCTACCCAATTGCTGAACGGCCTCTTTACCATTCGCACCTACAGCCCAGCTTCCAGATTGGAATAATAATTTATTCTCCATAGAAATGTAAACTTTTCCACCGCGTTGCTCAACGGTTAATCCTTTACCTTCAAAGTTGGTCAAGGCTTTGGAAATGGCGTCCTTAAGTTGTCCCATGGCGGCATCTTTGGAAGCAATCACGTGCTCCAATTCTGCCACACGTTGTGAGCGAGCTTCCAATTCTTGCTTTAGTTTCTCCAAACGGGCATTTTCGTTTGCCAAAGCTTGCTCTTTAGCTTCCAATTGGGCTAAAAGCTCTCGGTTTTTCTGTGCGTTCTTTGCAATTTCCGAAGAACTGTTTTTCTCAAGGGCGTCGTAAGACGACTTCAAGTTGGATAAGTTGGCTTTGGTAGCTTCGTAGTCACTTTTTAAGGCGTCACGCTGTGCCACGGCAGCATCATATTCTTTTTGTAATCTGTCAAGATCGTTTTTGGTCTTGTTCAAGTTTTCCGAAAGGCTGCTGTTTTGGTCAGCCAAATCGCGATTTTCTTTCTTCAATTCGGCATATTTGTCTTCCAAATCGGTGTAGATTTTTTTGGAAACACAGGAAGTGGCCAACATAAGTGAAAGGGCAACAACTGAAATTTTTTTAAGCATACGGGATAAATTTTTAAATGTTGTTTAGTAATAAAATTTGGTTTAAGCTTCTATTTCCAATAAAATTGGACAGTGGTCGCTATGAACTGCTTCTGACAGGATAACGCTTCTTTTGATTTTTTCTTGTAAAGGCTCGGTTACCATGCTGTAATCCAAACGCCAGCCTTTATTATTGGCTCTGGAATTGGCTCTATAGCTCCACCAAGTGTATTCTTGTTTTTCGGGGTGCAAATGTCTGAAGGCATCTATAAATCCGCTATCGATAAACTGTCCCAACCATTCGCGTTCTTCTGGTAAAAACCCGGAAACTCCCTTCATTTTAGGATTGTGGATATCAATTTCTTCATGACAAATATTGTAATCGCCACACACAATTAGGTTTGGGTGGGTTTCACGCAAGTTGTCTAAATATTCATGAATCATGTTCATATATTCAAATTTGTGGGCCAACCTATCGTCATTGGTTCCTGAAGGCAAATACATGCTCATTACAGAAACCCCATTAAAGTCAGCTCTTAGGTTGCGACCTTCAAAATCCATGGACTCAATTCCTGTGCCATACTCCACATGGTCGGGTTCAATTTTGCTTAAAATGGCAACCCCGCTATAGCCTTTTTTTTGTGCGCTGAACCAATAGTTGTGGGTATAGCCTGCTTCGGTAAAAAGATCGAGGTCTAATTGGCTTTCCATAGCCTTTATTTCTTGAAGGCAGATAACATCAGGATTTGCACTTTTGAGCCAGTCCATAAATCCTTTGTTAATAGCTGCCCTGATGCCATTGACATTGTAAGAAATGATTTTCATATATGATTGTAAATTAAATAGAATGCTGCCGTTTGTTCTGTTTTGTACAGATGCGATTTAAGAAACGGCAAATTTCAGCTAAAATAAATAATACAGTACTTTTACGCCATTATTTTATGGAGCTTTTAACGATAAAATAATTTTTATCTTATGAAGTTTTAGTATCAGATGAAATACTACGGTCTTAAAGGTGATATGTAAGACCAAAGTTTGACATCTGCTGAAAAGGAAGTTTAAATCCCGTAATGAGAATACCGCTAAGTGTTATATGTTTATTCCTGTCGTTTTGTGCATTTGCGCAGGAGCTTCCGTCACATTACAGGACTAAAAAACTGGCGGTTCGCGATACTGTTCAAATTGATACCGTGAGTATTAATTCCAGTAGGTTTTTGGTAAAAACAAAACGGAACACTCCTGTAGATTCATCCTTTTATTTCATCGATTTTTCAAAAGCCTTGTTGGTGTTTAAAAAGCCAATTGAAACGGATACTATTGTTGTAGACTATTTGCGGTTCCCTGATTTTATGACACGGCGTTATTTTCAGTTGGACGACAAAATCATTGTTGAAGATACCAAAGACATGCAGCGTTTGTACAAACTGCAGCAGTCTACTGTGGAGAAAACATTTACGCCTTTTGAAGGATTGTCTACTTCGGGTAGTATTTCTCGTGGAGTCACCATTGGGAACAACCAGAATTCTGTATTGAATAGTGAATTGGATTTGCAGATTTCTGGTAAATTGAGTGATAAAGTATCGCTTAGGGCATCTATTCAAGATGCTAATATTCCTCTGCAGGAAAGTGGCTATTCCCAACGTTTGGATGAATTTGATCAGGTATTTATTGAACTGATGAGCGACCGATGGAACATCAGGGCGGGAGATATCGATTTGGGTACGACCAATACCTATTTTGGAAATTTCAGCAAGCGGGTTCAGGGTTTGTTGGTAAATGCCAATTTGGAGCATCCTAACTCCGAAACAAACCTATTTGCTTCGGGTGCTTTGGTGAGAGGGCAGTTTACCACGAGTAAATTTACGGCAGAAGAAGGAAATCAAGGGCCTTATAAATTGCGTGGCCCCAATAATGAGTTGTTTGTGTTGATAGTATCTGGGAGTGAAACGGTGTATGTAAATGGCGTTCCTGTGGAGCGGGGCGAAAACAAGGATTATATCATAGATTACAATGCGGGAGAGATTATTTTCAATTCTACCTATCCCATTACTTCGGAAATGCGGATCACGGTCGATTATCAATTTAGTGAGCGCAATTATTCCAGGTTTATAGTGTTTGGAGGTGGTGCCCACGAAACCGAAAAGCTCAAAATAGGCGCTTCTGTCTATTCCGAAGTAGATGCTAAAAATCAACCTTTGCAGCAAAACTTGTCCGACGATCAAAAGGAAATTTTGTTCAACGCAGGAGACGACAATTCATTGATGGTGGCACCATCTGCCATTCCTGAAACCTTTAGCGATAACAGGATTCTCTACAGGAAGGAGGTGGTTGATGGAGAAGAAATTTATGTGTTCTCCAGTAATCCTGAGGATGAACTGTACAGTGTGAAGTTTACTTTGGTAGGAGACAATCAAGGCAATTATATTTTGGTGAGCAGCGATGCTATTTCCAATATTTATGAATACGTTGCACCGATAAATGGTGTGCCACAAGGAAATTATGAGCCTGTTGTAAAACTAATAGCGCCTACCAAATTGCAATTGGCAGTGGTAAATGCTTCCTATCAACCTACGGATAAAACCGATATTTATTTTGAAGTAGCTGGGAGCAAAAATGATGAAAACCTATTTTCTACTTTGGACGATGGCAATAACGATGGTTTTGCGGCGAAGTTGAAAGTGAAACAGGCTTTGGTGAAAACGGATAGTCTGTGGAACTTAAACGTGTTTGTGGATGGCGATATCATCCAAAAGAATTTTAAGACAATCCAGCGGTTGTACTATGCTGAATTTAACAGAGACTGGAATTTGGAAGATCCCTTAGGCAATCAAAGTTTATTGACTGCTGGAGTGGAGTTGTTGCACTCTAAAAAAGGGACAGCCAATTATAGGTTTGAACATCTCAACTTCTCTGAAAACTTTAATGGGAATAAACACAATGTTTTTGCCAACTTATATTTGAATAAGTGGAGTATTTATTCAAATTCTAGCTTTTTGGATAATAGAAGTAGCTTAACGACATCTACGTTCTTAAGAAGTTTTAACCGTTTAACGTATAGTTTAAAAAAGCAATGGGTGGGAGGCAAATTCGCCATGGAAGATAATGAGCAAAGAGAACGCGCTACAGATGACCTTACTAATTTGAGTCAGCGTTTTAAAGCTTATGAAGTTTTTACTGGGGTTGGGGACAGTACAGGGGTATTTGTGGAGTTGGGCTATAAACATCGCGTCAATGATAGTTTAAGGGAAAACAGAATTACTAAGGTGAGCCATTCCAATACATACTATTTGAAATCCAAACTCATACAAAATACCAATACCAATCTTGGGGTGTATGTCAATTATAGAAATCTAAAGTCGGTGGATGCTCAAGTCGAGAATGAACAATCTTTAAACTCAAGAGTGGTGTTCAATCAAAAGTTGTTTAAACAAATCGTACTTTGGAATACCATTTATGAAACTAACTCGGGGACTTTGCCTCAGCAAGACTTTACCTATGTAGAAGTAGAGCCTGGCCAGGGAACATACAAATGGATTGATTATAATGATAATGGTGTTCAGGAACTCAATGAATTTGAAGTGGCGCAATTTCAGGATGAGGGACAATTCATTAGGGTGTTGTTGCCTAACCAAGTATTTGTAAAGACCCATCAAAACAGATTGAGCCAAACGCTAACTTTAAACCCTGCTCAATGGTCTGTTGAGGAGCCGGGGACCAAGAAGTTTTTGTCTCATTTCTATAACCAAACTTCTTTTTTGATTGATAGTAAAAACAAAAGGGAAGGCGGAGAGTTCAATTTAAACCCGTTTGTAACGGAAGAGGATGATCTTTTAGCCTTGAGCCAAAGTATTCGTAATGTGTTGTTCTTTAATCGCGGCAAACAGCGTTATACAACCTCGTACACGTTTTTGAGCAATCGAAACAGGACGGTATTGTCTATAGGATTTCAAGAGAATAAATTAAAAAGTCATCAGCTAAACTTTAACCATAAGTTTGCCAAGAGTTGGTTGTTTAATTTTCAAAATAGTGTGGGAACCAATGAAAGTTTGAGTGAAAATTATGCCAGTAGAAATTATGAGATTGAAGAGGTGAGGTGTCATCCAAAACTATCGTATTTATTCAATGAAAATGCGCGATTTGATGTGTTTTACCAATACACGACCAAAGAAAATGGTATTGGAGGTATGGAGTCACTTTCCCAAAACAATTACGGGGTGTCATTTACTTATAATAAAGCTCAAAAAGTGTCCTTGACGGGAGAACTCAACATGTTCCAAAATACTTTTGAAGGAAATTTGAATACGCCGGTTTCCTATCAGATTTTGGAAGGCTTGCAGCCTGGTAAAAACTTTACTTGGACCCTTTTGGCACAAAAGAAATTGACGAAGTTTTTAGACCTTAATCTTAACTATTTTGGACGCAAGACCGAAACCTCAGAAACCATACATACGGGAACGGTTCAATTGAAAGCATATTTTTAGAGATAAAGTAAAATTCTTACGCAACCTTTTTGTAGATTTCACATCTTAATTGGGATAACCAATCAATCATTAATGCTATGAAACATTTTAAACAAATGACTTTGTCAAAGGTGCTTACATTTTGTGCTTTTGCATTATTTTCTTCTGCAGTTGTAGCTCAAGAAACTCTTCATGATAATGAGGATGTGCCGAAAAGAATGGAGCTTAAAGCCAATGCCTTCAATCTTATTATCTTTAAAACAGTAGATATTTCGTTTGAATATTTAATCGATTCAGAATCTTCGATTGGGGTTTCAGCCCTTTTCAATCTCAACGATCCGGAAGAGGATCATTATGATGAACCATACTACAATGAAAGATTTGCGTTAACCCCTTATTATCGTCGTTATTTTTCAAGTAAATATGCTTGGGGGTTTTTCTTAGAAGCTTTTGGTATGTATAATCTGCAAGAAGATGGGTATTGGGAATATTCATATGATTCAGTGAATGATATCCAAAATAAAAGATATATTGAGGACACCTCTGGTAATATTGCCTTTGGGATGTCTGTTGGGGCTAAGTTTGTTAGTAGTAAAGGGTTTTTGTTTGAGTTTTATGGAGGAGTTGGAAGAAATATTTTCACCTCTAATGATGATGCCGCTTCCGAGCTGGTGCCGCGTTTAGGGGCTACTTTTGGGTATAGATTTTAAAGTTACTATAAGTGTAAATAAAAAATCCCAACCATTCGGTTGGGATTTTTTGTTCTGTAATGGAGATGAAGTTTACATCTTCATCAACCAATTTTTAACATCCACCTCTTGTTTGATAAGGTCTCTTAGTTCTTCAATTTTCACGCGCTTTTGCTCCATGGTGTCTCTATGACGTATGGTTACCGTTTGGTCTTCCAAAGTGTCATGGTCTACGGTAATACAAAATGGCGTTCCTAAGGCGTCCTGTCTTCTATAGCGTCTTCCAACGGCATCCTTTTCATCGTATACTACATTGAAATCCCATTTCAAGTCTTCTACAATTTGTCTTGCAACTTCTGGTAAGCCATCTTTCTTCACTAAAGGCAAAATAGCCGCTTTCGTAGGGGCTAAAACCGCAGGTAATTTCAATACCGTTCTGGTTGTATTGTTCTCCAATTCTTCTTCTTCCAAAGCATTTGAGAAAACGGCCAAGAACATACGATCTAAACCAATGGAGGTTTCCAAAACATAAGGTGTATAGCTGGCGTTTTCTTCATGATCGAAGTACTGAAGTTTTTTACCAGAAAACTCTTCATGCTGTTTCAAGTCGAAATCGGTGCGGGAATGGATGCCTTCCAATTCCTTAAATCCGAATGGGAACTTGAATTCTATATCGGTAGCGGCATCGGCATAGTGCGCCAATTTTTCGTGGTCGTGGTAACGGTAGTTATCAGGGCCTAGTCCTAAGGATAAATGCCATTTTAAACGATGTTCTTTCCAATAGTCAAACCATTCTTTTTGAGTGCCCGGCTTGATGAAAAATTGCATTTCCATTTGTTCAAACTCCCGCATTCTGAAGATGAATTGTCTGGCTACAATTTCATTTCTAAACGCTTTACCGGTTTGCGCAATTCCAAAAGGAATCTTCATACGTCCGGTTTTTTGAACATTCAAGAAGTTAACAAAAATCCCTTGAGCCGTTTCGGGGCGCAAGTACAAATCCATGGCGCTTTCTGCCGAAGCACCAAGCTTGGTTCCAAACATTAGGTTGAATTGCTTCACATCGGTCCAGTTTTTTGAACCTGTTAGAGGATCTGCAATTTCCAATTCTTCTATCAAGGCTTTAACATCGGCCAAATCCTCATTTTCCAAAGATTTTCCCATGCGGGACAAAATGCTGTTTATCTTTTCCTGGTATCCAAGAACCCTTGCGTTGGTAGAGATAAATTCTTCCTTGTTGAAAGCCTCTCCAAAACGTTTTTCGGCCTTTTTGATTTCTTTGTCAATTTTAGCCTCTATTTTAGCGCAATAGTCTTCAATTAAAACATCGGCTCTGTATCGTTTTTTAGAATCTTTATTGTCTATCAATGGGTCGTTAAAGGCATCGACGTGCCCAGACGCTTTCCAAGTTGTAGGATGCATAAAAATTGCAGCATCGATACCCACAATGTTTTCATGCATCTGTACCATGGCTTTCCACCAATAGTCGCGTATGTTTTTCTTTAGTTCAGCACCATTTTGTGCGTAGTCGTAAACAGCACTCAATCCGTCATATATTTCACTGCTTTGAAATATATATCCGTACTCCTTTGCGTGCGATATTACTTTTTTAAATTGATCGTCTTGATTTGCCATGCTGCAAAAATAAAAAACCGCTCTGATTATGGGAGCGGTTTTTAAAAATATATTTAAGGATTATTGTAGTGTAACTTGCGTGGCTCCCAGTTTTCTGTCTTTATAAAATACATTGACAAAATAGGTGCCTTTTATAAGAGGCTTTTCTTTTTCATTAGGCTCAATATCGATGGCAATATCCATGACGTTACCAAGATAGTTTACCGTTTTTTTGGAACTGTAAATGAGCGAAGAATCACCAAAAGTGGTAGAGCCTTTATCGGCCATTACATTGTTGTTGGGATTCACAATTTGAATGTAAAGATCCTTGTCGCCTTCTTCTGCTAACGCATTTTCGGCCAGAGTGAAATTTACCTCGATACGGTCTGCTTTGGTGGCACGTCTGGTCTCTTTTTTACGGCCTAAAAAGCTTTTGTAAGCTCGGGCTTCAAAGGAATTCGCGGTAAGAAGTGCTCCTTTCTTAAGATGGTTACTCAGGATTCTGTTTTCTTTCTTTAAACTGTTGTTTGTACTGCGCTCTTTTTTTAATTCATTATATGCCAAAAGTTTTTCGCGCTGCAATAACATGTTTGCATCCTTTAGTGAATCGATTGCCTTGAACAGATGATCGTTTCTTGTCTTTAAAAGGGAAAGCTGGTGTTTGAATTTAGAGATGACAGATAGGTCGCTGCGAAGGATTCGAAGAGAATCTAAGGTAAGCTCTGCATTTCTTTTAGCCTCTTTTACCTGAGAGGACATTAAATTATTGGACTCCATAATGTCGTCGTATCTCAAAATCATTTGAGATAGTTCGTTTTCCATTAAGTGTTTTTCACTCTCTAAAAATTGCTCGTTAGCTCTAATGGATTGGTAACTTGTAAAACTGTATACAGTTAAAACAGCTAAAGCAATAATTAATGAACCAATAATTAATCTGTAGTTAAAAAATTGAGGGTTAACTATCATTATTAATTCGTTATTTATCGCATCCAAAATATAGTTTTATGTTAAGTTTAGATTATTTTTATCGATGAAGTGATGAAAAATTTGTTAAACTTATTCTTTCCGAAGGTTTGCCCAGGGTGTAGTGCCCATTTGGGCGACTATGAGGACTATGTTTGTTTGGAGTGTAGGCATGAGTTACCTCTTACAAATTTCCACTTTAATGGAGATGAGCGTGTTAAAAATGTACTCTATGGAAGGGTGCCTTTGGAACATGCTACTTCCTTATTGCATTTTTCAAAAAAGGGGATTGTCCAGCAGTTATTACATAATTTAAAGTATCGAGGTCAAGAAGATGTAGGATTGTTTTTAGGGAAATGGTTGGGACAAGAACTTAAAAATTTGGAGGCCTATCGAAATATTGACTTGGTCGTGCCAGTCCCCATTCATAAGGCTAAGATGCGAAAGCGTGGCTATAACCAAGTGCATAAATTTGGAGAAGAAATTGCAGCAGCTTTACAGGTGCCCTTCAACAACAAAATTTTACAAAAGAGGTCTTCAACCAAAACACAGGTTTTTAAAGATCGCTTACGGCGATTGGATACCGATAAATCTACTTTTCGAGTTGCTGATGAAAATGAATTAAAAGGAAAGCATTTGTTGCTAGTAGACGATATTATAACCACTGGAGCTACGGTGGAAGCCTGTGCCCAGGTATTGTTGAATATTGAAGGGGTGTCCTTAAGTTTGGCAACAATGGCTATGACTGATTAATGAAAAGACTTTAAGCCTTCCTGTAAACGACAATTTTCAATAGAGCATACCGTTTGTATACCAAATAAGTTGTTAATTTGCGTAAAAATTAAGCCTTAGGATGTTACAAAAGTGTATTAAAACGTTAGCGGTCTTTACTGTAGTTCTTAGTATTGTGGGGTGTGCCAATAGGGGGACGCCAACAGGCGGGGAGAAGGATATGGAGCCACCAAAAATTGTAAAGTCCGTTCCTGAAAATTTTTCCACAAATTTCAAGGCTTCCGAGATTAGAATTTACTTCGATGAGTATATCAAGGTGAAAAACATGCAAAAGCAATTGATTATTTCACCGCCTATGGAATACCAACCGGATATTACACCCATGGGGTCGGCAAGTAAGTATATCAAAATTAAAATAAAAGATACCCTTCAGCCTAATACTACCTATGCTTTCAATTTTGGACAAAGTATTGTGGATAACAATGAAGAGAACCCTTATCCGTATTACAAATATGTGTTTTCAACAGGAAGTTATATCGATTCGCTTTCGGTAAAAGGTTTGATTTTGGATGCTGAAAATAAAGAGCCAGATACATTTGTATCCGTAATGCTTTATGAAATGGATTCAACCTATACGGATTCTGTAATCTATAAAAAGAAGCCTAAATATATCACCAATACCTTGGACAGCTTGACTACATTTAGCCTTGAAAACCTTAAGGAGGGAAAATATATGATGGTGGCGCTTAACGATAAAAATGGGAACTATACCTTTGAACCCAAAGTTGATAAAATTGGGTTTCATAGAGGGGTTGTAAAGGTGCCAAACGATACTATTTATACGTTAAAGCTATTTTCTGAGGAATTGGATTTTAGAGCCATCAAACCAAAGCAGATTGCTGAAGAAAAAATAGCATTTGGTTACGAGGGGAATGCCAAAAATATGGAAATTCAGCTTTTGGAAGACATGCCTTCCGATTATGAAACTAGAATTACCAAAGATGCCAAAGCTGATACCTTGTATTATTGGTACAAACCAAAAATGGAACTTGATTCGGCGCGATTTGTGGTTAGAAATGACAAGTATACAGATACCTTGATTCATATTTATAGAGAATTGGAAAGGGATAGTTTGGAAGTGAAAGCGCTAAAACCTGGAACACTATCTTTTAACGAGGATTTTGCCCTAGAAGGGACTACGCCTTTTGTGAAGATTAATGAGCAAAAGATTAAAATTACCGATAAAGATACGCTTGAAGTGCCTTACAAAACAGAGTTCGACACCTTAAACAATATCTATACGTTTAAGTTTGATAAAACAGAAGCTAACAATTACAATATTGAAATGTTGCCAGAAGCTTTGACTGGATTTTTTGGTCATGTTAATGATACCCTAAACTTCAACGTAAAGACCAAAAACTACACCGATTACTCCAACATGCGTGTGACTTTGCAGAATGCCAAGTTTCCAGTGATTGTTCAATTAACAACGGAAAAGGGCGAGGTGAAATATGAACAATTCGCTACCGAGAATAGAGTGTTCGATTTTAGGTATATTGAACCTGTGAATTATTACTTAAGAGTAATTTTTGACACGAACGGCAACCAAAAATGGGATACTGGTAACTATTTGCAAAAACGTCAGCCAGAGCGTATCAGTTACTATCCTGAGTTAATAAAAGATGCTAGAGCCAATTGGGATCCAATTATTGAGTTTCCGTTATTGGATTAAAAATGTATCCCTATCGTTTAAAAACTTCAGTTTATTTCTGTAAAAGTTTAGGTGATTACGCTCTAAAGTAAGGATGCCAACATATTCTTTGTTGGGTCTTATCGGTGAAATATTGTTGCCTAAAATATCATAGGCTGTAGAATGGCCACAATACTCATTGTCTTTTTCGTCTAGGCCAACCCTGTTCACGCCAATAGTGTAGCACATATTTTCAATAGCTCTAGCTTTTAATAAAGTGTCCCAGGCTACAATGCGGGGTTTGGGCCAATTGGCAACGTAAATCAGTAGGTCGTAATCCTCTTTGTTACGGCTCCAAACAGGAAAGCGTAGATCGTAGCAAATTAAAGGGCAAATTTTCCAACCACGATAGTCTACAATCAGCTTTTCTGTTCCGGAAGCATAGACTTTGTCTTCGCCTACCAAGGAAAAGGTGTGACGTTTATCGTAATGCTCAATTGTTCCATCTGGTTGAACAAACAACAGGCGGTTGTAGACTTTTGAGTCGTCCTCAATAATCAGGCTTCCCACAATAGCGGCATCTTTTTCCGAAGCCAGTTTCTTCATCCAATCTACAGATTTGCCATCCATAGTTTCGGCCTGTGCTTTGGCATTCATGGTAAAGCCTGTAGTGAACATTTCGGGTAGTACAATGAGGTCTACCTTTTGGTTGATGCTTTCAATGGATTCTTTGAATTGTTTGCGGTTCTGTTTAGGGTTTTCCCAAGCCAGTTCCTGTTGGATAAATGCTACTTTAAGTTGGTCCTGCATACAGTAAATGTAATCATATTACTATAAATCCGCTCTTCAAAATCTAAGTTTTTTTATGTTAATGAAATATAGGAGTGTTCCCTTTTTGTAAGCGAGTTCTTGCGTTAAAGGTTTGATAAAGAGCTCTTGGTTTTCAAAAGGGTTTCTTAAATTTGCGCCTCTTAAAAACTTACTTATGAAATATTTCAAGATACTATTACTCTTTATTACACTTCAGGTGACTGCCCAACAAGGGGGGATGTGGATTCCTTCACTTTTAGAAGGGATGAATGAAGCCGAAATGGAGTCTTTAGGAAGTAAACTGACCGCTCAGGATATTTACGATGTCAACAATTCCAGTTTAAAGGATGCCGTTGTGCATTTCAATGGCGGGTGTACTGCTGAGGTGATTTCTCCAAAGGGATTGATTTTGACTAACCATCACTGCGGATATGGACAAATTCAAGCACATTCTTCATTGGAAAATGATTATTTGAAGAATGGATTTTGGGCCATGAGCTTGGAAGAAGAATTGCCAAACAATGATCTTTATGTGGAATTCATTGTTCGAATTGATGATGTTACTGAGCAGGTTTTGGAAGGAACCAATGGCGAAATGTCTGCCAAAGAATTACAGTCGTTAACCGATTCTAATAGCAGCAAAGTGCTCAAAGACGTGAAGAAAGAAGATTGGCAGAGAGCAAAAATCAAGTCTTTTTACAAAGGAAACCAGTACTTTTTGTTTGTAACAGAACGCTTCGAAGACGTACGTTTGGTGGGAACACCTCCAAACAGTATTGGTAAGTTTGGTAGCGATACCGACAATTGGGTGTGGCCTCGCCATACTGGTGATTTTTCTATGTTTAGAATTTATGCCGACCAAAATAACCGCCCAGCAAAATACGCAGCAGACAATGTGCCTTACACGCCTAAACACTATTTACCGGTGTCCTTGGACGGGGTTTCCGAAGATGATTTTACTATGGTATTTGGTTTTCCAGGACGCACCAATGAGTATTTACCAGCAGTGGCAGTTGAGCAGATTGTAAAAAAAGTGAACCCAAGTAATATTGCTATTAGGGAAGCGGCTTTAAAGGTGATTGATGGGTATATGAAACAGAATGACGAAATACGAATTCAATATGCTTCAAAGCAAGCTAGAATTGCCAACTATTGGAAAAAATGGATTGGTGAAAATCTAGGCTTGGAAAAAAGCAATGCTGTAGCCATTAAACGCAATATGGAAGCTGAGTTTACAAGTCTTTTAAAAGAGAAGGGCCTTGTTGAGCAGTATGGAAATGTTTTGCCACAGTTGGAACAATTATATGCGCAGATTGAAGCTGTTAATGTTAAGCGTGGAAATTTCAATGAGATTTTTAAGCGTAATAATGAGCTTATGGACATCATGTTCAGATTGGACCAAATGGAGCGCGCTGCAGCTAAAGGAGAGGAAGCTTTTGATCGTTCAAGAGATATCGTTGTAGATAAGTTGATCAGTATTTATAAGGATTTTAATGCAGATGTAGATCAAGGTGTTTTTGAAGCCATCATGCCTTTGTATACCCAAAATGTGGATGCCACCATTTATAAAAACACCAGTTTCACCGATTTAAAATCGGCCATGAAAGTTTTGGATGGAGATGCCAAGGAGGTTATTAAAAAACTGAATAAGGATAAGGCCTATAAATATGCGAAACCTTTTATTGAAGAATATCATAGCTCTTTAGATCCCGATTACAATGCCTTGAATGCTGAAATCAATAAATATCAAAAGCTCTATATGAAGGCCTTGATGGAGGTAATGCCAGATGAGCGTTATTTTCCAGATGCCAATAGTACCCTTCGTGTCACTTATGGAAAGGTAAAAGGATACGAGCCTAAGGATGCCGTGTATTATGATCCTATCACCTATTTGGATGGTGTGATGGAAAAATATGTGCCGGGTGATTATGAGTTTGAGGTTCCTGAAAGATTAAGAGAATTGTATGCTACAAAAGACTATGGTAATTATGCCGATACCAATGGGAAATTACCGGTTTGTTTTATCGGGACGAACCATACCACCGGAGGGAACTCAGGAAGTCCAGCCTTGGATGCCCATGGCAACTTGATAGGCTTGAATTTTGATCGTGTCTGGGAAGGCACTATGAGTGACATTTATTACAGCCCTGAAATTTGTAGAAACATTATGGTGGATGTGCGCTACATTTTATTCGTGATTGATAAATATGCGGGAGCTTCGAATTTAATTGAGGAAATGACTTTGGTCCACCCCAAGCAAGAACAAAACCTAAACTAAACAATGAGCCCTTTCAGATTTGAAAGGGCTTTTTTGTCTTATTTATTGAGTTTGCCTACCAATCATTCCGGCCTGTAGAGATATAGACCAAAACATCATTGATACATTGGTCCAGGTTGGTCTTGATTTCATGTGCCCAAAACCTGAAAACGGTAAATCCCATGGCTTCCAATGCTTGGTTTACTTGATAGTCTCGTTGCATATTGCGTTCTATTTTGGGAATCCAAAACTTACGGTTGCTTTTTATCTGGTCCTTTCGTTCGTCCCAATTGTAGCCATGCCAAAATTCCCCATCAATAAAAATAGCAAGGTTATACTTCTTAATGGAAACATCTGGTTTGCCTGGTAAGCTTTTACTATCCACGCGATACCTCACATTTTTTTGCCAAAGCGCTTTCCTAAAGCGCAGCTCTGGATTGGTGTTTTTACCACGAATACGGCTCATAATCTTGGAGCGTTGTTTAGTGGTGTAAAACCCTGCTTCCTCACTAAAACGAGGCACTTTAATATTGTCTTCTGGATATGCCATGACGTCTATGGAATATACGGAATTTTAAGGAGATATTTAGGATTGAAACATTCAGCCTAAAACAAAAAATCCCAAACCTTGAGGTTTGGGATTTGTATCATAAAGAATTTGAATTCTCTTAGTATCTGTAGTATTCTGGTTTGAAAGGACCTTCCACTTGTACACCGATATAATCGGCTTGGTCTTGTTTCAACTCAGTAAGTTCTACACCAATTTTGGCAAGGTGCAATTTGGCTACTTTCTCATCCAAATGCTTTGGCAACATATATACTTTGTTTTCGTAAGCATCTTTATTGGTCCAAAGTTCAATTTGTGCCAAAGTTTGGTTGGTAAACGAGTTGCTCATTACAAAACTTGGGTGTCCAGTCGCACAACCAAGGTTCACCAAACGTCCTTCTGCTAAAAGGATAATATCATTTCCGTTAACAGTATATTTATCAACCTGAGGCTTGATTTCAACTTTTGTTTCGCCGTGATTGGTTTTTAACCAAGCAACATCAATTTCGTTGTCAAAATGCCCAATGTTACAAACGATGGTTTTGTCTTTCATAGCTTCAAAGTGCTCACCGCGAACGATGTCTTTGTTTCCAGTTGTTGTGATTACGATATCAGCTTTTCCAACAACAGTTTCCAAACGTTTTACTTCGTATCCATCCATAGCTGCCTGTAAAGCACAAATAGGATCAATTTCAGTCACGGTTACAATACTTCCGGCACCTCTAAAAGAAGCGGCAGTCCCTTTACCTACGTCTCCATAACCACAAACTACAACACGTTTTCCTGCCAACATCACATCGGTAGCACGACGAATAGCGTCAACCGCACTTTCGCGACATCCGTATTTGTTGTCGAATTTAGATTTGGTTACAGAATCATTCACGTTGATAGCTGGCATTGGCAAAGTTCCGGCTTTCATACGTTCGTACAATCTGTGAACTCCAGTAGTCGTTTCTTCACTTAAACCGTTGATGCCTTCAACCAAATGTGGGTAACGGTCCAATACCATATTGGTAAGGTCTCCACCGTCATCCAAAATCATGTTAAGCGGTTGGCGGTCTTCACCAAAAAATAAGGTTTGCTCAATACACCAATCAAACTCCTCTTCCGTCATGTTTTTCCAAGCATAAACAGCCGTTCCCGCAGCGGCAATAGCAGCAGCAGCTTGATCTTGGGTAGAAAAAATGTTGCAAGAACTCCAGGTAACTTCGGCACCAAGGGCTTGAAGGGTTTCAATCAAAACAGCCGTTTGAATGGTCATGTGCAAACATCCAGCAATACGAGCACCTTTAAGCGGTTGAGACTCTTTGTATTCCTTACGTAAGCTCATCAATCCAGGCATTTCTGCTTCTGCCAATTCAATCTCTTTGCGTCCCCAGTCAGCCAATGACAGGTCTTTTACCTTAAATGGCTCGTAAGCCACAGTTTTTGTATCCATGTTTTATGTTTTTCTAGTGTTATAAGATGACACCTTTGGCAATACTCCCTAAAATAGTTAAATTCGCTTACCCAAAGTGGCATTGCTTTTTAAGCGGTGCAAAGATAACCAATAACTTTCAGAAAAGTAAATGCCTCTATATAAAACCCTTAATCCTAGTGCACAAACTTCTGTTAAAATCTGGAAGATAACAGAGTCCTATCAGGAGTTGTTTCAGCCTGTTACCCTAAAACCAGAAAGTTTACAGCGTGTGCAAAACATGAAAAGTGAATTGCACCAGCGAGGTTTTTTAAGCGTTCGTCATTTGCTGGCCGAATTTGGCTATACCGATGAGGATTTGTTTTATGACGAAAATGGGAAACCCCATTTAAAAGATGGAAAGCATATTTCTATAACCCATTCTTTTACCTTTTCTGCCGTAGTGGTAAGTGATGATGTGGTTGGGATTGATATTGAAAAACAGCGGGAAAAAATAGGGGTGATAGCTCATAAGTTTATGGACTATGAGTTTAAGTATTTGAAGAATAACGAGGCCGATTATATCAATAAGCTTACAGTGATTTGGTGTGTTAAAGAGTCTTTGTATAAGCTTTTTGCAACCCCTGGATTGAGTTTTTTGCAGCATACTTTAGTGATTCCGTTTATGATGAATGATGGCGAAACCACGGCGTGGATAGATTATAAAAACAAAAAGAGCCGCTATCACGTGGCGTTTTTGGAGTTTGAAGGATTTACCTGTGCTTATACACTTCCGTAACTGATGATTTATAAGGATATTTTAATAAGAAGCGCCGCAGGCGAACGATTGTTGGCAGTGTTGTTGGACCCCGATAAACTCCAAATTGATAGGGTTGCCACTTTGATGGAGAAGATTAACAAATCTATCGCCACCCATATTTTTGTTGGCGGGAGTGAAGTTGATGAACATGTTACGCCAATTTTGGTGGCAGAGATAAAGAAGCATACTTTATTACCTGTTATTATTTTTCCCGGGGACGTTTCCCAAATTTCAGAACAGGCAGATGCCCTTTTGTTTTTATCCTTAATTTCAGGAAGAAACCCCGATTACCTTATCGGGAAACAAGTGCAGGCGGTTCAAAAGTTGAGAGATGCCAATTTGGAAATCATCCCTACAGGCTATTTACTTATTGAAAATGGAAAGGAAACAGCAGTTCAGCGCGTGACACATACTTTGCCAATGCCCAAGAAGAATGTTCAGGACATTGTAGATACGGCCAAAGCAGGGGAGTTGTTGGGGATGAAATTGATCTATTTGGAAGCAGGTAGTGGAGCCATGCATTCTATTGATGCCGATATTATCAAGAAAGTAAAAGAGGATTTAAGGATTCCTTTGATTGTTGGAGGAGGCATCAGAAATATGGATGCCTTAGGTCAAGCCTATAATGCAGGTGCCGATATGGTTGTGATTGGAACGGCTTTCGAACAAGACGAGACCTTTTTTGAAAGACTTCAGCAAAAAGAAACCATTCTAGAAATACCAAAACCGTTGAACGGATTTGGTTGAACAAAAACATAACTATAAATAAGCCCTTTTAGGGAATTAAAACACCATGAAAATTTCAGTAGAATTAACGTTGACGCCGCTTCAAGATAATTACGAACCGGCTATTATTCACTTTATAAAAAAACTGCGAGCTTCAGGGCTTACCGTTTTGGAAAACCCTTTGAGCACTCAAGTGTATGGCGATTATGATGAGGTGATGAGTTTGTTGACAAGCGAAATCAAGGAAGCTTTTGAATTGATAGAACGAGGATTGTTGTACATGAAAATTGTGAAATCCGACCGTCACGACTATGAACCACATTTTTGATTTTTTCATAGATCCCTATCGTGGTACTCCTGCATTGTTTATTGTCTTGGAAGCCATTGCCTTTGTCTTCGGGATTTTAAGTGTTTACTATGCCCAAAAGGAAAATATTTTGGTGTATCCAACAGGCTTGGTGGCAACGGTAATCACGGTGTACCTATTGTGCAAGGCTGGGTATTTGGGAGACATGATGATGAATTTCTACTATTCGGTGATGAGTATTTACGGATGGTGGAACTGGGCCAGAAAAAAGGAGGACAAGCATGTAGTGGCTATATCCAGAACCAATACCAAAGAAAAATTAATTGGAGTGGGCATGTTTTTGTTGACAATGTTGGTGACTTATTTGGTCTACACGGCTTATGGTTACCAATTGGAAATTCCTAACTACATAGACATTTTTACTTCTGGTATTTTCTTTACAGCAATGTGGTATATGGCCATCAAGAAACTGGAGAATTGGACCCTTTGGATTTTCGCCGATCTTATTACTGTACCGCTGTATGCCTATAGAGGTTTAGGGATGTTATCTCTACAGTACCTCATTTTTACGTTTTTAGCAATTCAAGGATATCGCCAATGGAAGCAGAGCTTAGACAACAAGATTCAAACTGTATAAAGATCGTGCTTTTTGGTCCTGAATCGACAGGAAAGACAGTGTTGGCACAACGCTTGGCCAAGCATTACAATACGCTTTGGGTCCCTGAATTTTCAAGAAGTTATGCTGAAGAAAAAATGAAAAAGGGAGAACTACTCACTGAAGACGATGTGCTACCCATTGCTATTGGACAAATAAAACTGGAAAATGAACTGACTTCAAAGGTTGAAAAACTATTGATTTGTGATACCGATTTATTGGAGACAAAAGTTTACAGTTCAATATATTATGGTGGTTTTTGTCCAGAGGTTTTAAATAAAATAGTTGGAAAGAATCAGTATAATCTTTATTTTTTGACTAATATTGATGTACCGTGGGAAGCGGATGACATTCGTGGCAGACCTGATGATAGGGAGCGCATGTTCAAAGCTTTTGAAACGGCTTTAAGAACGCATAACAAACCATATGTTTTACTAAAAGGTTCTGAAGAAGAACGTTTTAAAATTGCAGTAAAGCATATTGATAATCTATTAAAACATTCTTGATGAAATTTTCTGAAGCAGATTTAGAACAGATAGAAAAAAAGGGACTTACCCTAAAAAAAGTAAAACACCAAGTAAAAATATTTAAAAATGGGCTTCCGTTTACCCATCTTGTAGCTGCTGCTACCATTGGAAAGGGCATTACAAAGCTTACTCCAGAAGAAGAAGGGGCCTACATTAAAGTTTTTGAAGAAAAAAAGAATGAGAGTGATTTGCTCAAGTTTGTACCTGCTTCGGGTGCTGCAACTAGAATGTTCAAGTTTTTATTCCAGTTTGTTCAAGATTATGATCCTGAAGAAGAAAGCTTAAATTCTTATATTAACAATACAGAAGGTAAGGATCTCTCGCTGTTTTTTCTTGGACTTAAAAAATTTCCGTTTTACGATGAGGTAAAAGCAAAACTTTTGGAGGTTTATCCAAACTACGAAAAAATGTCCAGAGATGAAAAGTCTTGGTTGTTTGTAAAAGCTATGTTGGACGAGGATATGTTGGATTATGGTAACTATCCAAAGGGATTGTTGCCGTTTCACGAATATAAAAACAAGGTAATTTCAACTGCTTTTGAAGAGCATTTGTTTGAAACCGCTCTGTATTCCTCAGATAATTGCAAAGCAAAATTGCACTTTACCATTTCAGAAAAATATAAAGACAAGTTTAAGGACGAGTTTGACAGAATTCAACAAAAAGTAGAGACCAAAACAGGGGTGAAGTTCGAAATATCTTTTTCCTATCAAAAGGAATCTACCGATACTGTTGCAGTAACCCCAAAAAACAAGTTGTTTAGGGAAGAGGATGGTTCTTTGTTGTTTAGACCTTCTGGTCATGGTGCCCTTATTGAAAACCTAAACGATCTAGAGGCCGATGTCATTTTTATGAAGAACATCGACAATGTGGTGGTTTATAAATACAAGGAAGAAGTCGCGAAGTACAAAAAAGTATTGGCTGGAATTTTAATGGAGCTGCAAGAGCAGGCCTTTGCTTATCTAAGAAAATTGGATGAAGACAATTTAGAGGAGAAGGATCTGAAAGAAATTGCCAAATTCTTGAGCAAAAAAATGGATGTCAAGATTTCTCCAGAATTCAAGAAATATAAATCTAAATATCAAAAAGAGTACCTTCAGGAAAAACTTAACCGTCCTATCCGTATTTGTGGAATGGTTAAAAATGAAGGGGAACCAGGAGGAGGTCCTTTTTGGGTAAAAGATGAAGATGGGGTGATTTCACTTCAAATTGTAGAGTCGGCCCAAATTAATATGAAGGATAAGCAGCAAAAATCCATTTTAAAGAAATCTACACATTTCAACCCTGTTGATATTGTGTGTAGTGTTAAGAATTATAAGGGTGAAAAATTTAACTTGACCCAATATGTCGATCCTTCGGCGGCCTTTATTACCGAAAAAACCAAAAATGGTAGAAACCTCAAAGCTTTGGAACTCCCAGGGCTTTGGAACGGAAGTATGGCCAATTGGAACACCGTGTTTGTGGAGGTGCCATTGATAACCTTTAACCCAGTAAAAACGGTGAACGATTTGTTGAAAGCACCACACCAAGTTCTTAATGGACATTAATCAGGAAGCACTTATTTCAGAACTGACCTTTAAGGCGGTTCGTAGTTCAGGATCGGGAGGGCAACATGTTAATAAAGTCGCTACTAAAGTGGAGCTGTTTTTTGATGTGATGGCCTCCAAGGTTTTGGAGGAAGATGAAAAACAGCGGGTGCTTGAAGCGCTTTCCAATAGGGTGAACAAAGGGCAGGTTTTGTTATTGTATAGTGACGACAGCAGGAGTCAATTCAAAAATAAAAACCTTGTTATCCAGAAGTTCTTGAACCTGATAGAAGAGGCTTTAGAGGCGCAAAAGGAACGTGTGCCGACCAAAATTCCAAAAGGCGTCAAGAAAAAGCGACTTCAGGACAAACGGAAACAGTCTGAAAAAAAGAGTTTTAGGAAACCGCCTAGCTTGAATTGAAAATATCTTTGTTTAGGTAGGTTAATTCTCTATTCTTCCCTAAATTTGCAGCGTTCTCAAAAAGGGGTGCCTAATATCGGCTGAGATCATACCCATTGAACCTAGAACAGGTAATGCTGTTTAGGAATGAAGCGTTAAAAATGTCTGCAGGCATTTTGTACCGGTTAACCAAAATTAGTAAGGTAACAAAATTTTAACGCATGGTAATCGAAGCATTTGCTTCAAAATCTATTGTAAAACAACAAAAGAATAATGACCTCTTTTTATTCGATTATGATTTTTTAATCGATATGAAAAAACTATTTCTTTTTTTAACACTTTTGGTGCTATCAGTCACCGCAAACGCACAGGAACAACAGCAACAACAAACAAAAGATTCTACCGAAGTTGAAAAACTGGACGAAGTTCTGGTAAAGGCTGTTAGGGTAGAGGCTTCATCTCCAATCACACACTCCAATGTTACCAAGGAGCAGCTTGAAAAGCGCAATTTGGGACAGGATATTCCGGTGCTTTTAAACTATTTACCGTCGGTAGTAACCACAACCGATGCCGGAGCAGGAATAGGATATACCTATATTCGTGTACGTGGTATCAATGCCCAATCTACCAATGTGACCATTAACGGAATCCCTTATAACGATGCCGAATCTATGGGGACATTTTGGGTGAATTTGGGAGATTTTGCCTCTTCAGTAGAAAGTTTGCAGTTACAGCGTGGCGTGGGAACTTCCACCAATGGTTCTGGGGCTTTCGGAGCTAGCATTAACGTGCTGACCGATGCTGTGTCAAAAGACGCAAGTGCCGAAATTTCCAATTCCTTCGGAAGTTATAACACACGCAAACATACGGTGAAGTTCAGTACTGGATTGATGAACGATCACTTTGAGTTTGCAGGCCGTTTGTCGAAAATTAAATCGGATGGCTATATTGATAGAGCTTCTTCCGATTTGCAATCTTACTTTCTGCAGGGGGCTTATGTAGATGGTAAAACCTTGATTAAAGCCTTGGCTTTTGGAGGAAAGGAGAAAACCTATCAGTCTTGGAATGGTTTGGAGGATTTGGACCTATTGGAAAATGACAGAACCTTTAATACGGCAGGAATGTATTTTGATGCCGATGGGAACATGCAATTTTATGACAATGAGGTAGATGATTATAAACAGGACCATTACCAATTGCATTGGAACCAACGTTACAATAACCATTGGTCTACCAACCTAGGTTTAAATTATACCTATGGTCGCGGGTTCTTTGAACAATACAAGGAAGATGAAGATTTTGCCGATTACGATTTGACGGAAATTCAAATTGGAGGGGAAACCATCAATACCACAGATTTGATTCGTCGTCGTTGGTTGGATAACGACTTTTATGTGGTGAATGCCAATGTCAACTATAAAAATGATGCTTTAAATATGACTTTGGGGACGTCTTATAGTTTTTATGATGGCGACCATTTTGGAGAAATTATTTGGGCACAGTATGCAAGTGATAGTGAGATACGAGATCATTATTACGATGGTAATGGAAAGAAAGGCGATTTTAGTGTGTTTGCCAAGGCTACCTATAGGTTTAATGAGAAGTTGAGCCTTTATGGCGATGTTCAGGTTAGAAATGTAGATTACACAACATCGGGCTTGACCTCTGATAGAGTGCCTTTTAATGTGGATGAAAATTATACGTTTTTTAATCCAAAAGCAGGGGTGACCTATAAGATGAATGACTATAATAACTTGTATTTTTCTTATGCTAGAGCCAATAGAGAGCCTAACAGAGACGATTTTGAAAACAATGCCACTGTAAAACCTGAGCAGCTTAACGATTTTGAATTGGGTTGGAGACACGACGCTCAAAAACTGAGATTGAATGTGAATGCCTACTATATGCTATACAACGAACAATTGGTACTAACAGGTAATTTGGACGATGTAGGGAACCCAATTAGAACTAATAGTGGGGATAGTTATCGATTAGGGTTGGAAGTGGAAGCAGCCGTAGCTTTGTCTAAAAAGTTTTCTATTCAGCCTAACTTTACTTTGAGTTCCAATAAGAATAAAGAAACTTTTGCTTCCTTAGATGGGGAATTGGTCAACTTAGGAAAAACAAACATCTCTTATTCACCAGAGTTTATTGCGGCCAATGCTTTAGTGTTCCAGCCAATGGCAAACCTACAAATGTCTGTATTGAGCAAATATGTTGGGGAGCAGTACATGGGAAATACTGATGCTGAGAATTCAAAATTGGACAGCTATTTTGTAAACGATTTCAACATCACTTACGAGCTAAAAACGAAATCAATCTTTAAATCTATTTTGTTTACAGGATTGGTGAACAATATTTTCAATGAAAAGTATGTGTCTAATGGGTATTACTACACTTACGATGATACTTGGTCTGATCCAAACCAAGTAACCACCATTGAAGGTGCTGGCTATTATCCACAGGCTACCACTAACTTTTTGTTGGGAGTGACCTTGAAATTCTAAAAACGTATCTTTTAAAAACTAAAAAAGCCAAAACGAGATTTAAGTTTTGGCTTTTCTATTTCAAATTGGAGAGTTTTTTAATTGTAAACGTACAGCATGTTGCCACTTTGTTCCACTACATACATCCTAAGTCCACAAGGTAATTCGGAGTTGTAAAGTGGTTGTCCAGTAATTAAGCTATAGGTATTGGCATCGGTGCAGCCACAAACACCTTCAATGCCATCAATGCTCAAAGTTGAACAATTGCTCACGGTGTGGTTGGGATCGGCGGCATCAAAAGCCATAAATCCAAAACCAGTATTCACCACAAAAAAGCCTCCAACACCACCTTGGTTGCCCACATAAACAGGATTGCTTGGAAATTGCAATTGGCTGTACTGGGGTAAGTTCATATTAAGGGAGGCATTTACCCCAACATTAGGTAGGAAATTACATTCGTTTTGGTCGTCGTTACCACCACAGGCTACCAATAAAGGTAGTAGGGTTAAAAAGGTTATTAGTTTTTTCATAGCTGTAAAATAGAAGTGCAAATTACGATAAAATTAAGGCTTTCTGTAGGCCTTGCATATGAGCTCTTTAAAAATTTAACGAATAATTATAAAGTACCACCTACTTTGAACTCCCATTTTTTTAGTTACCTTTAGACCTAGTTAACATTTAAAAAAATTGTGTAAATTTGTATGTAATCTCGTGCTAGCGGGATTTTTTTTATGCTGAACGAACTTCGGCTACAGTTTACAATTTAAATAATGAAGTTATGAGTAAAGTATCTTATTACACTGCGGAAGGACTGAAGAAATTGAGAGATGAGTTAAGACAACTTAAGGATATAGAACGCCCAAAAGCCTCTCAAGCTATTGCTGAAGCAAGGGACAAAGGAGATTTGAGTGAAAATGCCGAATATGATGCCGCTAAAGAGGCACAAGGTTTATTGGAAATGAAAATTTCCAAGTTGGAAGATATTTTGGCTGGAGCTCGTTTGATTGACGAATCGCAATTGGATACCTCTAAGGTATTGGTCCTCTCAAAAGTGAAAATCAAAAACCAAACCAATGGTATGGAAATGACCTATACCTTGGTTGCTGATGGAGAAGCCGATTTGGCTTCCGGTAAAATCTCTGTAAACTCTCCAATTGGTAAAGGGTTATTAGGGAAATCTGTTGGAGAAGTTGCAGACATTCAAGTGCCAAATGGCGTTATGAAATTTGATATTCTAGAAATTTCAAGATCATAGGCGGTCTCGATAGGCCAGTTTAAAATTTAAGTAAAAGATTCCCGTTCTGCGGGAATCTTTTTATCTTTAAATCTAATTCTTTAAAACAATGGCATCAATATTTACAAAGATTATCAACGGAGAGATTCCGTGCTATAAAGTGGCGGAGACTGATGAGTTTTTGGCTTTCTTGGACATCAATCCCAATGCCAAAGGACATACCTTATGTATTCCCAAAAAGGAAGTCGATAAGATTTTCGATTTAGATGAAGCTACCTATATGGGGCTGATGGCATTTTCAAGACGTGTAGCCATTGCACTGGAAAAGGCAGTTCCTTGTAAACGTGTAGGCGTTTCGGTGATAGGTTTGGAAGTGCCACATGTGCATGTACACTTAATTCCGTTAAATAGAATGGATGATGCCCGTTTTCTTTCCAAAGAAACCTTGCAACCTGAAGAATTTGAGGTAATTGCCAAGGCCATTGCCTCGCATTTGTAATTCATTAGTACTTGTCAAAAACTCCAAATACGTAAAGGATAATAGCCAAAATTAGTAAGATATCTATGCTAATGAGAATCCAAGATAGTTTGGTAAGCTTTACAGATCTTGGTTTGGCAGGTGTGGCACGCTGTTGGTAGGCGAATACCTGCTCTATTTCATGGGTCCACTGTACAGGATAGATTTCGTTGTTACAGGTATGACAGTAAAGGGTATGTGTAGTATCTTTGGTGACAGCCTTGTAAAATGCATTTTCAACCAACTTTTGCTTAAAGGTTAAATGCAATCCTTTAGTAGAATAACACTCGGGGCAATTGTTGTTAAGATCAACTTCTTTTAGGGTGAAAAATGATGCGCTCATAAACTCAAATTTACGAAAGAATTTTTAAACTTATTTGCATGGTCGTGCCCTTGCCTATTTCCGAGTGTAGGACCTTTATTTTGCCGTTATGGTAATCTTCTACAATGCGTTTGGCTAAAGATAGCCCAAGTCCCCAACCCCGCTTTTTGCTGGTGTAACCAGGTTCAAAAATTTGATGGAACTGCTGTTTAGAAATTCCTTTTCCGGTATCGCTAACATTCACTTTTACATGTTTGGCATCTTGCTCTATGGCAATGCTTAATTTGCCTTTGCCTTTCATGGCGTCAATAGCATTTTTCACAAGGTTTTCTATGGTCCAGCTGTAGAGTTGCGAGTTGAGGTCTACATAGATTTTATTGTTTGGGGCAGAGATATCAAAATCAATGAGTTTTGAAGAACGCGATTTTAGATAGGCGTAACTGTCTAGAGTTTCTTGAACAATATCTGTTTTTGAAAGGGTAGGAACCGAACCTATTTTGCTAAAACGCTCAGTTATGGTTTGGAGACGTTGTATGTCTTTTTCCATTTCCATGATATAATCTGGGTCTACATTTTCGGACCTTAAAATTTCTATCCATCCTACAAGTGAGGAAAGTGGGGTGCCTATTTGGTGGGCCGTTTCTTTGGCCATTCCCGTCCAAAGTTTGTTTTGTTCGGCATTTTTGTTGCTTCGGTAGAAAAAATATACCACGGCACCAAACAAAAAGATGATGAGCAACAGTGCCATAGGGTAGTACTTCAGTTTGTTCAACAAGGGAGAATTGCCGTAGTACAAAGTAGAAAGGACTTTGTTTTTATAGCGAATTTCGATGGGTTGGTTTTCGCTTTTAAACTTTTCTATCAGTGATTGAATATATAAGGAATCCTGAGCCTTGGTTTCATCAATATTATTATAGGTAATACCTTCTAGACTTACCAATATCATGGGGGTTGTGGTATTGCTCTTTAAAATTTCCAAGGGCAGTTCGCCAACATTGGATTTTAAATCGGTAACCTTGCTCACTTCTTCCTGTGCCAAAGACCAATTTTCCATTTTGGTGCGCTCTTCGGCCTTAAAGTTTTGAAAGAATATATAGGTGTTCCAAAGGATGAGAGAAATCGTTACAAAAGACACAACAATGATGGTCCAACGTAAAATGTTTCTATTGGTGGATAAGGTCATTCTAAAATTTTTGTAATTCTAAATATAATGGAATTCTGTTAATAATATTGTGCGTTAAGGGTTTCAAATCATTTTTATTCCTATGCTAATATGGTTACATTTGTGCCAAATCAATTAAGCTTATGATCTCATTTAGCCCAAAGGACATGTCTACTGCAAAAGTGCACGGGTATCTGTTAAGTGCCGTGGCACCTAGGCCAATAGCATTTGCCAGTACCATTGATGAGGAGGGTAATCCTAATTTGTCACCTTTCAGTTTTTTTAACGTGTTTAGTGCCAATCCGCCGATATTGATTTTTTCGCCAGCACGTCGGGTTAGAGATAATACGGTAAAGCATACATTGGAAAATGTGGAAGCTGTTAGGGAGGTAGTGATTAATGTGGTGAATTACGATTTGGTTCAACAGACCTCTTTGAGTAGTACCGAATACGATAGGGGTGTAAATGAGTTTGAAAAAGCGGGATTGACCATGCTAAAATCTGATGAGGTAAAGCCTTTTAGAGTAGCGGAATCTCCTGTGCAATTTGAGTGTAAGGTAAACGACATTGTAAAGCTGGGGAATGAAGGAGGTGCAGGAAACCTTGTGATATGCGAAGTAGTAAAATTTCACATATCAGAGGAGGTCTTAGATGAGGAACAGCGTATAGACCAGGATAAATTGGACTTGGTTGCCAGAGCCGGTGGGAGTTATTACAACAGAGCCAAAAGTGGCTTTTTTGAAATTCCAAAGCCATTACAAACTTTAGGAATTGGTGTTGATGCCCTTCCCGAAGAAGTTAAGAACAGTATGATCTTGACAGGTAATGATTTGGGAATGTTAGGTAATGTGGAACAATTGCCCTCGGCAGAAGACATCGAGGCCTTTGTTAAAGATATTAGTGAACGCTACCCAAACATAAAGAGCATGACCCATCGCGAAAAGCATAAATTGGCACAAAACTATTTGAGTTTTGGAGATGTGGCCAGTGCATGGAAATTATTGCTATCTTAACGGTTTGGCAGGATTATAGAAAAATACAAATTAGAATAAATAGTAAGAAGAATGGAAATTCAGGGAAAAATTAAAATGATTGGAGCAACCCAAACTTTTGGTAGTAACGGGTTTAGAAAAAGAGAGATTGTAATTACTACAGAAGAGCAATATCCACAACACATTATGGTGGAATTTGTACAGGATAAAACCGACTTATTAAATACTTACCAAGTAGGGCAACCCGTAAAAATTAGCATCAACCTTAGAGGAAGAGAGTGGGTAAACCCTCAAGGGGAAACCAAATATTTCAATTCTATTCAAGGATGGCGTATTGAAGCTGTACAGGCAGATGCTGGTAACATGCCGCCAATGCCTCCAACAGATGCTTTTGAGCCTGCAGGAAACCTTAACGAAGAGGAACACGACGATTTGCCATTCTAGAAGATTAGAATGTAAATTTTAATTTAAGAACCCCACTTTTAGTGGGGTTTTTTGTATGTTGAAATCTATTGCAATTCTTTTCGAAGCCGTTAAAAAGAATGTATTTTTAAGGAAACTCATAAAAAAAGCTCCGAGAATTTCAGAGCTTTAGTATTGTGGTTTTAGGTGTGGCCTTTCAATAAGTAGTTATCAAAATGCAATGATGAATAAATAATTTATTGTACAGGCCATATCAAATGTGATAAAAATTATTGAGTTTTAAAAGGAAAATTGTGTGAATATTCACGAAAACGTTATAGTAAATGGTAAGTATTCTTACAGGAGAACTGAAGTTTCCGAGCGTAAGCGAGACCTCGCCTGAGGGGCTTTTGGCCATAGGTGGTGATTTGTCAGTAGAACGATTGCTCTTGGCCTATCGCAATGGTATTTTTCCATGGTTTGATGACGACGATCCTATTTTGTGGTGGTCTCCAGATCCGCGTTTTGTGCTTTTTCCAGAGCGTTTAAAGGTGTCTAAGAGCATGAAGCAGGTGCTCCGTAATACAGACTTTGTGGTTACGGTTAATAAAGCGTTTAGGGAAGTGATTACCTCGTGTTCTAAAATAAAGAGACATGGGCAGCCTAGTAGTTGGATTACCCAGGATATGATTACCGGATATATGGCCTTGCATGAATTGGGTTATGCAAAATCGGTGGAGGTATGGTTGAACGGTGAATTGGCAGGAGGACTCTATGGCGTTGATTTGGGAAATGGCGTGTTTTGTGGAGAGAGTATGTTTACCAATGTGAGCAATGCCAGCAAAGCTGGATTTATCACCTTTATCCAAAATACCAATTATAAGCTAATAGATTGCCAAGTGTATACCAATCACCTCGAAAGTTTAGGTGCTGAGGACATGACTAGAGAGGAGTTTTTGAAATATCTAACAGGAGATGAATGAACGTCTGCGATGAACTTGACAAAACCTTCCTAACATTTTAAACTTCATGATACCTGAAACATTTGGTTTCATGGTCATTTACCATGCCGGTAGCTTGCATATGGGCATAGACTACCGTCGAGCCTACAAATTTAAAGCCTCTTTTCTTTAAGTCTTTACTAATAGTATCACTTAAAGGGGTGGTGGCAGGAGCCGTTTTGTAGTGTTCTATATTGTTGGTAATTGGCTGTCCATCTACAAAACCCCAAATGTATTTGCTGAAACTTCCAAATTCTTCCTGTACTTTCATAAATGCTTGTGCATTGGTGACCGTAGCTTTTACCTTCAATTTATTCCTGATAATTCCTGTATCCTGTAATAGGGATTCTAATTTAACCTCATCGTAGGTGGCAATGGCTTTATAGTCAAAATTATCAAAGGCTTTTCTAAAGTTTTCACGCTTTCTAAGAACCGTTATCCAACTTAGGCCAGCCTGAAAGGTTTCCAATATCAAAAACTCAAAAAGCTTGGCATCGTCATATACGGGGACACCCCATTCTTCATCATGATAGGTCTCGTAAAGAGGATCTCCAACGCACCATCCGCATCTGTGTTTTTCCATAGTAATTTTGATTGTAAAAAGAGCTAATTTATGTAACATCGGTTACCTAAAAATAGGCATTTTAGGCTTAATTTTGTCAAAAAATTTTAGAGTATGGATATATCACAAATTAACAAAGTAGACGAGATTGTCAAAGCGAGCTTGGCACAAGGTATAACCTATGAACAATATCGCGAAAAGGTCAAGGACCTGGTAGCTCAACAATCTACCTCTGGATTGGAACAATCTGAGGACAGAGTTAATTTTACAGTACTCAACGACCGCCGTATGAAACGGTGGGATAAAACCATAAAAGTACCCCAAGATATTCAGGAAGCTGTTTCTAAATTTCAAACTAAAGTAACTTGGTTGGTGATTACCGAAAGTTGGTGTGGTGATGCCGCTCACGTGGTGCCTGCCATTAATAAAGTGGCCGAACTAAATGATAATATTACACTCAAGTTGGTATTTAGAGACGAACATGAAGCCTTGATGGATGAGTTTTTAACCAATGGCGGACGCTCAATTCCTAAATTAATCATGGTTGAGGATGCTACAGGAGAGGTAATAAACACTTTTGGGCCAAGGCCAACTAAAGCCACCGAAATGGTGGAGGCTTATAAGGCTGAGCACGGTGCATTGACGCCTGAATTTAAAGAAGAATTACAGGTTTGGTACAATACCGATAAAGGACAATCTGTAATTAGTGATTTGGTACGGTTGTTGCTATAAGTTTATTAGAAGGTCAATTGAAATAAAAGTTGACTCAGCAACATAACCGTAATAGAATTTTAATGATGATAACAATAGTAATAGCAACAGTGGTTCTTTTAGGCTCTGTAACGGGCCTAGGAATGTATAAAACAAGAAAACAATTGGTGCCTCAAAGAGTACCAGTAAAGCATAAAGACAATAATAGTAGGTTTTAATTAGATTGGTTAATATGTGTAAAAAAGCCCCGCAGTAATGTGGGGCTTTTTTTGTACTACATTGTTTGTTAAGTTGTCAATTTACTGTTGTAGTTTTTGAATGTTTTCAAAGCTTCCTTCAGACATATATCCCAGGTTAACCAATTCGCTTAAATCTTGTATCGACTTTAAAAAGCCGTTTTGTAAATAAACAATGCGATCTGCCAAATGGATGACATTTTCATAATCGTGGTCTGTAATGATAAAACCTTTGGAAGATTTTAAATCGTTGATATAATCAATTACATAGGTTTTCATAATAGGGCTCAGTCCATTAAAGGGTTCGTCTAAGAGCACAAATTTGGCATTGGAATGTACCATCAGCAAAATTTCAACAATTCGTTTTTCGCCACCACTTAACTGCTGGTTCTGTTTACTTAATAAGGGTTGTATGTACTCATTTTCAAGTACCGCTGCTCTGTGTTCTTTAGCAAGAAACAAATGAATTAAAGATTTGATGGCAATATTGTTGGGTAAAAAGTTGTCTTGGGGCAGGTAATTGATCAATCCTCTGCCGTCGGCCACGCTTTTAATAATAGTGTTACCTATTCTTATAAATTTAAAGTCGGCTTTTTCAATACCAAAAACAATTTTAAGTAAGGTGGATTTGCCAGAGCCATTGCGTCCAATTAAGCCTACTGTTTCCCCTTCTTTACAGGAGAGGTATACATCGCTTAGGATTACTTTATGGTCGTAGGCTTTTGAAAGACTGTCTATGTGTAAATTACTCATAATATTGACAGTATTAAAAAGTTGATTAGCGCAACAGCAATTGTTGATCCCCACAACATGCTTTTTTTCAATCCTAAATTATAATAATAGTAGTATTGATTTTTGTCCTTTAGGTCGTAGAAGAAGAATTGCATCTGTGGGGCTGTAAACAAAAAACTCCACCCAATAGTTGTTAGTTCGCCTCCAAACAAAATGCCAAGTATAATGGCAATGGCATAGGCTATGAAAAAATGTTTTTTCTGAAATAACAAAAGGTTTTTTAAGAGTCTCAAGGTTTGTGGGAGTAATTGTATTGATTTGTAAAATTTAGGGGTAAAGCTGGATTGAAATGTTAATTGTCTAATATTTTAATTCCAAATCCAGTTGTCTGCCTTCGGCTTGAGCCTTTTTGTCTTTTTCTGTGCCAACGGCAATGCCCATAGCCATTCCTATGGGGAGGCCAATACCTAAAAATGCCATATTACCGAAACTGGTGCCAAAGACAACTCCAAGTGGAATCCCAAAAACAGATATTCCAATGGCTAACCATTTTTGACGGTAATAGTTTTTAGGTACTAATTGCAATTCTTTTTCCAGCAATGTCACAATCTTGGTCTGACGCTTTTTTAGTTGTATTCTCAAGGTTTTATCACTGTCGGGGAGGGTGTTTATGGCTTCAATATGTGTGTTGATGGTATTTATAATAGCCTCCGGAAGTTCTCTTTTTTGCAATTCGCTCAGGAGTTTTTCAAATTGAAGATAGACTTGTTCCAGTTTTGGGCTGTCTTTAATGGTAGTGCGTGGTTTAAGTGCCGTAAATGTCATTTAAAAAGTATTGGTTGTTGGGGCTAACCTTGACAATTATAAAGGTACTTGCCTTTAAATTCTCTTCAACTGATTTTGGTTTATAAAAAAGTCTTCGCGCTCTATGTTGTTTTCAAAGAAACTTATAAGCTCCGATTCTGATGTGAATTCCTTCTTATGAAGCTTATCATTCACTTCGGAAAAGGTTAGAGTGTTGTCCTGCACTGTAAAGCCATAAAACGTATATATGGTCTTGCCTCTGTTTTCTGTTTTAACATTCATGATGGAAACCCCTTTGATGGTCTTTTGATATCCCTGCAGTTCCTCTATTTCTTTACCATCTTTAATTGCTAATTTGTAGGTGGTGTCACTAGTTTTTTGAATAGTAATTTTTTCAACATCATTGTTTGTAATACCCCATTCTCCAATTAGTTCAGGGTTGATGTTTTCGTCGTTAGGCAATCCAAATTCAGATTCTATAGTACAGCCCATTAATAGGAGGAATGCTAGACATCCTAAAATATTTTTAACCGTATTCATAAGTTCTTTGTTTTGGTTGGTCCGCTAACTAAATTAATAAAAAAAAGACTTAAGACTTTGTAAATGTTAGAATTAATTCTAAAAAAGTAAACTGAGGAATCCTTCTTTTTAGTTCTTTAAATTCATGTTTAAGGTTCCAGATTCGTCAATGGCCTGTTTGCCACTTGCCGGTAAAGTGAATCTTAAATCAGTCCAAGCTGTTCCCTCTATACCTTTAAGTATATAGCTGTTTTCAGTTTTGGTTATTGTAAAAAGGAAGTTAGCTAGATTAGGTTCTGTATTTGGATAACCTTTACTCAATTGTGACATACCGTATTGGTCGACTGCTTGGGGTTGATTGGGCTTTAGGCTAAAAGATAGTTTAAGCCATGCTGTCCCTTCTATCCCCATTAGTTTAATACCGTTTTCTACTTCTTCAATAACAATTGTAAAATTCTTTAATGTTACTGGTTGATGTTCCTGAGCAAATGATTGGAAACTACAGAAGAGCGTTAGTAGAGCAATTAGTGTTTTTAAAAATTCGGGTTTCAATATTATCTGATTTTTCATTGTTCTCGATACAATTTTTTAAAAGAAACTTCCAATGGTAATCATTGTACAAATGGCTAAAGCCAATAGGCTAATAATGGTCAGTAAGTTTTTGTTGTTTTTTATTAAATACACTACCCCGATAATCAAGAACACAATTTGTGCAGCAAGAAATGGCAGTGTCAAAAGTTCTCTGAAAACACCAATTACAACAAAATCTATGTTATAAAAATTAATGAGCCAGATAAGACCAAAATAGGCCACAATTACAAAATTTATAATTGTTAAAATTCTATTCGTAATCAGGTTGCTCATGTTTCTGAAATGAGGAAGGTCTCGGGGGATTATGCGCAGATTGAATGTGGTTTTGGTGGTTTAAATTCCGATAGTTTACTTCCATTAGGAAACTAAGATAGTAAAATTAAGGGTTTTTTCCTACAGATTGATTAAGGGGAGTTTTCTTCTCAGTTGCTTTATGGTTATTATTTTTTTAAAAGGGATGTTTGGTTTTCATCTTAAAAGGATTTAGGCTTGTGTTTCATTCCATTTTCCCGAACCAATTGATGCTTCCCTTGTAATTGATTTGCTCGTTTTTGTATGTTCTATAAATCGGTTTGATTGCTGTTTTGTTAAGGAGTTGTTTGATGGAGTCTATGTCAGATTTAGCTATGTTTTTGTCGGCTACAAGGTTAAATTTCAAGAAAGGTTTTAATTCCTCTCTTGAATTTGTAACAAAGGCATCAACCTCATACTTCAAGTTGTTTAGGTTGGCAGATGTGTCGGTTTTAAGGGTTAGGGTATTGTTGTTGTAACCGGCGTAAATATTGAAAGCCGTATTATTTTCATTGAGATAGTTAAGTTTACTCTCGGTTGTTGGCAATTCAATTTCCATGTCTATCATTTTCAGGAAAAAAGCATACGGATTTTTTGCTTTGGTTAAGGTGGGGAGTACCGAAGCTTCACCCCCAATCAATTTAAGTTTTAATGTTTGTTTACGCTCATCAAGGGTGTAATTGTAGGTGATGCCTTCTTCTTTTAGATAATAGACATATATTTTATCTCTCTTGGTACTCCATTTTAAAGTTTTCTTTCCAAATTGGGTATAAAGAACCAAGGAATCTTTGTAAAACTGAAGGGCTTCTTCAATCCTGTTATCCTTTCCCGAATACCAATTCCCAATAAGTTTGTTTTCTTGTTTTGAAGCCGAACAGCCAATTAGTAGCAATAATGAAATATATGTAGAGATGTGCTTCATTCTAATTTAAGCCTGCAGTTTCACAACATCCAAGGGGTTTACTTATTTGATTTTTCAATTCTGGTCACTTGAAATTAAAATCCCTTCATCATTATAAGTTAGGGCAAATGAATTAAATACAATAATAAACTCATTGCCTTTTTGAAAATTTTCATAAGCAATCAAATTGTTATCAAGGAATTCAATAGCCTCTTTTTGAGATTTTTTTGAATCCAAAATCTGTTTGAATTGTAACATATCTTGATAATATTCATTGCAAGATACTATATAGTAATCCTGTCCAACGGCATTATCAATGGTTTGATAAACCCAAAAAGTATTTGAGATTATCAAAAAAAGCAATGTCATCCAAAACAGTATATTATAGGGTCTTTTCATCTTTACTCAAATGTGATATTACAATCTCATAAATCCAATTACTATCTTTAACTAGGCTTGTCTCCACCTACCTTAAGGTATACAATTTTCATTTGAAATGTGATATTATCTAAATGGAACTGTTATGGTTTTTTAGTTGAAAATATAGATGATTTATTGGGAGGTACTATTTTTTTATTGATATTCATAAACAGTAATAACTTTATAAGTTTCACCATTAGACGAAGTAATATTTTCAGTTTGTTTGGTTATATAATCATTAGAATCAAATTCGTAGTTAAATGTACCCGTAACAGAAGAGTTAAGTGTAAAATTATGTTTATAATAATCTAAAATATAGCTTTCACTAACTTCATGTGTTGCATATTGCCCTAAGCCAAACTGTTTGTCAAGAGAGCTGTTTGTTTTCCAATGGCTGCCAAATAAGTATTGGCTATACCTATACTCTTTAGACCCTATTTTGTTTAAATAATTATAAGTCTCTTCGTATATGATATTCTCCTCAGGGTCTTTTAAAATTTGTTTAGTCAAATTGTTGTTTGAATATTCAAAAAGCCTTGTATTCACTAGTTCGTTACCTATGTCAAACATTTTGTCTTCGGTTATAAAATTGTCGTTATTCAGTGATATGATATTTTTGTGAAATCCACCATCACTCCATGAATTTTCAGATTGAATTAAATTTCCGCTGTAAGCAAAGTTTTTTTGGCGGCTAACATTTGTAAGTGTATTGTTAGGGCTAGGGGTTACTTTCTTTTGCGTTAATTGGTTGAGGCTGTTATATGTGTAGGTAGTAGTCCATTCCCAATCATTGTTCGCATCAAATCCTAAAATTCGTTCAATGACATCTCCTTCGTAATATAAGTCATCATAACTGTCGTCAGAATATTGTATGTTAATTAATTTATCGTAATAAAAATTAAACTTAGTAGATGAGGTTAAAACATTGTTTGTGTAGTAATTTTTTGTAATAGAAATTAAACTTTGTGTAGTATTTGAAGGGCCACAGTCGTCATCAGATTTGCAAGAGGTTAGTAATAATCCAAATGACATGATAAAGAGTAAATTCAGCTGTTTCATTGCGTATTGGTTGGTTTAAGTTAATTTTAATGATGTTATAAATTAAATTAGTATCTATTTAATCTCCTATCTCCATCTCCCCTAAATATACGCTTTTTCATTACAAACACTAGCTTAACGGAACGGAGCTAACCTAAACTAAATACCTGTTGCAAGGTGTTGCAGGCCATCTTTATTTTAAATAATCTCCTTCAAAGGGGCATCGCATACCGTGCCAATTGCAGTCATCTTCGGTAATATGAATCTTTTTACTATCCCATTTAAAAGTTAAATTATTACATGTGTCATCAGTATAAGTTCCTAAGCCGGCGCCGGAAAGTTCAATTAAACCTTTTAGATATCCAACACATCCTGTTTCAGTGCCATTAGAAATTTCGAAGCAGAATAAATTGCCTGTTATATGTTTTAATTCAACGGAGCCAGAGTATTTGTCTGAATTAAATTTGTCTTGATAGGTTCCTTGAATTTCTAGGGTTTCTGGTTTTATTACTTTTTCTATGTCAGATGCAATGACGGCTTCAAAATTCAATTCTTTATTATGTGTAGCATCTTTCCATACTCCTTGAAAGTGCCCATTTCTTATGTTGCCAACAAATCCCTTTTTAAACTCGTTTTCATAATCAGGTGCTTCTTTTAAAGTAATCCTATCATTTATTAAATGTCCCTCCAAAAGTATTTTTGTTTGATACTTTTCATAGAAATAGTAACCTAGCACATCATCCTCATTTATAACCAAAATCATTTTTACGGGATATTTATCTGCGATATTGCCAGATAGATTTATAATTCTATTTGATTGAGAAAATGAACTTATGGAAGCTAAAAGTCCAATAATGATTAATATAAATTTTGTCATTGGTTTCATTGGGGCCTTTGTTAGGTCACAACATTATTAAAAAAGCAATCAGTACCTATTGCTATGCCTGTTTTTTATCTCCCCTAAATATACTCTTTTCCTTTTCAGTATCTACAATCTATACGCTTAAATGGGAGTGTTATTCTTTCTTTTGTGATGAATAACTGAAATATAGAAAGACTAAACCGCTTATAAAAAACGGAATCCAAGTGGTAAATTCGAATGTCCAGCTGTGCACATTTTTCCATTTCGTTGTCATTGGTATTCCAATAAAGAGCATGCCTACAGCAATGCTTCCCAAAAAAGCTGTTCTAGTAATTTTTTTACTAAATAATGACCAAATAAGTGCAATTTGACCAATTAATATTGCTTTAGTTCCAATACCTGCCATGTCCATATTCTTTGAAAGCGCCTCTTGGATCACACCATCTTCCATAATTATTAAAGGCAGTGGTATCATATCAGTTTCATAAAAACAGAAGAGGCTTGTTAATAGAACAACACCTAAATTCCACTTTAATAACCTTAGGTTCTTTGTCATCTTTAATGATTACTCTTGATGAATGTATTTAACAAATTACTACTAATAGCTTCCACTATCTCCATCTCTCCTAAATATACACTTTTCCACCATACCCCTCGCGTTTTTACCTTCGTTTTGTAATCATAGCGCTACAAAGATGCCTTTGTTTGGGAGTGAAGCCCGTTTTAGGGTGAGCTGTAGTTTCCAAACCCTTGTACCTACTGTGGTTAGTGCTTACTTCGGCATTTGTTCGGGGAGGGGTGCCTCCTGACCAAATAGCCTCAAGCCATCCTCGAACAAACCTCGAACCATCCTCGAACAAAACCCCTAAAAAAAATGGGTTGAGCAGTCATTAAGCGTCAAGAGCAGTCATAAACGGTCATAACACGTCATAAGCAGTCATAAGACGTCACCTTATTGCATATGTGAAATATTTTTTGTAAGTGCTATGAGGTCAGGTGATTAATTAAGGAGGGGAGTGGTTTGAGTTTGCTAGATGGGTTGGGATTGTAAAGCACTTCTCGATACTATTGTCCTGCATTAGCATGTAGACCAATCACTCGAAGTGACGTGGAGCCTAATTGTTACAGGGGATAACACTTAGCCAGCATGAGCACCGTCAGTTCGAGTGCCATCGGCAAGGCAGATGGTGTATCGAGAACAATGGCGTGATAGGTAAACACTTCTCGTTACTATTGTCCTGCATTGCCATGGAGACCAATCACTCGAAGTGCAAGGTAGGTAAGGGTAAGAAATGGTTGGGGCCTAAACAAAATGGTAATAAATTTGACAAAATATTAGTGACACAATCTCTTGGTTGTACAGTATACCTTGTGGTTTTCTCTAAAGTGGTTTACTTTAAATCAAAACGAGTAAACGTATAGGATAAACTGTCGGAAGGGGAAATATTGAAATGATTAGGGATAAACAAAAAGTCGTCATAGATTACATACGTACTTTCATACTCTCCTTTTAAACCTGAAGTTTTAAAAACTCTACCGTCATTAACTCTTTCAATTATTACATTATAAACCCATGGAAAAAGTAATTCCTTTTTTGTCTTTTTTACATATCTCTTAGGTTCATTTATTTCAATATAGCTAACCTTGAAGATTTGTTGTTTTACCTCAGTGGGTAAATCTTGATAAGCAACTATAGTTTGGTCGAGTTCATCCACTTGAGAAGAATTACAACCAAGAGTGAGAATCATGAATGATAGAAAATATCTTTTCATACTAATTTTTGGGAATACAGATGCAATAATTGTTTGCATGCCGAGCCTCCATTTAGCGTTTCCCCTTAAAATAAAAAGTAATGGACCCCAATTGGCTATCACTGCTGCCATTGTTAAACTGTGCCGATTTTGCGTATTCCAAAGCGTGGTCCAAAAGGCATTGGTTGGTAGAGGTTGAGGATTTGTTAATGTAGGCATCGGTTACTTCGCCTGTGTTGTTCACTGTAATATTCACCACAATTTTACCGCTTTCCTCACACAGGTAACGCGGGGTTTCGTTGCTTAAAAGTTCACGACCTTTTAATGAATAGGTCAAGGTACTTAAAGGGTTGTTATTGGCATTTTTCTCACTGCTGTCCGCTGTTTTCATGGCCAGCATGTCCTTGGCCTTTTTATAGCGCTCCAATTCGTCTTGGTTTACACTGTAGTCGCCAGAACCATTAAAAGTATTGGTAGACGTCACCACATCGTTGGCCTCCATTTCAGCCGCCTCTGCTTCCAATTGTTGGGTAGTTTTGTCAAAATCGTTCGCGTTCATGGACTTGAAGTTTTTCATCATGTCCTTAAACTCTTGGTCTTCATTAAATGCCTGATTGGTAGTTTTTCCCATGGCTTCTTCCAGAGCTTCCAATTCCTTGAGTTCTTCGATTTCCTCTTGAGTGGGCGGTTCCATTTCATAATAGCTTTCGGCTATGGTGGCCTGTTGCTTGGTTATGTGGAAGCTAAAGAGCATCATGACCACAATTCCCGTGATGAGCGTGGTGATAATTAAGGCTTTATGTTTCTCTATCAATTCCAAAGTTGCGACTTGAGTGCATAAATATATACGTTAATTTAACTAAAATAGATTAAAACAACATAAATTCGATGAAAATGGCTACGCTGGAAAGCTTGTCCTCTTGTCTGTAGCCAAAGCGTTTTCGGCTAAAATCCAGTCCAAACAGCCAGGAATTTCTATAATTGGCATCAAAGGTCTGTATGCCTATACCGGCCTTGTACATAGTGCCGTTTTCAAAATGTGCGCCCATGTCGAAGAGTTTTCCATAACCTGCACGAAGGAACAATCGGTCGTCAAAATCCAGTACATTGTAACGGAAGGTGGCATACACCGGCATAAAGTTGAAACTCTGTTTAAAGTAATGGTCGTACTCTACGTTTAGGGCCACACTGGCACGCCTGTCAAACTGATAGCCCAAAGAGTTGTTAATGAATAGCCCGTTAAGTTGGATAAGGGTGTTGCCGTCGTCTCGGGTTACTACGTAGTCTGAATTGGTCCTAAGGGTCGCGGCCAGGGAAAATTTGTAGAAAAGGCCTTTGTTTTTAAGGCCGTCTTGAGCAAAAGTGGATACACTTACAAGCAGGCATAGGGCAAAAAGGGATGGCTTCATAGAGGTTGATTGTTCATGAAAACCCTTACACAAAAACTATTCCGAAACTAGGGT
This sequence comes from Mangrovimonas sp. YM274, assembly GCF_030908385.1. NCBI lineage: Bacteria > Pseudomonadati > Bacteroidota > Flavobacteriia > Flavobacteriales > Flavobacteriaceae > Mangrovimonas > Mangrovimonas sp. YM274. Next base: position 635,163 of record NZ_CP133091.1, read on the forward strand.
CTTTATAAAATTTTCCGGGGTGAGGGCATTGGCCACATCAAAATCGCCAATCTTGGTACGGCGCAATACCGAGAGGTGACCTCCAGAGTTCAAGGCTTTCCCAAAATCGTGCGCCAAGGAACGGATGTAAGTGCCCTTGCTGCATACCACCCTAAAATCGACTTCGTTCTCCCCAATACGGGTGATTTCAAATTCGGAGATATTAATGGTTCTTGGTTTTACTTCTACCTCTTCACCAGCTCTGGCAAATTCATACAAACGTTTTCCGTCTTTTTTTATGGCCGAAAATACAGGTGGGTATTGCTCGATATCTCCCAAAAAGCTTTTTGTGGTTTCGTGGATCAGTGCTTCGGTAATATGGTCGGTTGGATAGGTGGCATCAATGTCGGTTTCCAAATCGTAGGAAGGGGTGGTACTGCCCAACACAATGGTACCGGTATATTCCTTTATCTGCGCCTGAAAAGTATTGATTTGTTTGGTCATTTTTCCGGTACAGATCACCAAAAGCCCAGAGGCCAAAGGGTCTAAAGTTCCGGCGTGGCCTACCTTTATCTTTTTAATATTATGGGCATGCCTGATTTCCCAACGTAGTTTGTTCACCACTTGAAAGGAAGTCCAGGTAAGGGGTTTGTCTATTAATAATACTTGTCCGTCTTTAAAATCTTCAGCAGTCATCATCACAAAATCAAATTACATTAAGGCTACTACAATGGCAATTAGGCCCACAATGGCACAGTACACCGAGAAATAGGAAAGTTTACTTTTCTTCACCAAGGCAATCATCCAGGTACAGGCAAAAAGTCCCGCCACAAAGGCCGCTACAAAACCAATGCTAAGAGCGGTAAAGTTGGAGCTCTCGTAGCTCAATTCTCCGCCAAGGATATCTTTGGCAATCTTTCCAAAGATAAGGGGCACCACCATTAAAAATGAAAAACGGGCCGCTTTGGTTTTGTCGTTCCCCAACAGCACCGAGGTGGAAATAGTTGCTCCAGAACGCGAAATACCAGGCAACATGGCAACGGCCTGCGATATACCAATAACAAAGGCATTGCTGAAACTTACTGGTTTGTTGGTGTTTTTGGCACGGTCTGCCAAAAACAATAGGGCAGCAGTTACCAATAGCATACAGCCAACCAAGAGGATGTTACCGCCAAAAAGTTCTTCTAACTCCGATTCAAAAAACACCCCGATGATGACAGCTGGAATCATGGACAGGGCAATCTTGGAAGCAAACTGAAGGTCTTCGTTCCATTGGAACTTAAATATGCCCTCCAATAGGCTTAAAATATCTTTTCTAAACACGACGATGGTGCTTAGGGCGGTGGCAAAATGCAATACCACGGTAAACATTAAACTTTCTTGAGGAATGGAGCTGTCTCCCAAAATGGCTTTCCCTAACTCGAGGTGGCCACTAGAAGATACGGGTAAAAATTCGGTAAGCCCTTGTACAATTCCAAGGATGATGGCGTCGATAATGTCCATGCGGTATAAATATCAATAATGGGATGTCAAACAGAACGGCGAAGGCCTTAACTAGTTGTTGGATTTTGGCGCTTTATGCGGGTTGAGCAAGATGGCATAGATCTCAATTGCAAAGCCAATAAGCACTAGGGTAGGAGCCACACGGATGCGTCTGAAATTGAAAATATCAGGGTTGAATACATTAGGGTCGTCACTACCGCCTCCAGCCATTAGTATAAATCCAAGGCCAATACAGGCCAAGCCAATAAGCATGAACTGGTAGTTTTTCTTCCCGAAAAGAAAGTCTTGTTTGCTGGTTTCTTTTTGCTTTTGTGCTCCCATATGCTGTGAAATTCTTTGAAACAAATTGCATTGCCAACAACCTGGACAATGGCCTTAGTACTACAAGGCACTTTAGGCAAGTGCAAAGTAACGGTTTTATTTAAAACTTTCGCGTTAAGGAGCTGTAAATTTGGAGGGGATGGTTGGCTTGGATAAGAAATGGTTTTGTTAGACTGAACTTATATATCTTAGATAGGATTTTAATACTTCAGGATAGTTTCCGAAACACCGTCATTCGTTCCCCTAAACTCTCAATAACCAAGTTGAATGTATCTGCAATATACCTCATGGTTTGTTCGGTATAGATAAATACGTGGGTGGCATCCTTGCGGTAATACCAGGTGTTGAAATCTGGATGGCCTTGGTACAGATGCGTCATGATATACAAACGACCTTCGGGTTGTAAAAGGCCTACCAATTGGGCAATCTCCTGTTTGGGATGGTAGAAGTGTTCAAAGACTTCACAGCTAAAAATATAATCGTAACGGTGATTTTTGTAAGACTGGTCTGGATAGAAATAGGGATCGAACAAGTTTACTTGGTACTGTTGTTCCTGAAGCATTTTGGTGATTACGGGACCACTGCCACAGCCATAGTCCAAGCCTAAATGCTCAGGAGTCTGTGCTTTTAAAATGGCATTAGTAATTGGGGATGTAAAGGTCTGGTAGCCAGGGTCGTTGACATCGTTGTTGTGGGACTCGTAATGGGCTTTTTCCTGTTCGGTTGTAAAGTATTGGAGCTTGTCCATTACAAAGGCACCACAGGTATGACAGATAAAATAATAGGCATCGGCCTTTTGGTTGAGCTGGCTGTCACAAAGGGTGCAATGCATAAGATTTGGTGTTCTGCCCTAAGTTGTTTAATAATACAACTGGTCTGTTTTCAGGTTCAAGAAACGTTGGGTGGCAATAAAGGTACTGATCCAAGTAATTAAAATTCCCATTAAGAATACCGCGGCAAACAAGGCGGCAATCAATACCGGCTGCCCTAAAAGGCCTAGTTCAGGGAAAGTCTTGTTAAGGTAATGCAGCACTACAGCCATTCCTGCCAGAGCAACGATAGAGCCAATAATGCCCAACTGAACATTTTTCAACACAAAAGGTCTTCTGATAAAGCGTTTGGTAGCCCCAACCATTTGCATGGTCTTGATGATAAAACGCTTGGAGTATACGGCCAACCTAATAGAACTGTTGATCAATAATACCGCAATGAGGGTAAACAGTCCGCTAATGACCAATACCCAAAAAGTGATTTTCTTAACGTTATCGTTCATGAGCTCTACCAAGTCGTTGTCGTAACGGATTTCTTCAATAAAAGCCTTGGTAGAGAGTTCTTCGGTAATTTCATCTAAGGTCGCGTTGGTAACATAATCGGCTTTTAGGTATACATCGATGGAGTTCTGCAAAGGGTTGTAGCCCACAAAGTCCATAAAGTCCTCACCGGTCTCTGCTTTCATGAGTTCGGCAGCTTCTTCTTTGGAAACATAGGTGATGGATTTGGTATAATCGGCCATGGAAAGGCTCTTTTCAAGTTGGTTCACCTCCACTTCCTTGGCAGAATCGTTCAAATAAATGGTCAATACGACCTGCTCTTTAAAGTGGTCTGCCACCTTTTTGGCATTCAACACTAAAAGGCCCAAACAACCTAATAAAAACAGTACCAGTGCAATACTGATGACCACAGAAAAATAGGATGAAATTAACTTGCGCTTTTGGTATCTGTCAAAAGAAGAGCTCATATGTAATCTTGTTAGCGACGTAAAAATATAAAAGAATTCTATACCCCTTAGGTTTACAACGTTTAAACTTTCAACATTGTTTTATTGTCCGTAAATTTGCTGCTTTAAAATTGAAGTACAATTAATCAAGTTCTTGCACTAGCAGACATTGTTATGACATATAATTTCAACGAGATAGAGGCCAAATGGCAACAATATTGGGCCGACAACCATACCTTTAAAGCCGAAAACAACAGCGATAAACCCAAATACTACGTATTGGACATGTTTCCTTACCCAAGTGGTGCGGGACTGCATGTTGGGCACCCACTGGGATATATTGCCTCCGATATTTATGCGCGTTACAAGCGCCATAAAGGCTTTAATGTATTGCACCCACAAGGGTACGATAGCTTTGGTTTGCCGGCAGAACAGTATGCTATCCAAACAGGACAGCATCCTGCCATCACTACCGAAACCAATATTGCGACCTACAGAAGGCAGTTGGATAAAATTGGTTTTTCATTCGATTGGTCTCGTGAAGTACGTACCAGCAATCCAGAATATTACAAATGGACACAATGGATCTTTATCCAATTGTTTGAGTCTTGGTATAATTATGACAATAACAAAGCAGAGCCTATAGAGACCCTTGTGGCAAAATTTGCTGCGGAAGGAAACGCTAATATCAATGCGGCATGCGATGATACTATAGAAGCGTTTTCAGCAGAGGAATGGAATCAATTTTCTTCTGAAAAACAACAGGGAATCCTTTTGCAATACCGTTTGACCTATTTGGCAGAAACCGAAGTGAACTGGTGTCCTGCTTTGGGAACGGTTTTGGCAAATGACGAAATTGTAAATGGTGTGTCCGAACGTGGGGGGCATCCTGTAGTACGTAAAAAAATGACACAATGGAGCATGCGTATTTCTGCCTTTGCAGAGCGTTTGCTACAAGGTTTGGAAACTATCGATTGGACGGATTCGCTAAAAGAAAGTCAACGCAACTGGATTGGGAAGTCGGTTGGAGCTAGTGTGACCTTTAATGTGAATGGTCATGATGAGGTGATCGAGGTGTTCACTACACGTCCTGATACTATTTTCGGGGTGAGCTTTATGACCTTGGCACCAGAGCACGACTTGGTATCCAAAATCGTAACCGATGATCAAAAAGAAGCGGTGAACAACTATATTGAAGCGACTGCAAAGCGTAGTGAACGTGAGCGTATGGCGGATGTAAAGACCATTTCTGGAGTGTTTACAGGGGCTTATGCAGAGCACCCGTTCAGTAAAGAGCCTATTCCAATCTGGATTGGGGATTATGTATTGGCCAGCTACGGAACAGGAGCGGTAATGGCCGTGCCTTGTGGAGATCAGCGCGATTATGATTTTGCGAAGCATTTCAATATCGAGATTCCTAATATTTTTGAAGACGTGGATATTTCCGAAGAAGCTTTTGCCGATAAGGAAGCCACCATCATTGCCAACAGCGATTTCCTAAACGGATTGAATTATAAAGACGCTACCAAAAAGGTCATCGAGCAATTGGAAGCTCTTGGTCAAGGTAATGGAAAAACCAATTACCGTTTGCGCGATGCGGTATTTAGCCGTCAGCGTTATTGGGGTGAGCCGTTCCCAGTATATTATGTGAATGGCATGCCGCAAATGATTGATCAGGTACATTTGCCAATCACCTTGCCAGAAGTTGAAAAGTACTTGCCAACAGAAACAGGGGAGCCGCCATTGGGCCGCGCCGATGTTTGGGCCTGGTGTACCGAAACCAACACGGTGGTAAGCAACGAGAACATAAACAACACAACGGTATTCCCTTTGGAATTGAACACCATGCCAGGATGGGCAGGGAGTTCTTGGTATTTCTTCCGTTATATGGAAGAAGCCGCCAAACGCGGTGAAGCCTTTGCAAGCGAAGAGGCTTTAAAATACTGGGAAAACGTCGACCTATATATTGGTGGAAGCGAGCACGCCACAGGGCACTTGCTATATGCCCGTTTCTGGACCAAGTTCCTTAAGGATCGTGGATATGTAGGGGTTGAAGAACCATTTAAAAAGTTGATCAACCAAGGAATGATTTTGGGGACTTCGGCTTTTGTGTATCGAGTTGAAGGTGAAAATAAATTCTTGTCAAAAGGATTAATTGAAGGGCAAAAAGTACAGCCAATCCATACGGATGTATCTTTTGTAAATGCTTCAGATGAATTGGATGTAGAAGCATTCAAAAATTGGAGAGAGGAATTTAAGGATGCTGAGTTTGTATTGGAAGATGGGGTATATAAAGTAGGTCGCGAGGTTGAAAAAATGTCCAAGTCCAAATACAATGTGGTAAATCCAGACAACATTTGTGAGGAGTACGGAGCAGACAGTTTACGTTTGTATGAAATGTTCCTTGGGCCATTGGAGCAGGCCAAACCTTGGAATACGGCAGGAATTACGGGAGTTCACGGTTTCCTAAAGAAACTTTGGAAATTGTTCTTTGAGAACGATGCCCTAATAGTAACCGATAGCGAAGCCACCAAGGACAACTTAAAGACCCTTCATAAAACCATTAAAAAGGTAGAAGAGGATATTGAGAATTTCTCGTTCAACACATCCGTGTCTACTTTTATGATTGCCGTGAATGAGTTGACTGCTCAAAAATGTACCAGCAAAGCAGTGTTGGAACCGTTATTGGTGTTGATTTCTCCTTATGCACCGCATATTGCTGAAGAACTTTGGAGCCAATTAGGAAATGAAGGAAGTATTTCTACTGCCGCTTTCCCTGTGTTTGATGAAAGGCACTTGGTGGAAAGCAGTAAAAACTACCCTATTTCCTTCAATGGTAAAATGCGTTTTACGCTTGAGTTGCCGTTGGATATGAGTAAAGAGGACATCGAGAAAACGGTGATGGCTCATGAGAAAACCCAAGAGCAGTTGCAGGGACGTACCCCTAAAAAGGTCATCATTGTACCTGGAAAGATTGTGAATATTGTAGGCTAATTGGCCTAATGTGATATAGTTGAGAGGCTTCGATTTCGTATCGGAGCCTCTTTTTTTTAATAGTATCTCCAACCGTCAGTTCGCGTGGATTTCTGCAAGAAATCTGTATAGAGAACTCATCTGTAGTTCAACTGCATACCTTCAAACCTATAAGTAGGTATCATCTTTATGTCATTCCGACATCGGAGGAATCTCTGCCAAACTAGAGATGCTTCACGTGCGTTCAGAATGACAACCATTATTCGTCAGATAAAGTGTTTAACAATTTCTATGGCGTCAGTTCGAGTGAAATTCTTGAAAAGAATTTTGTATCGAGAACATTTACTAGTTTCAGTTCTTTTTCTCGATACAATAGGTTTCCATTAACATTCCAACCAATCACTCGAAATGACGAACTGATAAAAATGGTATTCCTTTTCAATTAAAAAATCCTTTAAATAGAATCCACTTTTTGAGGATTCTATAAAAATCCCAAAAACCTGATTTTCATTTATATGCTTTCGTAGATTCCTTGTATCTTTAAGTCCATCATAACCTTAAAACCTTCGATACCATGAAAATTGGCGTTCCAAAAGAAATTAAAAACAATGAAAGTAGGGTGGGCATGACCCCCGCCGGTGTGTTCGAATTAATCAATAGAAACCATACAGTTTATGTGCAATCCACTGCCGGCGAAGGAAGTGGATTTTTTGATGAAGATTATTTGGAAGTGGGTGCCATTATCTTGGATACCATTGAAGAAGTGTATGCGTCAAGCGATATGATTGTAAAGGTAAAGGAGCCCATTGCTTCGGAATATCCTTTAGTGAAACCTAATCAAATTGTGTTTACTTATTTCCATTTTGCTTCCAGTGAACCACTCACTTTGGCGATGCTCAAAAGTGAAGCAGTGTGTATCGCCTATGAAACCGTGGAAGATGAAGATGGCAGTTTGCCATTATTGACTCCAATGTCTGAAGTTGCCGGGAGAATGGCCATTCAGCAGGGGGCAAAGTATTTGGAAAAACCAATTAAAGGAAGAGGGGTGTTGCTAGGTGGTGTGCCTGGTGTGCCTCCAGGAAAAGTGTTGGTATTGGGGGCCGGTGTTGTTGGGATTCAGGCCGCTAAAATGGCGGCAGGCTTGGGGGCGCATGTTACCATTATGGATATTAATATGAAACGTTTACGTTATGTAAATGACATTATGCCCAATCACGTGGTGACTGAATTTTCTAGTGTGTACAATATTAAAAAGCATATCAAAACCCATGATTTAATTATTGGAGGGGTCTTGATAAAAGGAGGGAAGGCACCTAAATTGATTACACGAGACATGTTAAAGGAGATGCGGCCAGGGACGGTGTTAATTGATGTGGCGGTGGATCAAGGAGGTTGTATTGAAACCAGTAAACCAACCACTCATGAAAACCCCACTTTTATTATAGATGATATTGTGCATTACTGTGTAGCCAATATGCCGGGAGCGGTCCCTTATACTTCTACTATGGCATTGACCAATGTCACCTTGCCTTATGTTTTGAAATTGGCAGATATGGGCTGGGAAGACGCTTGTAAACAAGATACTTCATTGTCTAAAGGATTAAATATTGTTAAGGGCGAAATTGTGTATGATGGAATCGCGGAATCCTTTGGGTGGACTTCAAAGATGATGGAACCGAAGTAAAGAGAATTTTTATAGTTGTTGTATATATTAATAAAAGAAGGCTTCAAATGGTTGAAGCCTTCTTTTTATATTGGATGTTTGTTTGCTGATTAATCCAGTCTTATCAAGGAAACAGCTTCATTGTTCATCTCTTCCTCAATAATGGTGACATCTCCTGTAATGCTCATTTCTCCTATCACTTTTTTCCCATCACTGTATCTAAGCCCACTAAATAATAAATTGTCATTTTGATCAAGGCTCATGGTGTAGATTTCATAGGCGTTGGATGAAATCATCTCATATGAATTATCACTTAAGTTCATTTTGTAAACATTGGTACCATTGTACATGTATAAGGTTTCTGCTGTTTGGATAATGGCTTCTGGATTGTAAGGTAAATCTATTTCTGAGATGGTATTGGTAGTTTCAGAAAACTCATAGTGCCTACCGTTGCTGTTATAACTGACACTTATGAATAGGCTGGAATTGCCTTTGTTTACTTGAAAATATTGTCCATTATAATAAGTGGTAGCATATTCTGTAAATAAAAGTGTAGGAGAATAGTTCCCTGTGCTACCATCTGCCATATAAAATTGGCCATTGTCTCCTTCACAGTAATAAAATTTACCATTATTGCCAACCCAATAGAAATGTGGGTCATTTTCACTGATTACTTCAACACCTCCTGTAGCTTTAAGAACTTTTAAGTAGCCCTCTCCGTCATTAAAATAAATATTGCCTTGGGAGTCGGTATCGAAGTAAGAAATATGCTGACCGCTAAGCCCAATATTGGTATAAGAAGGAGTAGGTAAGCTATTAAGTTGCAGTTTGTAGAATTCATCAGAATATCCAGTAAAATAGATATTCTCATTGCTGTCTACATCAAAAGGCTTGCTATTAATAAATTGACGCGAATCAGGATTGGCGTTAGATAAGGCATTTCCTAATTCAAAATCGAAAATTGCTCCGTCATTTTTTCTTACTAAAAGAGAGTAATGTTCTTGGGTGTTTCCAATCGTATCATAGACTTTAAAATAGCCGCCCAAGACAACAAAATCGCTATTCAAATTGATGATGTTGTTGACTTCTATTTGGGTATCGGTAGCCCCTTCATCCAATGATGTGCCATCCGCATTAATAAAGGAAACCGCTTCAAAATTGCCATTAGTGGTAAGTTTGTAAAGGGAGGCAGAACCATCGTTGCCATTTCTTCCAAAACTTGAGTTAGGATTTATGACTGCCAAGTTTTGGGCATCTGTAATATCCAAAGCAATTTTTTGGTAGATTTTTGGGCTTCCTTCCTCATCTTTAGAACAAGAAAAAAGCATTGCTGCCACAAAAAGGGCACAAATAATGTGTTTCATAATAACAGGTGGATTTTGGTTTGGTTATTGAATTAGTTTTGTAAAAATATTTTGACAAATATAGGAATTATATTAAGGTTCAAAAATTTAGAGCAATTTGTCTGGCCGTCAGATTATGTGAGTAACTGACAAAATTTCCTTACCATAAAATGGCCTGCTTTTTGTTATCTTTATAGGACAAATTTTAAACTCAAAAGCTATGGGAGGATATATGGGGTATTACTTACTTATTGGGGCGATTGCATTGGTAAGTTGGATAGTAAGTAATCAATTAAAACAGAAATTTAAGCAGTACTCTAAGGTCCATTTAAGAAATGGCATGAGTGGAAAAGAAATTGCCGAAAAAATGTTGGCTGATAATGGCATTACGGATGTACAGGTAATTTCTACGAGAGGACAGTTGACAGATCATTACAATCCAAAGAACAAAACTGTTAATTTAAGTGAAGCGGTGTATAACCAGCGCAATGCTGCGGCAGCTGCGGTGGCTGCTCACGAGTGCGGACATGCCGTACAACATGCCCAAGCATATAAAGCTTTGCAAATGCGTTCGGCATTGGTGCCGGTGGTAAGTGTTACTTCGGGGATGTCGCAATGGTTGGTGATAGGAGGTTTGATTCTTGGTGCAGCAGCAGGTGTTGGTATGGGATTTTGGATTGCCGTATTGGGCTTGGTGTTTATGGGAGCCGCTACGCTTTTTAGCTTTATTACTTTACCGGTAGAATATGATGCCAGTAACAGAGCTTTGGCATGGTTGAAAAACAAACACATGCTCACGCCAGAGGAGTATGCAGGTTCTGAAGATGCTTTAAAATGGGCGGCACGTACTTATTTGGTGGCGGCTATTGGTGCTTTGGCTTCCTTGTTGTACTGGGCCATGCAAGTTTTTGGAGGGCGAGATTAGTAAGTGTAATCTTATAAAAATTAAAAGTCAGATGAGCACATCTGACTTTTTTTTGCTACTTTCAAAATCTAAACCAATAAACTAACTTTTATTTTATGGAACAAAATGTCCAACCCAAAATCATGTTAAGCGAATTAGCGGAAACAGACCGGATATCGTTTTACAAAAAAACCTATGCCCATGTTGCAGGGGGCGTACTGGTCTTTATTCTTTTTGAATATTTACTACTGCAAAGCGAGACGGTGGTTAATTTTATGTTGTCCATGATGGACGGCTATAAGTGGCTCTTAATGCTTGGAGGCTTTATGTTTATTACCAATTATGCTGAGAGTACCGCGATGCGTTCGGAAGATAAGAGCAAGCAGTATTTGGCTTACGGTATATACATTTTGGCTGAAGCTTTCATATTTGTACCAATTATTTTTATTGCAGCTTACTATATGGATTCTGGTCCAGAAATGCTTAATCAAGCCGCAATAGTAACCTTAGCTCTGTTTACTGGGCTTTCGGCAGTGGTTTTTGTTACCAAAAAGGATTTTTCATTCATTAAAACAGGGTTGACCATTGGATTTTTTATAGCCATTGGGTTGATTATTGCCGGAACCATTTTTGGATTCAATCTAGGTTTATGGTTCTCTGTTGGAATGTGTTTGTTGGCCGGTGGTTCCATTTTGTACCAAACCTCGAATTTGGTGCATAAATATTCTACTGAAGATTACATACCGGCATCGTTAGGTTTGTTTGCATCCTTAATGTTGTTGTTCTGGTATGTGTTGCAAATTTTTATGTCCAGAGACTAATGGTAATAGCTTAAATAAATGATGTAAAAAGAAAGAGTCCTTAATAAAGGACTCTTTCTTTTTATCTTATGTGCTTTTTCCAGAGAAGTATAATGAACAGTTGGCTATAAAATTATACGTTAATCTGTCTATCGATTTGCTGTGCCAAGGAAATAAAGGTTTCGGTTCTGGAAACCCCAGAAATAGATTGAATGTCTTTGTTCAATAGGTGCATAAGGTGCTCGTTGTCCTTACAAAGTACTTTAATGAAAATACTCCAGTTTCCAGTTGTATAGTGACATTCGATGACCTCTGGTATTTTCTTAAGTTGTTTTACCGCCTCGGGATTGCTTACCGCCTTGTCTAAATAAATCCCAATAAAAGCCATGGTAGTATAGCCCAAAATTTTGGGATTGATCACAAACTTGGAGCCGGCAATTAATCCTGATTTTTCCAATTTTCGCAAGCGTTGGTGAATGGCGGCACCAGAAATGCCCACTTGCCTTGCAATTTCCAAAATAGGGGTGCGGGCATCTTCCATTAATGCCCTGAGGATTTTTTTGTCGATCCCGTCTATTTGGATATTTTGATTAACGACTTTCATGGCAAATCATAGATTTTCGAAAATTCTATACCTATTGAATAGGTTTTGAAAGTATAAAGTTAACAAACAGTATTCAATTTATTAGCTTTTTTGGCTAAAGTATTAACGGATTGTAGCCTAAGTAGGGCACATCGTACTCTTTAAACACAATATCGTAGCTTTCCAATTCATTTAAAATGGGTTCATAAATATCCTTATGAATTGGTATTTGTACTCCTGGCCTGGTAATTTTTTCGTTTAAAACGGCTAGAGTGGCAATGGCTACGGGAAGGCCTACAGTTTTAGCCATGGCGGTATAGGTTTTGTCTTCTCCCAAACAAACCATTGTAGCGTCAATTTGATGCTTTTTCCCATGGAGTTCGTATCCGAACTTATGGTACATGACAATCATGTCTTTTTCGTCCTCGCCCAAAGTCCAACTGTCTTCCAATATTTTCTGTAAAATCTTTGCAGGAGTAGCCTTTTTAAGGCCAACCTTTTTAGTATTGCTGAACAGGTCCAATTCTATAAGTTTGTCCCAAACGATATCGTCCTGGTCAATTTTAAGCGCATGACGCAGTTTTAGTTCTACCGAATCTGTAGGGCTGTATGGTAAAAAGGCATTTACAAAATCGCGGTAGGTCATTTGTTCACTATCGTCCATGGTATATTCGTCATCGGTCATGCCCAACTGGACGAAAATATTCCAAGCCCTACTGAAGCCCACTTTTCGCATGGTACCACGATACAATGTCTTGGCATCGTCAAGGCCATAAATGCTTTGGTATTTTAGGGAATCTCTATTGGCATAGGCTTCAAACCTGCCATACTCTTCAATGTCCAAAAATTCCGTACGTCTAAAAAGACGGTTGTAGGGAATGTATTTAAAGGTGCCTTCCTGTAAAAATTTGGCTGCACCACCTTGACCCGCCAATACTACATTTCGCGGGTTCCAAGTAAATTTATAGTTCCAAAGATTGTTATCGCTTTCAGGAGCCACCAAACCTCCTGTAAAGGATTCAAATAGAAGAATTTTTCCTCCTTGTTCTCTAATTCGGTCTATAACCTTCATGGCGCTCATGTGGTCAATTCCAGGGTCTACTCCCACTTCGTTCATAAATACGAGGTCTTTCTCTTTTGCAGCTTTGTCCAATTTTTGCATTTCTTCACTTACATACGAAGCGGTTACCATGTTTTTATTGAAGGAAATACAATCCTTAGCAATTTCTACATGCATTCTGGCGGGTAGCATGGATACAACAATATCGGCATTTTGAATGGCGGCCTGTCTTGACTTTCTATCCTTTACATCCAATACAATGGCCTGTGCATTATGGTGGTGATTGATTAATTTTTTGGCATTAGAGAAATTGACGTCGCCTACAATAACAAATAGTTGTTCCTCGTCAGATTTGTCCAATAAATACTTTATAAGGTAAGATGCAGATTTACCAGAACCAATCACTAAAATTTTTCGCATAATGAGAATAGTTAGTTAATTTTGTTACGAATGTAATAAAATGTCAAGGCATTAAAAACCAAATTTTTAAAATATATGAATAAATCCATTTTGGTGGCGGCCGCTCTTTTAGGTGCCATTAGTATTGTTTTAGGAGCCTTCGGGGCTCATGGTTTAAAGGAATTAATTGCCGTGGAGGCCCAGCAAACATTCGAGACAGGGGTACGCTATCAAATGTACCATGCCTTATTACTTTTATTTGTTGGGAGTACACAATTTATTTCCCAAAAAACAAAAAAAATAATGTTCTACTTGGTGCTGTTGGGAGTGCTTTTCTTTTCGGGATCTATATATGGATTGGCTACAAATAATCTTACAGGGTTTAATTTTAAAAGCATAGGTTTTATTACTCCAATTGGCGGACTCCTTCTTATAGCCGCTTGGGTGCTGATGTTTTTGGACTTTTTAAAAATGAAAACCGATAAATAAGGTTTTAGGTGGAACTTTAAAATATTGTTGTTAATTTTGCAGGACAAACAACACAAACAAAATTATGGTAGAAAATACCCAAACTACGAAAACGATTTCGCTAGATAGCTACGGAATCAAGAATGCAAAGGTACAATATCAATTATCCCCAGAAGAATTACATGACATTACAATTGACAAAGAACAAGGAGTGGAAGCTTCTTCTGGTGCTTTGGCAATCAATACAGGAGAGTTTACAGGTAGATCTCCAAAAGATCGTTTTATTGTTAAAGACGAAATCACTAAGGACAAAGTTTGGTGGGGAGACATCAACATTCCATTTGACTCTGACAAGTTTGAAAAACTATATGATAAAGTAACAGAATACCTTTCTGGAAAGGAAATTTTTGTTCGTGATAGTTATGCTTGTGCCGATGACAATTATAGATTGAACATTCGCGTAATCAATGAGTATCCATGGAGTAACATGTTTGCCTATAACATGTTTTTGCGTCCTACGGAAAAGGAATGGGAAGGGTTTCAACCAGAATGGACCATTGTAAATGCGCCTGGTTTTATGGCTAACCCAGAAGAGGATGGTACGCGCCAACATAATTTTGCCATTTTGGACTTTACCAGAAAAATTGCCTTAATTGGCGGTACAGGGTATACTGGAGAAATTAAAAAAGGTATTTTCTCTGCTCTTAACTTTATTTTGCCGGTCTTTAAAAATACCTTACCAATGCACTGTAGTGCCAATGTTGGAGAAGAAGGTGATACGGCTATTTTCTTTGGGTTGTCCGGTACGGGAAAAACAACGCTTTCAGCCGATCCTAACAGAAAATTGATAGGAGATGATGAGCACGGTTGGACCAACGAAAATACCGTGTTTAATTTTGAAGGCGGATGCTATGCTAAGGTGATTAACCTTTCTGAAGAAAACGAACCAGATATTTTCAATGCCATTAAAAAGGGCGCTATTCTTGAAAATGTAATTTTGGATGACAATGGCGCTGTTGATTTTGCAAATACGTCCATCACTCAAAATACACGTGTAAGCTACCCGATACATCATATCAATAATATTCAGCAACCATCCATAGGTAAAAATCCAAAAAACATCTTCTTTTTGACAGCGGATGCGTTTGGGGTATTGCCTCCTATCTCCAAGCTTACACCAGCCCAAGCTGCGTATCATTTTATTTCTGGTTATACGGCTAAAGTAGCAGGAACGGAAGCAGGTGTATTGGAGCCACAGCCATCTTTCTCCGCTTGTTTTGGGGCGCCTTTTATGCCTTTGCATCCAACTAAATATGCAGAGATGTTAAGTAAGAAAATGAAGGAGACCGGAGTAAACGTATGGTTGGTTAATACTGGGTGGACTGGTGGTCCTTATGGCGTAGGAACCCGAATGAAACTTAAATATACCAGAGCAATGATCAATGCGGTGTTGAATGGTGATTTAGGATTGTATAATTATGATGATTATCACATTCACTCTGTATTTGGAGTAGCACAGCCAAGAACCTGTCCTGGCGTACCAACGGAGGTTTTGAGTCCAAGAACAACTTGGAACGACGATGAGGCATATTACACCATGGCCTTTAAATTGACCAATGCCTTTAGAGAGAACTTCAAGAAGTTTGAAAGCTACGCAAACGAAGAAATTAGAAGAGGAGGACCGCAGCGTTACGCCTTCTAAAAATTAATGAAAAAGGAAAATAAAAAAGCGATTCAATTTTGAATCGCTTTTTTTATGAGGTTGCGTAAAGGTTTATTTTCCCTTATTCACTTTTTCAATATACTTTTCTAGTGCCATCGTCATGGATGGTGTTTCTGGCGTTGGTGCTGCAATATCTACACGCAAGCCTTTGGCTTCAACTGCTTTAATGGTAGTGTTTCCAAATACGGCAATACGTGTGTTGTTTTGTTTAAATTCAGGGAAATTGTGGAATAAGGATTCAATTCCTGAAGGACTAAAAAATACCAAGATATCGTAAGTAACGTTTTCAAGATCTGAAAGGTCGCTGATGACAGTTTTGTAAAATACAGCTTCTTTCCATTTTACGTTAAGGGCATTCATGGTTTCCGGTACCTCTGGTTTCAATTTGTCTGTGGTAGGCAGCAGGAAATTTTCGTCCTTATATTTTTTGATCAAAGGAGAAAGCTCCGCGAAGGTGCGTTTTCCAACATAAATTTTACGCTTACGGTACACTACGTATTTTTGCAAGTAATAAGCCACAGCTTCAGACTGGCAAAAGTATTTCATGGTATCCGGCACTTTAAAGCGCATTTCATCGGCTACTCTAAAAAAATGATCTACAGAATTTCTACTGGTAAGGATAATGGCAGTATATTGGCTCAAATCTACTTTTTGTTGTCTGATTTCCTTTGCAGGAACTCCCTCAACATGGATAAAAGGGCGGAAGTCTATCTTTACTTTTTGTTTTTCCTGAAGATCAAAATAAGGCGAATTTTCTATTTTAGGTTCTGGTTGCGACACTAAAATTGTTTTCACTTTCATAGGCTTTGGTATAGGTTTAAGCTTAGTAATTGATTAATATGTGATATAAAATTAGATAAGGACCAATTTCAAGTGCGCAAAGATACAAAATAAAATAGAATAAGTTATTCATTATCATATTTTGATGGTTCTTGAAAGTGGTTGCAAATCCAATGCTATTGATAAGCACCATCAGGGCTAGCGTGCAAAAAATTATAAGCTTAGATGGGGCTATGGTGTATATTAATAAGATGTTGATAGGCAATAAAAAAAGGCCGCTTAAGTTCTTGAAACTGGTCTTTTGAAATAGGTATTGGTCCATGAGTTGGTCAATTTCAAAAAGACTGCCCAATAGGCGCTCCAAAAGTACTTTTATGAGGAGTACGGCCCCAATGCCAATAAGCAATTTTGAAAATGCCATGAGGTTGAAATTGGCCGGGTCAATAAAGGTGCTGTAACTGATGTAAGTAAAAATGGATACCGAAATGATCAGGTTTAAAAACAATAGAGTGTCAAAACCATCGACAAACTTTTGATCTCTGCTGTAGATTTTTAAGTATTTGGAATTCCCAATCAAGACCAAAAAATCATAAAATCGGTGTTCAAACATAAATTTGGCCATTGCTATAAAGCCTAAACTCATAACAATTAAAATAGTAAACCATTCGTTAGAAACAACCTCTCTTAACATAGCGCTAAATTACTAAGAATTTTTTAGCTGTTTAACTTTTAATTAAGGACTTTTCAATAAAAATAATACATTAAAAAACTTACTTTTGCTAAAATTTGATTGCATGAGGGATGCCATTGTCATCATACCAACCTATAACGAAATTGAAAATATTGAGGCCATAATCAGGGCCGTATTTACTCAGGACAAGGCCTTCGATATATTGGTGGTTGATGATAACTCCCCGGATTTAACAGGACTTAAAGTTGTTGAACTTCAAAAGGAGTTTCCAGATTCCTTATTTTTGTTAAAGCGCGAGAGCAAAACTGGTTTGGGAAGAGCTTATATAGATGGGTTCAAATGGTGTTTGGAGCGAAGTTATGGATACATTTTTGAAATGGACGCCGATTTCTCTCATGACCCTAAAGACCTGGTAAGGCTGTATCGTGCCTGCGCCCAAGAAGGTGCCGATGTGTCTATTGGCTCACGTTACATCAAGGGGGTTAATGTGGTTAATTGGCCCATGAGCCGTGTATTGATGTCGTATTTTGCATCAAAATATGTAAGGTTGATTACTCGTATGAAGCTTCAGGATACCACGGCTGGTTTTGTATGCTATAAGCGCCATGTGTTGGAAGCCATTAATTTGGACGACATCAAATTTGTGGGCTACGCCTTTCAAATTGAAATGAAATTTAAAGCGTATCTTAAAAAATTTAAAATTATAGAAGTGCCCGTGATCTTCACGGACCGTTCCAAAGGGAAGTCAAAAATGAGCAGTGGAATTATCTCTGAAGCCATTTTTGGAGTGTTGAATATGAAATTAAAAAGCTTAGTTGGGAAATAGTATGAAAACAAATACGGTACTTATTAAAAATGCCAAAATTGTTAATGAAGGCAAAATTGTTGAAGGTGATATTTTAATTGAGGGAGAGTATATCAAAGAGATTGCGGATTCCATAAGTGCAAAATCATCGAGTGTAAAGGTGATTGATGCCGAAGGGAATTATGTGTTTCCCGGTGCTATTGATGACCAAGTACATTTTAGAGAGCCTGGTTTAACCCATAAAGCAAATATTGAAACCGAATCCAAAGCTGCCATTGCAGGTGGGATTACTACTTTTATAGAAATGCCTAACACGGTGCCTCAAACCACTACCATTGAAAAGTTGGAGGAAAAGTTTGCCATTGCGGCCGAAACGTCGCATGCCAATTATTCCTTTATGTTTGGTGGGACCAACGACAACTTGGAGGAAATTTTAAAAGTAGACGAAAAGAATGTAGCGGCCTTAAAATTGTTTTTGGGTTCTTCTACGGGAAACATGTTGGTGGACGATCCAAAAACTTTGGAAAAAATCTTCAGCAGTACCAATTTATTGATAGCTGTACACTGTGAGGACGAAGAAACTATAAAAACCAACCTGGCTAAGTATACTGAAAAGTATGGTGATGATATTCCAATTAAGTTCCATCCAGAAATTAGAAGCGAAGAGGCTTGCTATTTGTCGTCTTCAAAAGCTATTGAGTTAGCTAAGAAAACAGGAGCAAGATTACATATATTCCATTTGTCTACAGCAAAAGAGACTGAACTGTTCACTAATAAGATACCGTTAAAGGAGAAAAAAATTACAGCCGAAGTTTGTATACACCACCTTTGGTTTAGTGATGAAGATTACGATGCCAAAGGAACGCTTATTAAATGGAATCCAGCGGTAAAATCAGCCAAGGATAGAGAAGGACTTTGGAAAGCTTTGTTGGATGGTCGTATAGATGTGATTGCTACAGATCATGCACCACATACTTTGGAAGAAAAGAAAAATGTGTATACCAAAGCCCCTTCAGGAGGACCCTTGGTTCAGCATGCTTTGGTGGCCATGATTGAGGCCTACCACAAAGAAAAGATATCATTAGAGAAAATCGTTGAGAAAATGTGCCACAACCCGGCCATTTTGTTCCAGATAGAAAAAAGAGGGTATATCCGTGAAGGCTATTTTGCCGATTTAGTGATTGTAGATGTCAACAGTCCATGGTCTGTGAAAAAGGAGAATATTCTTTACAAATGCGGTTGGTCACCATTTGAAGGGACAACCTTTAAATCTCGTATTACCCACACATTTGTAAACGGTTACTTGGTCTATAATAACTTTAAGTTTACCAACGGTAAAGCAGCCAAAAGATTAACTTTTGACAGATGAAACAACTACTGAGTTTTTCTGTACTAATAGCTGTTTTTTTTGGGTGTCAGGATGTGAAAAAGCCTAAAAAGCCAGACAACCTGATTGCCAAAGATAAAATGTCGGATATCCTTTATGATGTTTTTGTGATGAATGCTGCTAAGTCTATGAAAAAACAAACCTTAGAAGACAACGGAATTCATCCTGAACAATATGTCTTTAACAAGCATGGCATTGATAGTATGCAGTTCGCAAAAAGCAATGATTATTATGCTTACGATGTTGAAGCTTATGACGCCATTGTTAAGGAGGTAGAGAAGCGCATCGATGCTCAGAAAAAACATTTTGACTCTATTCGTGAGGTTGAGGAGGCAGAGAAAACACGTAAGCAAGATTCTATAAAAAAGGTAAAAGATTCCATTAGAGCACCAAGAATACCTAAAAAAGTAATTGCGGGAGATTCATTGAGAATTGATGCTTTAAAAAAACTAAAAAAGCCTTTAGGGCAATAATGTATCCTTAAGGTCTTCCAAAAAAAAGTGACAGACACCTTCTATACTTTTATCAATATCCTTGAAAGTGTAGTTTAAGGTGTTTTTTACTTTTGAACTGTCATATTGGGAGTTGTTTCTAACGGTCTTTGCCATTTGCTTTGATAGTTGTCTGGAAGATCCCGTGAGTTTGTGTTTAAGCCAATCTAAGCGCCATCCTATTTCCAAAAATAGCTGTGGTAATTCCTTTTTTGCTGGGCTAACTCCTAAAGTTGTTGCTATTTTATATTGAAAGTCTCGGAAAGGAATATTGGCCGAAACCAAAATAAAATTTTCGTTGGTAATATTACTATGCATCAATTGGTGCATGATGGTCACTACGTCATCCACATCTACATAGCCACCAGTACCGGAGGTGTAATAAGGAATGCCTTTATAAATTCGTCTTATTAGGCCACTACTGCCATTCCCGTTCCAAAATCCGGGGCCTATAATTACGCCTGGATTTACCATTACAATATTTAACCCTTCTTGAGATCCCCGCCAAACTTCCATCTCAGCGCCGTATTTGGTAATACTATACACACTGTTGTCATCTTCTGGGTTCCAAGGCGTAGTTTCGTCTATAAGCATCTCTGGTTTTGGAGGTTTGCCAACCGTAGCAATAGAACTAACATAGCATAGTTTCGCTATGCCGTTGGCCAAACATAAATTGACCACATTCGCAGTGCCTTCAATATTTATTTTTCGAAGTTTGTAATAATCGTTGGGAGCAAAGGACACTAAGGCAGCACAATGGTAGACCTGTGTGATTCCTTGAAAAACGATTTCTAATGATGGAATGTCAGTAATGTCGGCTTTAACCCATTCAATGGCGTCAAACAGTTTTTCGGAATCTTGCGAGTAATATGAAAACACCTTTTTAACGGTAGAAAGACTTTCGGGATTCCTGTAAATAGCCCTAACTTTTTCATTGTTACTGATGAGTTTGTAGAGTAAATGTGACCCTACCAAACCTGTGCCTCCTGTGACTAAAACCATGGAACTAAAGTAAAGAATTATTCATAAAGCATGAGGATTTCTACATTGATTTTTATCTTTGCCAAAAATAAGTGATCAATAGAAAATATTATGGCAAATAAGCTTGTTGAAGAATTGAGATGGAGAGGAATGGTGCATGATATAATGCCCGGGACCGAAGAACAGTTGAATAAGGAAATGACTACTGCATATATTGGGTTTGATCCTACATCAGATTCTTTGCATATAGGAAGTTTGGTGCCGATTATTTTATTGGTGCATTTGGAAAAAGCAGGCCACAAACCAATTGCTTTGGTAGGTGGTGCCACGGGAATGATTGGAGATCCTTCAGGGAAAAGCGATGAGAGAAACCTTTTGGATGAAGCAACCTTGAATCACAATGTGGAGGGGATAAAAGGGGTGCTGTCTCGATTTTTGGATTTTAATTCCACTAAAGCCAATGCGCCTGTTTTGGTGAACAATTACGATTGGATGAAAACCTTTTCATTCATCGATTTTGCCCGTGATGTAGGAAAGCGTATTACGGTAAACTATATGATGGCCAAGGACTCGGTTAAAAAGCGTTTTTCTGGAGAGGAAGGAAGTGTTGGGATGTCTTTTACTGAGTTTACGTATCAGTTAATCCAAGGATACGATTTTTACCATTTGTATAAAAACTACAACTGTTTGTTGCAGATGGGTGGAAGTGACCAATGGGGAAATATTACGACAGGAACGGAGTTGGTACGTCGTATGAATGTTGGGGAAGAAGCCAAGGCCTACGCTATGACCTGTCCATTGATTACAAAGGCCGATGGTTCTAAATTCGGGAAGTCTGAAGGCGGAAATGTATGGTTGGATGCCGATAAAACTTCGGTGTATAAATTCTACCAATTCTGGTTAAACACTACCGATGAGGATGCTGAAAAGTATATTAAAATCTTCACCTTTTTAGATAAGGAAACTATTGAAGCGCTAATTGCAGAACACAAGGAAATGCCACATGCAAGAATCCTTCAAAAACGATTGGCGGAAGAAGTGACCACATTTGTGCACTCGAAAGAAGAATTGGAAAATGCCATAAAAGCTTCGAATATCTTGTTCAGCAAAACCTTTAAGGCAGACATTCAAACTTTAAATGAAAGTACCTTTTTGGATGTATTTGAAGGGGTTCCTCAAGCGGAGATTTCTAAAGCAGAATTTGCGGAAGGAGGCCTGGATATGATTGCAGCGCTTTCAGCCAAAACAGGATTCTTAGGGTCTAACAGCGAAGCTAGAAGAGCACTTAAGGAAAATGCGGTGGCGGTGAACAAAGAAAAAGTGAAGGAAGATTACATCTTGAGTGAAGAAGATTTAATCCACGGACAGTATATCATCATCAACAAAGGAAAGAAAAACACTTACATCATTAAGTTAGTAGCATAAAAAAACGCCCGGAAGCAAAACCGGGCGTTCAATTAACCAACCAACTAAAAAAATAAATTTGCTTTTTTCTTAGCAAACCCTTGGTCGGTAAAAATTTATGAACCTTACAAGGCCATTAAATTACAGCCTCTAATATCTGAATGATCGAAACGACCAATGACTTCAAATGTGTTGTTTGGATAAGCACGGCCAAGATCTTGTGTGGCAATAAAAGCACAAGAATTTAGGTTGGCAAGATCAATGACATTAATGCCTCCAGTTTTATTGTTGTCTACCAATGTGAGCGCATCTTCAGGATCGCGAGTAAGGATTTGCATCCAAGGAGGACATTCAAAAATACCTTGCCCTTTGGAATAACCTTGACTTAATAATTCTGTCATACCATATTCACTGTGGATATGTTCTACCCCAAACCCTTTTTTCAAAATTTGATGGAGTTCTTCTCTAATCAATTCCTTTCTTCGGCCTTTCATGCCGCCAGTTTCCATAACAATAGTGTGTTTCAAATCAAATTGAAACGATTCCACCAAATCCAAAAGTGCAAAGGAAACCCCAATGAGTAAAGTCTTCTTCTGTTGGGATTCCAACTCCAAAAGTTTCTCTTTTAAATCGCTCAGGTTATGAAGGTAAAAGCCGCTTTCTGGGTGTTTGGATTGGTTAATCATGTCGTTCACCATATAGATAAGCGATGAACCATCGCGTTCCAAATAGGACGGTAGCAAGGCCAAAACCACATAGTCTTCAACAGGGCCGTAAAAATGTTCGAAACCTTTTCTAAAACTTTGCTCATAAAGCGCAAGGTCTGTAACATAGTGTTTACTGGTCACGGAGCCTGTAGTTCCTGAACTGCTAAATGTTTTTTGAATGGTTTCTTTACTGCTCAATACTTCATGCGACTTGAAAAACTGGATGGGCAGAAAAGGAATGTCTCGATAGTTTGAAATATCGCTGGGATGGATGTACAACAAATCGCAGAAGGATCGGTAGACTGTATTGTATTTAAATTGAAACTTAAAAACGTCCAGGGCTACTTTTTGAAACTCTTCTTGAGTTTGTATCCCGAAAATGTCTTGGGCTGATATCATGTAACAAAAGTAGGCAAAAATAAAAAGCGTTGCCATGGCAACGCTTTTTTAAGATAAGGAAGATTTTCTTATTTAATGATCAGCTTTTTGATGGCTGAAGCACTGTTTTGTTCTAGTTTTAAAAGGTATATTCCAGGTGCCAAAGTGCTAACATTTAGTTGTCCGTTCATGATATTGGTATTAAGTACGTTTTTACCCAACACATCATAAATGTTTACTGTTACATTTCCTTGGTTTGCCGTGGCAACAGTTACAAGGCCAGAGGTTGTAGGGTTCGGGTAAAGTGAAAACTGGAGACTTTCAAATTGATTTACAGACAGTGTCATATCCATCAAACTTCTGGAGGTAATTTGTGGAGAACCATTAAATTCGTTTACCAAAGCAATTACAGGGACGGGACCTGAAGGAATGGTGCTGCCAATGTAATCAGCTTCACTAAAATTGGTTCTAAAATTAATTATGGCACCATCATTAAGGTTATAATTGCTGGCAGTCTCAAAAGTGGCACCGGCGTCTTCAAATGTTGCATCTGCAATTTCAATCAATTCCGATTCGTAATCTTCCCAATCCGTTAAAAGGGTAGCAATAGTTACAATTTCAGGAGTAACTGCCGTTGCTGTTGCTACCGAAGCATCCGCGGTGGGAACAAATTGTAATACGCCATTAAATTCAGAAGCCTGTCCCATAAGGCCTTCAATACCATCCCCTTCGGCAAAGGTGGTTGTAATGATGCCTTCATTATCATCAATCAATATTCCGGCGCTTGTATCTTGGATGTACTTTTGGTTTCTAAACGTTCTGGTATAAGTGACGGTTGGAGTGCTCAATAGTTCGTAAAAATGACCTTCACCATTAGTTTCAAAATCTGCTCTTAATGCAGCTAGATTTTCCACCTGAATGATTTCTTCTACATCAAATTCAACTGAAGCGCTCACTGCTGGAGTTATGGGATTGTGATCATTGTCGACCAAGTGCATTTCAATGGTGTATTCTCCACCGTTGACTACAGGAATAGAAACATCTTCAGTATCGTATTTCATGGGTTGTACAACAGGATCATCCCCGCTGTCGATACTCCAATGGATATGACCGTCGATACCTTCTCCGGGATTTCCAACCGCAAAATTTTGGACGCTTATGGAAAGTGTAACGGAAGTGGTTCCAGGAATAAATTCTTGTCCGCTAGAAGGGCTAAGAATTACTAAACTAGGATCTGTGGAAGCTTCTGTACTATAGGTGCCAATAGGGAATTGCGACGTGCAGGAAGCATTAGTGGTACAGTCATCAACCATGTCTGGTCCGCTGTAAGTCCAATTACTAACTATGAAACTAGTTCCGTCAGGGCCGGTTCCATCTACACGGTAAGCCCATCCGTCTCTGTACTCCCAAGATTCTCCACTGCCATCAACATTAATGTCTCCAAATGTATCGGTAACAGCGCTGTTGAAGAACAGTTCCAAGGCATCATCACCATTTACATTGGCAGCATCGGAAATGAAATCTGGGGTAATTCCAAAATATTCCACAACAGACGTGTCGTCCGATGCAATATAAAGATAGGTGCCGGCTGTGGCTGATCCAGAAAGGGTTACTTCAATATCGTCAGAACCATCTCCGTTATTGGCCGAACCAAAACCATAAAGTGATAGATCGGCAATGTCATTGATAACGTAAAGTTCAACAACCTTGGGAAGGCCTCCGGAAAGAGGGCCGTCAAACACACCAGATATTACCATATCCTGGCCAAAAGATAACATTGTAGTAAGCGTAAATACCAAAAAGTAAATTTTTTTCATAAATTTCAGTGTTTAAATTAGTAATGCGGTTCTTACAAATATAAACAGAAATCAATGCGATTTTAACGATATTGAAGTATAAGTATTTATTTTACAATAAATTAATGTCGAGGTTAACAAAAGGAAACAAAGCCGCCATTTGATTAAAGGCTTGGAAAAATTAGATTATTTGTAGGAGATTACATAAGGGTAAGCGAAAAGTTATCTTAATGTTATCATTATGTAAGGAAGTATAAATTTTTGTTATTAGTTTTATCTTTGACGCTGAAAAGATTACAATAAAACCGATGAAAAAAAAGGACATAAAAATTCTTCTGGTTGATGATGAACCGGACATTCTGGAAATCGTAGGATATAACCTTTCTTCTGAGGGCTATCAGGTGGTTACTGCTGAAAACGGTCATGAGGCCGTTAAAAAGGCTAAGGCTGAAAAACCACAATTGATAATTCTTGATGTGATGATGCCGGAGATGGATGGTATTGAAGCCTGTGAGCAAATCAGGAAGATTCCAGAATTGGGAGAAACCATCATTACATTTTTTACCGCCAGAGGAGAAGATTATTCGCAAGTTGCGGGCTTTGAAGCAGGCGCTGACGATTATATAACCAAGCCTATCAAGCCAAAAGTATTGATTAGTAAGGTGAAGGCATTGTTGAGACGTCTTAAAGAAGATGATGCTGCGGATAACGTAATGAAAGTTGGTAACTTGACCATCAATAGAGAGGAGTATAAAATTTCTGTAAAAGGAGAAGAAATAGTGCTTCCCAGAAAAGAGTTTGAACTACTATCTTTATTGGCCACCAAACCGGGAAAAGTATTTAAAAGAGAGGAAATACTGGATAAGGTTTGGGGTAATGAAGTTGTTGTAGGCGGACGTACCATTGATGTTCATATCAGAAAACTGAGAGAAAAAATAGGAGATGATAGCTTTAAAACCGTAAAAGGAGTTGGCTATAAGTTTGTAGATTAATGCAGAAGAAAAAAATCAAGAAATCGTATAAGTTCGCTATAAGAACTTCTACGTACATCACACTTTTTTTAACGCTCTTTATGAGTGTTTTTTTATATACCTCCAATGTTGAATATTGGTGGGTATTGGTGTTAGGGTTTGCGGTAGTGTGTTACCTGTTTTCTTTTGCCGTAATCCAATACCGGGTAGAGCGCTTTATATACCGAAGGGTTAAAAAGATATATGATGATCTTACCTTGTTGGAGTCTACGTCTTTAAGGAAGCAGCCCATTACAACCGATATGGCTACCCTTACCCACGAAATCGATAAATACGCTAAGGACAAAAAGCTTGAAATTGAAACCCTAAAAGTAAGGGAAGAATACCGAAAGGAGTTTCTGGGTAATGTTGCCCACGAGCTTAAAACCCCTTTGTTTACGGTGCAGGGATATTTGGAAACATTGATTGATGGTGCTCAAAACGATAAAAAAATCCGAGAAAAATATCTTGAAAGAGCCAATAAGGGGGTCGAGCGGTTAATTTACATTGTGAGCGATTTGGATATGATTACCAAATTAGAAGCGGGCGATTTAAGTTTGAATGTAGAAGTGTTTGATATTGTGCAGTTGGTAGAAAATGTATTTGACATGTTAGAAATGAAGGCTTCCAAGAAAAAGATTTCATTGGTTTTTGACATGGATTATACAGCCCCAGTAATGGTAAGAGCTGATAAAGAGCGTATACAGCAAGTGCTTACAAACCTTATTGTAAATTCCATTAAATACGGGCATGATAAGGGAACTACCGAAGTGAGTATAGAAAACCTGATCAAGAATAAGGTGATTGTGAGAGTGACAGACAATGGGGAAGGAATTGGAAAAGAAAATATCCCACGTTTATTTGAGCGTTTCTTCCGTGTAGATAAGAGTGGTTCTCGTAAAGAAGGAGGTTCTGGCTTGGGGCTTGCCATCGTTAAGCACATCATAGAGGCTCATGACGAAAAGATTTATGTAGAGAGTGAAATTGGCGTTGGAAGTGAATTTTCATTTACCCTTGAAAAGGCTGAATAGCTTTTTGTAATTCACATCGTATTCCAGGTCTGAAAGTCCTTGGTAGGCGTTCACGCGCTGCAATTGCTCCAGGCTAAAATCATCTTGCTTACAATACGGCACCAAGTTTTGGCTGTCCAATCTTTTGGCAAGGTATTCCTGTTCAAATTGACCTGGAGTTGGAATAAAAAAGGCTTTTTTCCCAAGTTTGGCCAAATCCATCACTGTAGTGTATCCAGATCTGGATACAATAAGCGAACTTTGGTGGATGGTGGCTTCCAATTGGTCACTGCTCATATAATTGTAAATGGTCATATTGCCCATTTGTTCACAGCTTTGCTCGGCATCCATCACCCCTTTTATAAAAACAGTTTTTGTAGGCTGATCTTTAAAAAGCGCCAAAACTTTTTCTTCCAATAAGGAGCGTTGTGGTTCTGGTCCCGACAATAATACCATGATGTCATAGACATCTTTGGAGTCCTGTTTTTCAAAACGGCTGATAGGCCCCAGATATCTTAAGGGGATTTCAAAATTATCAACATGGCCTAGTTGTCCGCTTAAATTTGGTGATTTCAAACTGTCCGGAACCCAACATTCATTATACTTCTTAATGTAGGATTGATGCATGCGTGTACTGAACCAGGTGGTATTGCCACTTAATACTCGTAGTTGGTGGGAAATAATTACCGAAGGAACTTTCTTGGAGTAGGCCCCAAGTCTGTTGTCTGAAATAATGCCGTCAATATTGTGGGTTGCAATGATCTGGTCGACCATCTTGTTTTCGTTTTTTATAGCCTTTAAAATGTTTGGGGCATTGGCAATCAATTTCAGTTTGAACCACTGTCCCTTTTTGGCGTAATGAATTTTATAAGAAGGCAGTTCCAAGGATTCCAAATGAGGAAATTCCTTTTTTAACAGAGCCAACGCATCCCCATCGGAAGCAATGATGGGTTCAAAATGGTGTGCTATTAAAGCACGGATAATTGGAATGCAGCGGGTCGCGTGACCCAATCCCCAGTTAAGGGGCATGACTAAAATGCGTTTTTTCATAGCGACGCTAAAGGGCTTTCGGTTGCTTATAGTTTTCAAAGGGAAACTTGAACAGGCCAAACCTCCCCAGAAGCACTAATTATCAAAGATAAGTATAATACTGCTTCCATATATTTCCTTAATTTTACCGAATCTTATTATAAACATTAAATTGAAGTAGTGGGAAGTAAAAATAAGCTCAAGCGTTTTAAGGAAAATGAGACGTTTTCAAATGTATTTCAGCCTACAAGGGATGAATTGGTGAATGCGGAATTTGCGTTGAAGGGTAACTGGAACAAAACCGTTTTTAAAAACGATCATCCGTTGGTGTTGGAATTGGGATGTGGAAAAGGAGAGTATTCCGTAGCCTTGGCGCAAAAATATCCAGAAAAGAATTTTATAGGAATTGACATTAAGGGAGCTCGCTTTTGGAGAGGTGCCAAAACAGCAGTGGAAGATGGGATTGATAACGTGGCCTTTTTGAGAACGCAGATTGAATTGATCGAGTATGCCTTTGCTGAAAATGAAGTAGACGAAATTTGGATTACATTCCCGGATCCACAAATAAAATATAAGCGTACCAAGCACCGCTTGACCAATTCTGAATTTTTAAAACGTTACAAACACATTCTTAAGCCAGACGGTATCGTTAATCTAAAAACCGATAGCGAGTTTATGCATGGTTACACGCTTGGTTTGTTGCATGGTGAAGGACATGAAGTGTTGTACTCCAACCATGATGTGTACAGACAGGAAGGTAGTCCGGAAGAGGTGACCAGCATACAAACGTTTTATGAGAGTCAATATTTAGAACAAAACAAACCAATTACGTATATTAGGTTTAAAATCAAAGATTCTTGAATATTACCATAGCCTTTGTTTTAGGATTTATGGCTGCTTTTTTAGCTGTCATGCCTCCTGGGTTGTTGAATATGACTGCTGCCAAAATCAGCTTAAAGGAAGGTCATATAAGAGGCATTGTATTTTCAATAGGCGCCTGTATTATTGTATTTGTCCAAACCCTTATCGCAACCGTTTTTGCAAGATACTTAAATAGACATCCTGATGTTGTGGAAATTTTACAGCGCGTAGCTTTTGTGATTTTTGTGTTGGTAACCGTATATTTTCTTTTGGTTGCCAAGGGAGGCGGAAAGGCCGAAAAAGAACTAGAACCAAAAAGCAAGCGTAGCAGGTTTTTTCAGGGAATGTTTATGTCTAGCATCAATGTGTTTCCTATTCCGTTTCAGGCTTATATGGCCATTACGTTGGCATCGTTGGGTTGGCTGCAATTTGATACTACAAGTATTTCAGCCTATGTGTCTGGAGCCGCCATGGGTTCGTTTGCCATGCTGTACATTTATATGTTCTTTTTTGAAAGAATCAAACATTTACAGTTTACCTCTCAGAAAAACATGAACTATATCATTGGTGGAATAACAGGAATCATTTCTTTAATCACCTTGGTCAATATCATTAAGGACTTGAAATGAAACCCGAAACCTTAAGTTTTTTTGAAAAAGTATACGAGGTAGCCAAACAGATTCCAAGTGGGCGCGTAACCAGTTATGGCGCTATTGCCAAATACCTTGGTGCCGCCAGAAGTGCCCGAATGGTGGGATATGCCATGAATGGATCTGCGGGGAAGGATGTGCCAGCGCATCGCGTTGTTAATCGTTTAGGGCTGCTCACGGGCAAATTTCATTTTGAAGGTTCCAACCATATGCAGCAATTGCTGGAAAGCGAAGGTGTAAAGGTTGCGAACAACCAAGTTCAAGACTTTGAAAAGGTATTTTGGGATCCTTCCAAAGAACTATAATTAATCTAAATTTGGGCATAAATCATTTCAATTAAACTGTTTCTCATTCTAAACAATTCACAGTATATTTGCATTTTAGAATAAGTCTAAATTAGTGAGCCTTAGCTTTTTGTAAAGAGGTCTGGATTTGAGAAGTCATATCTGAAAATTCTACCTTGAAAAATTGCAGGCCCAAATTTTTAAAAGCGAAAATTCTACGTAGTTAGCATATTATGAAGTTAAAAAAACAAGATATATCAAAAGCACTAGAAAGTATTTCTGCTCCTGGAGAAGGACAAAATATGATTGAAAGTGGCGCCGTAACCAATATAGTGACTTTTGGAGATGAGGTAGTAGTAGATATTACTATTTCAAACCCAAGTTTACAAGCCAAAAAGAAAACTGAAGTGGAGATCATGAAAGTCATCCACGACAAGGTGTATGAAAAGGCTAAAGTGAAGGTAAATGTAAAAGTTGAGGCAGCAGAAAAGCCGAAGAATGAAATTAAAGGGAAGAAAATTCCTGGAATCCAAAATATCATAGCCGTTGCTTCTGGAAAAGGAGGGGTTGGAAAATCTACCGTTACTTCCAATTTAGCTGTATCCTTGGCCAAAATGGGATTCAATGTAGGAATATTGGATGCCGATATTTATGGGCCTTCCGTACCTATCATGTTTGATGTGGAGAATGAAAAGCCCGTAGCTGTTAATGTGGAAGGAAAGTCGAAAATGAAGCCCATCGAAAGCTATGGAGTGAAGGTATTGTCAATTGGATTTTTCACCAAACCAGACCAAGCCGTAGTATGGCGAGGGCCAATGGCGGCAAAAGCCTTAAATCAAATGATTTTTGATGCGGCTTGGGGAGACTTGGATTTCTTATTAATCGATTTACCTCCGGGAACCGGTGATATCCATTTAAGCATTATGCAATCCTTGCCAATTACTGGTGCGGTTGTGGTAAGTACACCGCAAAATGTGGCCCTGGCCGATGCCAAAAAAGGAGTGGCTATGTTCCAACAGGACAGTATAAATGTGCCGGTTTTAGGTATTATCGAAAATATGGCCTATTTTACACCTGCTGAATTGCCTGAGAATAAATATTATATCTTTGGTAAGGAAGGCGCCAAGAATTTGGCAGAAGATTTAGAAGTGCCGTTTTTGGGGGAAATTCCTTTGGTACAGAGTATTCGTGAAGCTGGGGATGTAGGTCGTCCAGCAGCCTTACAAACCGCTACTGCCTTGGAGCAATCTTTTGAAGCGATTACCCGAAATGTGGTTGAGCAAGTGGTAAGACGAAACGAGGATTTGCCACCAACCGAGGCGATAAAAATTACAACCATGGCAGGGTGTTCTGCCGTTAAGAAATAGTAAGTCACATTATTCATATAAATAATGACAACAGAAGAATTAAAATTAAATGTAGAAAAGGCGCTAGCTGAAATCCGTCCCTTTTTGGAAAGTGACGGAGGAAACATTTCCCTGGTTTCAATTGAAGGCGATAAATTGGTTAAAGTGCAGTTGGAAGGAGCCTGTGTTGGATGCAGTGTTAATCAAATGACATTAAAATCCGGTGTGGAAATGACCATTAAAAAATATGCGCCTCAAATTGAACAAGTCATCAATGTAGAGGCATAACGAGTCGACTCTTTAAGACTCATCAATGAATTCCCAAATGACAAATATCATATAAATCAATATTTCATGTGTATATTTTTGTCGCAGAAAGAACTAATTCATGATTAAAACAGATATTCTTATTATTGGCGCTGGGCCAACAGGACTTTTTACGGTATTCGAAGCAGGATTATTAAAATTAAAATGTCACTTGATAGATGCCTTACCACAACCTGGAGGACAGTGTTCCGAAATATATCCTAAAAAACCTATTTACGATATTCCTGCCTATCCAGAGATTCTGGCTGGTGATTTAACCGAAAAACTTTTGGAGCAAGGCAAACAGTTTGAACCAGGCTTTACCTTGGGAGAGCGTGCTGAAACCATTGAAAAATTGGAGGACGGTAGTTTTATTGTGACCACCAACAAAGGAACAAAGCACCATGCGCCAGTGGTTGCCATTGCAGGAGGTTTGGGAAGTTTTGAACCAAGAAAGCCTTTAATACACAACATTGCAAACTTCGAGGATAAAGGCGTAGAATATATGATTAAGGATCCTGAAGTGTATCGCAACAAGAGAGTGGTCATTGCAGGTGGAGGAGATTCGGCGTTGGACTGGAGTATCTTTTTAAGCGATGTCGCTTCAGAAGTCACTCTAATCCATAGACGAAATGAGTTTAGGGGGGCCTTAGATTCTGTTGAGAAAGTTCAGGAACTGAAGAATAAAGGGAAGATCAATTTAATTACTCCAGCAGAAGTTGTTGGTATTTTGGGAGATGATCATGTAGCAGGTGTTGTAGTCACCAAAGCAGATCATATCCCTACAGAATTTGAGATAGAATGTGACCATTTCATTCCTCTTTTTGGTTTGTCACCTAAATTAGGGCCGATTGCCGATTGGGGATTGGAAATTGAAAAAAATGCCATTAAAGTGGATAATTCTCTGGATTACCAAACCAATATTCCCGGTATTTTTGCTATTGGAGATGTCAATACGTACCCAGGAAAGTTGAAATTGATTTTGTGTGGTTTTCATGAGGCGACTTTAATGTGTCAGGCAGCATATCAAATTATCAATCCAGGGAAACGCTATGTGTTGAAGTATACAACCGTAAGCGGTATTGATGGGTTTGATGGCACTAGAAAAGAAGCGCCAAAGGCAGTTGTTAAATCAATCGACTAATAGGGATGAGTCAAGATATCAATATTACAATTATAGATCGAGAAGGGGTGTCTCACGAAGTTGAGGCACCTACTGATATGGCCATGAACCTTATGGAGGTGGTGAGAAGTTATGAATTGGCTCCAGAGGGCACGATAGGTGTTTGTGGAGGAATGGCTATGTGTGCTTCTTGCCAATGCTATGTGCTTTCCGAGCATGAATTGCCAGAAATGCAAGATGAGGAAGAGGCTATGTTAGCCGAAGCTTTCTACGTAAAGGATAGTAGTAGATTGGGGTGCCAAATTCAGATGACCCAAGAGTTGGAAGGTCTGAAGGTGGAATTGGCGCCTGAATCCTAAATTATCCTTAGAGGGCTCATTTAAACTGTTGGTGGTAACTAGAGAGTTTTTGAGGACCTTCGAGCATGTCTCTTACAATTTTTAGGGTGCCATCATCTGTGGTGGAAGTTTCCCATTTAATAAGCGAGATTTCTCCATTTTCAATTTCAATACCAGTGATGCATCTGGGATGGACGCAGCTCCCATCATTAAAAAAGGGAATTTCTTCAGGAGAAGGGAACCTTGGACGATGGGTATGTCCTATAATGGTTATTAAATTGTTGTTCTCCTGAATCCAATTCTTGATCCGGCGTTCAACTTTGATAAGTTCCTTGTAATTTATGGCTGGACTTGTAGGGTCGGCAATGCCCATTACATTGAGAGGTTTCCAGAGAATCCTAACCAAAAACCGACTCCATTTCCAACATACATAATTCCACCAATCCGCTTGATGGCCGTGTGTTAAAAACAACTCTTGGCCAGTAATGGAATGTTTTAGAACAATGGCTTCGTGTATGGCAATGCCTGGGAAGAGTGGTTTGTGAGTGCCCGTACGCTTGTCGAAATAACTATAAAGCTGCTTTTTGACAAATTCAGGGTTTTTATACACCATATCATGGTTGCCCCATAACATCGTTAGTCGGTCCTGATTGAAATAGCGTTGTATTTGGCGATATACATTTTTGTGGGCCTGAAGAATATTGCCGTAATTCAGGTTTTCCCATAAATCATCCCCATCACCCAATTCACAATAGTGGAACCCTTTGTTAAAATACTGCTGTAACGCATGAAGGTAGATGTTTCTATTGTTGGCAAAATCATCTGCAAAACTATTGTCTCCCCGATGACAATCACTTAAAATTATGAATTTACTCTTGTCGTCAAACGGAATGACCTTTGCATTTTTATAGGCTCTATCTAATCTAGATTTCGAAGACATAATATAAAGATGCACAAAAAAAGCGAGTATAAACTCGCTTTTTATAACATATTTTATATCAATTATTTGAAGGCATTGAGACCCGTAATGTCTAAACCGGTAATGAGTAAGTGGATATCGTGGGTGCCTTCGTAGGTAATTACACTTTCCAAATTCATGGAATGACGCATAATACTGTATTCTCCCGTAATTCCCATACCTCCTAACATTTGGCGTGCTTCACGGGCAATATTAATAGCCATGTCCACATTATTTCTCTTAGCCATTGAGATTTGAGCAGAAGTTGCTTTGCCTTCATTTCTCAATACGCCAAGACGCCAGGTCAATAATTGGGCTTTGGTAATTTCGGTAATCATTTCCGCTAATTTCTTTTGTTGTAATTGAAATTGCCCAATAGGTTTTCCAAATTGGATACGCTCCTTACTATATCTCAAAGCAGTATCATAGCAGTCCATAGCCGCACCAATAGCACCCCAGGCAATACCAAATCTAGCAGAATCCAAACATCCTAGAGGTGCTCCCAAACCAGATTTTCCAGGTAGAAGATTTTCTTTTGGAACCTTTACGTTATCAAATATGAGCTCTCCCGTGGCCGATGCTCTTAAAGACCATTTGTTGTGGGTTTCAGGTGTAGAAAAACCTTCCATGCCGCGTTCTACAATTAGCCCGTGGATGCGTCCTTCTTCATTTTTGGCCCATACAACCGCAACCTGTGCGAAAGGAGCATTTGAAATCCACATTTTGGCACCATTCAATAGATAGTGGTCTCCCATATCCTTAAAGTTGGTCACCATGCCACCTGGGTTACTTCCGTGATCGGGCTCAGTCAATCCGAAGCAGCCCATCCATTCCCCACTGGCCAATTTTGGCAAGTACTTTTGGCGTTGCTCCTCAGAACCGTATTTCCAAATGGGATACATTACCAAGGATGATTGTACAGATGCTGTACTGCGCACGCCAGAATCTCCTCTTTCAATTTCTTGCATGATCAAACCATAAGAAATTTGATCCAGTCCAGCACCACCATATTCTTCAGGGATGTATGGGCCAAAGGCGCCTATTTCTGCCAATCCGTTGATGATTTGTGTTGGGAATTCTGCGCGTTGTGCATAGTCCTCGATAATTGGAGATACATCACGTTTTACCCATTCACGGGCGGCATCTCGAACCAATTTGTGCTCTTCGGTTAGCAATTCATCGAGTTGAAAATAGTCTGGTGCTTCAAATAAATCTGGTTTCATGCTATATTTTTAATGTGATGATTGCACTTTTAGGCAACCATTTCAATTGTTTTTAGTTATGATCGCATTTTTTAAGTCCTTTACGTTCAGGGACTTTTTTTGAGCGGTTCACAAAAGTAGCGAAAACGTTTTCAGTGCACAATTTTTGAATTACATTTTCAGATAAAAATCTTGGGTAAGGGCTATGTAATCTTTGGTGTATTGGTGACGGGCTGTTTCAATGATAAGTTCTTTGGTGTCTACTTCTGTTTCATTGAATGAGAATTGAATAAGGCTGCGCTTGATGTCAGTATCTGGGGTGCCTTTTACCTGTAGAATTTTATTGGGATACAATTGCAATGCTTTTGCTAATCCAATGAAGTTATCCGTTTCAGAATAAGGAATGATGACGCAAAATATGCCATTTTGAGCCAACAAATGTGATGCACTTTGCAATAGATGACCAAAAGGCATGGCGTCTTCAAAACGAGCCAAGTCACGTTGTGTATTGTCTGTTTTGTAAGCATCAGCATAAAAAGGCGGGTTGGAAATGATCAAATCGTATTTGTCTTCTATTTCCTCTACAAATTCTTGCAGTGAGGCATGGTAACAGAACAAACGGTCACCCCAAGGAGAGTTTTCAAAATTGTAGACGCACTGTTCGTAGGCATCATCATCAATTTCTAAAGCATCGATGAGTTCGGCATTACAACGCTGCGCCAACATAAGGGCCAAAACACCAGTTCCAGCACCAATATCCAAAACAGAAAAAGGGTTGGCTTCTACTGAGGCCCATGCGCCCAAAAGCACGCTGTCTGTACCAATTTTCATGGCACATTGGTCCTGTTCAACAGTAAATTGCTTAAATGCAAAGGGTTTGTTCATGCTGTTCTACAATTTATTCCAGGTACAAATCGATGAGGCCTTCTGGTGTTTCCACCACAATGGTTTTGGTGTTTCTATTAACTTCCTTTATGAATTCATCATTCATAGGAATCAAGATTTCAATACCATCTCGGTCTATTTCAAAAAGTGCTTGCGCTGTACTGTCATTAATCGCTTTAATGGTTCCTATAGGCCCAAACCTGGTGTCCTCGATACTAAACCCAATAACTTCGTGGAAGTAGAATTTGTTGCCTTCTAATTTAGGTAAAAATTCCAGGGGCAGGTATAGATCACATTTCATAATGCTGTCGGCATCCTGTTCGGTGTCCACTTCTTCAAATTTAAGGCGAAGCAAATCTGATTTGTGCAACTGAGAGGATTCTATAAAAAATGGAACCAAGTTGTTGCGCAGTTCTACAAAAACCGATTCTAGATGGTCGTATAGTTCCGGTTCGTCGGTATCTAATTTCGCCAATACTTCGCCTTTGAAACTATATTTTTTAACAATCTTACCTAGATAGAAGCAATCTTTTTTTTGCATTGTAAGTGGGTTTTACCTTGGAATAAATAAGTTAGGTGTGCTTGGTTGAAGGAATGGGGTACAAAAAACTCCGATAGCAGCTATCGGAGTTTTAAAAGTATAAAAAATAAATTTTTTATTCCTCTTCGTTAGCAGCAGTTTCTTCTTCTGCTGTTTCAGCGTTTGCAGCTTCTTCAGCAGCTTTAGCTTCTGCCTCAGCTTCAGCAGCCGCAGCCGCTCTAGCGTCGTTTACAGCTTTTTCCGCTTCCAATGCTTTTGCCTTAGCATCTGCATCAGCTTTTGCTAAAGTATCCTTCTTAGCATCTACTTTTCCGCTTTTCTCTTCCAACCAAGCATTGAATTTAGCTTCAGCTTGCTCTTCTGTTAAAGCTCCCTTTCTTACTCCACCAGCTAAATGGTTTTTAAGTAAAGCTCCTTTGTAAGACAAAATAGCTCTAGCCGTATCAGTAGGTTGCGCACCATTCTGAAGCCATTTTACAGCACCATCAACATCCAAATCAATAGTAGCTGGGTTAGAAGTTGGATTGTAAGTTCCTAATTTTTCTAAGAATTTACCATCTCTTTTTGCTCTTGCATCTGCTGCAACGATCCAGTAAAAAGGTTTTCCTTTTTTACCGTGTCTTTGTAATCTGATTTTAACTGACATATCAATTAATTAGTGAGGTTCTCGACCTCGGTTATTAATAAGTGTGCAAAGATACTACATTTTTAATTAATTGCATAAATTTTTTAGAATTAGACTTTAATTGAAATTTTATTATACTTTTGGGTTTTTCAAAACGTTATTTTAATTTGTGTCCGAAATAAAAGCCCTATGGATAAGATAAAATATATAGCATTATTTACGTTAGCCCTATTTACGGTCTTTGGCTGTGGGGATGACTTAGAGTTTAATACCCCTGCCATGTTGGGTAAAAAGGATGGCGAACTATGGAGAGCTAAATTTTATGCAGCAGATATTGATGCAGGAGGTTTAGTGGTTGAAGGCGGTAATAGTTACGAAACGCTTTCTTTGGTGACTACTTTGGATAATGTGGGAACCTATTATTTAGGTGGGGAGCACCAAAGCGAAGCTAGATTTAAGGATGCTTATGGAGTGACCTATTCAACGTTGAATGCTCCAGACCCAAGTTTGCAAGTGTATCCTGCGGATGGAGAGATTGAAATTGTGGATTTCGACAATTCTACAAATACCGTTACAGGAACTTTTAAATTCAATGCCTTTTCTGAAGACGGTATGAAAAGTGTGAACTTTATTCAAGGTGAATTTTACCGAGTGCCTTTAACAGGAGGTTTGTTAGTGATTGGAGGCGGGACAAGTTGTCAACAAGCACAGCAGGCTACGGCAGAGGCAGCTGCAGCTTTTGCGGCCTCAAGTAGTGAAATGCCAGAGTATGCTGATTTGTGTAATGCCTATAAGGATGCTTTGGTAGTGCAGATTAACTCCTGTGGAGATACTTCAGGTGTATTGCAAGCGGCCATAGATGCTTTGGGTGATTGTAATCCTTAAAAAGATTGAACCAATATAGAGAAAGCGCCCTTGAAAAAGGGCGCTTTTTTTTGTTTGTAAGTTTCTTAAAGGATGTTAAAGAAGGCGCAGAGTTTGACATGAGTTCATATTTTCTTTATACTGTTATAGCAGATGTGAAACAATACACATCTATAAAGAACATATTGAAATTTTAAAATGATAAAGATTATGAAGTATTCTGAAAAAATTTCAAATAAGTTAAATGAATTATTGGTAAAGAATTATGATGCTGAAAAAGGCTATCTCAATGCCATGGAGCAGGTAGAGGGGCCGCGATTAAAAATGTTCTTCAAGCGAAGAGCTTCAGAGCGCAGTCAATTTGCCAAGGAGCTGAGAAGTGAGATATTGAGATATGGTGAATTGCCTGAAGATTCGGGAAGTTTCAAAGGGTCTGTTCATCGAAATTGGATGGCCTTAAAGTCGGCGCTTTCAAGTAATAGTGAAGAGGCTATTTTGGAAGAAGCCATTAAGGGAGAGAAGGCCAATTTGGAAGAATATAATGAAATCCTCCAAGAGCGAACCCTGCCTCCAAGTGTTGATGATTTATTGATCAGGCACAAAAGTGCTATTCAATCAGCAATCAATACCGAAAAAATGCATGAAGCAATGGTATCTTAATATTACCTAAAACAATAAGTTTAAAGGCACGTTTTTGGAACGTGCCTTTTGTTTACAACTCTTTATAACTTTGGCTTTGAAACGTTTTATTTATGCGTATTTTTAGATGCTTTTCAATAGTTGTTAACTTGTTTTGTAAGGTGTTGATTTATATATAAATGCCTTTTCTTAAAACTGCAACTATTGCCAATACGGGAATTACAACAGGAGATTTATGTACTTAATTTTTGATACCGAAACAACCGGTTTACCCAAGCGTTGGGACGCCCCTATTTCAGATACCGATAACTGGCCACGAGCAATTCAGATTGCTTGGCAGTTGCATGACGAATTGGGACGCTGTGTAGAACATCAGGATTTTTTGATACAACCGGAGGGGTTTAATATTCCTTATGATGCGGAGAAGGTCCATGGTATTTCTACAGAGTTGGCACAAGAGCAAGGGATTCCTTTAGGTGAGGTATTGGAAAAGTTCAATGCAGCTTTGTCCAAAACCAAATTTGTTGTTGGACAGAATGTTGGCTTCGATGTCAATATTATGGGGGCTGAGTTCTATCGTGAAAGTGTTGCCAATGCATTGCAGGAATTACCGGTATTGGATACCTGTACGGAACATACTGCAGAATTGTGTCAAATTCCAGGAGGACGTGGTGGCAAATTTAAGTTGCCTACCTTAACAGAGTTACACCAGTACCTGTTCAACCAGCCGTTTGCGGAAGCGCACAACGCCACTGCCGATGTGGAGGCTACGACGCGCTGTTTCTTCGAATTGGTGCGCCGTCAAGAATTTACAATTGAAGCCCTTGATGTTGAGCCTGGATATTTCAATAGGTTCAGTGAAGCCAATCCAGGCGAAATTCAATTAATAGGCTTAAAGCACATCAACCTAAAAAAGGCGAGTGATGCTATAAGAAAGCGCTTAGAAAAGCAACAGGCTCCAGATATTACCGAAGCTGAAATTCAGCAAAACATATCGGAACTTGAGGATGCTAGTTTTGCCCATTTGCATAACCATTCCCAGTTCTCGGTCTTGCAGTCTACTATTAGCATTCCAGATTTGGTGGCTGCTGCGGCAAAAAACAATATGCCTGGTGTGGCCTTGACGGACCATGCTAATATGATGGGAGCTTTTCACTTTGTGCGTGCGGTATTGAATCACAATAAAGGTGTTAAGGCTAAAAATGAAGAAGCGATTGCGGCAGGAGGTGAAGCCAAATTAAAGGAAATCAAACCTATTGTGGGTTGTGAATTCTTTGTGTGTGAGGATCGATTGGATAAAAGTCGAAAGGACAACGGGTATCAAATAGTCATGTTGGCCAAGAATAAAAGGGGATATCACAATTTGGCCAAATTGTCCTCTATTGCCTTTACAGAAGGGTTCTATTATGTCCCGCGTATAGATAAGGAAATCATCAAGCAATACAAGGAAGATGTAATTGTCTTGACCGGAAACCTTTATGGGGAAGTACCTAGTAAGGTGTTGAACGTTGGTGAAAATCAGGCAGAGGAAGCGCTGTTGTGGTGGAAGGACATGTTTCAGGATGATTTGTATGTAGAAATCATGCGCCACAATCAGGAAGATGAAAACCGCGTGAATCCGGTGTTGATGGATTTGGCAAAAAAGCATGATGTTAAGGTAATTGCCACAAACAATACTTATTATGTAGATCAAAAAGATGCCAATGCACACGATATTTTGTTGTGTGTTAAGGATGGGGAAAAGCAAAGCACACCAATTGGTAGAGGCCGTGGCTATCGCTACGGACTGCCAAATCAAGAATATTATTTCAAGTCGGCCGATGAAATGAAATCCTTGTTCAAGGACATTCCAGAAGCCATTTCCAATATTCAGGAAATTTTAGATAAGGTAGAGCCTTATGACCTAGCGAGGGATGTCCTCTTGCCGAAGTTTGATATTCCTGAGCGATTTCAGCATGAAGAGGATTTAGAGGACGGGGGAAAACGCGGAGAGAATGCCTACTTAAGGCATTTGACTTATGAAGGAGCCAAGGGGCGCTACGAAGAAATTACCCCTTCCATCGCTGAACGTTTGGACTTTGAGCTGGACGTTATTGAAAAAACGGGATACCCGGGTTACTTCTTGATTGTAGAAGACTTTATCCGGGAAGCTCGGAATATGGATGTATCGGTAGGGCCAGGTCGAGGTTCGGCAGCGGGATCTGCCGTTGCCTACTGTTTGGGAATTACCAATATCGATCCTATTAAGTACGATTTGCTTTTTGAGAGATTCTTGAATCCGGATCGTGTAAGTATGCCCGATATTGATATCGATTTTGATGACGAGGGGCGTAGCCGTGTTATGGATTATGTAATTGGTAAATATGGTAGCAGTCAGGTAGCTCAGATTATTACCTATGGTACGATGGCAGCTAAGTCATCCATTAGGGATACGGCAAGGGTGTTGGACTTACCTTTATTTGAAGCCGATAGGATTGCCAAGTTAATCCCGAACATGACCAAACTGAACAAGATTTTTGGTTTGGATGAAAAGGGATTGAAGGCGAAGTTCAAATCCGAAGAGATAGAATTAATACAAGAACTTTTCAATATTTCGGAAGGGGCAGGTTTAGAGTCGGATACTGTAAACATGGCCAAGATTTTGGAAGGTTCTGTTCGAAATACAGGAATCCATGCCTGTGGGGTCATCATTACCCCGGATGATATTACCAAGTTCGTGCCGGTGTCCTTAGCCAAGGATTCCGATTTGTATGTAACGCAGTTTGATAACTCGGTAGTAGAATCTGCAGGTCTGTTAAAAATGGATTTCTTGGGGTTGAAAACATTGACCCTGATTAAGGATACCGTAAAGATTGTAAAGGCGAAGCATGGCATTGAGCTGGATCCTGAGAATTTCCCTCTGGATGACCAAATGACCTATGAGCTGTTCCAACGCGGTGAAACAGTTGGGGTGTTCCAATACGAATCGCCTGGGATGCAAAAACACATGCAGTCCTTAAAGCCAACTGTGTTTGATGACCTTATTGCCATGAACGCATTGTACCGTCCGGGACCAATGGAATACATTCCAGACTTTATTGCGCGTAAGCATGGAGATCAGGAAATTGTTTACGATTTACCGGCCATGGAGGAGTACCTTCAGGAAACCTACGGAATTACGGTTTATCAAGAGCAGGTAATGTTGCTGTCGCAAAAATTGGCCAACTTCTCCAAGGGTGATGCTGATATGCTTCGTAAGGCGATGGGTAAAAAGATTTTTGCTTTGCTTGAAAAATTGAAGCCTCAGTTTTTGGACGGAGGGGAAGCCAATGGGCACCCGCGTAAGGTGTTGGAAAAGATTTGGAAG
Organism: Mangrovimonas sp. YM274; assembly: GCF_030908385.1. Classification (NCBI taxonomy): domain Bacteria; kingdom Pseudomonadati; phylum Bacteroidota; class Flavobacteriia; order Flavobacteriales; family Flavobacteriaceae; genus Mangrovimonas; species Mangrovimonas sp. YM274. The sequence continues at coordinate 677,036 of NZ_CP133091.1, forward strand.
GACTGGGAAGCGTTTGCGAGTTACGCCTTCAATAAATCCCACTCTACCTGTTATGCTTGGATTGCCTATCAAACAGCATATTTAAAGGCACACTATCCTGCGGAATATATGGCAGCAGTACTGTCAAATAACATGAATGACATCAAGCAGGTAACCTTCTTCATGGAAGAGTGTAAGCGGATGAAGCTAAATGTTCTTGGGCCAGATGTTAATGAATCCTTTTATAAATTCTCTGTAAACGATCAAAATGCGGTACGTTTTGGTATGGGAGCTATTAAAGGAGTGGGACATGGTGCCGTGAAAACCATTGTTGATAATAGAAAGAAAGACGGTTTTTATAAGTCTATCTTCGATTTGGCCAAACGTATCGATTTAAGGGCGGCCAACAAAAAGGCTTTTGAGAACTTGGCCTTGGCTGGTGGGTTCGATTGTTTTTCGGGAACCCATCGTGCGCAATATTTCCATGACGAAGGTGATGGCATCACTTTCTTGGAAAAGGCCATAAAATATGGGAATAAACATCAGGAAAATGAGAATTCTGCACAGGTAAGTCTCTTTGGGGAGGCCAGTGATGTGCAGATTGATGAGCCTGTTGTGCCACCTTGTGAGGAATGGGGGACTATGGAAAAATTGGCAAGAGAGAAGGAAGTGGTGGGAATTTATATTTCTGGACATCCGTTGGATGACTTCAAAATAGAAATGAAAACCTTCTGTAATGCCACCTTGGCGGCGTTAACCCAAATAGACCAGTTTGTGAATCGGGAATTGACCGTTGGAGGTGTCGTGACCGATGTACAGCACCGAGTAAGTAAGCAGGGAAAAGGTTGGGCTATGTTCACCATGGACGATTATAACAATAGTGTTGAATTTAGGATATTTGGGGAGGAATACTTGAAATTCCGTCACTTTTTGGTACAGAACTCTTTTGTGTATGTAAAAGTATTTATTCGCGAAGGATGGATCATCAATAAGGACACGGGGCAGCGCGGGGAACCCAGAATGCAGTTTAACTATTTCCAGTTGTTGCACGATGTTATGGAAACCTATGCAAGAAAGTTGTCCATTCAGCTTAATATTGCCGATCTTGGTGATGACAAAATAGAGGTATTAAGAAATTTAATTGGGATGCACTCAGGAGAAAAGGCTTTAAATTTTACGGTTTATGATAATGAGGAGCAGATTAAACTGGAAATGATAAGCCGAAGACAGAAGGTGAGGATCTCGCAAGAACTGTTAAAGGCTCTGGAGCATCAAAACATTCTTTATAAGCTGAACTAGATAATTTTATGCATATGTCAAATTAGCATAATAAGCTGAAACAATGTGGATATAACCAAAACATATTGTCAGTATGTAAGCTTTGGCAAATTTTTTGACTAAGTTTGCATATCAAATGTAATAGAAGTAAAAACACAATTTTAAATTATAGATTATGGCATTAGAGATAACAGATGCAACGTTTGAAGAAACCGTTTTGAACAGTGACAAACCGGTTATGGTCGATTTTTGGGCGGCATGGTGTGGTCCTTGTAGAATGGTGGCACCAATTATTGACGAGATTAGCAAAGAATATGAAGGTAAAGCTATTATTGGTAAAGTAGATGTTGATGCCAACCAAGAATTTGCTGCAAAATATGGCGTGCGTAACATTCCTACGGTATTGGTTTTCCAAAACGGTGAAGTTGTAGGTCGTCAAGTTGGTGTAGCTCAAAAGAGCGCTTATACAGAAGCTATCGATTCTCTATTATAAAAATACTTTCCAAAAGAAATGTGAAAGGTTTGCTGTGTTCAGCAAACCTTTTTTTATTTTTAGGAAAAAATGATATACCATGAGTAAACAACCAAAAGTACAAGACCTTATAGATAGTAAATTGTTGGACCAACGCAAAGTGTTTCTTTGGGGGCAGGTAGATGATAAGTCGGCCAAACATGTTATTGACCGCCTGTTGTATTTAGATGCTTTAGAGGTCGAGGATATTCAATTATACATTAATAGTCCTGGAGGGTACGTAACCTCGGGTTTTGCAATATATGACTGCATTAAATCGCTTAAGAGCGATGTCTCAACCATATGTACAGGATTGGCGGCTTCCATGGGCTCTATTTTGCTTTCCGTGGGGAAAAAGGGCAAGCGCTTTATTCAACCTCATGCAAGAGTGATGATCCATCAACCTAGTGGGGGAGCGAGAGGACCTGCAAGCGATATTGAGATTACAGCTTTGGAAATTATTAAAACCAAAGAATTGAGTGCTCAAATTTTGGCCGATAACTGTGGTCAGGATTTTGATAAGGTCATGAAGGACTTTAACCGTGACCATTGGATGGGAGCAGAGGAATCGGTGGAATATGGCATTGTGGATGCTGTTATATAAACAAGTGTTTTTATTTGAATGGATTTACAACAGGAGCTAAATAAAACAGGAGGATTCAAAAATCTTGAATTGCTGGCAAAACAAGTGGTGGAGGGCTTTATTGCAGGAATGCATAAAAGCCCTTTTCACGGGTTTTCGGCTGAGTTTGCCGAACATAAAATCTATAATCGGGGTGAGAGTACCAAGCATATCGATTGGAAGCTCTTTGCCAAAACCGATAAACTCTTTACCAAGCGTTATGATGAAGAAACCAATTTGCGCTGCCATTTGATTATAGATAACAGTAGCTCGATGCATTACCCTGAGATGCGCCAGTTTTCAATAGACCATTTAAACAAGATTGCCTTTTCGGCTTTAGCGTCGGCTTCTTTGATGCATATTTTAAAGAAACAGCGTGATGCGGTAGGTTTGAGCATTTACAGTGATGCGTATGATTATTACGCCCCTGAAAAGGGCAGTGAACGCCATCATCAGATGTTATTGCACAGGTTAAGTGATATGGTCATGGTTAAACCCGAACAAAGGCAAACGGAAACTTATACCTATCTACACCAAATAGCCGAAAAGATTCATAGACGTTCCTTGATTTTCTTTTTCACCGATATGTTTCAGACTTCTACCAATGAGGCAAATTTGTTTGAAGCTTTAAGACATTTAAAGTACAATAAGCACGAAGTGGTGCTGTTTCATGTGTTCGATAAGAAGAAAGAACTTCAATTTGATTTCGATAATACCCCAAAAAGGTTCATTGATGTAGAGACTGGAGAGTACATTAACCTATATCCGGACACCATTAAGGATAATTATGAGGAGGCCGTTGGGACTTATTTTAATGAGCTCCGATTAAAATGTGGGCAATACGGAATAAAATATGTAGAAGCTGACATAAAAAAAGATTTCGATAAAGTATTGACAACGTATATGATAGAGCGAAATAAATTTTTGTAGTGAAATTTTTTTCATTTTTTCTTCAAAAAATGTTTGCGCAATTGAAAAAGGGTTGTATATTTGCAACCGCAATGAAGCAACGGTTTGGTAGTTCAGTTGGTTAGAATACCTGCCTGTCACGCAGGGGGTCGCGGGTTCGAGTCCCGTCCAGACCGCAAAATTGCCTTAAAAGCTCCGAGAAATTGGAGCTTTTTTTTGGCCTAAAGTTTAGTTGTGTTGTTCCCAGGGCAATCTGGGAGTTGTGAGCCTCCCCAACAGGAGACTTGCCAATGAGAAGCTTTCCTTTTTTCTTAATTGAAGATTGGGATGCTTTTTTGTTTTAGGGGTGTTTGTAGTGGTTCAATAACGCCAACTTATCAGGTTTTTTCTTCTAAAAGGTGTGCAGGTAGGTGTGCATAAATTACTTCGGGTGTGCATTAAAATACATGAAACTTCTATCTATTGTTCTAGGAGTATTTCTAAACTCTTTAAGGGCTTTAGTTGTTTTAGAGCTTCTTTGAGAAAAGTCTACCAAGAAGAAGTTGAATAGATAGCCGTCATTTTCATTCTTGGGGTTTTTATGGTAGTATTTTAGGTTGACATACTTAATTATTAGCTCTGTCATGAACTTAACGGAATAAGATTTTTTACTCAGAAATTCATTATCAAAATCAGCCAATTTTTTCTTTGGGACATAAGCCCTAAATCCTTCATAAAGGAAAATACATTCTTTCGCTACTTTACCCATAATCCAATTTAAAATAAATAATCAACCTTAAATTTAGATATAAATATGAAGACTAGTTTGAATTAGTTTCAATTCAATAAGTAAAAAAGCTCCAATTTCTTGAAGCTTTCATGCTTTTTTCTGGATTCGCACTAAGTATTTTTTTAGAGAATAATCATTTCACCAATATTAAAGTACCTTCTTGGTGGTGGTCTGTACCGGACCCATCATTTCTTACCATTCCATAATTAATAATTTCACCCGTTGCATTTTCAAATTTACCTGTTCCTCCAGTAACCGTTAAATGGTTTTCAAACTCAAAAACGTAGTTTTCGTCTTGAATTGGGATGAGTTGACTTCCGCTAGATGTAGTAAATAGAAGGTCGCCACTATTGGCTTCTAGAATGTTATCCGCCCCAGAAAATTCCCCAAATCCAGCATCAAAATCTGGTTGTCCTTCACTATCAAGTACGACATGAAAGCAAAACTCTAAATCAACCGTGAAATTTCCCAAATGCGTGGCATTACCATATCCTAATTGATGGTCCTGTCCCCAGAAGTCTGTAGGTGAATTAGATGAGCATAACTGAGAAAAAGCATCGTCTGCTTGACTTGTATGGTAGTTAGCTTTGTACGGGACCTCTACAGTCTTGGAAGAATTCTTTTGATAGTTTGTTTCTGTTAATTGGTTTTCCATCAATTGGTCTTGATCATTTTCGCATGTGGTTAACATGCAGGCTGTACAGCCCAAAACACATAATAATTTAAATAGTCTCATTTTTAGGTGGATTATTAGTTAAACATTCATTGAGTATTCAATTTAGTTTACAGTCCATAAAATTGTAGGGTAATTTGTGTCTAAGCCTGAAAGACATGTGTCAATTTGTACAAATCATGTGTCAAAACCCACGACCCTTAAAATGAGGTTGATGAACTCTAATTTTTTGATTGAATTGTTTTTAGTTGTAAATTGTTGTTTATCAATCACTTAAAGTATAAACCATGGATTCGGAGGTGTCTATGAATAAAGCTTTTCTTATAAAGCTTAATGAAATTTTGGAAGAGAATTATCATGACGAGCATTTTGGAGTCAGGGAATTATCTGCTTCTGCAGGTGTTAGTCGTTCAAAATTACATAGGAAGTTGAATGAGATCAAAGGGCAGTCGGCTAGTGAGTTTATCAAACAATTTAGGTTGAATAAGGCAAACCTACTCTTACTAAATAATGTTTCTTCTATCTCTGAAATAGCCTATGCAGTTGGATTTAACAGCCCTTCCTATTTTTCAAAGTGCTTTAAGGATCACTATAAATGTCTGCCAGGGGAAGTGAAAAATAAAAGGGAGAAATTTAAAGGAAAGAGATCTCTAAATGGCCTCAATCTACGAATCAAAACATTTGGAGGCAAAAAATCCAATATAATTTTGTTGGGCATTTTAATAGGTTTAGTTGTAGTTTTTCTTGCTTCAGTAGTTAATAAAAATGATTTTAAATCAAAAAAAGAAGTGGTCATAGGAGTACTTCCTTTTAAAAGCTTGAGTGGGGATCCGGAAAACCAATATTTTGCTGATGGTGTTATGGATATAATTCTTAGTAACCTCTCAGGAATAGATGGGTTTAGTTTGATTTCAAGGACTACTATGGAACAATACCGGGGAGCAAACAAAAGTATTCCTGAAATTTCTAAAGAATTGAATATTTCTTATGTGTTGGAAGCGAGTGTACAAAAATATGAAGGTAGGGTAAGGATTGTAGCCCAATTGATAGATGCAAAAAATGATGTTCATATTTGGTCTGACGACTATGAAAAGCCCTTTGAAGACATATTTGAACTACAAAGTGAAATAGCTAAAGAGGTGGCTAAGCAGCTTGAATTAACAATTTCACCCACCGAATTACAAAGGATTGATCATAAAACCACCGAAAATTTTGAGGCTTTTAATATGTACCTAAAGGGGAGATTTTTTTGGCACAGAAGAACAGAAGAAGATTTAAAAAAGAGTATTTATTATTTTGAAGAAGCCATTAAAATAGATCCAAATTATGCCTTGGCTTATGCAGGCTTGGCCGACTCATACAATATCATGGCTTCATGGGGATGGTTCAATAAGGCTGAAGGATATAGAAAAGGAAGAGAATTTGCTCTGAAAGCACTGTCAATAGATGATAAATTGGCCTCAGCCTATGCTATATTGGGTTATATATCCACATGGTATGATTGGAATTGGAGGCAAGCTGAAAAGGAATTAAAAACAGCTATAGAACTAGATCCCGATTATCCCATAGCATATTTATCTTACGCCATATTACTTGATATTTTAGGTAAGAAAAAGGAGGCTAGGGAGCAGATTGATTTAGCACTGAAATTTAATCCGAATTCTACTATCATTTACTATATGAGTAGTATGATATACTATAATAACAAGGAATTTGATAAATCACTTGAGCATCTCAAAAAGTCTGAGGAAATAAGAGGAGAGCCATGGCCACCTTATTATTTAAGGAATTATATGAGATTAGGAAAAGACAATTTGGCTTTTGAGCAAATAAAATTTATGCTAAATGGTAAGAATGTTAAAGAATTTGGATTAGATAGTATATTTCATGAAATTGGAATAAAGGGGGTTCTTGATTTCACCATGGATAGTTTGTTTTATGATGTGCGTGGGAATTATTACAATTTAGCCGCATTTTCTTGTTTATCTGATAACCCCCAAAGGGCTCTGGATTATTTAGAAATGAGTTATGAAACAAGAGAAATGCATATACCGAGAATGAAACATAGCATCGATTTTGAAACCATAAGAGAGTATCCTCGGTTTGTAAATTTGTTGGAAAAAATGAATTTGAAGGACTAAATGGCCTAAAGTTTAGTTGTGTTGTTCCCAGGGCAATCTGGGAGTTGTGAGCCTCCCCAACAGGAGACTTGCCAATGAGAAGCTTTCCTTTTTTCTTAATTGAAGATTGGGATGCTTTTTTGTTTTAGGGGTGTTTGTAGTTCTTCAATAAAGCCAACTTATCAAGTCTTTGTTTGAATAGAGTTTCATTTGTATATAGGGAATCAGTTTGGGATGACCTTTAAAATTTTGGAGATAGAATGACCTTCTATTTTTACAAACTGTAATTGATTTTTGGCAAGCTTTAGAGGAATTGTTTCTGAACCATATATGTTATGCTGGCTAGCATGAGTGTTTCTACCTGTTACATCATATACTTTGATGGAAACACTTTCATAAAAGCCATCTAAACTTAGCTGTCTATCGTGGTAATGGACAGAAAATCTGTTATTGTTTTTGTCTTCTGTTTCAAGGGTTAGATTGCATGAGCCGATGTGTCTAAAACTTGTGAATGTAACATCGTCAGAACCGCTAGTGCCTTCTATAATGCCATCGCCGAAGCCTTCATCAGAGGTGGCGCCCAAATGGCTTACATATAGACCAACATATTTGAATGAGTCTCCAGTATTTAATCCTAAATCCTCCCAATCAAAATATAAATCTAAAGAGGTGTCAATTGTAGCGTTCAAATCAGTAATATAATTTAGGTCTCCAGTTCCAATCGTACCTGAATTGGGGATTGACCATAAGCCGCCGGATTCACTATCTACAGCTATTGCATGGGTGGCTTCAAAGCCATTGGGGAATGTAATGGTGCTTCCCAAATTATTAATATTACTATTGGTAATTGCAATAGTATAACCATTAGTATCGTCATCTATAGTATTGTCGATTATTGATCGCCCAGGTGTGCCTGTATCAATATAAATTACCAACACATCATTAAAGTTGTCGCTCTCTCCATTTAATCCAAAGCTCCAAGAAATTAGATTGTTGTATGTTCCGTCAAGAAAATAAACACCTAAGCCAATTGCTCCGCCAAATCCTGAATTGCCATTACCCGGGCAAGGCGGTAGGGGAGGGATAGTGGTTTGGGCTATGCTGTACGCAAATGTTAAAGCAAGGAAACAAAACGATAATAAAGATCTGCTAATCATAATTGAAGAGTTGGTTGGTATGACTCTAATTTAAGGGATTTTAGAAATTAATAAAAATCGAAATGGTTTTAATTTTGGGAGTTTTTCAATTGCGTGATAGATGAAATTAGTGTTCCATTGTATGGGTAGGAAACAAAATAGCAGGAAGCCATTGGCTCCCTGCTATTTTGATATATACTTTCATTTTGTTTGCGTTTCGTAAACGGTTTTGTTTACAACTTGACGGTGAGGCCAATGCCGGGAGATAAGCCCGAAACATTACCTCCTGCTATTTCAGCATAGATACCCCATTTGTCGTTCCAGAACCAACGGCCTCCAATTTGCAGCCCAAAATCAATGTCGCTGTCGTCATGGCCACTTCCCATATAAACGGAATACCCTAGGTTAGCTCCTCCGTAAACGTCCCATGCCGGGGCGGTTAAACCAAATAGATTGTCGAAATAGTAATTTCCCTTTACCCCTAGGTTCAACCAGTCAAAATCTAAACTGGTTCCAGCTCCTGGAGCAATGGTGATATCCCGGTGAATAGGGATTTCATAATTGGCACCAACAAAACCAAAATTCAATTCGCTTCTAGCTTGTCCGAAAACACTCGCTACACTAAAAAAAAGAGCAGAGACTAATAATAAAGTTAATTTATTCATAATTTAAAGTTCTAAGTTAAACTCATTAATTACATGTTTAAATAAGGTTCGAGTTTATGTACCGTGAATGGTGTGATATAGGGCTTCTTAAATTGTAAACGGTTTGTAATCACTAAATTAAGTAAAATTTTATCGCTATCCTAAAGGATTTTCAACAATCATTAGGGAGATTCTTGCAAGCTTGGTTTGGTAAGGGGTATAGGGTAGTATAAAAGGTTGCGAGTGTTGATGCTGAAGTGGTTTGTGGGTTAATTTGATAGCAACCAATCCGTATCAAAACATTCATCGGGAATTTTTTTGATGTACCCGGACAAGTTTTGTCTTGTTGTAGTACGTATGCTCTCAACATATACACATTGGTTTCCGTTCGCAACATAAATATCCCTTAGTCGTTCCAATTCATTTCTGTAAATGAATGCAATTTGTAAGCAGGATTGCTCCTCATAGGTGCATTGGCAGTCCTCAAAATAGGAAATTTCATAAGTGCAACTCTCATCATCCTCATTTGAACAGCTAAAAATCAGAAGTATCCCTAATAAAAAGTAACGTAACTTCATGTTGAAACATGTATAAAATGTTGATATACATAAAGTTACTAAATTTTAAATAATTTATTTCTATGTGATTAGTATAGGTGTAAGACCAAAAATAGAATTTTGATACCCATGGAGGTAGGAAAGGAAGGTGTTTGAATGTATTTTACAAAAAGGGTTAAGAAGACGAAGCTGATAGGGAGGTTAAAGGATGCCGATTTTAGGAATCCGCCATAATTATATAATGTTACTAAATTTTAAAGCTAATTGCCAATATGGCGCAGCAATGCTTTAGGGTAATCCTTTTTATTTATAATATAATTAAAAATCCCTTGCTTGAAGGGGCAAGGGATGTAATGTTAAAGAACCCATTTGGCCAATTTGTATTTCCGTTTAAAAGGTTTGATTTCCTTATTGATTTTCTTTTTATACGATTTTAATAAATCGTCGTTTCCAAAAGCATTTTGAAGGACGCCATCACGTTCATTTTTTCTGTTCGTCAGCTTTTTAATTTTGGTGTCGTCATCGTCATCACCACTGGCAATTTGAATTATATCCTCCACATAACTTCTGTTTTCAGACTCTATTTTGTCTTTTAAATCAGAGGAAATTCCTAAATCATTTCCAGGATGCAGCGTCGAGAGTAAATCTGAAGAAAATGAAGTAGGAGGTTTCATGATGCCTTGGGCCTGCAAGCCGAAAGAAACTAGGGTGAATAAGATCACGCCAAGATAGGTTGCTTTAGTATTCATAATAATTGATTTTAATAGTTAATGTAAATGTAATCAATTAATAATCAGAAGTCAACAGTTGATTTTTGTTTTGTCTACCTAATAATAAAACATACTGGAAATTTTAATTTTAACACAGTTGGCAGGATAACACTATTGGAGAAGTCATTTTTATACGCTAATTTGGTAATCGATTACATTGCGACTAACAGTCTATTCTGGAAGTTCTAAAAATGTAGTAGTTTCCTAATTTAATCTGATATTCTTATGAAAAGACTTTTACTATGTGTAGCCCTGTTGACACTAATGTGGCAGGTAAAGGGGCAGGACTATTATATGGCTGCTCCCGAGGGGTTTGGAGCTGCTGCTACAGGTGGGGGTGATGCGACCTCTGTAACCGTTACCAATTATACCGACTTAAAAGCAAACATTAAGTTGGCAGGTCCTAAAGTAATTTTAGTCTCAGGGACGATTACTATTCCTGAAGGGCAGCGGATAAGTGAGGTGGTAACAGATAAAACGATTCTTGGTTTGCCAGGAGCAAAATTGGTAAATAACACGCAGACTCAATCGGGTTCAGGGATTTTGAATTTAAAGAATGGCTCCAACAATGTTATAATTAGAAACCTCATTTTTGAAGGTCCAGGTGCTTATGATGTGGATGGGCGTGATAATTTAACAGCCGACGGCTGTACCAATTTATGGGTGGACCATTGTGAGTTTCAGGATGGGGTAGATGGCAATTTCGATATCAAAGGAAATTCAGATGATATTACTGTATCCTGGTGTAAGTTTACGTATTTAAAACCTGCTGTTCCGGGAGGGCCAGGAGGCTCTAATGATCATAGATTTTCTAATTTGGTGGGGTCTAGTAGTACCAATGCTCCTGTTGACGGACATTATAGTGTGACATTTCAGAACTGTTATTGGGCAGATGGTGTAAAAGCTAGGATGCCACGAGCTAGAAATGCCGAGTTACATATTCTAAACTGTTATGTCAATACAGATGTGTCTAGTTCTACGGCTTTGGGATTGGGAGGAGGTATCAATGACCTTACCTGTTATGTGGAGAATACAGATTTTGCCAATGTGGGTAATGTGTACCAAAATGCTAGCTCCGATGGGGGAACAGTGTCTTTGGTATTCGATAATTGCTTAAATGGCGAATCGAATGTAGGAACAGTTACGGCACCTTCTTATAGCTATACAGTGATTGCGGTAGAGGATGTTGCTGAGGTGCTTGGGAATGAAAGCTGTGGGGCAGGTGCAACGCTTGAGATTACGGATACTGGAGACATTTCGTCCTCTTGTGATGGTCTGGGACTTGAAGACTTAAACGCAATTGGAGTAAACGTGTATCCTACCATTGTAGACGATATGTGCTATATCGAATTACCTTCACAACTTAATGGAAGTGTCTCTATCGATATGTTTACACTAATGGGACAAAAGGTATATTCTTATCAAAATAATCCTCAGTTGGAGGCGACAAATAGATACGCTTTAGATTTAAGCCGACTCGCTAAAGGAATGTATGTTTGCACGCTACAAATTAATGGGCAAACAGAAAGCTTCCGATTGATGAAGCGTTAGAAAATAGTTTGAAAATCTTTGAAAACCCTAGGAGATATTCCTGGGGTTTTTTATTTGAGATTAATAAAATGATTTTTTTGCAATAGCATAAATGTGAAATTCACACTTTTTTAAGTAATATTTTTTGATAATAACAATTTTGTAATATATTTACGTAATCGATTACATTAATTTTAGATGGTAATTCCCATTCTTAAAAGCGTAATCGATTCCCCGTATTGATTTATCTAAACCTACCATTGATGGTGAAGAATGTCCTGAGTTAATGTGCAGCATTGACTTAGCGTTTTTTGATAATTAACTAGAACAAATTGTTACTACATGAAAAAACATTACCTTTTTTTGCAACTGTTCCTTTTATGTGTCGTTGCTGCCGTTCAGGGGCAAACCACGACAAGCTACAATTTAGGGGACCAATCCACTTTTACCAATTCGGGTAATCAGTGGGATCCTGTGACTTCTACTACAAGTCCAGATGGAAACATAAGAACCCAGGCTGCTACAAGTTTGTGGCATAGTGCTGGATATGGCATTGCCTTTCAAAACGGGAATTCATTGGAAATAGACGTAACGGGTACTTGTACCATCCGTTTTTACGGATCGGTTTATAGTGCAGGAACCTTAGATGGCGGTACTTCCTTAGGAGGGAATGATTTAGGGACTTTGGATGTGGATATGGATGCCTATCCAGAAATGGCAGATCAAACGGGCTATTATGAATATAGTTATACGGGAGGGGCGGGAACCTTATATTTTACATTTAGTGGTTCCAATGCTTACACTCCGGCTATAGAGGTTACTTACCCTTATTTCATTTATAATTTGGGAGACCAATCCACTTTTACCAATACTGGAGTACAATGGGATCCCGTAACGTCTACCACAAGTCCTGATGGAAAGGTAAGAACCCAAGCGGCAACATCTCAGTGGCATAGCACCGGTTATGGGGTGGCCTTTAAGGAGGGAAACTCTTTGGAAATTGATGTAGAGGGAACCAATACTACGGTTCGCTTTTACGGATCGGTGTATAGCTCGGGTACCATGAGTGGAGGAACCACCTTGGGAGGTAACGATTTGGGGGTTATGGACGTTGATATGGATGCCTACCCTGAAATGGAGGACCAAACAGGCTACTACGAGTTTACATATGTTGGAGGGGCAACTACCTTATATTTTACATTTAATGGCTCCAATGCTTATACGCCTGCCATTCAGGTGACCAATCTTCCTGCGTCTATCATTATGACAGATGTTTGGGATTTTGGCGCAGAGCAATTTGATGAGGTTTTGTATAATAATCATTTGAATGAGGAGGTAATCAATGCTTGGTATGATGGTGTAACTCCAGGAACAAGCGGGGTAAACCTACCGTCATTTTCAGCTGGCGATTTGGGCTATGTTACCAATGGTACCAGCGATCGCTTGAGAACTACCAATACCAATATTACCCGTTGGGATGAAAATATTGCCAGTTCCACTAATTTTACCGGAAGAGTATACGTTAATTCTGGAGCTAATACGAATCGTTACTTGACGCTTAATTTACAGGAAGATGATGAAGTAACCATTCATGCCAGAACAGATTCGGGCGGAAATATCAATTTTGAATACGCCTCCGATCCGGCTGCCCAAAAAGATGAAGTGGAAATGCCTGCCGCGGAGGTAGAATTGCAATTCGTAGCCAAATATGCGGGAGAATACCATGTGTATGACAATATTGGAAAGCCAAGTTATTTTAGGGTTTTAAGAAAAGCCGCCAATTACATCACCATTACAGGAACGGTAGATGCTACTGAAGCACCTGGAATTCCTGAAGGATATACTGTACAGTATACTAACGAAGCTGGTAAAATGTATGAAGCTTTGGTGACCGATGGAACTTACAGCATCGAGGTGCCTGCACCTTATACTTATGCCTTAAGTCTAGGGGGCGCCAATGGGTATGTTATTACCAACGGAGACACTGTTGAGGTAACAGAGGAAAGCACTACGCATGACATTACGGTGTTACAAGTAGATTTATACAATTTAAGTGGTACTATCACTGGATTATCAGATCTTTCTAACCTTGAATTGCATTTCACTCCAGATCCTTTGGTGGAAACTATTTACCAACCAATAGTTACGGTAGATGCTGAAGCAATGACCTATACGGTAAATCTTGAAGCCGATTTAGAATATACCATTTCTGCAGAAGGGGTTAACGACTATGAGATTTTGGATAACACCATAACTATAGAAACTGCAGCTGCTACTTCCGATGTCAATTTCACTTTAAAGCCAGTATATAACGTAACCATTACTGCTCCAGATTTGGATGCTGAGCAAATGAGTGCTTTGAGTTTAACCTTTACCAATAATAATGAAGAAGGCTATACCTATACTTTTGCCGATGTTACTACTGTAGCTTTACGTGATGGGGTTTATAGTATTACGTACGATGGATTGGACGCCTATCCAATTGAATTAGCCTTAACTTCCAATGTAACTATTGATGGAGCCGATACTACTAAGGAACTTTCTTTTGACCCTGTAAGCGAATGGCTATTCGATGATAAAGTCATTTCCAATGCTGTAGCATATAAAGGACTGATGTTTTCAGGAAGTGTGAACGTTAGAGGTGATCACAGTCCACCAGACTTGGTAGCCTCTACTGGAGCGACTATTGCAGTGCCAATTGCGGTTGGTCAAAAAATGATTGTAACCGATTACTACCAATCTAATTATACCATTGAAGATGGCGATGTAGTAGCCAATACCTCTGGAAGTACAAGCTCCAGTGTGGTTTCAGAATATGTATATGAGGGCATGGTCGATGGTACGGTGACTATTTCGGTAGGTGGAACTTCTTATTTCCGCTCTATTAAAGTGGTGGATATTGTAGCTTATACTGCTGTAATTACGGTGGGTATTGACAAGGATTACCAAACCATTAACGGAGCTTTGGATGCTGTTGAAAATATGGAACGTCCAAACAACGAATTGGTAACTATTGTAATCGACCCAGGAAATTATGAAGAGATGTTGGTGGTTTCAAGTCCTAATGTTACTTTAAAGAATGCCTCATCTACTCCAAGTATTGCAATTTTGAACGAAGGTGTGGATATAGATACCGATGCGGTTCGTATTACGTCTTATTATGGACAGAAGTACAACTTCTTTAGTCAGGGAACAGACAATAAATGGAGTGCAGAAGCTTTGGCGGTAAATACTGAAAATGGTTATACCAATTATGTCAATCAAGAAGGCACTGGAGGTGGAAGTTCCTATTGGAATGCTACTGTAGTGATTACTGCGGAGGATGTGACTTTTGAAAACATCATTCTGGAAAACTCTTTTAACCAATATATTTCTCAAAAGGAATCGGAAGATACGGTATTGGCCAAAGCGCCAAGTGAACCAACTCGTCCAACCGATTATGGAAACACAAGTGTTCAGGATCGTTCGGCTGGTTTTGTAACCCAGGCTGCTGCTATCGGTATTGCCAATAGTGCCGATAGAATAATTTTGAACAATTGCCGCGTTATTGGTCGCCAGGATTCTTTCTATGGAGCATCCGGAGCGCGTGTCGCCATTTACAAGGGTGCTATGATGGGAGCTGTAGATTATCTGTTTGGAGGAATGACCGCTGTGTTTTACCAAACCGATTTAGTATTAAATACCAGTGATTCCAGTAACGATGCAGCTTATATCACGGCAGCACAACAAACTAGTGGAAGAGGGTTTTTAATGTATGAATGCCATGTAGTATCGCCAGTACCAGGGGTGGAGACGGCTTCTGCTTATGGTTCTAAACCGGGGTATTTTGGACGTCCTTGGGCACCGAATACCAGTGAAGTGGTGTTCTACAATACGACTATTGACGAGTCAACATATCCAGGATCAGAAGGCTTGTCCCTGATTGCACCAGCAGGCTGGACCAGTAGTTTGGGAGGAGAGTCGTCCATGATGTATGAATATGGTACTATTGAAAATGCTGAAGGAGTAGATAATTCCGAGAACCGTGCGTCTTGGTCTACTGTGTTGACCACTGCAGAATTGACTGATGGTACCGCCATCAATACTCTTAATTTTACCCAAGGAGATGATGGTTGGGACCCTTTTCCGGAATTAGACGGTGAATTGGGGATTGGTGATAGTAGTATGGAAACTTCGGTTACAGTAAGTGCTTACCGTCAGCAGTTATTTATTTCCAATGTGTCTTCTGCAACTCAGGTAAAAGTGTATGCTTTAACAGGTGCCTTGGTACATGAGTTTGAAACGAATCAAGACACAGCAATAGATATTGCCAATGGTCTTTGGATTGTAACAGTAAAAGCTCAGGATGGTTCTAAAACCGTAAAGCTTATAGCGCATTAAAAGTTAGTTGTTTTAATAAAGATAAGCAGGATCAAGTAGTATGGTTAATAATCCTGTTTAGACTGTGATTTGTTTTTAAAAAAGCTCCAAGATGTCTTGGAGCTTTTTTTACTTTATATAAAGCAGAAGAATCTTAATTAAGTTCTCAAAATCTTTTCCATGGCTCTTCCTTTGGCCAATTCGTCAATAAGTTTGTCCAAATACCTAATTTGTTGCATCAAATCTTCTTCAATTTCTTCCACACGGTAACCACAAATAACACCTGTAATTTTTGACGCATTGGGGTTGATTTCAGGAGCTTCTGCAAAAAAGGTCTCAAAATCGGCTTGGGTGTCTATTTGTTGTTGCAGTTCCGTCTCATCATAACCCGTAAGCCAACAAATAATGGTATCCACTTCTTCTTTAGTACGACCTTTTTTTTCTGCTTTGGCAATATAATGAGGATAGACACTAGCAAAAGCCATTTTATATATTCTTGTATTTTTCATGATTTTTCAGTTATGGTAACCGTGTTTATTTTGGTACTAACAAGATACGCAATAAATGGTTCAGTTGATTCTTGACGTTTTTATATAGAAAAGCCCAAATGATGGATTTGGGCTTTTTAATTATAAAGAAAGGGACTTAAAAAAGGCCTTCAATAGTACCGTCAGCATCAATGGTAATATGTTCCGCTGAAGGAGTGGCAGGGAGTCCAGGCATTCTTAAAATAGCACCTGCAATAGGAATGATAAATCCTGCTCCTGAAGCAACTTCAAATTCTCTAATATTGATATCGAAGTTTTCCGGGCGGCCCAGTTTCTTTTCGTCATCACTCAAACTTTTTTGAGTTTTAGCCATACACACCGGAAGGTCTCCAAAACCTAGTGCTTCAAAGCGTTTCATCTGATTCAAGGCTTTATTGGAAAGAATGACATGTTTGGCTCCGTAAATGGTACGGGTGATTTTTTCCATTTTGGTTCTTATGGAATCTGATAACTCGTAGGTGTGCTTAATTTTTTCGGTGCAGTTTTCGGTTGCTTCAACCACTAGTTTGGCTAAATCCGTACAGCCGTCACCTCCTTTGGCCCATCCATAGCTTAAGGCTACCGGGACACCCATTTTTTCACAGTGTTCAAAAAGCAATTGTTTTTCAGCTTCGGTATCACTATCAAAAGCATTTATAGAAATTACCACAGGTACCCCAAAGCTTTTCAAACTATCCACGTGGCGTTCCAAATTAGGTAGTCCTTTGGCAAGAGCTTTTGTGTCTTCTTGTGTCAATTCCGATAAGGGTTTTCCTCCGTGATATTTTAGGGCTCTAATAGTTGCAACCAAGACAACGGCTTTAGGCGAAAGACCTGCGTTTCGACATTTAATGTTTATAAATTTCTCAGCCCCAAGATCGGCACCAAAACCAGCTTCGGTTACTACATAATCGGCAAGGCTCATTCCCATTTTTGTGGCAAGTATCGAGTTGGTCCCTTGAGCTATGTTAGCAAATGGGCCACCGTGTATAATGGCAGGGGTTCCTTCTAAAGTCTGAACCAAATTTGGTTTAATGGCGTCTTTCATTAAAACGGCCATGGCGCCGTGGGCGTTGAGGTCTCTAGCAAACACAGGCTTTCCTTCCCAGGTGTCCCCTATGTAAATATTCCCCATACGTTCCGTAAGGTCCTCCAAGCTAGTACTCATACAAAGGATGGCCATAATTTCGGAGGCAGCAGTGATATTGAAGCCTGTTTCGCGAGGAACACCTCCTGCTTTGCCGCCTAAAGCCCCAACGATATTACGAAGTGCACGGTCATTCATATCCATACAGCGTTTCCAAAGTACTGTTCTTGGGTCAATGCCTAAACTTCTGGTTTTACTTTGGATGTTGTTGTCTATTAAGGCAGCCAAGAGATTATTGGCTTTTTCTATGGCGTGGAAGTCACCTGTAAAGTGAAGGTTGATGTCTACCATGGGTATTACCTGACTCCAGCCCCCTCCGGCTGCCCCTCCTTTAATTCCAAAAACAGGTCCTAAACTGGGTTCACGTAATACTGTTACTGTCTTTTTACCAATTTTACTTAGTCCATCCGCCAAGCCAATCGACGTGGTAGTTTTACCTTCTCCGGCGGGGGTTGGAGTAATTGCGGTAACTAAAACCAAATTGCTTTGGTCTACCTTGTTTTGGTCAATAAGGTCCAAAGGAAGTTTAGCCTTATCTGATCCATAATAATCCAGTTGTGATTCGTTGATGTCCAGGGTAGCTGCAATGTCGCGAATATGCTTTGGGGCGACGCTTTGCGATATTTGAAGATCCGTCATTTGTATAGGTCTTTTAAAGTATTATTTAATTATGAAGTTGTGGTATAAAGATACTTAAAAGCCTAGATAAATTAGAGTATAAAGCAGGGTTTGTAAGAAGAAATACTGGGAGTTTTTATATATTATAAAAGCAATGTAAATAGTTTTGTATATCAACCATGTCCAATTTTTTGGGATGCTACTTAAGCATATTTCTTCATTTCTGTAGTTATAATAGTCAGCGCCTGTTCCCAAGCTTTTAGCAATTGTCCACTGCTGTAATCGCCTAGTTCCTCTTCAATGGTTTCCAAAAGCGAGGATAGCACCACGGGGTAATGGGTTTTATTTACACCATAACGAGCATGACTTTCACCTAACATTTTTAGGCCTAAGGTAAGGTGTTCTGGGCGGCTCATAGAATACACGATTCCTCCTAGCATATGCGTGAGCAACCGTCCTTGGGAGGCCATATTGTTTTTAAAAAGGGCTCGGGCTTCAGGAGCTTTTTCAAATACTCGGTTGTAAAATTTACTGGCAAAGGCCTCCTCGTTGCGAAGGATATAATCAAGGGAACGCTGCAGCTCAAGCTGAATATCCATCTCTTTGAACCCTTTTAATTCGTAAAGTTTGGTTTGATGTTCATGACCATCCATTTGTGGACTGAAAGTCTGTCCTGTTTCCAAAGTCCCTTCGGGTAATCCCTTATAAATAGATTCAGAGATTAGGATATTGGTCTGTGCTGTTTTGTTGAAAGATTGAATACGACTAGCGGTATTAACTGGATCACCAACCACAGCAAATTGCTTGTGTTTGGGGTGGCCCAAGTGACCTATATAAGCCTTACCAAAATTAATGCCTATGCCCAGTTTAATAGTGACATTAAAATCGACTAATTCTATGCGGTTTAATCGCTCTATGGCATATTGCATACCTAGGGCAGCTCTAACCGCATCTTGACAATTTTTGTTTCGAAGTCCTCCGGAAACTCCAAAAAGCCCAATGATTTCGTCACCGGCATATTGGTAAATAACACCATTGTTGATTAGGATAGGATCTCCCAAAACGGTATAAAACCGATTAAGAATATGGGCAATATCAAAGCTACTGTTTTCCGAAGCCATTTTAGTAAAACCTCTAATGTCGCAGAACAAAATAGCAATGGCACGTTCTTCTGCAGACCCCTCGGGTACGGTTTCCAATTGTAATTTATTGACTTCGGCACTGGTCCAAACCAAGCGTTGGATGCTAACATCGCCTTTGGGGTAACATTGACAGGCCAATCTAATGGAGGGATCCCATTTCCGTATGCTGGCCACTTCCTGTTCTTTGAGAGTTCTGGGACTCAGGTTATGCAGGCCGTCCAAAACCCTAATGCGGCAGGTGGTGCACAGACCATTGCCGCCACATTCGTGCATATGCGGAATTTGGTTGTTGATAGAGCATTCTAAAAGAGTCGCATCCAGATCTGGATGTTCAATCTGTTGGTTGATGCCTGTGTAGGTAACCACAGGAGTTTTTACATTGGCCATGGTCGAAAGCTTAGTGTCTTATAAAGATACTAAAATATAAGATGCTGAGGTACAGTTTTAAAAGTCTCGGAAATGGCGTTTGCCCTCTTGCGCTTTTTGAAATTCAGACTTGCTTAAAATATTCTCGTTAAGGACCATGTCCGTTTTTATGAGTGAATCTAGAAAGGAGTTCATTAATTGTGGGTTGCGTCTCACTTCGTCATTAATGTAGTTATAGTCAATATTTATACAAATGGCACCAACCAGACCATCTTTTTCTTTATAGATTGGTATGGTGGTACATTTAAATTTTCGGGCTCCTATATTGAGTTCGTAATTGATTTTATCTTCATTTTGGGAATTCCGTCGCTTTAAGTCGAGTACCAAATTGGTGGCAGGGGCCTCTATATTGCGCCCCGTAACATTGTTTTTTATGTAATAAAGGGCCTTGGATGGATTGGTGAGGTTATGAAGCAATATTTCGATACCAGAATCAGGGAAACTATCCCCAATATGTTGTACGATGCGTTTATAGTTTTTTAGGTAATTAACAGATTCGTCCAAAATTTGGTCTCCCTTATATTTTTTATAGAGCTTGATGTATTTTTTTCTTTGAGGGGTTTTCAATAGATGCTTCACATTGTTCTGTTCCCCAATAAGTACTAATTGTCGTCCTGCTTGGTGATTGCTTGTTTTGAGGAGTTCGGTTACGGCTTGGTTAAACAGATCTAGGTCGAAACTCAAGATATGGTTTTCGTTTACCTTAAAGGGGTAGAATGGGTAATCTTCAAGAGGTGTCCCCTGTTGTTTTTTTCGTTCCCTAATACGCCCAATGATATAACCAAAACCTAGCATAATTAAGGAGGCAATAATGCTCAGGCCAATATTGATTAAACTTTCCATAGTTGTTTTGAGTTTTGGATGGTTAAGGTAAGGGTTGACTTAATGTTCCATAATTTACAAAAAAGTTTAATACTGAGATTATTAGGTCTATTTCTTAATTGTTGGATCAAAATTTTGTTGAAATAATAAGCTCTGTTCGTTAAGCAAAAGTTAATAATTTAAAAGGGTTAAAAAATAGATGAAATGAGAGTGAGGTAATGTGCTTTAAATTGTTTAATTTAATGCATCTATTTGAAAATCAATTATTAATCATAAAATTTTAAGAACATGAATGACGTAGAAGCAAAATTGTCAGAGCTTAAAGAAATTGCTGTGGGCCAATTGAACAAATGTGGTGTAAGTGATATTGACCATGCCCAATTGGACGGTTACGTAAATAGTTTAAAAACCATGGTCGACAACCATGATGCCTCCTTGGTAGCAGCCCAAGACCCTTCGGAGTTGGAAACGGTGCGTAGGAATTTTGTTGAAAAGAAGTTGGGGATCACCGATAAGGACAAGGCGATGGCGGCTATTACCAAAGTGGCCGAAACGATGTCTGAATTTAAAAATAAAAACAGACCTGCATTTTACTATCTCGTTGCAAAGGAATTGGGATAGAATATCTGTAGGGTAAAAAGAAAAAAGCTATCGAATTTCGATAGCTTTTTTGTGTTAATGGGCTTCCAGCCAGTTATCTCCAGTATCCAGCTCTACATCCAACGGGACTTCTAGAGTGTAGGCACTTTCCATTTCTGTTTTTACCAAGGTTTTAATGGTTTCCAATTCTGGTTTGTAAACATCAAATACCAATTCATCATGTACTTGTAGCAACATTTTTGTTTTATAATTGCCTTCTTCCAATTTCTTGTAAATATTAATCATAGCAATTTTAATAATGTCGGCAGCACTGCCTTGTATAGGGGCATTCACAGCATTACGTTCGGCTGCGCCACGCACTACAGCATTTCTTGAATTGATGTCCTTTAGGTAGCGGCGTCTCCCTAAAACGGTTTGTACATAGCCATGGTCCCTAGCAAAATCAACTTGTTCGCTTATGTAGCTTTTTAATTTAGGATAGGTAGCATAATAGGTGTCAATAAGTTCCTTGGCTTCGCTTCTAGAAAGATCGGTTTGGTTGCTCAGTCCAAAGGCCGACACGCCATAAATTATTCCAAAGTTGACAGTTTTTGCATTGCTACGTTGTTCTCTGGTTACTTCCTCAATAGGTACATTAAAGACTTTTGAAGCTGTGGAAGCGTGAATATCTTCACCATGTTTAAAAGCGTTGATCATGGTTTCTTCTTTGCTTAAAGCCGCAATGATTCGCAATTCTATTTGAGAATAATCAGCAGCCAGAAGGGTATAGTCTTCATTGCGTGGAATAAAGGCTTTTCGAACCTGCCTTCCGCGCTCGGTACGGATTGGAATGTTTTGTAGATTGGGGTTGTTGCTACTTAAGCGTCCAGTGGCGGCTACGGTTTGCATATAATCCGTATGCACTCTTCCCGTGGAAGGTTCTACCTGTTGAGGCAGGGCATCTACATAGGTGCTTTTTAATTTGCTTAGGCCGCGAAAATCCAAAATATGTTGAATGATTTCATGGTCTTTGGCGAGATAAGACAAAATATCTTCGGAAGTGGCATACTGACCTGTTTTGGTTTTTTTAGGTTTGTCTACCAATTTTAACTTATCAAATAGAATGTCTCCCAATTGTTTTGGAGAAGCAATGTTGAATTCTTCTCCAGCTTCTGTGTATATTTTTTGTTCAAGATCAGCGATGTCCTTATTAAGAGCTTCCGAAAGTTGCTTCAGAAAATCTTGGTCTAGGTTAATGCCTTCCAATTCCATGGCGGCCAAAACTCGTAAAAGTGGCACTTCAATGTCATCGAAGAGGGCTTGCGTGTTAGCAGCTCCTAATTCTTTGGCGAAGTGTTCTTTTAGTTGCAGGGTAATATCGGCATCTTCTACAGCATATTCGGTTTGTTTGTCCAAAGCTACCTGGCGCATGGATAATTGGTTCTTTCCCTTTTTTCCTATAAGACTTTCAATGGAAATAGGGGTGTAGTTAAGATAGGTTTCTGCCAACACGTCCATGTTGTGACGCATGTCTGGGTTGATGAGGTAATGTGCCAACATGGTATCGAACAGTTTGCCTTTTACCTGTATGTTGTATTTGGCCAAAACCTTAATGTCGTATTTAAGGTTCTGTCCTATTTTTTCAATAGTGTCACTTTCAAAAAACTCTCGGAACTGTTCAATCAATGTTTGGGCTTCACCTCGGTCTTCCGGAAAAGGTACATAAAAGCCTTTACCTACTTCCCATGAAAATGCTATTCCCACCAACTCTGCCGTCAAAGGATTGATGCTGGTAGTTTCGGTATCGAAACATACTGAAGTTTGTTGCATCAAGTTTTTGATTAATAACTTTATGGCCAAAGGACTATTGGTGCTTTGGTAAAAGTGAGAGGTAGAGATTGATGTGTTTCTAGTAAATTCTGTGGTTGTAGTAGGAGCATTGGAGTTGTCACCAAAAAGAGAAAATTGACCTGCTCCAGCCGTAGTTTGTTTGGATGAGGTTTCAGAGGAAGTCTTGCCTTCTGTTTGGCCGTCAGCAGAAGCGGTGTCTTCTTGGGGAGCAAAAGTCTTTACAAAATTGTCGATAAGTCTTCTAAATTCCAGTTCTTGGAAAATAGCTTTAACACCCTCAATGTCGGGTTCGGACATTTCAAAATCGGTCTCACAAAATTCAACAGGAACATCCAGTATGATGGTTGCTAGTTTTTTCGACATTAAGCCCAGTTCTTTGTTCGCCTCAATTTTTTCCTTCATTTTTCCTTTAAGCTCGTGGGTGCTGTCCAAGAGCTTTTCCATGCTGCCAAACTGTTTTAAAAACTTCTTGGCTGTTTTTTCTCCAACACCGGGAAGCCCTGGGATATTGTCTGAAGAATCTCCCATCATTCCTAAAAAGTCAATGACCTGAAGCGGGTCTTCTACTTCAAATTTATCCTTTACCTCAGGGATGCCCCAAGTTTCATAACCGCCGCCAAATACGGGACGGTACATAAAAATATTGTCCGATACCAATTGAGCAAAGTCTTTATCTGGGGTTACCATAAACGTTTGGTAGCCTTGTTTTTCGGCTTGTTTGGAAAGAGTTCCTATAATATCATCGGCTTCATAGCCTTCTTTCTCCATGATGGGAATATGCATGGATTTAAGAATGTCATGTATATAAGGCACTGCAATTCTAATGGCTTCAGGAGTTTCGTCACGGTTAGCTTTGTAGGCTTCAAACATTTCAACACGGTCGGCACTACCACCTTTATCAAAACATACGGCCAAGTGGTCTGGGCGTTCCCGTTTGATGACATCCAATAAGGAATTCATAAAGCCTAGGATTGCAGAGGTGTCTACTCCTTTTGAATTGATTCTGGGGTTTTTGATAAAAGCATAGTACCCTCTAAAAATAAGGGCGTAGGCATCGACTAAAAAAAGACGTTTAGGTGCTGACATGTATTTGTTTTTGAAAGAACTTCAAAACTACGAAAAGTTAGAGCCGAATAGAAATGTGGGTTGCGTTTATTGCATAAAAAAACCGAAGCGTAAACTTCGGGTTTTCCTTTTTGGCGGGTAATGCATTAGCAAAGCTTGATGGTCTTTGCCTTGATTTGGAGGCTTTTCTTGTAAGCTTTTACGCTAATGATATCATTACTTTTTTTATAATTTAGATCTAAAACCTGCATTTTAATAGTAGATTTTAGTTCAGTATTGTCTTTAATGTCCTTGTTGTTTTCGGTTTTACTGGCCGAAGTTTCCACAATTATTTTAGTATCTTGTTTTAAGTTTTCAGTAGTATTGTTTTGTCCAATTAAAAGGATTGGAAGAAATCCTAATACTAAAAATGCGATAACTTTTTTCATGACCTAAAAGGAGTTTTTGTTTGTATTGCAAGTCAAAGAAACATAACTGATACGGTTACAGTAAATTAATTAGATGAAAAACGTCGATAAATGGATTATCTGAAATGGCACACCAAAAACATCGATGAAATGCATATTGATGATATTCAACACACTATTTAAGAAAGATTTCTATGTCACAAAACATAATCAACAAGTACAAGCCCTTGTTTGAGAAGCAAAATGCAAATCAATTCCACATAGGAAATACCAATTACAAAACCCGAATTCAAAAACTGAAAAAGCTACAGAACGCTCTTGAGTATACCTACAGAGAAGCTATTCAAAAGGCTTTGTACAATGATTTTAAAAAGCCCTTTGCTGAAACCGATCTTACAGAAATCTATCCAGTGGTAAGTGAAATTAAGTTTGCTTGCAAGCATTTAAAACAGTGGCTCAAACCTCAAAAAGTGGAAACACCAATGGCTTTGTTGGGGACGTCCTCATGGTACCAACATGAACCAAAAGGTGTCTGTTTGATTATGGCGCCTTGGAACTTCCCTTTGAATCTTACGTTTGGGCCGTTGGTATCCGCTATTGCAGCGGGGAATACGGTGGTTTTAAAACCTTCGGAAATGACACCGCATATTTCGCAAGTGATGGAAGCGATTATTGCAGATTTATTTTTGGAGGAAGAAGTTGCTTTAGTGCAGGGAGATGTTGAAGTGTCTCAGGAATTACTAAAATTACCATTCAACCATATCTTTTTTACGGGGTCACCGGGGGTAGGAAAGTTGGTCATGAAAGCTGCTTCAGAACATTTAACGTCGGTTACCTTGGAATTGGGAGGGAAATCGCCCACAATTATTGATGACACGGCCAACCTAAAACTGGCAGCCAAAAGGATTGCTTGGGGAAAGTTCATTAACAACGGACAAATTTGTTTATCGCCAGATTATGTTTTGGTCAAAGAATCGGTAAAAGCTGCTTTTATTGAGGCCTTAAAACTCCAATTGGAATCATTTTATACAAAGAATCCACAGGAATCATCGGCTTATTGTAGAGTGGTGAACGGAAAACATTTTGAAAGGTTGGTTGGGCATTTGGAAGAAGCTAAGAGTCTTAAGGCTACGTTTGATATTGGTGGAGAAGCTATAAAGGAAGATTGCTATATCGCCCCCACGGTGGTTAGCAACTTGCCGGACGAGGCTAGTCTGTTGCAGGAAGAGATTTTTGGTCCTATTTTGCCTATTAAAACCTATAATACGGTTGAGGATATTTTGGAATATGTCAATGCTAAATCCAAACCTTTGGCGCTGTATATCTACAGTAAAAACCAACGCTTTACTGACCAAGTTTTAAAGAATACCAGAGCAGGAAGTACGGCCATTAATACCAATGTGCTGCAATATTCCAACCATTATTTGCCGTTTGGAGGGAGTAACACCAGTGGCATTGGTAAAAGTCATGGGTATTTTGGGTTTCAGGAGTTTTCAAATCAGCGGGCGGTTTTAAAACAGCATACTGCAGGAGCCATAGAACTGTTGTTTCCTCCGTATACATCCTTTAAGCAGAAATTAATCAATATGACCATTAAGTGGTTTTAATGAAATAGTTCATCTTGAAAGCACTAAAATCTTAAGGTATAGTTAAATATGCTTACGTGGGTGGCAATACCATTAAAATGAGGTTATCTTTGAGCAAATTTGAATTATGGTTCGTTGGATTATTTTCGGGATTGTTTATGCGCTGTTGACTGCTTATGGGTTTCAGGCCATTAAAACAATTTTTAAATATAACTGGGTGCAATATGTCTTCATTGCCATCGCCCTCCTCGTTTTAGGAAACTTTATCTTCCAATTTGTTGCTGGGCCTGAAGGGCGTGTATTGACGCAGTCCAAAAGTTATGCCTTTGGGTTTTTGTTGGTGTTCATGTCTTTTAACATTGTAGTGGTTCCTATTCTTTTGGGTGAAGATATTTTGAGGCTGATTTTTGGAGTATATGATAAATACGCCTCAGGAAAAGAGTCGCTTTATATTCCTTCTAGGCGAAAGTTTGTAAGTCAGTTGGCGCTTGGTTTGGCAACCATTCCTTTTTCATCCTTATTGTACGGTATGTATAAAGGGAAGTATGATTATAGAGTGTTGAAATATACGCTGCATTTTGAAGATCTTCCCGAAGCTTTTGACGGCTATAGGATAACTCAGATTAGCGATGTGCACAGTGGAAGTTTTGATGACAGAAACAAGGTGGCCTATGGTATTGACCTTATCAAAAAGCAGGAGAGCGACATGATTTTGTTCACCGGTGATATGGTGAACAACAAGGCCGAAGAAATGCATGATTGGAAGGACCTGTTTGGACAACTGGAAGCCAAGGACGGTGTGTATTCGGTATTGGGAAATCATGATTACGGGGATTACGTTGAATGGAATTCCGAAGCAGACAAACATGCCAATTTGGAAGAATTAAAGCAAATCCAAAAGGATATGGGCTTTGATTTGTTGTTGAACGAAAGCCGTTTTATAGAAAAAAATGGGCAGCGTTTGGCACTTGTTGGAGTTGAAAATTGGGGGAGAGGGCCGTTTAAAAAGGCTGGTGATCTTAAAAAAGCAGTGGAAGCTGTTGAAGAAAATGACTTTAAAATATTGATGAGTCATGATCCATCCCATTGGGAGGATGTGGTGGTTCATGATGACTATCATTACCATTTAACCTTGAGTGGTCATACCCATGGCATGCAATTTGGGATAGAAATTCCGGGCTGGGTGAAGTGGAGTCCTGCCAAATGGCGATATAAATATTGGGCAGGTATTTATGAACAAATGGGTCAATACATAAATGTAAACCGAGGATTTGGTTATTTAGGATTTCCTGGGCGTACTGGCATTTGGCCAGAAGTGACCGTTATTGAGCTGAAGAAGGGAACGGTTTCTTAAGTTTAACCCAGATGATTCTTTAAGAAACTTGCAAATTGTTTAACAAATGATAAGAACGGATTGTTTTTATTGATAGAAACTAGTAGAAACCTTACAATTTTTAAACGATATTGTTTAAATTGGGAAAATATATGTAGGTTTGTATAACTGATTTGGCCTAAAACGTTTATGTATGTCAAAATTTGGGGAATTAATAGATGTTGATATCCCGGTTCTATTGGATTTTTTCACAGAATGGAGTGAACCATCTATAGCCATGCATCCTGTACTTAGGGATGTGGCTGCGGCCCTTGGAGATAAAGCCAAGGTCATCAAAATTGATGTTGACAAAAATAAGGAGCTTGCCGATGCCCTTAGAGTAAAAGGTCTCCCTACTTTAATCATCTATAAAAACGGTGAGATGAAGTGGCGCCACAGTGGGGAGCAGGATGCCAATACACTTATCGGTATTATTCAAGAATTTATTTAAAAATCTTTATAGGGATTTAAAAGTGTATCCCAGTTGTTTGAAGTGCTCCAGAACTTTTGGAAGCACATAACTCATATTTCTGTTTGCCTTTACGCTATCGTGAAACACCACAATGCTGCCATCTTTTGCTTTTGAAATTACATATTCCAAACATTGTTCTTTGGAAATGTCTTTGTCCCAATCATAAGAAATCACATCCCACATGATAATTTTATAACCATGCTCTAACAAAACCTCGGTTTGCGAAGGTTTTATTTTGCCGTAGGGGGGTCTGAATAATTTTGGTGCTAAAAGAGAAGTTTTGCTGTGGCCAAGTTGGTCACTTTCGATATCTATGATCTGTTGGGCCTTTAATGTGTTTTCCAGATAGTATTCGGTTTCCGTTTTCCATCCTTTAAGATGGTTGAAGGTGTGGTTGCCGATGCGATGTCCTTCCTCTAAAACTTTGTGGAATATCTCAGGGTATTTTTTGATGTTGTCCCCAATGCAGAAAAATGTGGCTTTAGCTTCAAACTCTTTGAGAACGTTCAAAGTCCACTCTGTAATCTCCGGAGTAGGGCCATCGTCGAAGGTGAGATAGAGGTTTTTTTCCCCGGAAGGCATGTCCCAAACATAGTTTGGGAACATTCGCTTCAATACTTCCGGTGTTTTTATAGGTGCTACTTTCATGTAAGGGGGTCTTTAAAAAGCAATCCCAAGTGGCATGATATGTTAGCTTTATTCTTCCAATTTTAAAATGCTGTCTATGCTATCTACAGCAATATCCTCATCTTCAATCAAGGTTTCTACAGCTGGTTCTTCATCGGTAAAATGCCCAAAGAGTTTCAGATAATTGTTGAATTTTTGGGTTTCTTCCATGGCAAAATCCTTGTCGTTGTAGATTACCAAGATGTCTACCAAACTTCTGTAACGTTCAATATCTGTAACAATTTCATCCAAATAGCGCGTTTGGTTTTCTACACTCAAGCCACTGTAATAAGTGAGTTTTTCTTGGTACTTTTTGGAAACATCCTTGTAGAGTTTTCGGCCTTTTTCTTCTTTGCCAATTTCATAGTAAGCACTAATGTACGGCTCCAATAAAGTATAGTATCCAAAGATGTCTACGGGCATTTTTTCCATGGCTAAATCGGCAACTTTTTCGGCACGCTCGTAGTCTTTCTCATTGATTAATTGTTCGATGAGTCTGGCAAGGTTTCCTCGGTAAGTAATTCCATTTTTACGAGTTTCTACATCGTGATAAATATCGGTGCCGCTATTACCCCAATCCCAAGACATTACTTTGTCGTACATTAAATCACTATCTACACGACCCATATCAAACGGATTTGCTCTGTCTATAGGTGTTTTTATAGGTACTAATTTATAGCATAAACCATCTAGTTGCAGATAATCTTTCATCCAGATATAATCTTCATCTCCAAAAGCGCCGCCCGTGAAATAGATAGGGCGTTCCCAATTGTTGTTGGCAATAATATCCAGCATCATCAATCTGTTTTTGTAGATAGCCCCTGAAGAGATGCGCACATCAATGTAAGGTACAATCTTGTCTGCATCTTTTTCCTTTACGATTCCGTTTCTTAAAACCGCTTCCTTATCTACCGGAATTCTAATATTTTCTGTAGGGAAGTAATTTGAATTCAATAAGTTTTCTGGGTAATAACTTGGATCTTCACCTTCTTGTTGCAACCTAAACTTAAATTTAGCTTTAGGACTATCGCTTGTAACAAAGTTCAAAAAGTCTTTTATTGATACGGTGTCGTTGGAGATTCGTCTTTTCAAAATAACATCTCTTGTACCATATTTATACTTGTCATGCGTAAGTTGAGAAGGAATTGGATCGCTCTCATAAGCCTTTCGTTTCATTTGGTCGATATACCAGTCGGTTTGGAACAAACTGGTGTTAACCACTCTTACATCTGTTCGGATACCTTCAATTTCCTGGGCATACCATAGCGGGAAACTGTCATTGTCGCCAATGGTAAACAAAATGGCATTAGGCGCACAGGATTCCAAATATTGCGCCGCCATGGCATGGGCCGTACGTTTATTGGATCTATCATGGTCATCCCAATTGTTGGCAGCCAAAATAGCTGGTACCAGTGCAAGGCAAGCGGTGGTAATGGCGGGAGCTAGAAATTTTGATTTACTAAAGTTTTTCAAAACATCATAAATTGCATACACTCCAAATCCTATCCAAATTGCAAACACATAGAAAGAACCTACTACGGAATAATCACGCTCTCGAGGTTCAAATGGTCTTACATTGGTGTAGAACTGGATGGCCAAACCTGTAAACAGGAAGAATACCAGCATGGTCCAGAAGGTTTTCTTGTCTTTGTTCAATAGGAACATAAAACCAATAAGCCCTAAAAGAAATGGTAGGAAGTAATAGGTGTTGCGTCCTTTGTTGTTCAATACATCACTAGGAAGATTGTCCTGGGACATACCCAAATGTATTTCGTCAATTAACTTGATGCCGCTGATCCAATTTCCGTGAAGGTCATCAAATTTCCCTTGAATATCATCTTGCTTTCCAACAAAGTTCCACATAAAATATCTCCAATACATGTACCCAAGTTGGTATTCCAACATATAGCTGATGTTTTTTCCTAGGGAAGGCTTTTCAATGTCCAAGAATTGTTGTCCGTATTGTTTTAGGAAATTGTGGTAGCCTTCATAATCTATTTGACCTTCTGCCACCCGACGTCTAAAATCATTAACCAGGGCGCGCACCTCATTTTCCATTTGGTACTCTGGCTTTATCTTAAAATCCAAAAGCCCGGTAAAGCGCATGTAGTTTTCGGCATGCTCTGTACTCCACATTCTTGGCAGTAAGGCGGCTTGGGTTGAGTTGTAGTTTTGCTTTGCGTTTTTGTAATTGTTTACAACAACGTATTTTCCCTTTTCATAGTCCTTTTCATATTTTGGTTTGTCGTCAATAAAAGGTTGGTTTTCGTCATAGCCCGTATATTGGTCTGTAAACAGTGGTCCATAGAAAAGGTGAGTTTCCGGATATTGCTCAAGGTTATAATAGGCCAAAAGCTCTCGGGCACTGGAAGGGTTATTCTCATTAATAATGGTGTTGGCATTGGCTCTAATAGGAAGCATTAACCAAGATGAAAAACCTATAATTATAAAGGTAAGACATAAAATACCAGTATTTAAATGTTTGTAGCCTTTGTCACGGGTATATTTCAGTCCAAAGTAAATCAAGGCAATCAATACTATACCTGCAATAATAGATCCTGAATTAAATGGTAATCCAACAGTGTTTACAAAAAACAGCTCTGATGCACTAAAGGCTCTCATGATATTTGGAGCTAATAATTTAAAGATGAACAATAAAATGGCAATAGCAACGGCATTGGCAATGATAAAATTCTTAACTGTTACAGTTTTGTAGTTCTTAAAAAAGTAGATCAAACCAATGGCAGGAATGGTCAATAACCCCATAAAGTGAACACCAAAGGAAAGTCCAATAATAAAAGCAATTAAAATGAGCCAGCGATTTCCTCTAGGAGTATGCATATCCTGTTCCCACCGTAATCCCAACCAGAACATAACGGACATAATAAGAGTGGCCATGGCATATACTTCGGTTTCCACAGCATTGAACCAAAAGGAATCTGTGAATGTAAAAGCAAGACTTCCTACCAAACTGCTTCCTAAAATGGCCATTGCAGCTTGTTGAGTCATGCCTTCTTCATCCTCCTTTACCAACTTTTTTAATAATAAGGTAATGGTCCAAAACATAAATAAAATCGTGAAGGCACTGGATACGGCGCTCATCATGTTTAACATCATGCCTATCTGAGAAGGTTCAAATGCAAATATGGAGAAAAAGGCTCCTAACATTTGAAATAACGGGGCTCCCGGCGGGTGTCCAACTTGAAGTTTTGAAGAGGTTAATATGTATTCTCCAGCATCCCAAAAGCTTACAGTAGGTTCGATGGTTAAAGCGTAAGTAATAAGAGCTATAGTAAAAGTGATCCATCCTAGGATGGTATTCCATTTCTTGAAGTTGAAATGTGTCATAAGATGTTGTCTATTGTTGCGGACGAATTTAGTAATAAATATCATAAACACTATGGCTTTTAGGTAAACCTTAAGTTGATTGAAAAATTTTTTAAAAAAACTTTTGCGCATGTCAAAGATTGTATTAAATTTGCACTCGCAAAACAAAGCGATGGCCTATGGTGTAACTGGCAACACGTCTGGTTTTGGTCCAGAAGAGTCTAGGTTCGAGCCCTAGTAGGCCAACAAAAGCCTCCCGATTTCGGGAGGCTTTTTTGTTTTAGTATATTTTGTGATTTGTTTTTAAGTTTCATTGTATTGAAATATTCATTTAAATGAAAGTAATGTTGCAGCTCACTTGGGTCTACTTTCTATCTTGAGAATCTTTGGAGTTTTTGAGTTCTACTTATGAAAAAGCATTTCTATATTCATTTTTGGTGTTATTTATTTCCTGTTCAAGGTGAGGGCTTGGATAATGTAGTTGGCAACTGGTGAGCCACCGAAAGATATTAAGATGGTCACTTGGTTGCTTTGGGTTGTGTAGAGAAATGTTTAAAGGGTGAAGAAGACGGTGTTTATCTTTGAAGATTTAAAGATGATGCCGCTGTGATGGAAAGTTGTTATTCGGAGCCGACCATAAATCTATATGGAAGAAAAACGGTGATGACTATGAATTTTCTACTAATCGAGACAATTATTTGTTTGGTTTAGGGGCTATTGTGAATGAGAATTGATTGTTGATTATCCCTCCATTGATATCAAAATAGTTTTTACTCAGTATTAAAAGATGTTTCTTCATTCGGAATAATGGTGGGTGAATAGAAGTTTTTCCTGTTTTGGAATATCCTTTATATATATGACAAAGGGCTATTTTGTATTTATGCAGGCTGTACACACTATATATAGTATGTATTCAAAAAGGGGGTATCTAGAAAGCTCAATACGCCATTTCCTATAAACCATAAAATATTTCCGCAACCAAACACTTCAATTTTAGACTTCTAAAATCCCTATCTCAAAATATTTTTCAAAACCACAAAAAAAGAGTTGCACATATCCAAAAAGGCGGTATATTTGCACCCGCAAAAACAGCGAGTGCTGTTGGAGCGAAAGAAGTTCATTGAGAGTATCGGTTATAGGGATTTTGAGAGGCGATTGCGCCACGAAAAAAAAACTTTTAAAAAAAAATAACCGAACTGTTTGTGAGACTCAAAAAAGGGTTCTATATTTGCACCCGCTTAAGCGCTGAGCTTAGGAAAAACAAAGAAGACAAGTTCATTAACATATTGAATTGACAGCGTAAGATTGGATCTTTTATAAGATCTGGTCAAACAAAGAACAAGCCATTTTGAGAACCAAGAAAATTCCGTTTCGGGAGTCTGAATAATATTTAAGATTTAACGATGAAGAGTTTGATCCTGGCTCAGGATGAACGCTAGCGGCAGGCCTAACACATGCAAGTCGAACGGCAGCGGGGAAAAGCTTGCTTTTCCGCCGGCGAGTGGCGCACGGGTGCGTAACGCGTATGCAACCTACCTCTTACAGGGGGATAGCCCAGAGAAATTTGGATTAATACCCCGTAGTATACCGATGTGGCATCACAATGGTATTAAAGTTTCGGCGGTAAGAGATGGGCATGCGTTCTATTAGCTAGTAGGTGTGGTAACGGCACACCTAGGCGACGATAGATAGGGGCCCTGAGAGGGGGATCCCCCACACTGGTACTGAGACACGGACCAGACTCCTACGGGAGGCAGCAGTGAGGAATATTGGACAATGGGCGGGAGCCTGATCCAGCCATGCCGCGTGCAGGAAGACTGCCCTATGGGTTGTAAACTGCTTTTGTACGGGAAGAAACACTCCTACGTGTAGGAGCTTGACGGTACCGTAAGAATAAGGATCGGCTAACTCCGTGCCAGCAGCCGCGGTAATACGGAGGATCCAAGCGTTATCCGGAATCATTGGGTTTAAAGGGTCCGTAGGTGGACCGGTAAGTCAGGGGTGAAAGCCTGCAGCTCAACTGTAGAACTGCCCTTGATACTGTCGGTCTTGAGTCGTTGTGAAGTGGTTAGAATATGTAGTGTAGCGGTGAAATGCATAGATATTACATAGAATACCGATTGCGAAGGCAGATCACTAACAACGTACTGACACTGATGGACGAAAGCGTGGGGAGCGAACAGGATTAGATACCCTGGTAGTCCACGCCGTAAACGATGGTCACTAGCTGTTCGGACTTCGGTCTGAGTGGCTAAGCGAAAGTGATAAGTGACCCACCTGGGGAGTACGTTCGCAAGAATGAAACTCAAAGGAATTGACGGGGGCCCGCACAAGCGGTGGAGCATGTGGTTTAATTCGATGATACGCGAGGAACCTTACCAGGGCTTAAATGTAAGTTGCATGATCTGGAAACAGACTTTCTTCGGACTACTTACAAGGTGCTGCATGGTTGTCGTCAGCTCGTGCCGTGAGGTGTCAGGTTAAGTCCTATAACGAGCGCAACCCCTGTTGTTAGTTGCCATCGGGTCATGCCGGGAACTCTAACAAGACTGCCGGTGCAAACCGCGAGGAAGGTGGGGATGACGTCAAATCATCACGGCCCTTACGTCCTGGGCTACACACGTGCTACAATGGTAGGTACAGAGGGCAGCCACTGCGCGAGCAGGAGCGAATCCACAAAACCTATCACAGTTCGGATCGGAGTCTGCAACTCGACTCCGTGAAGCTGGAATCGCTAGTAATCGGATATCAGCCATGATCCGGTGAATACGTTCCCGGGCCTTGTACACACCGCCCGTCAAGCCATGGAAGCCGGGAGTGCCTGAAGTCCGTCACCGCGAGGAGCGGCCTAGGGTAAAATTGGTAACTAGGGCTAAGTCGTAACAAGGTAGCCGTACCGGAAGGTGCGGCTGGAACACCTCCTTTCTAGAGAAAGACGACGAAACTGGAAAAAGGAGCTTAAGGTGCGCCTGTTCTTTAGCTGTTAATTTAAAACATGGAAACAAGATGACAAGAAGCAAGAGCCAAGACTTTAGGTCTTGAATCTTGAGTCTAGAAGTCTTGAGTCTGCAAACAGTCTCATAGCTCAGCTGGTTAGAGCGCTACACTGATAATGTAGAGGTCGGCAGTTCGAGTCTGCCTGAGACTACAAAATCCAATGATCAGTTGCCAATAGGCAATTAACAATTGGAAATAAGTTCATTAAAAACTGAAAGGAAATTTTAGAGGTTGAGTAGCCGTTATAAGTACTGTTAACTGATAACTGTTAACTGACAGCTAAAGATAACGGGGGATTAGCTCAGCTGGCTAGAGCGCCTGCCTTGCACGCAGGAGGTCATCGGTTCGACTCCGATATTCTCCACGAGTCCCTAAGGGACAGAAGTTCATTGACATATTGGAAAGATATACATGAAAAATAAAATGTTATTGTAACGAGCAATAACGTAACTCATTAAAAAGACAAAAAGTACAATAAGCTAAACAAGGGCGTATGGGGAATGCCTAGGCTCTCAGAGGCGAAGAAGGACGTGATAAGCTGCGAAAAGCTGCGGGGATCGGCACATACGATTTGATCCGCAGATATCCGAATGGGGCAACCCAC